>JBDTMI010000010.1:0-93007 GCA_039934355.1 Gemmatimonadales bacterium
GGGCGGTTGGGCGGTTGGGCGGTTGGGCGAAGCTGTCAAACCTGAATGCAGGTAGCTAACGGCTAACGGTCAACGGCCATCGCCTTACTGCTGAACGCTGAATGCTGAATGCCGAATGCTGAATGCTCCACGCTGAACGCTCCCTACCCGATCGACTCCAGCCGCCGCAGCTTCGGCACCCGCCACGCGATCATGGCCACGACAAACATCGGCACCATGCCGCCGAGGACGACGGCGGGGACGGCGCCGAGGATCCTGGCGGCGACGCCGGACTCGAAGGCGCCGATTTCGTTCGAGCTCCCGATGAACACGGCGTTGACGGCCGCGACACGACCCAGCAGATGGCGGGGTGTCAGGGTCTGCAACAGCGTCGAGCGCAGCACCACGCTCACGTTGTCGAACATCCCCGACAGCGCCAGCACGCCGAGCGAGAGGGGGAAGCTGGTCGAGAGGCCGAAGACGGTGATGCAGACACCGTAGAGCGCCACCGAGATCAGCATGATCCATCCCGCCCGCGACTTCATGGGTCGATGCGAGAGATACACCGACATCAGCACCGAGCCGACGGCGGGAGCCGCGCGCAGCAGGCCGAGCCCTTCCGCGCCAACATGCAGGATGTCGAGCGCGAACACCGGCAGCAGCGCCTCCGCCCCGGCAAAGAGCACGGAGAAAAGATCGAGCGTGATGGCGCCGAGCAGTACCGGCTGGGTCCGCATGAAGCGAATCCCCTCCAGCAGGCCAGTCAGGCCGGTGACCCCTTCCGTCGCCGCGGGCTGGGGGCGCACCGCGACACGGTAGAGCGCCACGCAGGAGAGCAGCAACAGGCCAGCCGCGGTACCGTAGGCCAGGCTCGCACCGCCCAGTCCGAGCAGCAGGCCACCGGCGGCGGGTCCGGCGACGGCGGCGAACTGCCATGTGGAGCTCCGCCAGGTGATCGCGTTCAGGTAGATCTCGCGGGGAATGAGATCGGCGGAGAGCGCGGTGCGGGTGGGCTGGAGCAGACTCCGGGCAATGCCGCTGATGAACAACACGAGATACACCGCCCACACCGTATCCTGCCTGATGAACCCGGCAAACGTCATCCAGAACATCGCGACGGCGCAGCCGACCAGTACGATGAGGGCCATGAGACACAGCCGGCGACGGTCCACCCGGTCGGCGAGTTGTCCCGCTGGCAACGCGAAGGCGATGAACGGCAGCGCTTCGGCGAGGCCCACCAGTCCGAGCGCGAGGGGATCGTGCGTGACGAGGTAGAGCTGCCAGCCGACCACCACCCCCATGATCATGGTGCCGAAGGTCTGGGCCATGAGGCAGGCAATGAAGCGGCGGAAGTCCCGCACCCGGAGGGCGGCGTAGGGATCGTGGACCGGGATCAGCGGCGGCGGATGCATGGGGCACAATGTAGACGAAGGATGGCTGCCCCGGCGACGGCCGCGCTGCTAGGTTGAGGCGATCAGGTGTCCAAACCAACCCAGGTGATGCCGTGCCCGCTCCCGCCGCTGATCTCCTCCAGATCACTGGACCGCTGCTTCCCGATACCCACCGGGTCCTGACTCCCGAGGCCCTGGCCTTCGTGGCCGACCTCGAACGCCGCTTCGGCCCCGGGCGTCAGGCGCTCCTCGAGACTCGCCGGGCCCGCCGCCAGACCTTCCAGGCGGGAGCCCTCCCCGATTTCCTCCGCGAGACCATCAGTGTGCGCGAAGGTCCGTGGCGGGTTGCACCGGCACCGGCCGACCTTGATGACCGGCGGGTAGAGATCACCGGCCCGGTCGAGCGGAAGATGATGATCAACGCCTTCAATTCCGGGGCGAAGGTCTTCATGGGCGACTTCGAGGATGCCCTCTCTCCCACCTGGGAGAACATCATCGCGGGACAGGGCAACTGCCAGGACGCCGTCCGTCGGACCATTGCCTTTACCGCGCCGGACGGAAAAGCGTATCGACTCGCCGAGCGGATCGCGACCCTGGTGGTACGGCCCCGCGGCTGGCACATGAGCGAGAAGCACGTCCTGCACGCTGACGCACCCGTCTCCGCCAGTCTGTTCGATTTCGGACTCTACTTCTTCCACAACGCCGCCGAGCTCCTCCGCAGGGGCAGCGGCCCCTATTTTTATCTGCCCAAGCTGGAGAGTCACCTCGAGGCCCGGCTGTGGAATGACGTCTTCCGCCACGCGCAGGACGCCCTTGGCATCCCGCAGGGCACCATTCGGGCGACCGTCCTGATCGAGACGGTGCTCGCCGCGTTCGAAATGGAGGAGATTCTCTACGAGATCAGGGACCACGCGGCGGGTCTGAACGCCGGGCGGTGGGACTACATCTTCTCGATGCTCAAGAATTTCGGCCACCGTCCCGAATTCCTGCTCCCTGACCGCAGTCAGGTGACGATGGCCGTGCCGTTCATGCGCGCGTACACCGAACTGCTGGTCCGCACCTGCCACCGGCGCGGCGCCCACGCCATCGGCGGAATGGCGGCGTTCATCCCGTCCCGGAAGGATGCCGCAGTGAACGCCACAGCGATGATGCGGGTGGGCGAAGACAAGACTCGCGAGGCGAACGATGGCTTCGATGGGTCCTGGGTGGCGCACCCCGACCTGGTCGGCGCCGTGCTGGAGGTCTTCAACGCCAAGCTGGGGAACCGGCCCAACCAGAAGGAGCGGTTGCGGGAAGAGGTGCATACCACTCGCGGCGCCCTGCTGGACGTCGGGATCCCGGGCGGTCAGGTGAGTGAATCGGGGCTGCGGACCAACATCCGCGTGGCACTGGAGTACATCGAGAACTGGCTCGACGGACGGGGCGCGGTGGGGATCGCCAATCTCATGGAGGATTCCGCCACGGCGGAGATCTCGCGCACCCAGCTGCGGCAATGGGTGACGCAGGGCGTGACCCTGGCCGACGGCCGTCGCTGCACGCCCGAGCTCTATCGGCAACTTCGCGAGGAGGAAACGGTTCGTCTCGCGGCGGCGACGGGCCCCACGGCGCGACTCTCCAGCTCGGCCGCGCTGATGGACCACCTGGTGCTGGGGACGGCGCCGGAGGATTTCCTCACCCTGCCAGCGTACGAGCAACTGGGCTGAGGAGCGGAGCCGACCCGGGGAGGACGGCCGACACGCTTGTCAGGCGAAACACTGGGGCGGCAGGGGTCGAACCTGCAACCTCCCGGTTAACAGCCGGGCGCTCTGCCAGTTGAGCTACACCCCAAACAATGGACCTGCGCTGGCGAATCGAATATCGGCCCGCAGCGACGGCGACTGTACCTGCGATCCAGCCGGTCGCCCCCTCCACCCCCGTAACAAACAAACCCGTCGCGCGGGGCGACGGGTCACCAGCGTGACAGCGCGATCCGCGAATCGCCTACGCCTGACCCGTCTCCCCGAAGGAACGGTTCAAGTTTCGATTGCGATTGCTATTCGGGCGCGTATGCATAAGGACGGTTATCCTACCATTGCCCACCGGCCGGGTCAAGTGCCGTGATGGCCCCGCCCTTGCTAGCGTCGGCCGGATGCTTGACCCATGTTCGGGCCAGCTTCATAGTTTTTTCACGTGCGTATGGCAGTTTTAGTGCTTCCCTCCTCCCGCAAGGCTCGCCATGACCTCAACCACCATGCCCTCACGGACGGCCAAGCTCCCCGCCGGAGCGTCCGGGTACAAGATCACCATCCCGGTCCGGGCCCGGTACGATAACTGGATCGGCGGCGAGTATTCCCCTCCCATCCGGGGTCAGTACTTCACCAATCCGACGCCGATCACGGGCCAGCCGTTGTGCGAAGTGGCGCGCTCGACGCATGAAGACGTGGACAAGGCGCTCGACGCCGCCCACGCGGCCGCCCTCAGCTGGAATCACACCTCCGCGACCTACCGGGCGAATATCATCAACCGTATCGCCGACCGGCTGGAGCAGAATCTCGAGGCCATCGCACTCATCGAGACCCTCGACAACGGCAAGCCGATCCGGGAGACGATCAACGCCGACCTCCCGCTTGCCGTCGACCACTTCCGCTACTTCGCCGGCGCGCTGCGGGCCCAGGAAGGCGGGATCTCCGAAATCGACGCCGACACCATCGCCTACCACTTCCACGAACCGCTCGGCGTCGTGGGCCAGATCATTCCGTGGAATTTTCCGCTGCTGATGGCGGTGTGGAAGCTGGCGCCCGCCATCGCCGCGGGGAACTGCGTCGTCCTGAAGCCGGCGGAACAGACGCCGGTGTCGATCATGGCGTTCATGGAGCTGATCGCCGACATCCTGCCCAGCGGCGTGATCAACGTGGTGCAGGGGTTCGGCGTCGAGGCCGGCAAGCCCCTCGCGTCCAGTCCGCGGATCGCGAAGATCGCCTTCACCGGCGAGACCACCACCGGCCGGCTCATCATGCAGTACGCCGCCGAGAATCTGATCCCGGTCACTCTGGAACTGGGCGGTAAGTCGCCCAACATCTTCTTTGCCGACGTGATGGAGGCCGACGACGACTTCTTCGACAAGGCCCTCGAGGGCTTCGCGATGTTCGCGCTGAATCAGGGCGAGGTCTGCACCTGTCCTTCCCGGGCGCTGGTGCAGGAATCGATCTACGACAAGTTCATGGAGCGTGCCGTCGCCCGCACCAGGGCGATCGTCGAGGGAAGTCCCCTGGACTCCGCGACTATGATCGGCGCCCAGGCCTCGAACGATCAGCTGGAAAAGATCCTGAGCTACATCGACATCGGGAAGAAGGAGGGGGCGAAGGTGCTCACCGGCGGCGCCCGGCGAATCCATGGCGGTGATCTCAAGGATGGCTATTACATGCAGCCGACGATCCTGGAGGGACACAACCGGATGCGGGTCTTTCAGGAGGAAATCTTCGGTCCGGTGGTGGCGGTGACCAGGTTCAAGACCCAGGACGACGCGCTCGCCCTCGCCAACGACACCCTCTACGGACTGGGCGCCGGACTGTGGAGCCGCGACGCGAACACCTGCTACCGGATGGGCCGGGCCATCAAGGCTGGACGGGTGTGGACCAACTGCTATCATCTCTATCCCGCCCACGCGGCGTTCGGCGGTTACAAGCAGTCGGGGATCGGCCGGGAGAATCACCGCATGATGCTGGATCACTACCAGCAGACCAAGAACATGCTGGTCAGCTACAGCCCCAAGAAGCTCGGTTTCTTCTGAGCTCCACGTCTTCGGAGGGCCAGCACGCCGTGGCCCGGGTGCTGGTCACCGAACCGGCGGCGACCGTGCTTTGCGCGCTCGAGGCGGAGCACGGCCCGCTGCTGTTCCACCAGTCAGGCGGCTGCTGCGACGGCAGTTCACCCATGTGCTATCCCCGGGCCGAATTCCGGATCGGGTCCCGCGACGTGCTGCTCGGCGAGATCAATGGAACGCCGTTCTATATCGGCGCGCTGCAGTTCGAAGTCTGGGAGCATACCCAGCTGATCATCGATGTCGTCCCCGGCCGGGGCGGCGGGTTCTCGCTCGAGGCACCGCTCGGGGTGCGCTTCCTGACCCGCTCCCGCGTCTTCGACGCCGTCGAGCAGGCGTGGCTCACCGCCTGCCCGCCGCACCGTGGTCCAGCCGACTGACGCCCGGCTCGTCTCGGGCCGCAGCTCTCGTTACCTCAATGGGTGTTTCAGACCTCCAACCACGGCCGCTGCATGATCCTTCGGAATCTGCATCATCGGGTTTGCACGATAGCGCTCGCCTCACTGGTCGTGCTGACCACCGGGACAGCGCCCCCGCCGCGGCTCCCCGCGGCGCAGCCGGTGACGACGAGTGTCGCCGATACGGCGGTGTTTGCGGGTGGCTGTTTCTGGGGAATCGAGGGTGTCTTCGAGCATCTGAAGGGCGTCGGTTCCGCCGTGGCCGGATACGCCGGCGGGTCCACGGTGGCACCGTCCTACGAACAGGTCAGTTCGGGAACCACCGGGCATGCCGAGTCGGTGCTGGTGATCTACAACCCCGGCACGATCACGTATGCCCAACTGCTCCAGGTGTTTTTCACTGTCGCCCACGACCCGACCGAGCTCAATCGTCAGGGACCTGACCAGGGCACACAGTATCGCTCAATCGTCTTCTTTCGGAGTGCGGCGCAGCAACACGCCGCCGAGGGCTACGTCGCCGAGTTGAACCGTCGCCGGGTCTATCCCCGGCCGATCGTCACCCAGATCGTGCCGTTGGGCGCCTTCTATCCGGCGGAAGCGTACCATCAGGGCTACATGGCGCTGCATCCGACCGCGCCGTATATCGTCTACAACGACGCCCCGAAGGTCGAACGTCTGCGGAGCACATTCCCCGCCTGGTACCGGGAACGTTAGCCCGCGGGCATGCTGTCCTTCAGAGGCCGCAGATGAATCGCCTCACCATGAGCCGACCGGCCCCGTACGCCGTCCTGCTCGCCGCCGGGGCCGGGTCGCGTTTTGGCAGCGACAAGCTGCTCGCGCGATGGCAGGGCACACCGATCATCACCCACGTCGCCACCACAATCGCGGGGAGCGTCCAGGCGGGAGTGCTCGCCGGCGCGGTCGCGGTCATCCCTCCGGCCTCGACCACGATCGCCTGGCCTCTCGATACCGCGGGCTTCACGCTGGTGGAGAATCCCCATGCGCGCCGGGGAATGTCCACCTCGCTCCAGCGCGGGTTGTGGGCGCTCACCCGGCCACACGTGGTCCCCGAAGCCGACGCCGCCCTGATCGTCCTCGCCGACCAGCCGTTGCTGCGACGCGAGGTCATCCAGGCCCTCGTCGCCGACTGGCGGGAACACGGGCGCAGCGTTCGGCCGCGGTATGCCGCGGCGCCAGGCGAACCGGGACATCCGGTGCTCCTTGCGCGTCCTGACTGGCCGCTGGCGCAGGAAGCACTCGGCGATGCCGGTGTCGGGGCCCTGCTCGCGTCGGTGCCGGATCGGCTCCGGGTCGTCGAGGTGGCCGGGGCCAACCCTGACATCGATACGCCGGAAGATCTCGCGCATCTTCATGGTCGTCATTGATGGGCCTCTGCGTTTCCGGTGCGGCGGTGGATTCTGCGCCTCTCAACCGGGTCCGGCCGACACTCGTTGATCCGCCTCTCGCAGCCCAGGCGTGACTGAACGCTGGGTGACCAGGGGAACGGTCCGCCTCTGTGTGGACGACATTGGCGCTGGACCTGTCGTGCTCCTCGCTCACGGCATGTGGTGTGATGCCGGGATGTTCACTCGGCTTGCGGCCGAGCTGGGCCGCGACCATCGCGTGCTGGTGCCCGACCTCCGAGGCCATGGCCGCAGCGATGTACCTTCCGCCGCCTGGAACATCGCCGATCTCGCCGAGGACCTCCAGGCGATCGTGGACCAGCTCGGCGTGGACCGCTTCACCCTTGTCGGTTTCAGCATGGGCGGGATGGCCGCGGTACACTTCGCCCTCCGGCACCCCGACCGCCTCAACGGCCTCGCGCTGATCGGCACCAGCGCCGCCGCGGAGGAATTCTTCCGCATCGTCGAGATCCGGACCCTGGCCAGGATTATTCAGATCGCGGGCCCGCCCAGATTCCTCGCGCATGAGGCCTCCCGGAGTACCTTCAGCCCGGAGTTCCGCAAGACCGACCCCGGTGAGGTGAAGCGCTGGGAGAGCGTGGTCCAGGCCATGAGCGGTCCAGCGCTGATTCACGCCCTCCGTGCGGTGGCCGGACGCCCCTCCCTGCTCGAACGGCTGGGCGACGTGCCCACGCCGACACTCATCATTGCCGGCACCGCCGACAAGGTGCTCCGCCCGCGCTGGTCGGCTGCCATGCACCGGCGACTGCCCCAGTCCCGGTTGGTGACCTGCACCGGTGTGGGGCACGCCGTTCCCACCGAGCGCCCGGACGAGGTCGCGGCCCTGCTCCGAAACCTGGCTCGCATCACCCTTCCCCCGAATGGCTGAATTGGCGGCGCGTCGAACCCCGTGACACATTGGTAGCGCGGACCTCAATCTCCGGACCAACCCGATGAAGATCCCCCAGCTCCTGCTTCGCCAGTTGTACACCTTCGGCTCGCTCATCAACGATCCCGAGGGATGCCGCCTGAGTCTCAAGAACCGGTTGAGTGATGTCACGCTCGTTCGGATCACTCGGCTCCGCTTCAACGATCTCGAAATACTTGCGGAGCATGTACAGGTGGATTTTGGTGACGGCACATGGCGGTCGGCCACCGAGATTACCGCCGCGCGACCGGAGGAGTTTCCGCTCCGCCGCGTGGCGCATCTGCGGGTACCGGGCCGCATCCTGCCCGACGGCACGGTCGACATCGAGATCGGCATCGAGGTCAAGGGCGTGGGCGCGCTCGTGGTGAAGGTGAAGGACCACATCACCGCACCCCTGGCCCGCCCGAAATCCGTGCCCTACTCCAAGGAAGACAACTACTCCCCAGACGTCATCAAGACGCGCCAGCGCTGGGTGGAGGAGTTCAGCGGAACCACGCTGCACCATGTGGGCAAGCCGTCGTTCGACCCCGCCGTGACCAAGGGCAATATCGAGAACTTCACCGGCGTCGCGCAGATCCCGCTCGGCTTCGCCGGACCGCTCCGCATCAATGGCGAGCAGGCGCAGGGCGATTTCGTCATTCCGCTGGCCACCACCGAGGGGACGCTGGTCGCGAGTTACAACCGCGGCATGAAGGTGCTCAATTTGTGTGGTGGCGCGGTCTGCACGGTGCAGGCCGACCATATGCAGCGGGCCCCCGTCTTCGTCTTCGATTCCGCGCGCGAGGCGCGCGCCTTCCGTGACTGGGTAGACGACCACCTGGCCGACATCCGGCGCGAGGCGGAGTCCACCACCCGCGTCGGCAAGCTGCAGTACATTGACACCTACCTGGCGAGCAAGTTCGCGTATCTCCGCTTCAACTATTTCACCGGGGACGCGGCGGGCCAGAACATGGTTGGGCGCGCGACGTATGCCGCCTGCGGCTGGATTCTGGAGCAGAACAAGACCATCCGGCGCTTCTACCTCGAGTCCAACCTGGCCACCGACAAGAAGGCGTCACAGGTCAACCTCATGCGCACCCGGGGCAAGCGGGTGACGGCGGAGTGCGTGATCAAGCGCGACGTGCTGCTGGAGGTGATGCGGGTCGAGCCGGAGAGCCTGCACTATCACTGGGGAGTGGCCAACATCGGCTCGATCCTCTCCGGAGCCAACAACAACGGGCTGCACTCGCCCAATGCGATCGCGGCCATGTTCATGGCCACCGGCCAGGATGTCGCCAACGTGGCCGAGGGGTCCGCCGGCATCGTCTACACGGAGATCACACCGGAAAAGGACCTCTACCTGTCGATCACCATCCCGTCCCTCATCGTCGCCACGCACGGCGGCGGCACCGCCCTGCCGACGCAGCGGGAGTGCCTCGAAGTCCTGGGCTGCTTTGGCAAGGGGAAGGTGATCAAGTTCGCCGAGATTGTGGCGGGCGTCGTGCTGGCCGGCGAGATTTCGCTCGCCGCTGCCATCTCGTCGCTCGAGTGGGTGTCGTCACACGAGGATTATGGGCGCAATCGCTGACACGACGAACGAGGACCTGCTCCGCGCCCGCGGCTTCGAAATCATGCGGGTGACGCACCCGCCGGGTCTCCTCACCCGCCTCGTCGCGACCTACCGACATTTCCTCGGCCTGCTCTTCGGGGGGCTCGCGGCCTATGTTCGGCACGAACGGAGGGAGGGGACCGGCCGTGGCGTGAAGTTCCTGCTGGCCCGCCTGGTCGCCGTGCTCAGTGCGCCCTTTGTGGACCGTGAGCTGCGGGCCCAGCCATTCGCCGTGCAGTTGCGACGCCGGCTCGAGCGGCTCGGACCCACGTACATCAAGCTGGGCCAGATCCTCAGTCTCCGAGAGGACCTGCTCCCGAAACACATCACGACCGAGCTCAAATCGCTGCTCAATCAGCTCCCCGTCGTGCCGCTGCCGGTGCTCGTCTCCATCATCGAGAAGGACCTCCACCGTCCGATCTCGGCCCTCTTCCTGCAGATCGATGAGATCCCCATCGGCTCGGCCTCGATCGGCCAGACCCACCGGGCCACGACGAACGAAGGTGACCCCGTCATCATCAAGGTGGTCAAGCCCGGCATCCGCGAGACGCTGCAGCGCGACGCCAAGCTGCTCGGCCTCCTCGGGAGCCTGGCGGAGCTGATCATCCCCCGGTTTCAGCCCAAGCAGCTGGTCACCGAGTTCTGTGAGTACACGCTGCGGGAAGTTGACCTTCGGCGGGAAGCCGACAACGCCGAGACCTTCGCGGCCAATTTCGCCGACACGCCCGACGTGGTGTTCCCCGAGATCTACCGCGACCTCTCGGGACGGAGCGTCCTCACCATGGAATTCTTCGACGGAATCCGGCCCGATTCCGCCGAGGCCCAGGCCCTCCCCGAGGAAGCGCGCCGGCATCTGACCGATCGTGGCGCCGAGTCGATCATCCGCATGCTCTACCGCGACGGGTTCTTTCATGCCGACCTGCATCCGGGCAATCTCATGATCCTCCCCGGTCCGAAGCTGGGGTTCATTGATCTCGGGATGGTGGGCCGGCTCGACGAAGACCTGCGGCGGGGGCTGCTGTACTACTACTTCGCGCTGGTCATGGGGGATGCCGACAACTCCGCCCGCTACCTCGCGGCCATCGCCAAACCCGGGCCGGGCGCCAATCCGGCCGCGTTCCGGCGCGAGGCCGCCGAGATTGCCAATCGGTGGAAGCGGACCTCGAGCTTCGAGGGCTACTCGCTGGGACAGCTCATCCTCGACTCGCTGAGCCGCGGCGCACAGTATGGGATGTACTTCCCCGTGGAACTGGTGCTGATGGTCAAGGCACTGGTGACCTTCGAGGGCGTTGGCCACGTTCTCCTGCCCGGCTTCGACGTCGCCGAAGTCTCCAAACGGCATATCCGGTCCTTGTTCATTCAGCAGTTCAGCCCGCTCCGGCTGCTGACCGAGGGGATGCGTGGAGCGCCGGACATGGTCGATGCGATGGCCAAGATGCCGCTCCTGGTCACCGACGGGCTGAGAGTGCTCGAGCGCGTCGCCCGCCAGCCCTCGGAGAATCCGCTCTCGGGACTGCGCGGGACCCTGATCGCGGGGTCCTGCCTGGTGGCGGGGGCCATCTCGATGGGATTCGCCGCGCCATGGCCAGTCTGGGGCGGGCTGTTCGTCATCGCATTCTTCCTCGCCATACGCCGGAGCTGACGCGATGCGCGAACGAGTGTCCGCAAGCGATGCCGTGTGGCTGCAGGACACCGCCACCAACCTGATGGTGATCAACGGGGTCTTCATCACCGACCACATGGACATCGCCGCCTTCCGCGATGCCTTTCAGCGACGGGTAATCGATGCCGGCGGCGGCCAGCAGTATGCCCGTTTCCGCGACCGACTCATCCGGGTGCGTGGGGTGCCGTACTGGGAGACCGACCCTGAGTTCGACATTGCGCGCCAGGTCGTCCCGGCGCCGGTCGCCGCCCTCACAACCACCGAACAGCTGCAGCAGTACGTCGGTACCGAGGCATCGGTCCCCCTGCCGGCGGACCGTCCACCCTGGCAGTTCCAGTTCATCGAGCACTTCACGTCCGATCGAAGCGTGGTGCTGGCACGAATTCACCACAGCATCGGCGATGGCATCGCGCTGGTGTCGGTGATCTTTGCGCTGATGGAAGAGATGACGGCGGAGCACGAGATGGCGCCCGCGCGGGGCGGCATCCGTCCCGCGGCGGGTGCCCTGGGACAGGGGCTACTCAAGGCGATGAGCATCCCGTTCGTCGCGCCGGGCATCCTCGCCAAACGCCTGCTCTGGCGCCCCGATCGCCACGCCCTGCACGGCGCAAAGGTGTCGGGAAAGAAGCAGGTCGCCTGGACCGCACCGTTCGACCTGGCCGTCATCAAGCAGGCCCGGCAACAGCTCGATGCCACGGTCAACGATGTACTCATGGCGATGGTCGCCGGCGCCCTCAGCCGATACCTTGCCCGCCACGCCGGACAGATGGTCGAGTTGCTCCACATTTCCATGCCGGTAAATGTCCGCGGCGCGCACGAACCGCTCAAGCTCGAGAATCGTTTCGCGGCGGTACCACTCGAACTCCCGGCGGGAATCCAGGAGATCGGGGCACGCGTCCGGGCGGTGAAGCTCCAGATGGACGAGCTCAAACGGTCGGTCGTGCCGATCGTCGTCTATGGCATTCAGCGCGCGATGCTCACGGTGTTGCCCCAGGCAGTGAGCCGAGGCCTCATCGATTTTCTCGCGAACAAGTGCACAGCGGTAGTCACCAATGTGCCCGGCCCCCAGCGCGAGCTCACGCTGGCGGGACGACGGGTACAGGGCCTGATGTTCTGGGTGCCGCAGCGGGCGGACATCGGGGTGGGGATTTCAATTCTGAGTTTCGCGGGGCACGTGCAGGTCGGCATTCTCGCCGACACCGAACTCGTGTCCGACCCCCGGGACCTGGTCCGTGCCTTCGAGGAGGAATTCGAGGCGCTCCGGGCACTCTAGGGGTGACCGGCTAGCGCGCGCGCGGCCTTCGGGTCTTTCCGGCTCCGCGCCGCCGGGGTTGCCGCAGCTGCTCCAGCCGATCCAGCGCACGCGCGAGCCTGCCCACCACGGGACGCGAGGCCGTGTCGGATTCGAGCCCCATCTCTTCCCAGATATCCCGGTCAGGATCCTCCAGGACATCCAGGCGCAATCGCAACCCATGTCGCCGCAGCGTCGCGTCCAGCGTCGTGCGCCGACGCCAGAGGTCCCGCCGGGTGGTGGCGTAGGCGATCTGACAGATCTCCCGCCGCGAGCTGAAGCTGAAGATGTTGCTGAAGAACAGACGATACTCGTGGCGTTCCGGCTCGAACAGCACGACGTCGGCCTCGGGATAGCGGGTGTGATACCCGGCCATGCCGACGACCATCCGCGAGTGGATCATGGTCCGGAAGGTCTGGGACAGAATCGCCGGCATCCCGCGCCGCCGCAGCGCCCCCGGCTGCAGTTTGCCTTCCGCCTCACCCGTGGCCACATCCATCGGCACCATCGGGTTCATGCACAGCAGCAGGTCCGTACCATGCTCGAGGGCCACTGACGCGTGCAGGGTCTTGAGCAGAACGCCATCCACACACAGCCGGCCATCGATCTCGACCGGTGGGTACAGCCCAGGCACAGCCGTGCTTGCCTGTACCGCCCGTGAGATGGGGACATGATCCCAGCCGCTGGCGCCGAAGACGACCGGGACCCCCGCTTCAAGATCCGCCGATACAATGAACAGCTTCCGCGCCAGTTTGCGGAAGTCATCGGTCCGCCCCTTGAGGGCGAAGGTGCGTTCGAGGTTCCGCCGGATGGGCTCGTTGTCGAAAATCCCGAGCGGCAGCGCGCGGGAGAAGCGGACCAGCGCCTTCATCAGGCTCTCTTCACGTGGGGCGCTGGAGATCTGCATCAGCGCATGCGCGAGGAGGCCCGGCAGCTGCATCCCGCGGCGGGCCCATTCGCGATAGGCGGGTCGGAAGAAATCGGCCGGGTCGAACGGATGCTCGCCGGGCTCCGTCGTGACCAGCCCACGGACTAGCTGGGAGGAAGTGAGGCCATTGGCCAGCGAGGCCGCTACGAAGGCGCCCGCGCTGACCCCGACGTATACGTCACACTGGTTCAGGTCGAGGCCGTCGATCGCTTCCTCGAGGGCCCGAAGGGCGCCGATTTCGTAGACGGCGCCCGCCGGACCCCCGCCGGCCAGGGCAAGCCCCAGCCGACGACCCCGGTGACCACGGCGTTCGGTGGTCATGGAGGCTCCGCTCAGCCACGAGCCGAGGCGGCCTTCGAGGTGCGGCGAGACTTCTGGGTCCGGGTCTTGGACTTGGCAACGACGCGGGTGAGTTCCTCGACTCGCCTGGTCAGCGTTGCAATCTCCTTGCGGGTCGGGACGCCGAGCCGGTTCATTGCACTGGTCATACCAGACTCGATCGGGGTCGTGACCCGCGCCACCGCTGACCGCGCCTCACCACCGAACTCGGCGGCGCGACTCGACAGCCGGCTGATCCGCGCCTTGTTCACGTGCTCCACGCCCGCGCCCTTCTTCACTAGCTGCTTGAACAGCCGGGTGCCTTCGTCGCCTGCCAGGGCAAACGCCCCCAGACCCGCCAGCCAGATCTCGTGTGCCGACTCCTTCAGCATCGGGAGCGCCTGGGTCTTGGAATTCTTCTTGGCCGCCATATTTCCTCCGGTGTTGCCGGCCACCAGGGGCCGGACGGTGCGTTGTGTACTGGACTTCGCCGACAATGCCGTGACGCTATTACCGGGCCTTCTTGCGCCGCGGTTTCCGCGCGGGCGACTCGACCTCGAGCTCACCCAGCGAATGTTCAAGTTCAGCCAGCCGGTCGCGCAGCAGCTCCAGCTCCTCCTGCATTCCGCCAACCGGCGTGATCTTCTCGACCGAAGCCTTCACCAGGCGATCGACCCGGGTTTGGACCTGTTCCACCCCATCCGAGATGACCCGGCCGCCACGACGAATCACATCGTGAAGGAACTCGCTCGGCAGGAATGAAAATCCCCGCTTGTGATCTTCATAAATGATTTGTGCCAGTGTCTGGCCCGTCACATCTTCGCCCGTGGCACTGTCCGCCACCCTCAACTCCTGGCCGTCACGGATCCACTCCGCGATTTCATCGAGGGAGACGTACCGGCTCTCCTCAGTGTCGTAGAGCTTTCGGCTGCCGCCGCCGTATCGCTTGATGAGTCGGATCATGTCGGGCCTCCGTAGTGGACGCCGGTGAATATACCGCATTGCGGCAATTCCACAACCCCCAAAATGCCGCGATGCGGCAATGCCAGTCCTGGCTGGGCGTGAAGCGGAGCAGGCGGGGTCAGCGCTTGAGCTGAGCGAGCAGGGCGTGGCCCAGCCCTTCGAGGCCTGGCAGGTCGGTGGGGGGTAAGGCCTGGAGGGGAAGCGCGACCAGCGGCTCATCACGGGAGAGTAGTTTCCGCAGCCGCTGCAGCCCGCGCTGATCCCGTGCGCCCAGATAACGGAATAGCTCCAATCCGCTTCGCCGCGCGCTGGCGGCGGTATCGGCGGGCGCGGCGACGACCGGGTGCACCTGGTTGACCACGATCGGACCCAGCTGGTGGCCCCCCTCCGTGAGCTTGCGAGCGAAGAAGAGCGTGTCGGGAATGCGATCCTCACCCGGTCCACTCACCAGCAGAAACAGCGTATCCCGCGCCCGAAGCAGGGTGCGAACCTCGGCGGCGCGCTCACGGAAGCCATCATACAGCGGGGCGAAGGCCCGAAAGAACTCCACAATATCCTTTACCAGGCGGACCCCGATCACCCGATCGACGATCCGTTCGACCCCTTTCGCCGCAATGCGCATCGGCATCCGCTTGAGCCCCCCGCCCTGTTCCCACCAGGGCTTCAGCGCGATCCGGACCGCGCCACTGTCGAGGAAGCCCACGATCCGATCCGGCGCTTCGAGAAAATCCAGTGCCTGCCGCGTTGGCGGCGTATCGAGGATGATCCGATCGAACTCACCCTCCGCAGCCACCTCGAAAAGGCGTTCCACTGCCATGTACTCGAGAATCCCCGCGAGGTTACCCGCCAGGTCGCGATAGAAGCCGTTGGCAAAAATTCGCTCGGCCGACGCTGCGTCCGGCGCGTAGCGGCGAATCAGGCGGTCAAACGTGGTCCGGGCGTCAAGCAGGACTACACTGAGACGGCCCTTGGTCCCCGACTTGACCCTGACTGCCCGGTCCCGCGCGTCGTCTCCGACGCCGAGCGCGTCCTTGAGCCGGAGCGAAGGGTCAAATGTCATGACAAGCGTATGGTGGCCGGCCCGCGCGGAACAGAGTCCCAGCGCGGCGGCCACAGTTGTCTTTCCGACGCCGCCGGCGCCGACCACGACAACCAGTCGCTGATCGAGCGGACCGGGACTCATCCCAGTTCCTCCGTGAGCGCTTCCGTGACGGCCGCGAGCAGCTCGGGACCCCGATCCAGCGGCAACAGCGGGATTTCCGCGAGTGGACCTTTCCACTGTGCGCGGAGACGAGTGAGTTCACGATCATTCACCTCCCGACGCTGGCGCCAGAGGTCGAGCGTGGCCCGCACCCCCGCCTCGGCTCCCTTGCCGCTGGCAGATCGGGTAGGGAACGGCGGATAGAGAGCGTTCGCAATCACCAGCTCCGGCGGACGCCCGAGCTTCTCACGCAGCAGCGCAATCAACTCGAGTGCTTCCTGGATCGGCATCTCCTCGGCGAGCGCGGCGAGCACCACGCCGCAGCGCCCAGGGTCGGCGATGAAGCGGGCGAGGTCCCTGGCCATCTCGCCGAGTTGACCGCCCCCGATCACGTCGGCAAGGAGGAGCGGGGCGACGAGCATCGATGCGCCATGCCCGGTCGCCGGCGCGTCGAGCACCACGACATCGAACTTCTGGCGATAGTGCCCTTCGACGGTGCGCAGCGCATATCCGAGCACGGCCATCTCCTTCATGCCCGGCGCACCCTGGGCGAAGTGCTGGAAGACTGAGCTGGCGATAACCTTCGAGGCGAGGGCAGCGATCGGAAGCTTTTCGCGCACCAGCCCCTCCACGACCGCCTGCGCCTGCAGATTCTGGACGGAAAGCCGGTCACCAGCCTGGAGGATGTCGCCCCCCGACGGCTCGGTACCGAGCAACTGATGCAGGCTCTCCCGAGGATCGATCTCCAACAGCAGCGTCCGCCGCCCACGCGCTGCCAGGAAACGACCGAGCGCTGCGGCAAGCGTCGTCTTGCCGACACCGCCTTTCCCGGTTACGACAACCAGTTGTTGTTTGACAAGGCGTTCGAGCAGCTTCATGAAGACTCGTGCATGGAAGACGAAGGTGACACTACCACTGCAAGGTGCTGCAACGCACGGTGATGTTCAACGTTGACCTCCCTGCTTGCGGCGACTCCGGTGGGGTGGATAGCGTTCGGTGTGACAGACACCTTCGACTACATCATCATCGGTTCAGGATTCGGCGGCAGCGTCTCTGCGATGCGGCTTGCCGAGAAGGGCTATCGTGTGCTCGTGCTGGAGCGCGGCCGCCGCTTCCGCGATGAGGACTTTGCCAAGAGTACCTGGGACCTGCCCCGCTACCTGTGGGCCCCCATGGTGGGGTGCTACGGCATCCTGCAGATCAGCCCCTTCAGAAACGTCTTCGTGTTGCACGGCGCCGGAGTCGGAGGGGGGAGTCTTGGATACGCCAACGTGTTGATGGAGCCGGACGACGCCGCCTTCGATTCGCCCGCATGGCAGAAGCCGGTGGAATGGAGGCGCGAACTGCGCCCGCACTACGCCACGGCCAAACGCATGCTGGGAGTCGCCGACAACCCGAAGTTCTGGCCGGCGGATCACCAGTTGAAGCGGATCGCGGAGGAACTGGGACGCGGGGAGAGCTTCCGGCCGGTCCCGGTCGGCACGTTCTTCGGTCAGCCGGGCCAGGAGGGTGTGGAAGTCGCCGATCCGTACTTCGGCGGCGAGGGGCCGGCGCGACGCGGATGCACCCATTGCGGCGGCTGCATGGTGGGATGTCAGCACAACGCCAAGAACACCCTGCCCAAGAACTACCTGCACTTCGCGGAGAGGTGGGGAGCCACCATCGTTCCCGAGGCGACGGTACGGGACATCCGGCCGCTTGCCGGCGTGCAGCAGGACGGGGCGCGCTACGAGGTGGAGTACCGCCGCACCACCGGGCTCCTCCGGCGTCGGATGCCACCGATCCGCTCGCGCAACGTCATCGTCTCCGCCGGCACGCTGGGCTCGCTGCGCCTGCTCTTCCGCTGTCGTGATGTCACCCGATCACTTTCCCGCCTGTCGCCCCGACTGGGCGACATGGTTCGCACCAACAACGAGGCGCTGCTCGGAAGTGTGGCCCGGGATGCGGCCGTCGATTACTCGAAGGGGATCGCGATCACCTCGATCTTCCGGGCCGATGCAGTCACCACGATCGAGCCGGTGAGGTACCCCGCCGGGTCCTCGGCGATGCGGCTGCTGGGCGGACCGATGATCGAATCGGGGAGCCTTCTCTCCCGCCTGGGGCAGTCGCTGCTCGATGTCGCGCGGCGACCGGGGGAGTTTCTCCGGACCCATGTGCTACCCGGCTGGGCAGAACGGACCACCATCCTGCTGGCGATGCAGTGGGAGGACAATCGCATCCGGCTGCGACCCGGCCGCAGCATCTTCACCGGATTTCGCCAGGATCTCGTCTCTCAACCGGACGAAGAGGCGACCATTCCGACCAAGATTGCGATCGGTCACGCCGTGACGCGAACGTTCGCCGAGCGGACCAACGGGATCGCAATGGGTTCGGTAAACGAGGGGCTGTTCGACATCCCGATCACCGCCCACATCCTCGGTGGCTGTCCGATGGGCGCGAATGTGGCGGAAAGCGTGATTGACGCGGACTGCCAGGCGCACGGCTACCCCGGACTGTACGTGATCGACGGCTCGATCATGCCAGCCAATCCAGGGGTGAACCCCAGCCTGACGATCACAGCGCTGGCGGAGTATGCCATGAGCCGGGTCCCGGCGGCCGCCTCACGATAGTTGACAGGTTTGGTTCGTGGAGACCGGTGAATCGGGGCGAGAGTGCCGTATGGTTCCCCCTCAGGCGACGCCGCACCACTCCGCCAGCAGCGTCGCCTCGACCTTGATGGCCGTCAGCAACTCCGCGATCGGCAGGTATTCGTCCGGCGCATGGGCCAGCTTGATGTCGCCCGCGCCATACATGACGCAGGGCATCCCGCCAAAGACAATGAAGTGCCGCATGTCCGCACCGTAGGTGACGCCTACGGTACGCACCTGGGTGCCCGTCACGGCGTGATGTGCCGAGCGGATCGCTTCGCAGATCGGGGCATCCGTCGGGGTTTCGGCGGCGACAAACTGCCCCCCGAAGTACGTGATGACTGGAGGATGCTCCTTGAGCCAGGGATCCTGTTCCGCCACCGAGAAGATCCGCTCCGCCACGACCCGCTTGAACGCCTGCATCTCCTCGCCCGGGAGAAAGCCGATGCGAATCTCCGCATCGAGGCGCTCCGGCACGGTCGAGGCCCAGTTGCCGCAGCGCACCACGCCAACGTTGATCGGGACCTTGTTCTCGAAGGCATTGTACAACCGATGGCGCAGCCGGGCGTTGCGGTCCCGCTCGAAGGCCTGCAGGTCGAGAAAGATCGCCATGAACTTCTCGAGGGCCGAGACCCCTTCATCCCTCGTGGCGGCGTGGGCCGACCGGCCAATGATCGTGAGGCGGAAGACCAGCGATCCTTCGCAGGCCGTCACCAGCGTCAGCTCGGTCGGTTCCGTCACCAGTACCGCATCCGCACGATAGCCGCGCAGCACCGTGCTGAGCGCGCCGAGGCCGCCGTCCTCCTCGCCCACCGTCGCGGTCACGGTGACATCTCCCTTGAGGCGTATGCCCGCAGCGGCCAAGGCATCGAGGGCGGTGATATGGGTGACCAGTCCCCCCTTCATGTCGCAGCTGCCCCGGCCATACACCTTGCCGTCGACCACATTGGCGGCGAACGGGGGCTGACTCCACAGCGCGGGATCGCCCGGAGGCACGGTATCGATGTGCGCATTGAGCAGGAGCGAGCGGCCGCCACCGGTTCCCCGACGGCGTCCGGCGACATTCATCCGGCCCTCGTAGCCCTCCTGTTCGCCCACATGCTCGAGGTACGGCTGGATCTCCGCCGCGGTCGCGGCCCAGCTCTCGACCTCGAGTCCGCGCGCCGCCAGTGCGGCCACGACGGCCGCGCTCATCGGCCCCTCCGCCCCCGTCACCGACTGCGCCTGCACAAACGTGCGATGCAGCGCGACCGTTGTCTCACGGGCCGCGTCGACGGCATCGCTGATCTTCTTGAGGAGGAGTGGATCTGGGGGCGTCGGCATCTGCAGATCTCGGGAGTGCGTTGAACGAGGGGTCCGCGGGGCGGAACCGGAGGGAAGATAACCCGGGAGGGAATGGCTGGTATTCGCCCAGCGACCGGCCATCTTTCTCCAGCCTTTTCCTTGCCGGCCGAGCCGGCACAGCCGGGAGACCCCATGCGTGACCTGCTCGACGACTATGCCGCCCTCACCGCGACCGGCCAGCGCGTCGGGCGCGCCGTCGTGACCAGCGTCTGGGGCTCGGCTCCGCGCCCCGAGGGGGCCTGCATGCTGGCGACGACCGGTGGCCGGCTGGCGGGCTCGGTCTCCGGCGGCTGCGTCGAGGGAGCGGTCGCCACCGAAATCGCCGACGCGCTCGAGCGGGGCACGCCGAAACTGGTGACATTCGGTGTGAGCGACGAACGCGCGTGGGAGGTGGGCCTCTCCTGTGGCGGCACCATCAAGGTGTTCGTGGAGCCGTCAGTTCGACCAGCGCTCCTGGCCGCCGCGCGGAGTGATGAAGGCGCGGTGCTGGCGACCGTCATTCAGAGTGCCTCGACCACGATGAGGGTCGGTGACTCTGCCGTCGTTGGGGAGAAGGGGGCGCCGGATCCCACCACTGATGCTCACTGGCTGGACGACGGCCTGCGGAGTGCGGCGATCGCGGCCCTTGCCCGCGAGGCCAGCGCGACCATCGAGACGGCCGGCCCGGACGGAACGCCGCTCAGCGTCTTTCTCGAGGTATTCCCCCGCCGTCCGACGCTGGTGATCTTCGGCGCGGTGCACATCGCCGCGGCGCTGGTCACCTTCGCGAAAGCGCTGGGCTACTACACCGTGGTCGCGGATGGCCGGGCTGCGTTCCTGACCCGTGAACGCTTTCCCGACGCCCACGAGTTGATCCTGGCTTGGCCCGCAGAGGCATTCGCCCGCATCGGCCTCGGACCCTCGACCTATGTCTGCCTCCTGTCGCACGATCCCAAGTTCGATGATCCTGCGATGGAGCTGGCGCTCCGCTCTCCCGCGCGGTACATCGGAGCCATCGGTTCGAAGAAAACCCAGACCGCGCGCCGGGAGCGACTGCGCACCAAGGGATTCTCCGACACTGACCTGGCCCGGCTGCACGGTCCCATCGGTCTGCCCCTTGGCGGCCGGGCTCCCGCAGAAACCGCGCTGGCGATCATCGCGCAGATGACCCAGGTACGGTACCGTGGCGGAGCAGCATCGTAGCCCGATGATCCCGATCGAGTTCTCCAGCGTGGTTGCGCGTTGACGCGCGGGAAGCCATTCTAGCCCGGTGCCAGCACCCGCTTCCTCCCGCGATGTCTTCGTCACCGGCGGCACCGGCTTCCTCGGGAGCCGCCTGATCCGCGCGCTGCTTGCTCGCAAGCACCGGGTGCGGGGCCTGGTGCGTGAGGCATCGGCGGCGCGCCTGCCTGCCGGGGCCGAACCGGTGGTGGGCGATGCCCTGCACGGGCTCTCCTACGCGACCCGGGTGGCGCCGGCGGATACGCTGGTGCACCTCGTGGGAGTGAGTCATCCGAGCCCGGCCAAGGCGGAGGAGTTTCTGCGGGTCGATCTTGCCTCGGTCGCAGCCGCCGTTCCCGTCGCGCTGACCGCGGGCATCCGCCACTTCGTCTACGTCAGCGTGGCGCAGCCCGCGCCGGTCATGCAGGCGTACGTCGCCGCCCGGACTCGCGCTGAGTCGATCATTCGCGAGAGCGGTGTGCCATGTACGATGCTCCGGCCGTGGTACGTTGTCGGCCCGGGGCACTGGTGGCCGCTGGCCCTGCTCCCCGCCTACTGGATGGGCGAGTTACTTCCCGGCACCCGCGCCTCCGCGCGACGGCTCGGCATGGTGAGTGTGCAGCAGATGGTACGTGCACTGGTGCACGCCGTCGAACAGCCCGCCGTGGGCGTCCGCGTGCTCGAGGTCCCCCAGATCAGGAACAGCCCGGCATGAAGCTGCCCGCCGACCGCACGATGATCACCGTTCTGGGCTTCACGCTGCTGCTCATTGCCACTCCCGTTGTCACCGAAGCGCAGACCAGCGAAGGGCGCGACACGCTCGGGCTTCGGCCGGCGTTCGCGCGCATCGACCGGTTTGTGGAGCAGGCGATGGCGGCGAGCCGGACGCCCGGCCTCGCGCTCGCGCTCGTTGATCTCCGCGGGCTGCTCACGGTGCGCGCCTACGGTTACGCTGATCTCGAGCGTCACGTCCCGGTCACGGCCGATACCCGCTTCGAGATTGGTTCCATCTCCAAGTCGTTCACCGCGATCGCCCTCCTGCAGGAGGTCGAGGCCGGCCGGCTCGATCTCCACCAGCCGGTGCAGCAGTATCTCCCCTGGTTCACGCCCGCGACGCGCTGGCGTCCTGTCACCAGTCACGATCTCCTCACTCACACCGCCGGACT
This sequence comes from Gemmatimonadales bacterium, assembly GCA_039934355.1. Lineage (GTDB taxonomy): Bacteria > Gemmatimonadota > Gemmatimonadetes > Gemmatimonadales > GWC2-71-9 > JADJOM01. The sequence goes on from JBDTMI010000010.1 coordinate 22,188, forward strand.
CCCCGCCGACCGCGACGATATACCCTCCTCGCCGGCGCAGGCGTACGTCGCCCGCGAGCGCACGCTGGGTTCCGCCCCCGGCACTCACTGGGCCTACTCGAACATCGGCTATCAGGTCCTCGGCGTGCTCCTGGAGACACTGACCGGCAAGCGGCTTCCGGCGGTCATCGAGGAACGGCTGCTCCAGCCACTCGGCATGACCGCCAGTCAGGCACATTTCACCGATTCCACCCGGCCCTTCATGGCCCGCGGCTACGAGCCGCTGCACGATGACCGACCGGCGCGATCCAGCGATCCGCTGGTCCCGGCGCCCTGGATCGAGTATGGCTCGGGCGACGGCAGCATCATCGCCACGGCGCCCGACCTCGGCCGCTACCTCACGATGCTGCTCAATCGCGGCCCACTGTTGTCCGACTCGGGCTGGAACCGCATGATGCATCCCGCCGCATCGACCGGCGAAGGGACGCACTATGGTTACGGCCTGTTTCTGGGCAGCATCGGTGGTCGGCAGGTCTTCTGGCACAGCGGGGGGATGCTGGGGTATACCAGTTTTCTCATCGGTGATCCATCGCAGGGGATCGGAGCCGTGGTGTTCGTCAATGGACCGGGGTCGGCAGGCGCAGCGGCGCGCTTCGCGCTGCAGGCGCTCGGCGCGGCGATGCGCGACGACTCGCTGCCGATCGTTCCACCGCAGACATCTCCCATCCATGTCGAGCATGCCGACCAGTACGCCGGCGTCTACCGGATGTTGAGCGGCGACTCGCTGGTTCTGGTGGCGGAGGGCGACAGCCTGCTGCTCCTGCGGGGAGGCGAGCGCCGCGCCCTCGAGCCGTATGATGACGATGCCTTTCTCGTCCCGGGCAAAGACTTTTCACTCTTTCCGCTGCGCTTCGCCGGCGATTCCGCCGGCATGACCGAGGCCTGGTACGGCGGCGACTGGTATGCTCGCCAAGGGTACGCCGGGCCGCGCACCTTCACCGTGCCCGCCCGGTGGAAGGCGTACACTGGCCATTACCGGATCATGCAGCCGTGGGAACCGAGCTTCCGTATCGTGGTGCGCAAGGGGAAGCTGTGGGCCATCACGCCGGATGGCACCGAGGAATCCCTTACCGTGCTCCCGGACGGGGAGTATCGTGTCGGCGCGCCACACTCCGCCGAACGGCTGCGTTTCGGGCCGGTCGTCGACGGCCGAGTGCTGGTCGCCGACTGGTCTGGCATGCGCTACTATCGCTATTTCACGCCCTGATTCTGGTTCACCTCCTTCCCTCCGGTCTCATGCGCTTCACCCCGCTCCTTGCGCTCACCCTGCTCGCACCGCTCGCGTGCGGCGGGCCACGTTACGATGTGATCATCCGGGGTGGCACGGTCTACAATGGCAGCGACAGCGCGGGTGTCGTCGCCGACGTGGCCATTCAGGGCGACAGCGTCGTTGCTGTGGGCAACCTTGGTTCCGCGCGTGGCCGCCAGGAGCTGGACGCCAGGGGGCTCGCGGTGGCGCCCGGTTTCATCAACATGCTGAGCTGGGCCAACACGGCGTTGCTGGTGGATGGCAAGTCGCAGAGCGACATCCGTCAGGGCGTGACGCTCGAAATCTTCGGTGAAGGAGAATCGATGGGCCCGGTGAATCCGGCCATGAGAGCGGAGTGGGAAGCCGCTCAGGGCGACATTCGCTTTCCCGTCAGCTGGACCACGCTGGCCGGATTTCTCGACACCCTGGTGCACCATGGGGTGTCGCCCAATGTTGCCAGTTTCGTTGGCGCGGCCACGGTGCGACAGTATGTGCTGGGGCACGATCCGCGGCAGGCCACCAGGACGGAACTCGCGCAGATGCAGCAACTGGTCGGGGAGGCGATGGCCGACGGGGCGCTTGGCGTCGGCTCCTCCCTGATCTATGAGCCGGGCATGTTCGCCACGTCGACCGAGCTGGAATGGCTGGCGCAGGTCGCCGCGGCGCGTGGTGGCATATACATCTCGCATATCCGGAACGAGGACGACAGCCTGTTTCAGGCGCTGGATGAGTTCTTCGCGATCGCCGGTGGCGCGGGGGCGCGGGCGGAGATCTACCACCTCAAGACGTCAGGCCCGCGCAACTGGGGCAAGGAAGATGAGCTGCTGCGGCGGATCGAGGAGGCGCGCGCGAAGGGGCTGAAGGTGACGGCCAACATGTATACCTATCCGGCGAGCGCCACCGGGCTCGACGCCATCATGCCAGGCTGGGTTCGCGAGGGAGGATTCGCCGCCTGGGCCACGCGCCTGCAGGAGCCCGCCACCCGCCGGCGGCTCAAGCCGGAGGTGAGCAGCGCGATCAGCAAAGGCGGCGGAGCGGATCATATCCTGCTGGTCGGCTTCAAGAGCGACTCACTCAAGCACTACACCGGCCAGACCCTGGCGCAGGTGGCCACGACCCGCGGCACCGGTCCGGAAGCAACAGCGATGGACCTGGTGTACCAGGACAACAGCCGGATCGAGTGCGTCTACTTCTCGATGTCAGAGGACAACGTGCGCAAGCAGATCCAGGTGCCGTGGATCAGCTTCGGCAGCGATGAGGCGAGCGAGGCGCCCGAAGGCGTCTTCCTCAAGTCCAACCCGCACCCGCGGGCGTACGGCACCTTTGCCCGGCTGCTGGGCAAGTATGTGCGCGACGAAAAGCTGATCCCGCTCGAGCAGGCCATCCACCGGCTCACCCTGCTTCCCGCCACCAACCTCAGGCTCAAGCGCCGGGGCGCCCTGCGCCCGGGATACTTCGCCGATGTGGTGGTGTTCGACCCCGCGACGATCCAGGACCATGCAACTTTCGAGAAGCCACATCAGTATGCGACAGGGGTACGCGATGTCTTCGTGAACGGCACCCAGGTGCTCAAGGACGGCGAGCACACCGGCGCGACACCCGGTCGGGTGGTGCGGGGACCCGGAGCACCGTAGCGCTGCGATGATCCGTCGTGAGTGTCGCAAGGTGCGGCCCTCGCCCGGCCCGGCAGAATTCCATTCATCCCATTGCATCGAGGTTACGCATGGATCGGCCAGGACGCACTGCCCTGACCTCGCTCGCCATCGCAGTCCTCCTCGCTTGCGGCGCGCCCCCGACGCCGGCCACCGGACCGTCCCCCGCGGCGGTCCCGGGCGCCACCTCGATGGGCGCGCCCGCCGGCACCTCCACCAACCCAGACTCCGCCAAGGCCAAGCCGAAGATCAAGGCGTTCAAGGATCTGATCACCGATCGGGCCAGGTCCGACTCCGGACTCTTCGTGGTCTACGTGCAGGGCGACTCGACCTTCTTCGAAATCCCCAATGCGCTGCTGGGCCGGGACATGCTGCTGGTCAGCCGGATTGCGCGGACCGCGACCAAGATCGGCTACGGTGGCGAGGAGACCAATGAGGGAGTGGTCCGCTGGGAGCGGCAGGGCGACAAGATCCTGCTCCGCACCGTCTCCTATCTCAATGTGGCCGACGATTCGCTGCCGATCGCCCGGGCGGTCGAGGCAGCGAACCTCACGCCCATCATCGCCGCGCTCCCGATTGTCGCCTACAGCGGTGACTCGACGGCCACCCTGATCGACATCAGCAAGCTCTACACGGGCGACATTCCGCTGTTCGGCCTCGACCGCGGCCGGCGCGAGACGTACGTCGTCCGGCGTCTGGATGACAACCGCTCCTACCTGGCCGCGGCGCGCAGTTATCCGCGGAACATCGAGGTGCGCGCCGTCCTGACCTACGAGGCGGGCAAGCCGCCGTCGAATCAGGAGACTGGCACGATCACACTCGAAATGTCGCATTCGATGATCATCCTCCCCGAACATCCGATGCAGGCACGCGTGTGGGATGAACGGGTGGGGTTTTTCCGGATCGACCAGACCGACTACGGCCGCAGCGAGCAACGCGCGGTGGATCGACGCTACATCACCCGCTGGCGGATGGAACCCAGGGATACCGCCGCCTTCCTCCGGGGCGAACTGACCGAGCCGGTCAAACCGATCGTCTACTACATCGATCCGGCGACCCCGCTCAAGTGGCGTCCCTACCTCAAGCAGGGCATCGAGGACTGGAACGCGGCCTTCGCCGAGGCGGGATTCAAGAACGCCATCATCGCAAAGGACCCGCCGACGGCGGAGGAGGACCCCGAATTCAGCCCGGAGGATGTCCGCTATTCGGTGATCCGCTACTTCCCCTCGGACATCGAAAACGCCTACGGCCCGAGCGTCGTGGATCCGCGCAGCGGCGAGATTCTCGAATCGGACATCGGCTGGTATCACAACGTGATGAACCTGCTGCGGAACTGGTATCTCATTCAGACCGCGGCGGTGAATCCTGCGGCCCGCAGCGTCCAGTTTGCCGACAGCACCATGGGCGAGTTGATCCGCTTCGTATCGTCGCATGAGGTGGGTCACACGATCGGGTTGCCGCACAACATGAAGGCGTCGAGCGCCTATCCGGTCGACAGTCTGCGGAGCCCGAGCTTTACCAGACGGATGAATACGGCGCCATCCATCATGGACTATGCCCGGTTCAACTACGTCGCCCAGCCCGGAGACGGCGACGTCTCACTGCATCCCGGCATCGGGATATACGATCACTGGGCGATTCGCTGGGGCTATCGGCCCATTCCCGCGGCCACCAGCGCCGACGGGGAAAAGCGGATGCTCGACGGCTGGATCCTCGAACACGCCGGCGACTCGCTCTACCGCTTCGGCGACCCCAGCCAGATCGACCCGACCAGTCAGACCGAGGATCTGGGTGACGATGGCGTAAAGGCCAGCACCTACGGCATCGCCAACCTCAAGCGGATTCTGCCCAATCTGTCCACCTGGAGCTTCGAGCCGGGCGAGGACTACAGCCAGCTCAGTGAACTCTACAACCAGGTGATCGGGCAATGGGCCCGGTACATGGGCCATGTCACCGCGATCGTGGGCGGGGTGGAGCAGACCCGAAAAGCGCAGGACCAGCCCGGCCCGGTCTACACGATTCTGCCCAGAGCTCGGCAGGTCCAGGCAGTCAAATTCCTCGCCGCCCAGGCGTTTGCCACACCGACCTGGATGCTCAATCGGGAGATACTGTCGAGGATCGAACATGCCGGCGCGGTCGACCGGCTCCGCGGCCGGCAGGTGGGAGTGCTCAACAACCTGCTGGAGCCGCGCCGGATGCAGCGGCTCATTGAATCCGAAGCCGCCATCGGGAAGGATGCCTACACCCTCGCGGATCTCTTTGCGGATGCACACGCCGCAGTGTGGAGTGAGCTGACCGAAGCAGGCCCGATCGATGAGTACCGGCGCAACCTGCAGCGCGGCTACCTTGAGCGGCTGACCTTTCTGATGACACAGGAACTGCCACCCATCCCGCCAGAGTTCGCCCGGTTCATCACAGTGACGAATGTCAACGTCGCCCAGTCGGATATTCGCGCCTTTGCGCGGGGTGACCTGGAGCGAATCAAGCGGGGCGCCGCGGCCGCCGCGGGCCGCACCCGCGACAGCGCGACCCGGCTGCACCTGCGTGATGTCGTAGCACGAGTGGAGAAGATATTGGACCCAAAGAACTGAGGACGCCCTGTCGAATGCCCGGATCACTGGCGCTCACCTACCTGGCTCGCGGCGTCTGGATCTGGGCACTCATTCGCATCGTCGCCGCCGTCGGCGTGAGGATGATGCATACCATCGATTCCGGTGCCCGAAGCGGAACCATGGCGCCGCTGCTGGTCGCCTCGGCGCTGTGCGTCATCGACTTTCGCCGGCGCCGGGAATCCGTGCTCGTCGCCAATCTTGGCATCGCCCCGATGCTGGCGGTAGCGGTCAGCCTCATTCCCGTGTTTGTCGGCGAGGCGGTGGTGCGTGGGTTTGACCTCCCCTGAATCCGATGTCCTGCTCGCCGACAGCGTCGGCATGCGCTTCGGCGCGAGGAAGATCCTCACCTCGGCGACCCTGCGGGCCCGCGCGGGCGAGGTGAGGGTGCTGTTCGGCCGCAATGGCATTGGCAAGTCGACCCTGCTCCGGATCGCTGCCGGCCTGACATCGCCGGATACCGGTGTGGTCCACTTCCTCGGCCGGCCCCGCCTGCGGACCTCGCTCGCCTCGCTGGCACGGGAGGGATTGTTCTGGCTGCCGGATCACGACCTCTTCTCCCATGCCTTCTCGCTGCGGACCCAGCTCGGCTTCTTTCGTTCCCAGTTTGCCGGTCAAGAGGTCGAGGAGGCGGCGGCGCTGTGCGGCATCACTTCCCTGCTCGACCAGCACCCCTCGGCGCTCTCCGGTGGCGAACTGCGCCGAGCCGAGCTGGCGGCAGTGTTCGTGCGGGCACCCGTCTGCCTGCTGGCGGACGAACCGCTGCGTGGAGGGTCGCCGGCCGACGCAGAGGGAATCGGCCAGCTGTTCCGCACCCTCGCAAACCGGGGAGCCGCCGTCGTTGTCAGCGGACATGAAGTGTCGCTGCTCAGCCTGATGGCGGATCAAGTCACCTGGTGCACGGCGGGCACGACATATGAATTGGGAATCCCGGCGGACGCGGCACAGCATGAGCGGTTCCGGGCGGAGTATCTGGGAACCTGAACCCTCAGTGCATCCCGAGTCCGGCACGACACCAGCGACGACGGGCCCCGGAGCACAGCTCCGGGGCCCGTCGCATTCGCCCGTCCAACGGCTACCGTCTCGCGCGCGACGCCTCCCCTACCGCGATGCGATCGTCCCCGACTGGGAGTAGCCGTCGCTCAGTGTCATGAGATACTGCACCACGGCATCTTCCTCATCCGGGGTCAGGCCCAGGTTGCCGAGTTCATCACGATTCACATTCTCTCGTACCTCGGGCGCCGGCCAGCAGTTCTTGCCCATCTGCGGATTGCGGACCACGGTGCAGCGCGGCAGCACGTCGCGTGTGTTATAGAAGTGCACCACCATCCGCAGCGACTTGAAGACTCCGTTGTGCATGAACGACTTGGCGCCGCCGGGGACACCGCGCTTATCGAGATTGCGCAGCGTGGGAACCTTCTCCTTGCCCCATTCCCCGGGCTCACCACGGAAACCGCCGATGCCGAGATCGAGGAAGCCGGGATTATTGGCGTACTCCGGGTTCGCCGGGTTGGCAGGGACGCCGATGTTGTCGTAGGTGTAGTCGGTGAGGAGCGCACGCTCACCGGCGTTCGGATGGCACCCCGCGCAGCCGGCCTTGCCGACGAAGAGAGCGAAGCCCAGTGCTTCGCGCGGGGTGAACGTGGCCGCCCCACGCAACACGGCATCGTGCTTGGAGTCGAACTGATTCACCGCCGGCGACGCCTCGAAGACCGCGATCGACCGGGCAATCCGGTCGTACTCCTCGTCCACCTGGGCCCGCGCCGCCGGCGTGAGGGGCACGGTCACGTTCTCCTGCTCGCAGAGGGTATTGGTATTCGAGGGAAAAGAAATCCTGGTGATGGTCGGGCCATAGGCCGCGATGTACAGGTTGGTGTACGCACCTTTCGCGATGCGGTATACCACGCAGGCCCGATCCGGCAATGCCTGCTCGACCGCGTTCAAAAACGGCGCCTGGGATTGCTCCGCGGCCGGGCTGCCGAGTCGCTCACCGGTGGCCCGTCCATCCCAGAAATTCCCGCCGACGTAGGTGCCGTCGACATCGTCAAAGAAGAGCACCGGGCTCTGGGTCGCGTAGGCCGCGCTGGGCGGCTTCCGCGTCCCGAAACGCGAGTGCACCGAACCGGGCATCACCGAACCGCCACCGTTGACGGCAACGTCAGGGGCGCTGAACCCCCACGCTTCGTCGTGGCAGGAGGCGCAGGACTGATTGCGCAACAGCGAGAGGTTCTGGTCATTGAAGATCGCCTGTCCCAACCGGGACACATCGCCCCGCCGGCTGACCGATACCACCGGCGCGGAGGCGGTCCTGCTCCTGCTGGCAGGCGAAATCGGTGAATCGGCACAGGCGGAAAGGACGAGACAGAACAACACACCCTGCGGCAGGAAGCGGGCGACCTGGGTACGCATGAACGGCTCCGGTGAGAGTCTCAAGCGGTGGGCTGGGGGGGCGGAAGCCCCGATGTCAGGAAAGGCCGGACGATGTGCCTGCAGCTGCCGTATGGTCGGAGCTGCTTGCTTTCATGAATTAGCAAACCGTGCGCCGCCACTGCGACCGACCGATTTACCTTGCGCATACCACTCAGGTTAATCACCATAAACAATTTAACAACAATGACTTATAGAGTTGTATCGATTCGATACCCCTCGAAATCCACCGACACTTCGTGCCCAAATACAAATCCGCGCTATTCATGAATTGTTGGGTGTTTGAGTCGAGAAATGTTGCATTTGAGCAACAGTTACGAGTTATTCGAAAGTGCTGTTACTCTGGGTCAAGGAAGGGATCTGCTTCAGGCAGCGGATCGATCACGGCCCGGATACTCGCCTCCCAGCCCGCGGCATCCTCTGCCGGACGGAACGACCAGGAGACCTTCGCCTGCCCGGTCCCCGCGCCGATGATCACCCGATCCCCACGGCGACGCACCTCCATGACCTGCGTGCTGTCCGTAGTGAGGTCGAGCGCGGCCTTGCCGCTCCGGTGGATGAAGACACTCCGCCTCGTGACGATGATTGAAGCGTCCCGTTCCTCCCAGCGCATCATCTGGGTGGCGCGGGAGTAGTAGGTGTAGCGGAAAACCTGGTTCTCGGCCTGGCGTACGATGTGCTCCGCCGCGAAGCGCCGCACGAGGGCGCGCGGGAGTGAGCCGGTACCAAAACAAGGCCCGACGATCAGCGCGAGGAGCGCGAGCAGCACCGTCGGCATGAGAAGTTTGCGCACAACGCTCCTTCCATTTAAGAGTCCATTGGCGCCGTCAGAATCGTCGCAGCCACACGGATCGCGTCGTGACTGCCTGTGAGGGCGATCAGATCTCCGGCCTCGATCCGTTCACCTGCCTCCGGAAAGGCGATACGGTGATCCCCGCGGGCGAGCGCGATCACGGTCGCCCCGCTGCGACCGCGCAGGTTCAATTCGCCCAGGGTCCGACCGGCGCCTTCGCTCTCGGCCGTGACCCGAACCGGCGCGAAGTCGCCCAGTCCAGGCAGCATCTGGCGAAGCGGATCCACTTCGATGTGCTCGGCCTGAATCTGTTTGGCCAGCGCGGCAACGACCAGTTCCGCGCCAGCCTGGAAGTGGCCGAACAGGTCGGCGGCTCGGCGCCAGAAGATGACACCCGTCAGCAGGAGCACCAGCGCCAGAATGATCAGGCCGCTGAGCGGGGGCAGGAAGGGCCACGTCACCAGGAGGAGCGGCCCGCCGGTCGCCAGTACCCCCGCCACCTGGATCGCAACGCTGATCATTCGGCGTGGCGCCCGGCCGTTATCGACCCGCCCCGGCGCGGGCAGGGGAATCGCGACCGCGCCGAGGTCATCGCCCAACGCTCCGGTCACCCGGAGCATGCCGAGCATGAATGGACTGACTGCGGCCAGCGTGAGGAGGGCGAGCGCCCAGGAGGCGACGTCGAGACCCAGCCCCGACCGAGTCAGCTCATCGACCAGCCCGGACCGCAGGGCGGACCCGGCCACGATGAGGCCGGCGATCGCCAGCGCATCGAGGAGGAGCCACCACCCGGCGCGGCGGACACGAGCCCACGGCCGGGCCTGGTCCGTTTTCTCCCCGAGCGCTTCGACCCAGGCGCCGTACAGTGACGCGACCATCTGCACCCGATGAGGCAGTCGACGATCCACCCAACGCGCCACCGGGTCTGCGACACGCGCCATCCAGGGCGCGAGGCAAGCGGTCAACACCGAGACGGCGACAGCGACCGCCACAAATGCGGTGGGAACCGCGCCCAGCATGACTCCCACGCCGGCCAGGATGAACGAGAATTCGCCGATCTGGGACAGCCGCAAGCCGGCCCGGATCGCGGTGGGCAGGCCGCGGCCGGACAGGAAGACGCCAACGGATACCGCCACCGGCTTGCCGATCAGCACGACGCCGGCGAGTCCGGCAGCGAGTGGCCACTCGGTGGCGAGCACCCGGATGTCGAGCTGCATCCCGGTTGCCACGAAGAAAATGGCCGCAAAGACATCGCGGAGCGGAACGAGCGAGTGTTCCACCACGCGCCCCTCGCCCGATTCCGCGACCAGGAGGCCCGCGACGAAGGCGCCGAGGGCGACGGAGAAACCGGCGGTTCCGGCGAGGTAGGAGAGCCCGAACGCAAATCCGACCATGCTGACCAGCATCGTCTCCCGGTTGCCGAGCCCGATCACCCAGCGCGCCGCACGGGGGACCAGCGCCAGCCCGATCACCAGCGTCAGTGCGAGCAGGCCCAGCAGGCGTCCGATCACGGTGGCGAGCGCAGCGCCGGAGAGACCCTCGCCGGAGGCGGCCGCGGTGAGCAACGCGATGATCACCATCGCGGCGAGATCCTCGAACAGCATCAGGCTGAACAGGCTCTCCTTGAGTTCCCGCTCCACCGGGTGCTCCTCCAGCGCCTTGGCGAGGATCATGGTGCTCGCCACCGCGACCGTGCCCGCGACGAAGAGGCTGGCCAGCGTCGACCAGCCGAAGGCGCGCCCCACCCCAAAACCGAGCATCAGCATCAGCCCGATTTCCACCACCGCCGCGAGCCCGGCAGCGGGGCCAGTCCGCGCCAGCCGGCCGAGCCGGAACTCGAGACCAATGCTGAACATCAGCAGCGTGACGCCGAGCTCGGAGAGCAGATGGATGCTGTGCTCATCGCTCAACCATGTCGGCGTGAAGCTCGGTCCCACCAGCACACCCGCTACGAGGTACCCTGCCACCACCGGCCAGCGGAGCCGATGAAACAGCAGCGTCGTCGCCCCCGCCGTGACCAGGACGATGGCGAGATCGCGGAGGAAGTGTTCGGGAGTGCCCAAAGTGAGGCCGAGTGAAATCGGTGTGAAGAAACAGGAGAACGGAGAAAGGCGGCTGTTCTCTATCTCCGCGCGACGAGAGCCCGCACTTTTCGCACGACCCGCTGCTGGGCCCGGCCGTGTTTCACTGCGACGAAGATGGTGTCATCTCCCGCAATGGTACCAGCGACGTCAGGCCAGGCGAGTCGGTCGAGGGCGACCGCGACCCGATTCGCTTCTCCCGCCGATGTGTGCAGAACAATGAGCGCGTCGCCGGCAATATCCACGGTCAGCACGCCATCGGCGATCCGGTGTTCATCGGGATGTTCGGGCGCCGCGGCAACACGGGTAGCGCGCTGGTAGGCGCCTTCGACCTTGACGAGCTTGAGACTGGTAATGTCGCGACTGACGGAGCTCTGGGTCACCGCCCACCCCTCGGCACCGAGCGCGTCGGCCAGATCTTCCTGGGTCCGAATGGGGCGGGTGCTGATCAACTCGAGAATCTTGAGCTGACGCTTCCGCCGATCCCCGCTCATGCGCGGGAACGCGCTCCGCCCCGACCCGCGAGCCCTTCCATCGCGGCATCAAAGCGGCGTTGCTCCCGGCGGGCCCAGGCACGAGAGAGGCGCAGCCGCGCCCGCACCAGCGGGAGTCCGAGATTTCCCAGGCCGCCGCTGCTCTTGCGTCGGCTGATGATCTCCTCGGTGGACGGATCGCGGGACCAGTCGCCTTCCTTGATCGCTGCGGCGACTTCCCGATAGGCGGAGCGGAAGGCACTCCCTCGCTCCACCCGGCGCATCACCTCGTCGGTGGCCAGTGGACCGCCGGACAGCATCGTCCGGCCGATCGCCGGCTCCACGCCGAGGCGCGGCACGGCGACGGCCAGCATCGAGAGCATCCCCTCCAGCCGGTCGACACCCCGCATCAGCGGTTCCTTCAACAGCTGGAAGTCGCGATGATACCCGCTGGCGAGCTTGCTCTTGATCTGCAGCACGGTGAAGAGATCTCCTTCGAGCGCAGCGGCCCGGCTGCGGGTCAGCTCGAAGAGATCGGGATTCCGCTTGTGCGGCATGATGCTCGACCCGGTCGCGAGATCGGCGGGCAGCACCAGGAACCCGCACTCGTCCGAGCTGAAATGGATGACGTCGCTCGACAGCTTGCTCAGTTCGTGGCCCAACTGGCTGCACCAGAAGAGCACCATCGCCTCCAGCTTGCCCCGGCCGTTTTGCACCAGCGCGACATTGTGCTCAATCTCGCGGAACCCGAGGGCGCGCGCGGCTACCTCGCGCTTGATCGGCAGCGGGACACCGTACCCGGCGGCACTCCCCAGCGGCGACCGGTCCACCTTGGCCCAGAGTGCGGGCAGGCATTCGACCGTATCCAGGAGGCCTTCGGCAAAGGCGGCGGCCCAGAGGCCGGCGGACGATGGCATGGCCCGGCGGGTATGGGTATACCCGGGCCACACGACGCGCTGGTGCTTGTGGGCAAAGTTGACCAACCCCTCCACCAGATCCAACGCCTCATCCTGGAGCAGCAGCAGGCGGTTCTTGAGATAGAGCCGCAGGTCGAGCGCAATCTGGTCGTTGCGTGAGCGACCGGTATGCAGGCGCTCACCCACCGGCCCGACCTGCCGGACCAGCCAGTCCTCGACCGCGGTGTGCACATCCTCGTGCTCAGGACCCAGTCCGAGACGACCCTCATCGACCTCGCGAAGCGCCTGTCGCAGGCCGGTACGCAGCTTGAGATACTCCGCCTCCTTCAGGAGCCGGGAGGCACGCAGTCCCTCGATGTGTCCCAGGCTCCCCATGATGTCCCACGCAAGCAACCGCGCATCCCACAGCCGGTCTTCGGTGGCGGTGTAGTCCAGCATCTGTCGATCGAGCGCGTGACTGGACACCCAGAGCGTGGTTGGTGTCGCGGGCGCGGCAACTTCCCGTTTCGGCGGCTTCGGCGTCATGTGAGGTAGGCCTGCGCCAGCTGGCGGTAGAAGGTCCGCGCCTCCGACACTTCCGGAAGATCGACATACTCATCGGGTGTGTGCGAACGGCGGCTGGTCCCCGGCCCGCACTTGATGGCGTCGCGGTCACGCAAGAATACCCAATCGGAACAGGTGGGAGAACCAAACGTCTTTGACCCGGGGCGGAGCCGCCGCGCCAGGGCAAGGAGCCGCGAATCGGCCGGTGTCTCGCACGGGACCAGGCGGTCCGACGTCACCTGGACCTCGACATCCAGCGCCGCCCCGAGCGCCTCGGCGAGCTCCGCGTGGGTCCAATTCGGTGTGCTGCGGACATCGAGCACCGCGCGCGCCACCGGCGGCGTGACATTCCGGCTCACGCCCCCCTCGAGCATCGTTGGCGTGGCGGTCGCGACGCCAAGGATCGGGTGCACCCGGTTCCGGAACAGCTCAGGCAGCTTCGCGACGTTGCGGCTCAGTTCGACGATCGCGTTGGTGAAGTCCGGATTGTCCGCCGCATATCCGGCGTGGCGCTGCAGGCCGCGGGCCACGAGATCCACCATCATCAGGCCGCGCTGCGCTATGGCGATATCGAGGTTGGTCGGCTCTCCCACGACGGCGGCGTCGATGGCGCCGAGGCGCTCGACGGCGGTGCCCATCGTCGTATTCCTGGTTTCTTCCTCGTAGCCCAGCACGACCAGCAACCGCCCGCGCGCCGGCCCGCCTGATTCGGCGAGGTCCCGCGCCGCGATGAGCATGCTCGCGACGGAGGCCTTGGCGTCACCGGAACCGCGGCCGTAGAGCCGGTCGTCCTCCAACGTCGGCTCGAACACCGGGCGGGTCCATCCCTCACCCGCCGGGACGGTATCGAGATGGGAGACGAAAGCGAGTGTCGGCCCGGGAGCGGTGCCAGCGACCGCGATGCTGACGGCCGCGTCGTCCCGCATCACGCTGAGGCCGGCGTGCCTGGCCCACTCTTCCACCCACCGTGCGATCGTCTCCTCGGTGCCACTCACCGAGTGCAGGGAGACCAGGTCACGGAGGAGGACAATTTCAGGTCGCGAGGTCCACTCCAAGATAGGTCGCCTTCTCCTTTCGCCCGACGATCATGGTGCCGAACCCCGCACCGGTGAAGACTTCCAGCAGCAATGAATCCGGTGCGCGTCCATCGATGATGTGGGTCCGCTCGACGCCGCCGGTCGCCGCCCGGATGCAGGCCTCGACCTTGGGGCGCATGCCGCCGGAGAGACTGCCGCTCTCCATGAGGCTCGCGAGATCATCCGGATCGGCGAAGGTGACGAGACTGGAGGCATCGTTCCGGTCTCGCAGCACCCCCGGCGCCCCGGTGAGGAAGATCAGCTTCTGTGCCTTCAGGGCGACGGCCAGCGATTCCGCGACGGTGTCGGCGTTGACGTTGTAGACGTTGCCGTCGCTGTCACCCGCGAGACTCGCCACCACGGGGACGAAGCGCGCATCCAGCAGCGTGATCAGCACCCGCGGATCGGCCCGGACGATGTCGCCCACATGCCCGTAGTCCACCGTCCGGCTCACGCCGGCATCGTCCGTGACCATGACCGGCGGGCGACGCTGCGCCGTGAGCAGGTCGCCATCCACACCGGAGAGCCCCACCGCCTGGATATCATGGGCCCGAAGGGCGGACAGCAGGTTCACGTTGAGCGAGCCGGCGTAGACCATCTTGGCCACTTCAAGCGCCGCGTCGTCCGTGACCCGCCGTCCGGCCACCATCTGCGGCTCGCTGCCGAGGCGACGGGAGAGGGCGCTCGCCTGGGGCCCGCCGCCATGCACGACGACCACCCGGATGCTGAGTGACGAGAGCAGCCCGAGCTGGCCGGCCACACGATGGAGCGCCTCAGCGTCGGCGAGGACGTCGCCGCCGAGCTTGACGACGAAGGTGTGATCCCGATAGGCCCGCACGTAGCGGAGGGCGCCCTTGAGGCCGGCGATGCCTTTGGTGGTGTCGATGGTCATGAACACGGGTTGTTGAATGGTGGAGAGCCGACAGCCATCAGCCGTCAGCCGTCAGCCGTCAGCCGTCAGCTACTTCACGCTCAGCAGTTCCAGAAGCAATGCCCGCTGCACGTGCAGCCGGTTCTCCGCTTCATCCACGATGACCGACGACGGGCCGTCAAGCACCGCATCGTCGATCTCCACATTGCGCCGCACCGGCAGGCAATGCATCACTGCCGCCTTGCCTCCGCGCGTCGAGCGGAGGCGCTGCGCCGTGAGGCGCCAGTCGCGCAGGTCGGCGCGCCCGGCCGCTTCCGCCACCGGGTCTCCGAAGTGCTTGAGCGAGCCCCACGACTTCACGTAGACGACGTCGGCCCCCACCACCGCTTCGTCCGGGTCCGGAATGATGTGCACGAACTCGCCACCCTGCGCCTGCGCGATCTTGCGGATGAGCGCCGTATCCTCGGGATCGAGTTCGTACCCTTCCGGTCGCGCGATCACGACCTCCATTCCAAGATGCGCCGCGGCCAGCGCCGCACTGGCGGGCACCGCAGTCGGCAGGGCCTTGGGATGCCAGGCCCACATCAGCACGAATCGCTTCCCCTGTGGCTGGCCGAGCTTCTCCCTCATGGTCAGCGCATCGGCGAGCTGCTGGCAGGGATGCCGGCGCACCGACTCCATGTTGATCACCGGCTTTTCACAATAGCTGGCGAAGTCGCGCACCACGCGATCCTCTCGAGCCTCGGCCCAGCTCCCGCCGCGGGGAAACGAGCGGATGCCGACGACGTCGGCATAGCGTCCCAGCACCTGCGCCGCATCCCGGATATGCTCGACCGTTGTTCCGTCCATCACGGCCCCCGGCTTGGTCTCGAGGGTCCAGCTGCTGCGTCCCGGCTCCAGCACGATTCCGTGGCCCCCATGGAGAAACATGGCGGTCTCGAAGCTGGTCCGGGTGCGCATGCTCGGATCCAGGAATACCATCGCCATGACCTTGCGCTCGAGGCCGCCGAGGACCTCGCCGCGCTTGATCTTCGCCGCGAGCAGCAGCAGGGCATCGATGTCGGCGGAGGTCCAGTCCTCGACGGTGATGAAGTCCCGTTTGGTCATGCCAGCACCTCCGCGAGTGCCGCGAGCAGGAGATCGGCCTCCTGGCGCGAAAAGGTCAGCGGCGGCAGCAGGCGCAGGATCGCCGGGTCCGCCGCCGTGCCGGTGAGGATACGATGCCCGAACAGCGCCCGCTGCACCTCGGCCGCGGGCCGCGCGAGACGGAGGCCCAGGAGCAGACCTCGGCCCTGCACGTCGATCACCTTCGCCGGGCCGAGCTGCCGCGCGCCGGTGGTGAGGTACGATCCGACGTCACGCACATTCGCCAGCAGTCCTTCATCCTCGAGGACATCCAGTGTGGCGAGCGCCGCCGCGCAGGGCACCGGGCCACCGCCGAATGTGCTGCCGAGATCTCCGGTCGTGATGGTGGCGGTGACCGCGTCGGAGGCGACGACCGCGCCGATCGGCATGCCGGACGCCAGTCCCTTCGCGAAGGTGATGATGTCCGGGACGACGCCGAAGGTTTCCGCCGCGGTGAAGTGCCCGGTCCGCCCCACGCCGCACTGCACCTCATCGTAGATCAGCACGACGCCGTGCTCGGTGCAGAGCTCCCGGATGCGGCGCAGAAAGGCCGGATCACACTCCCGGGCACCGGCCATTCCCTGCACCGGCTCAAGAATCACGGCGGCGACCGCGGGATTGATGGCGCGCTCCAGTCCCTCGAGGCGGTTGAACGGGACCTTGTGACTCAGCGGCATCCCAGCCCGCAACGCGCCCTCCTCATATTTGGCGCCATCTGTCACCGCGAGACAGGCGACGGTACGACCGTGCCAGCCGCCCTGCAGCGAGACCATCGGCTTGCGCCCGGTATGCTTGCGGGCGAGATGCATGGCGTTCTCGTTCGCTTCCGCGCCGGAATTGCAGAAGAAGGCGCGCGACAGCGGCGCGGGACACTGGTCGACGAGGCGCACCGCCAGTCGCTCACGATTGGGGTGCGGCACCGCGGTCGAGTAGAACAGCAGCCTCGCTGCCTGCTCGGCGACGGCCCGGACGACGGCCGGGTGCGAATGTCCGGTGGAGGAGACGGCGTGTCCTCCGTAGGCGTCCAACCATCGCTCTCCGGCATCATCAACCAGCCAGGACCCCCGGCCCGAGACCGGCCGCACCGGGAACTGGGCATATACCGGCAGCAATGCGGAGGCTTGCGCAGCGATCTCAGGCATCCGTCGCACTCCAAAGAAGCCTTCAGCGTTCAGCATTCAGCCGTCAGCCGTCAGCCGTTAATTCAGGCTGTCATCCTGAGGGAGCGCAGCGACCGAAGGATCTCTTGGACCCGGAGCCAGACTCAGGGATCGGCTCCGAGACAAAGAGATCCTTCGCTGCGCTCAGGATGACAGCAAATCCTGATATGTACGTCCCGCCGTTCTCCCGCCCACCCGCCCAACCGCCTAGCCGCCCAATCGCCACCGTCATCTCGATCCCAACTCAGACCGGAAAGATCCCCCCAAACCCCAGTCCCGCTGTCTCCGGCAATCCCAGCGCAAGGTTCATCGCCTGGACCGCCTGCCCCCCGGCGCCCTTCACCAGGTTGTCGATGACCACCATCACCTGGGCTTCCCGCCCGTCAGTGGACTGCGCCACATGGATCAGGGCGTAGTTGGTGCCGACGACGTGCGTGAGCTCGGGGGGCTGATCGACGATCCGCACAAAGGGGCGGTTCTCATACGCCTTCCGAAAACTGCTGCCGAGGTCGGGGTGGATCGCGGCAGGAAGCCCAAGCTCGACGTGCATCGTCAGGTGAATGCCGCGCACGAATGGACCGGAGTGCGTCATCAGTCGCGCGCGTGCGTCCCGTCGGCCGGTCCAGCCGCGCCAGCGCTGCAGGATCTCCGCCTCGTGCCGGTGGCCCAGCACGGAGTAGGCAAAGAAGTTATTCGCCCGCGCGGGATGGTGCGTCGTCGGCTTGGGGTGCACGCCGCTGCCACTCGAACCGGTGACGGCGAACAGGACCGGTATGACATTGAGGTCGGCCTGCGACAGCGGCCACAGGGCGAGTTGCGCCGCCGTCGCGAAGCAGCCCGGCACGGCGAGCGCCGTCCTGCCAAGCAGACTGGTGCCCAGCACATCGGCCAGCGCATACGTGAACTGCGGTACCACCTCCGGCGACGGATGGGCACCGTAATACCGACTGTACAGCTCGAGATCGCTGATCCGGAAGTCGGCCGCAAGATCGAGCACCAGCCGGGGACTGGCCGCCAGGACTTCGCCCGCCACCTTGCCTGACTCGCCATGCTCCAGCGCAAGGAATACCACATCCGCCTCCTGGGCCGCCTCCGCTGGCGTGGCCCCGGAAAACCGTACATCGGTGAGCAGCGCGAGCGCCGGATGGACCTCGCCGATCGGCACACCCGCCTTGCTCCGACTGGTCGCCACCAGTCCCGAGACTTCGGGATGCAGGAGCAGGAGGCGGAGCAGCTCGCCACCGGCGTAGCCGGCCGCGCCAATGACGGCGACGCGCAGAGTCATCCAGTGTCCACGGGGAGCATTCGGGATTCGGTGGTCAGCGCGCCGCCGCGACGAGCTGACGACTGTCGGCCGCGGCGACATGCTGGTCCAGGGCGGCCCGCACAACGGCGACCAGGCCATCGGCATCACGGAGTGCATTGTGGGAGGCGAGACCCAGTTCCTTCCGGATGTAGTCGCGACCGACCTCGTTGTCGGTGGCGGGACCGGTGAGCACCGTGACCGGCAACTGGAACAGGTCCCGCATCAGCGTGACCGCGCCCCAGCACCCGACCGGATCGGGTGCCGCCATGACATAGGCCGCCCCCACCCCGGTCAATTCCACATCCTTGAGGATATCCTGGACGCCATACTCGCCCAGAATGCCGTCGCCCAGCTCCGCGAGAATCACGTCCGGCCTGGACGCGGCCAGCCGGTTGAAGATGCCCTTGGCGGCCGTGACGGTCAGGCCGGGGCGCGTCGTGGCGATGCCGATGTCATTGAACGTCAGCGCGGCCACGGCACCGGCATCGAGCATGGAGAGGGCATCACGCATGAGCGATACACCGGTCAGCTTGGACGCCGCGACGCGCAGCCCCGAGCGGGTCAGTCCCCGCACGAGTTCCGTCGCCGCGACCGTCTTGCCGGCGTTCATGCAGGTCCCCGCCACATAGACTACCGGAATCTGCTGCTCCAGGCGCTCGGCCACCGGCACGGCCTGATCGCGGATGTGGGCCGGTCGGCCGACGCGGTCACCCAGCTCGGGAAAGGCGAGGATGGCGCCGAGCACTTCGGCCGCGAACGGCGCACCGTTTTCTGGTGTCGCCGATGTGCACTTGCCAAGAATGCCGCCGAGGTTCAGCACCTCGATGGTGTCGCCGACGCTGATGGCACTTGGCACCACGCCCGCATAGCCCCGGAGGGCGCGGCGGTGACCGAGGGTGCCGGCGAGCACATCACCCGCGCGGAGCGCGACCATGCGCCCGGTGCGGTCCTCGACGGTATTGTAGCTCAACTTGTCATGCAGGATGCGCACGGCGAGCACAAAGCCTTCGGCGGCGATGATCTCGTCGCCCACAATGACTTCACTGGGCAGTTGCGCATTCCGGGTGCTCGAGGAGATGCGATCGAGACGGATGCGGGTGGTCTTGACCATGACACCTCCCCTGACTCAAGTTGGGAAGTGCGGGGTCAGGAGTGAGGAGGAAAAACGCTTTTCCTCCTCACTCCTGACTCCTCACTCTCTACGGCTTTCCGCCAGCAACTTTGTTCGCCAGCAGCTCCGGCACCGCCGATACCCGGCTGAATGCCCGCGCCTCTGCCCCGCTCCACAGCCGATTTTCCTCGCCGTACGTGGCGACACTGCGATCCATCATTGAAAACGGGCTGCGGGTGCCGACCACATGGAAACGACCGGAGGCCAGCAGAATTCTGGTCTCACCGCTCACCCGCTGCTGGCTGCTGGTCAACAGCGCCTCGATGTCCCGCAGGGCCGGATCGAAGTAATGCCCCTCGTGCAGCCGGTCGCCGTAAAACGTGGCGAGCTGGTCCTTCCAAAAAGCCTGCCACTTGGTCAGCACCAGCTTCTCCAACTCGCGATGCGCCGCAATCAGCATCAGCGCCGCTCCCGCCTCGAACCCGATCCGGCCCTTGATGCCGAGCGCCGTTTCTCCGACGTGAATGCCCCGACCAATGCCATATTGCTCGGCACGGTCACCCAAAAGGCGGATGAGTTCGGGGCCCTGCGCGACGGCGCCGTCGAGCTGAACCGGCACACCTTGTTCCCATCCGATCACGAGCTCTTTCGGGGCCGGTGCGTCCGTCGGCGGATGCAGCAGCTCCGCGGGCGGTCCGGCCCAGGTGTCGTGGGTCCAGCCTCCACCCCACGTGGTGCCCCACAGGCCGCGATTAATGGAATAGGCGCCAGCCTTGGGCGGGACCGGCAACGAGCGCTGTTCCAGATAGGTGATGGCCCACTCGCGCTGAATACCTTCGTCCCGGATGGGCGTGATCACCTCGAGTTCCGGTGCGAGCACCCGAAAGGCGATATCGAACCGCACCTGGTCGTTGCCCGCGCCGGTAGAGCCATGGGCGACGGCCGTCGCCCCGATCTGCCGCGCCACGTCGATGACGGACAGGGCCTGCTGGGTGCGCTCCGCCGCAACCGAGAGGGGATACACCTGCCCGCGCAGCACGTTGCCGTGGATGAGGAAGCGGACGAAGCGATCGAACACCGCCTGACGCGCATCGACGGTGTGGTGCTGGGCCGACCCGACCGCCGCCGCCTGCCGGGCGATCAGCTCGAGCTCGGCGGGTGTAGACCCGCCGGTATTCACGTAGACGGTGTGGACGGTCCAGCCCCGCTCGGCGAGAAAAGGCACGCACAGGGAGGTATCGAGTCCGCCGGAGAAGGCGAGGGCGAGAGTCGGCATAAGTCATAAATATGCAATATGCGTCTCGAGGCGCAAGGTCGAATCGGTGTTGCCCCATCCAGTCACATCCGATAGACTCTTGCCCTCCTGCGGGACAGGCCGTTCCGCCGGGAAACCGACACCCTGTGCGGCCGGCGGCCGCCGGCCGGGAGCGCATGACCATGCCAACGGACAATCCCGATTTCTCCGATGTGAGCGGCGGCAGTTCCTCCTCCGCCGACGCCAAGGCGGGCCGAACCTACACGATCGCCAAGGGCGACAGCCTCTCGAAGATCGCCAAGCATTTCTACGGCGACGCCAAGCTCTGGCGCAGGATTCATGAGGCCAACGCCGCGACCATCAAGAATCCCGACCTGATCTTTCCCGGCCAGGTTATCACCATCCCCGATGCCTGAGCCCGGAGGATTCGAACCATGTACTCAACCGCCTACCGCTTCATCCGTCGCAGCACTGTCGCCGCGCTGATCCTCGCGTCCGCCTGCGGCAAGAAGGCAGCACCCGCACCACCGGAGGCACCGCCCGCCGCCGCGCCGGCGCCGGTCGCGTTCTCCGTCGCCTCGATTGATCTCGGGAAGACGATTGATGCGAGTCAGAACGTGGCCGCCGCGATGACCACCTTTAGTCCGCGGGATACGATCTACGCCTCGGTGCGCACCGTGGGCACTGGCACCGCCGCCACCGTGGGCGCGAAGTGGAGTTTCGTCGACGCCGTCGGGAAGGTGATCCCCGTCAACGAGTCCAGCCAGACGATTTCTCCGACCGGACCGGTCGCCACCGAATTCCATATCACGAAGGCCACCGCGTGGCCCAAGGGCACCTATCGGGTCGAGATCACCCTGAACGGCGCCCCGGCGGGGGTGAAGGACTTCACCGTCCAGTAATCTCCGCTACCACCGTTCGACGATCAGCAGTACGACCTCCGCGAGATGGACCACATCGCGGAGGTCGATCGTTTCGGCCGGTGAATGGGCGTATCGGAGCGGCCAGCCAATCGCCACGTTGGGCACGCCCCAGGCGGCGAACTCCGATCCGTCGTTCCCGCCGCTCGTCGTGCCATACTGGAGCGGCACCCGGGCCGTCGTGGCGAGCGCGCGGAGCGAATCCACCAGCGCCGGCGGTGCCGCGTAGCTGTTGTCGTAGGCCCGGATGACGGGCCCCTGTCCCAGTGCGGCGTGGGCATAGTTTCCGGGATCGAGCGGTGCATCGGAAGACACGAAGGTGTCGATGGCGTGCACCCGGCCCGCGCTGAGCCCCAGCGCGTCCGCCGCGACACTCGCCCCTTCCAGCCCGATTTCCTCCCGCACACTCCAGACGAACGCGACAGCATGACGGAGCTTTAACGGATCAATGCGGCGGAGGGCCAGCAGCAGCGCGGCGCACCCCACCCGATCATCGAACGATCTGCCGGTCGCTCGGGTGCCCGCAAGGCGGACGAACTCCTTCGGCATCGTGACCGTGGCGCCGGGCGCGATGCCGAGCGCCTCGGTTGCCGCGCGTGAGCCGCTGCCGACATCAACCCGCAATTCTCCCGGCGCACGACGGGTGGCGCCGGAGTCACGGGGGGTGAGCACGCCCGGCACCATGCCATGACCGGTGTGGACCAGCGCCGGTTCCGCCTCGAACAGCGACGCGAAGAATCCGCCCTCGGCCGCGAGCAGGAGCTGGCCGTCGTCCCGGATCCCGGTGACCCGGAAGCCGATTTCATCCATGTGGGCGACAAATATCACTAGCGGATCGCCGCTGCCCGCCCGCACCCACAGGTTGCCGGCGGTATCGACGACCGGCCGAGCCCACGCCGGCAACTGCCGAAGCACCTCCTCCCGCACTGGTCCCTCCCGGCGCGACACGCCATAGGATTCGACCAGCGGTTCGAGGACGCGCTGCGCCTCCGCGATCGTGGCCGGTCGCTGGGCCTGCAGCAGCGCGGGGGTCAGCAACGCCGCGAGCCAGAGGGGACACCGGCAGATGGTGCGGCTCATTCGCCCCCTCCGATCCGGATGACCAGGGCGCGCTCCATGCGCGCCGCCGCAGTCAGCGATACCGTCTCCACCTGGGTACCGCCATAGCGCACGGGCAGGCCCCAGAGGTCCAGCATGGGCAGGTTCGCCGGGTCGAGTGAGGCGAGGCGACCAGGCGCCGTGCTGTCCCGCTGCGCATCGAGCAGGATGGCATCGGTAAATGGTCCGAGCGTCCGGGCGATAGTCGACAACCCGCGCCGGGTAAGGTTCTGCTCCACCAGAAACGCGATCACGACCCGGCCCCGCGCGGGATGCGCCTGTCGCCCCGCCCGGAGCAGTGCGGCGCAGGCGGCCCGCCTCCCGGCCACCGGAGTGGCGAGCAGAGAATCGCCGTAGCGCAGCGGCGCGCGCGCCCGCGTCACCACCGAAAGCAGCTCGATCCCGAGTCCGGCGGCCTCCGCGCCGGTCGATGCACCGACATCCACGAACGCCTCGTCTACCGTGAAGGGGGACTCGGTAATGGTCCGTCCCCGGGTGAGATGTATCGAGCGCACTCCCACCACACCCGGTACCGGGCCTTTCCGCCCAGTGATGGTGACGCGCTGTCCCTCGAGCTGTTGGTCGCCGAGCGGGCCCGCCGCACCCGCCCGGCGCAGGGTGAGGTATCCGTCGGCGCGAATCGCGCCCACCAGAAATCCCGGCTCATCCAGTGGACAGGCGATCAGCGTGCGCGGTTCTCCTTCACCGAGGGTGAGCACCACATCACCGGCCCGGTCCCGCGCACTGCCGGGAAGGAGCGCGAGCAGCGTGTCGACCAGCGACTGTTCATAGCCGCTCACGGCGGGAATCGCGGCGAACCGGGCTGCAAGCGAGTCGAGCGAAGGCACCGGCTGCTGACCGGCGAGGCCGCCCGGCAGCGTTGCCACACACAGCAACACCAGGATTCCCATCCACTGCGTGGGTGGGAGAGGGGAACGGGCGCTCATGATGACCGCACCGGTCCCTTCCCCGCCTTCGTGGTCTGCAGCGCGCCGGCGATCTCGTTGAGGTCCGTCGCAGTGAGGGTCAGCCCTGCGCCACCGATCCAGCCGTCGACCTGGGCCGCGCTCCGCGCGCCAACGATGGCGCCGGTCATGCCAGGCCAGGCGAGCGTCCATGCGATCGCCACGGCGGACACAGTGGCGGCATGGCGAGCGGCGATGGGACGCAGGGCATCCCGGAAGGCCAGATTGCGGGTCAGGTTCGGCTCCTGGAATTCGCCGCCACGCGTCCGCCAGTCGTCCGACGCCATGCGCTCGACGCGCTCGCGCGAAAAGCTCTCGGTCAGGAGGCCGTTCACCATCGGGCTGTAGCCGATCACTCCCGTGCCGTGATGGGCACACCAGGGCAGCAGGTCGGCACCGGCATCCCGCCGCAGCAGGGAGAACGGTGGCTGCAGCGAAGCGACATGCATCAACGGCTCGCAGCGCTCGAGCAGGGCCACATCAAAATTCGAGACCGCACCGAAGCGCACCTTTCCTTCCTCGACCAGTCGCCGCATCTCGCCCCAGGAATCCTCCACCGGTGTTCCGGTCTGGTCCGGCCAGTGAAACTGATAGAGATCGATGCGCTCGACGCCGAGGCGACGGAGGCTCGCTTCGCACTCCCGGCGGATTGAGGCGGGGCGGAGGCTGAGCTCCTCGGCGGCCTGACGATTGGCGGGGTCCCAGATGAGACCGCATTTGGTGAAGACATAGGGGCGGCGCGCAGCCCCGAGTTCCCGGAGCAGGGCGCCCACCACCTCTTCGGAATGACCGTGGCCGTAGACGGCGGCGGTGTCGATCCAGTTGACCCCGAGCTCAAGCGCGCGGCGCATGGCCGCTAGGGAGTCGGCGTCATCCTGTGGCCCCCAGCCATACGACCACCCGCCTCCGCCCGCCGCCCAGGCGCCGAAGCCGACGGTCGTAATCTCCAGTCCAGTGGTGCCGAGCGGTCGAGTGGGCAGGGTCATGGAGAACTCAAGGAAGAGGGATAGGACCAGGGGAAGTCAGCGAGCGACGACGACGGCCCGCACGCCGTGACCTTCCGGTGCTGTCTTTCCGGTCAACGGTATTACTCGACCACGATCTCCACCTCGGCTCGCTGCGGTCCAGCAACGGCACGGACCCGGTGATTCCCCGGCACAAGCGGCCAGCGTGTGGCTGACGTCGGTCGGTCGTCAATGTACCAGTGCACGGTCTGGCCTGCGGCGCCTCCGGCGGCCCGGAGCGCGATCGTCGCGTAGCGTGCGGCGACACCCGGAGGAATCAGGTACCGGTCACCGTCGACGGGCGAGACAATCGTCAGGCGCGGTGCGCCGAGCGAGGGGTCCGAGTGGGACAACGCGACGGAGGCAGAGTCATACCGTCGCGGCCGGATGCTGCGTGCAGTCGCCTGTGCGAGGCTCGCAAGCCCGTCACTGCTGGCGGCCCAGTCGGCAAATTCCACGGGCAGGTGCAGCTCGCCCCCGGTATGCCAGTGACAGCGGGCCGAGGGTTCGGTCCCGGGAACGAAATATTCGGTCACACCGGGGCACTCACCGGTGGCGCGCATTCCGGAGACCCGACAGACCGTGACCGGCACCAGCCCGAGATCCGCGGGTCGAGCAAGGTCCCCGGGCGGATAGCGGTTGGCCGTCAGCAGCACCGCGCGGTGCAGCAGCGGTCCGGCGCCGGTGATGCCGCTGACACCTTCCATGGGCTGGCCGGAGAAATTCCCTACCCAGACTGCGACGGTGAAGTTGGCGGTGGTGGCCGCCGCCCAGTTGTCGGTGAAATGACGACTCGTGCCAGTCTTGGCCGCGGCCCGAAAGGGCCAGTCGAAGGGCGTGCTGATGCCGAATCCGGGCACCCGGGCGACGGGATCGGCGAGCACATCCAGCACCAGCGCGGCAGCGCGTGGTGATACGACACGGCGGGTCGCGGCGGCGCCCGGTTCATCCGTCAGCGACTGGGTCATGCTCCATTCGCCGCCGTGCGCCAGGGCACGATAGCCATTCGCCAGCTCGAGCAGCGTCACATCGCCATTGCCGAGCGCGAGGCCCAGCCCGTAGAACTCCGGTGGTCGCGAGAGCGACGCAAAGCCCGCCTGCAGCAGCCCATGGAGCAGCGAGGCGTAGCCGATGCGATCGGCCAGCTCGACCGCGGGCACATTGTAGCTGCTGGCCAGCGCCTCACGAGCCCGCACCGGACCATGAAATTCCCGATCATAGTTGCGCGGATGATAGGGCCCACCGGCCGTCTGATAGGTCTTCGCAACATCGGCAAGCACCGTCGCCGCCGTGATGCCGCGATCGAAGCCCATGGCATACAGAAATGGCTTGAGCGCGGAGCCGGGCTGGCGCGCGCTGATGACCATGTCCACCTGCCCAGCAGTGTCGGCCCAGAAATCGGGCGAGCCGACCCAGGCCAGAATCTCTCCCGAGTGGTTGTCGAGGACCACGACCGCCGCCTGCCGCCCGCCGCGAGTCGCAAGCTGGGCGACCGTCTGCCGGACCTCACTTTCCAGCTCGGTCTGCAGAGCGAGATCCAGCGTGGTGCGCCAGCTCCCGCTGAGCCGACGACCGCCCTGCTCCGCTTCCTGAAGCAGGTGACTGGTGAAGTGGGGCGCAAGGAAGGGCCGACCTGCACCGGCCGAGACGACCGGTTCGAGACTGGCCCGCACCACCTCGTCCTCGCTGGCGTAGCCCTGGGCCTGAAGCGCCGCGAGCCCGACCAGCCGCCGCACACGGGCCGTTGCCGGATCCACCAGCGGATTCTGACTCGAGGGTGCGCGGGCCAGGGCGGCAAGCATCGCCGCCTGGCCGAGGCTGGCCTGTCCAGCCGACGCGCCGAAGTAGAGCCGCATCGCCGGCGCGACGCCGACGGCGCCCTGTCCCAGCGGGACCCGGTTGAGATACTGCTCGAGGATGACGGACTTGGAGAGATGGGCGTCGAGCCGAAGCGCCCAAAGCGATTGGACCAGCTTGTCACTCCAGCCCCGTCCCATGGGGCGAAGCAGTCGGGCGAGCTGCATCGTGATCGTCGACGCGCCGGAGACGACTCGGCGGGCGCTGAGGTTGTCCCGCGCGGCGCGCGCCACCGCGCGCAGATCGATGCCGTGATGCTGGTAGAATCGACGGTCCTCCACCGCGACAAAGGCGCGGGGAAGATCGGGATCGAGTGCCGCGAGTGGCACCCATTGGGTCAGGCTGCCATCCCCGGCGCGGGTACTTCGAAGCAACACTCCATGGCGGTCGGTGAGCGCCAGACTCTCGGTACGCGCTGGAGCGAGTAGAGCGTCGGGTAACGGCCACCCGATCCAGGCCGCTGCCATTGCCGCGAGCGTTGCCGCGGTGATCACGAGCCGGCGAAGGAATCGTTTCATGGCTGCCAGCTACTTCCCCTCCACTGTGAACACCCCGCCATCACTCCGTCCGTACACCGCCGGGTTGTACATCTCCTCCGCATGCGCGGGCGGGCGCACAAACACGCCCGGTGTCGTCGCGCGGGCGATGTAGGTCATCGTGTATGTCCCCTGCCAGAGCACCGTGGCCGAGTAGACCACGCGATCGTCCCGGATCTCCTTGTGATCGAACGGTGTCCACCAGCCGCTGTCCCAGCGGCCATAGAACCAGCGATCGTCGCTCCCACTCGGCTCCTCCGACTCCCCCTCCGCCTGCTCCGGCGTGAGGAAATTCTGCACCTGATCGCGGCCCGGCCCGGGAACGAGGCTCGCGGTACGCAGGCTCAGGTCCACCGCTTCGAGGCCAGCGGGCAGCGCATCGTCGATCACCACGAATTCCCGGTCCGCCGGCACCGTCACCCGAAGGCGCACCCGAACCAGCTGGCCTTCCACGACGCTCACGATTGGCGAGTCCTTGTCGTACCGCTCATACCAGCGCTCGAGACGAATACCCTGGTCTTCGGGATTGACCGGCCGCTGCTTCGGTACCTCGTTCACCGTGAGGTAGTAGTAGATCGGGCCGCCGGTGCCGTCAGCCGCCAGCGAGAGCCGCAACGCCGCCTGCCCGTCGCCCGACTTGGCCAGCAATCCGGTAAGCGGGACACTCGAATCCCGCACCGTCAGGCGCGCGGTGAGGGCCGGGGTCCCCATCATGGTGAACAGCGTCCGTCCTCCACTCTGCACCGTGAAGCTCCGGGCCGCGCCGGCGCGCATCCGCCGGTCGAAACTGGTGAGTGCGGTCACCGCCGCGGCGTAGTCCTGCGTGTTCCACGGCGAGAGGACGCCAGCCCGGCCCTGCTGCACCAGGGTTTCCACCAGCGGACCGATCAGCGGATTCGCGGAATCCACCGCGAGCGTGGCGCTGAGGAGGCGCGCGACCGGCCGCACCCGTGACTCGAAGTAGTGGGTCCGGCGCAACGCCACCTCCGGCACCGTCGCCCGCCGACCCTCCACCTTGACCGACTTCCATGCCGGCTGCAGCAGCGTCCGCGCCGAGCGGAACGCCTTCCGCCGTGCCAGCACTTCGGCCAGCCGCACCCGGTCTTCCCACGCGAGCTGCGCCGCGTTGCGCAGCAGCTCGTTTTCCGCCGCGATCTCCGGCTTGCCATAGCGGCTGAGGAAATCGGCGGCGGCAACCTGATCCGCCAGTCGGCCTTCCACGCTTTCGTACCAGCTCGCCACCGGGGCGCGGACCGGCGCCGGATCCTTGAGCTGGGTCCGCAGGTAGTTGGCCAGATGCGCCAGCACGGAATCATTCACCACGATGCCGGCGGCTTTTGCCTCCAGCAGCGCCTGGCCGGCGAAGGCCGACAGCCAGGGGGTGGTCCAGTCCTGACTGTCCCAGTAGCCGATACCACCATCCGGCCGCTGCCGGCGGGTCAACAGCCCAACCGCCGTCTCGATCTCCCGCTTCGGGTTGCCGGGCAGCAGCGTCACACCTTTGAGGCTTTTCTGCGCCTGATAGAGCGCGAGGATCGGCAACACCGCACTCGACGCCTGCTCCGTGCAGTAGTACGGATAGACTCTCAGCTGCCAGGTCAGCCCCTTGATGAAGCTCAGCGGCGAGCTGCCCGAGGTGAGCACCAGTCGCGAACGCTCCGGATCGAGTCCCTCCGGCAGCAGCATCTCCGCGGTCGCCGTGTCGGTGAGCACACCGGAGACGGTCCACGCGCGTGGCCGGAAGGCCGGCTTGATCGCGAGCCGCGACTGCACCGCGTCGGCGTCACCCGCGCCGCTGACGCGAAAGCGGAAGGTGGCGCTGTCAGCCTGTCCGAGCGGACCGCTGCCCGGCTGACGGAAGTCGAACCGCACCTCGCGACCACGACCCGCTTCGAGGGTCGCCTTTTGTGATGCGGTACTGGTCAGGTCCGTGCCGGTCGCTTCGGCCCGCACCTGCACCTCGGGTGTGCCGCCCGCACGCTGGTTGACCACGACACCGGCGCGGAAGGTGTCACCCTCACGCAGGAAGCGCGGCAGCGCGGGCCGCGCCACGAGCGGTCGCGTCACCAGCATCGGCGACTGACCCTTGCCGTAGCGGTCATTCGCCGTCACCGCCACAGCCATGATACGGAAGGTCGTGAGATTGTCAGGCAACTTTGCCCGGGCGGTCGCCACGCCGCTGGAATCGGTGACTACGCTGCCGAGGAAGAAGGCGGTCGTCTTGAAGCGGGAGCGAAGGATGTCGCTCTCACCGGTGCCGCCACCGCCGCCGGGGGCGCGTCCCCCTTTCTCCCCCTCCGGCACCTGCGGCGCCACCGTCGTCAGGTTGCTGGCGAGCCGGAGGCCCAGTCCGCGCGGGGCGTAGAGCAGATCGATCGGATCGGGCGTCTGATAGCCGGTGAGGGCCAGCACGCCTTCGTCCACCGCCCACAACGTGACCTCACCGCGCTGGGCCCGGCCGGCCACATCCGTGAGCGAGACCCGGACAGTCGCCGTATCCCCGGGGCGGTACTCCCGGAGCAGCGGATTCACCGTCACCGTAAGTCGCTTCACCTCCGGCGTCACGCGCAGCTCGGTGTACCCTACGCGGATGGTCGGGCGACCGGGATCGTCGAGGGCGCCGGGAGGCGCGCTGCGTCCCCGCGTCACCATCACCGACACAAAGACATTGGGCGCCCACGATTCCTTCACCGGAAACTTGAGCGTCGCGGAACCGGAGGTCACCTTCATCCGGCGCTGTTCGATCAATCCCTCGCGTTCGACGGTGATCCATGCCTCGGCATCGGTGAACGGGGACGCGACCAGCACCGTCGCGGTGTCGCCCACGCTGTAGCGGCTGCGGTCCGGAATGAGATCCATCTTGAACTGGCTCTCGTCGTTCCACGGCACCCAGTCGCTCCCCGTTGCCCAGCGACTCAGACTGGTGCTGACCGGGCGCTTCGATTCGTCGGTCGCGGTGAAGGTCAGTTCGTACGTTCCACCCGATGGCGGCGTGAAACGGCAATCGGCAGGGGTGGCGGCGCTCACGACGTCACAGTGCGCCAGCGTGTCGGAGACCCATTCGCCATAGACCTCGCTGTAGCCGCCGCGCGAGCGGTGCACCCGGTGCCACTCTTTGCGCACAATGGTGCCGCGCACCTTGACGCCCGTCACCCGTCCGCCATCGGGCCGCACCGCGATGACCCCGACGGATGCCGCCGTGCCCGCGGTCCAGAAGTACGACTCCCCCTGCGGCCTGGCGCCTATATAGAAGGAAGCAGGATGGACGATCACCGACGCGGATGCTCCCGAGGTCTGTCGATTCACGTCGGTCACTCCCGCCTCGATCGTCGCTCGGGCCGGCCGACCCTTGACCGGTGCCACGAGGGCGGCCCGAAGGGTGGTCCACCCCTGCGCATCCAGCGTGTCGGTGCCCTGCGCGAGAATCTGGGTCTCGTTGCCACCCCGCTCCTCCTCCCACCACCAGCCGTTCTCGCCGAGGTAGAAGCCGTCGGTGCCGGGGATCTCGAGCGACCAGAAGTCCATGCTGGTCTGCCGGGCGACCCAGGTCACTTCGGCGCGCGCCATCGGGGCGCCGAAGAGGTAGCGCGCCTCGATCCGGGCCCGGATGGAATCGCCGGGGAATCGGGCCCCGCTGTCGGCCGTGGCCTCGACCAGGAACTCCGGCGGCCGGTACTCCGCCACGCGGTACGACGTCTGGGCGATGTCGAGCCAGGCCGAGTTGCGGCGCTGCTGCAGCCGGACATCGTAGCTGCCTAACGGCAGATCGGCCGGCAGCGTCAGGCGCTGATCCGAGGTCCCGAAGCTGGAGAGGGCGACGGTGGTTTCCTTCAGGGTGCCACCATCGCGACCGGCGAAGATCCACTTGAGGCTGTCCCCGCGGGCCGGCACCGTCAGGCTGCCCAGGGTCCCGCTCCGGACGATCGCCTTGGCGTAGAGCGGCTCGCCGGGACGGTAGATGCCGCGCTCGGTGAAGACCGCCGCCGCGAGCGGAAACCGCTCGGTGCCATACGCCGCCCGCACGCTGAAGCGCCAGGGACTCAGGTCGGCGTCGTACTGGCTGATGCTGGTGAGTGCGCGATCATTGCCGAGGGCGGCGACGAGATATCCCTCGAGCCCGTTGTGGGAGTACTCCTCGCTGGTGTCGGGCCGGAAACCGGTGAGCGAGGCCAGCCCCTGACCATCGGTCTTTGCGCTGGCGCGGACCTGACCGTCCATGTCGTAGAGCGTCACCAGCGCGCCGGCGCGCGGCTTCCCGTCGCTGACGCCCGTCACCCACACTACACCCTCGCTCAGGCCGATCTTCCCGTGCACCGCCAGATCGGTCACCTGCACGATGGCCCACGGCTGGTTGGCCTGCCATTCCGCCGAGAGCGACGGGCTCGTCACCCGGACGAACTGCAGCAGCGGGCTGCCGGCGCGCTGCGCATTGTAGAGGGGCAGCTTCGCCCCAAAGATCCGGACCCGGTCGCGGGCCCCGTGCACCGCGACCTTGCGGGTCACACCGCCCCGGGTGATCCGCGTGAGTGCGCTGTCGTCCTGATTCCACCGGCTGTACTGCAGCGCCGTGGGGATCAGCGCATCCGGGACCGGGGCGATCGTCACCGCCAGCGTATCCACGTTCACATACCTGACCGCAAGCGTCCTGAAGGCGGCGCGTTCCACGGTCATCCGGCCATACTCGTGGTCCACCAGCGGCGCGTAGCCCGTCGTCCGGAACCCGCCGGCGTTGTTGCCCTGAAGCCGTTGTCCGAAGATGTCGCGCAAGGCCGTATCCGCGATCACCGCATACGCCGTGTGAGGCGTGAGCTGGGTCTCGAGGTACCAGCTGTCGGACTCTTCGGTGGTATCCGGGACGGTGAATGCCGCCGCCGGCAGGATCGTGAGATGCCGCTGGATCTCGGCTCCCTTCACTGGTGTCGAGAAGGTGAGTTGCACCCCCCCGGTGGGACAGTTGGTCTCGCCGCTGCAGGTCGCGCTGTCGAACCGGAATGGACCATACGTATTGAAGGCCCAGCGCACGTAGGGCCGGGTGTTCTCTTCATCGACCACCGACTGGGCGAAGAGCTCGCCGGCACAGTCGAGGGGCAGCGGCTTCTCCGGCACGAGCGTGAGCACCCGGCGGAGACTGTCGGTGTCCCGATCCCGATCGTACCCACCGGCCTGGTTGTACTGCCACGGATCGTTCTCGTTGATTTCGCGCTGCGCGGAAACCTTGAGGTCCACCCGGCCGCTGCGGGCGCACGAAGGCGCCAGTTCGAGATACGCCAGCGTCTTGTACGCACTCCGGTCCACCGCGGAGCTGTAGACCAGGTCAAACGTCGCATCGGGCTGAAGAAAGCGGGGCTGTTCGTTCTCGCCCACCGGCAGACCGGCGAGCAGGGTCGGTCCGCTCACGCTGAAGCTGTAGCTGAAGGGCGACGCCAGCCGGCTCCCGTCCATCGCACTGAAGCTGTTCGCGATCGTGATGGTGTAGCTCTTCCCTGCGGTGAGCGGGCGCGCGGGCCGGAAGCGCAGCGTGACGGGGTCGCGCCATTCCACCTTGCCCGGCACCGACGGCACGATGCGGAAGATCCCCGCCGGATCCACGCTGTGATCGAGCGAACCGGCCACCGGACGGTCGAATGTCACCTGGATCGGCGCGGTGGCCGATCCTTCGCCACTCGGACTCGATGCCAGCACCTGCAACGCCGGTGGTGGCTCGGCGGCAAAGGCGACCACCGCGAGCACCGCGAATATCCGGGGGGAAAGCATGGGGTACCACTCCTGAAGGGGACTGACCGGGCAGAAGATGACTGCGGCGAGAGCGGCGGTCAATCACCGAGGGAGCGGCGGTGGGGCGGTCGCGGTGTGGAGGAGAGAGTGGGCGATGGAAGGAATCCGGAGGGGTGCCCGGCGTCACCTCTCGGTGATGCCGGACGGGTCAGAGTTCACGACAATCCTGTCCGCGACCCCCGAGCCAGCGACAGCAGTGTCAGTAAAAGCGTCGCGGATCCACCCCGTGCTTGCGCAGCTTGTAGCGGAAGATCCGTTCGGTGGTCGAGAGCAGCTGCGACGCGCGGAGCACGTTGCCGCGCGTGGTCTTGAGCGCGTCCTGGATCAGGTCGCACTCCAGCCGGGCGACCAGGAGGACCAGCGAACCAGGCGCCTCGACCGTCGAGTCGGGCGCCTGCAGCGTCGGTGGCAGGTGTCGTCCATGAATGGCATCCCCGGCGCAGACCACCACCGCCCGTTCGATGATGTTCTCCAGTTCCCGCACGTTGCCGGGCCAGTGATACCGCATCATCAGGTCGATGGCTGGCGTCGTGATCCGCCGAATCCGCTTGCCGCTGACCTTGGCGTACTTCTCCAGGAAATGATCGGCGAGCAGCAGGATATCCGGCTTCCGCTCCCGGAGCGGCGGCAGGAAGATCGGATAGACGTTCAGCCGGTAGTAGAGGTCATCCCGGAAGGTGCGGCCCAGGATAGCCTGCTCCAGGTCCTTGCTGGTAGCGGCGATCACTCGCACATCCACCCGCACCGACTCATTGCCACCCACCCGTTCGAACTCCCGCTCCTGCAGGGCCCGCAACAGCCTGGCCTGGGTCGACAGCGACAGCTCCCCGATCTCGTCCAGGAAGAGCGTCCCGCCGTGGGCGACCTCGAACTTGCCCTTCTTTCGCGCCAGCGCCCCGGTAAAGGCGCCCCGCTCGTGGCCGAACAGCTCCGACTCCATCAAGGTCTCCGGCAGGGCGGCGCAGTTCACCTTGATGAACGGGCCCCCCGCGCGCATCGAGTTGTAGTGGATGGCGCTGGCGATCAGCTCCTTGCCGGTCCCCGATTCGCCCCGGAGGAGGACGCTGGTCACCGTCGGCGCGACCTGGGCGACCTGCCGGAAGATCTCCCGCATCGGGCTGCTGGTGCCGACCAGGTGGCTGAAGTCGTACTTCTCCCGCAGCTTTTCCCGGAGGTCGCTGTTCTCTTCGCGCAGGTGGCGCCGTTCAGCGTCGATCGGCCGCTGGGTGCGCAGCGCGAGCGCGATCAGCGAGGTGACGACGTGGAGATATTTCGACAGGTGGGCGAAGTCCCGGCCCGCCTCGAACGGCAGGTCGATCGACAACGCACCGACCGGCCGGTGATCCAGCAGGATCGGCACGCACAGGAAGCTGACGCTTCCGGTCGGGCGACGGGCGCTGCGATGGAGAAACCGCGGCTCGGCGCCCACATCCGGGACGATCATCGCCTCGCCGGTCTGGACCACATGACCGGTCACCCCCTCGCCCAGCTGGTAACGCACCAACTGTCCCGTCGGGGTAAGCCCGGTGGAAGCCTCGATGTAGAGCTCGCTTGTTTCCACGTCGATCAGGGTGACCGCGCTCCGGGTGGCTCCCGGATAGCGGGTCAGAATGCTGAGCGCCTGCGCCAGGCCCGGTCCGAGCGCGTTGGCACCGGAAAGGACCTGACTCAGATCGAACAGGGTGGAGAGTTCGGCGGCGCCCGCGGTATCGTCCGGGGCGGGCGGACGGTCCCTCGCAAGATCCGTCAGGGAGATCGTCATCGTCTGGCACCTCCTGAAAGCCAGACGGCCCGCTCCGGAGGGGAGCAGGCCGTCTGGAAGCATGAATATCCAAGGCTAGCCGCGCCCCTCGGGACCGGTGGTTCCCCAATTCATATTCGAATTGGCGACGGTGGTGTGAAGGGGACAGCGGAGCGGGTGCATGGCCAACTATAGGCGGGACCCCTGCCCAACGTCAACGCATGCGGCGCTGCCCGGACCGGCGTGACGTGCCGGCGACTCGCCGGCGTCGCCGGGCGGGGCCGGCGGCGGGTCGGTAGCGGTCACTGTGCCCACCGCGGCGGCGGCCGCCTTCCCCCTAATGATGAGGACGACGGAAGCCACGATCACCAAAGAGGCGAGAATCGTGCGCGTGCTCAGCGACTCGCCGAGGATGGCCCAGCCGAGCAGCACCGCCACCATCGGGTTCACATACCCGGCCGTGGCGACCTTGCTGGCCGTTGTCACCGTCAGGAGCCAGGCGAAGCAGGTGAAGGCGACCAGCGAGCCGAAGACCAGGAGGTAGAGGAACGCGAGCAGCGACTCCGTCGTCAGCGTCGCCGGCGAGAAATGGCGCCAGTCGCCGGTGAGCAGACTCGCCAGGAGAAGCCAGGCGCCCCCGGCGAGCATTTCCATCCCGGAGGCCTGCGCGATGTTCCTCGGCAGATCGGCGGTGCGGCTCAGGACCGACGCCAGCGCCCACCCGAAGCTGGAAAAGATGATCAGCCCTGCACCGAGCGGGTTGATGTGTTCCCCCCCGAACTGCCCCGGCATCACCAGCAGCGCCACTCCCAGAAATCCGAGGAGGATGCCGACGAGGACCAGGCTCGTGGGCCGGGTACCGCCAGGGCGGATCCACTCCAGCAGCGCCGTCCAGACCGAGACCATCGCGATCAGCAGGGCGGTCAGCCCGGAGGCCATGAACTGCTCGACGTACACCACGAGCCCGTTCCCGATCAGGAAAAAGAGGGCACCCAGCAGCGCGGCCCAACCCCATTGGGCCCAGGTCGGTCTCGTCCCGCCCTTCAGCCTGGCGTAGAGGTACAGCCCGGCGCCCGCAACCAGGAACCGGGCGCCCGCCATCAGGAATGGCGGGATGGAGCGGATCGCGAAGATGATCGCGAGATAGGTCGAGCCCCAGATCAGGTAGATCGTCGCAAAGGCGAGAATCATCCGGCTCCGGTGGCGGGCCACAGCCTCAGGCGTCATGCGCCACCTCCGGTTCCGCTGGCAGCGGCAGCACTGGGCTTTCCTTGGTCGTGCTCAGCACCACGGTGGTACGAGTGCTTCGGACGCCCTTGAGCCGGCCAAACCGGTCCCGCAGCAGGCGGCTCAGCGCCTCGGTATCGGCCACCCGCACTTTCACGAGATAGCAGTCTTCGCCGGCGACATGATGCACCTCGAGCACCTCGGGAATCCGGGCGAGGGCCGCACCGATGGTACCGGTGCCCACCCGCTCCTCCGACCGTACAAAGACAAAGGCGGTGAGCCCCAGCCCGACGGCGGCGGGAGCGATCCGGGTGAGGTAGCCGGTGATGACGCCGCGCTGCTCCAGCTTGCGAATGCGGTCGAGAATCGCCGACGGAGCCATCTCCAGCTGGCGGGCGATATCGGCGTTGGCGATCCGGGCGTTGGCCTGGAGCCGCCGGAGGATGGCGAGGTCGATGGGGTCGATCAGGAGGCACCTCCCCGTACATGGCGACGATTGTTCGGCAAAGGCAATGATAATCAGACGAATCGTCGGCTGACAAGCATAATCCGCGTTGAAACGTCTGGCTCATCCCCCGTGGGCCCCGGCCGATACTCAGGTACGATGACTTCTCCCCTGGACGGACCGGCCGCTCGCCCCCACTACCCCCGCCCTGGCGCGGGCCGTCTCCTCGTCATCGAGGACGACGCCAACCTGGCACGCCTCTTCGCCGCCGTCCTCGGCGAAGCCGGCCACGCGGTGACGGTCGCCCCGACCCTGGCCTCGGCGCAGAGCCACCTCGCCGGCGGCGGCTGGGACCTCGTCCTGCTCGACCTGCTGCTGCCCGATGGCGATGGGCGCCAGCTCCTGGAGCAGCTCCGATCGCAGCCCAGCACCAGCACCCTGCCGGTGTTCATCGTCTCGGCCGGGATCGGACCGCAGGTCCGCGCCGAATGTACCGCACTGGGCGCCGACGCTTATTTCGAAAAGCCGGTTGATTCGGCGGCGCTCGCCCAGGCCGTTGCCCGCCGGCTGGAGCGGTACGATCAGCAGCAGGCCCAGGCCCGTCGCGATCCGCTCACCGGCCTCCCCAACCGTGCGGCATTCCTCGAAGCCTGCGCCGCACTCCGTGCCGGCCACCCCACTGATGTACCGATCAGCGTCGCCGTGCTCGACTTCGATCACTTCCTCTGGGTCCGCGAGACCTGGGGTCGCACCTATGCCGACGGCATCCTGCGCCGGGCCGGGGTGCGCCTCTCGGTGCTGCTGAGTCAGGCCGACTGCCTCGCGCGCTGGGACGGCTCGGACTTCGTCGCGCTGTTCGCCCGCAAGACCCCGGCGGAGGCCGGCGTGGCGCTGCAGTCGGCGCTCGAGAGTCTGCGCGACGTCAATTTCCGCAAGGGCCAGTCCGAACCGCTGGTGCTGACCTACTCCGCCGGGGTGGCTGGCCTGGAAGCGGGGGGAGACGTCAACGATGCCCTGGCCCAGGCGGACCGGCTCTGCTACATCGCCAAGTCCTCCGGCCGGGCACGCGTCGTGAGCGAAGCCGTGGCCACCAGCGCGCCGAGCCGTCGGATACTCCTGGCGGAGGATGACCCAAGCATCATCACCCTGGTGGGGCGATACCTCCGGCACGATGGCTTCAGCGTCTCGGCCTTTCCCAATGGTCGCACCGCGCTGGCCGCCGCGCCGCTCAGCGGAGCGTCGCTGCTCATCACCGACATTGAAATGCCGGAACTCGATGGGATCGGGCTCATCCGCGGAATTCGCGAGCATCCCGCGCTACGCCATCTGCCCATCATGGTCCTGTCCGGGCTGGGCGACGAGAACATGATTGTCCGCGCCATCGAAGCTGGGGCCGACGAATACGTCCTCAAGCCCTTTTCCGCCCGCGAAGTCGCGGTTCGAGTTCGAAGGCTGCTGCGTCGGCCGGCAGTGGAAGGGACCATGGTGCTGGAAGAAGTGGTGTAGGCGATTGGGCTGTTGGGAGGAGAATGCTGTACCATGACGGCCGAAGGCCAATGGCCAACGGCTGCCTCCGCCTGTATTCTCTCCCCATGACGATCACCTATCGCAGGACACTCGGTCTCTTCTCCGGGACCATGGCCGTGGTCGGGGGCATCATCGGTTCCGGCATCTTCAACAATCCCGCCATCGTTGCCGCCAGAGTCCATACCCCCGGCCTGACGCTGAGCGCGTGGGTCCTCGGCGGCGTCATCGCGGTGGCTGGGGCGTTCTGTTTCGGTGAATTGGGTCAGCGACGGCCGAAAGCGGGGGGCGGATACGTCTACATCCGTGAGGCTCTCGGCGCGCTGCCGGCCTTTCTCTATGCCTGGTCACTGCTCCTGGTGATCGCGACCGGCGCAATCGCGGCGGTGGCGGTCACCTTCGCCAACTACACCCTGCCGCTGCTCGGCCTCGATGCGCGCTGGGCGCTGCCACTCGCGGCGGGAGCGATTCTCCTCCTCACCGCCGTCAACTACATCGGCATCCGTCCGGGGGCCATCACCACCAACATCTTCACCCTGCTCAAGCTGCTGGCGCTGGGGTTCCTGATCGTGGCGGGACTGACCGCGACGGGGCTCACGGTGCCGACGGCGGAGCCGGTGGCGGCGCCGACCAACCCCATCTTCGCGATGGCGGCCGCGTTAGTCCCTGTGCTCTTTGCCTATGGCGGGTGGCAACAGACCAATTTCATCTCCGAGGAAATGGTCGACGCGGAACGGAATCTGCCGCGGGCGTTGCTGCTGGGCGTCGGGATCGTGGTGCTGGTCTACGTGCTGGCCAACCTCACCTACCTTCGCGCGCTGGGTGCCGCGGGACTCGCGGCCAGCACGGCCCCCGCTGCGGATGCCATGCGCGCAGTGCTGGGGGAGACTGGCGCCAAGCTCATCGCGCTCGGCATTTCGGCGTCGACGTTCGGGTTCCTGAACCTGGTGATCATGGTCTCGCCGAGGGTCTATCAGACCATGGCGGCGGACGGGCTGTTCTTCCCGGCATTTGCGCGGCTCACCCCGAAGTTCCGTACTCCGGGCACGGCGATCCTGGCGCAGGGCGGCTGGGGCGTGCTCCTGCTCCTCACCGGCACCTATGGGGCGCTGCTCGACTACGTCGTCTTCTGCGACTGGATCTTCTTCGGGTTGGCGGTAGTGTCGCTCTTCATCCTGCGGAAACGGGACATGGCGACGGGCGTTGTCGATCCGCCGGGAGCGTTCCGGGTGCCGCTGTGGCCGTGGCCGGCGGTGCTGTTCGT
Organism: Gemmatimonadales bacterium; assembly: GCA_039934355.1. Taxonomy (GTDB): domain Bacteria; phylum Gemmatimonadota; class Gemmatimonadetes; order Gemmatimonadales; family GWC2-71-9; genus JADJOM01. Next base: position 61,231 of record JBDTMI010000010.1, read on the forward strand.
CGCGGCGTCGCTCTATGTCATGGCGGGCTCGGTGCTGTCGAATCCGTTCAACGCGCTGTTGGGGAGCGGGATACTGGCGTTAGGGGTACCGGTGTTCCTGTTCTGGCGGGGGCGAGTGGGCGGGTAGCGGCGGGCCTCCCTGCCCGCCGTGGGCGGTTGAGGGCGGCCGAAGCGCCTTAGGAGCGGCGAGGCCGCGACTCGGCGCGAGGGAGGGGCGGTTGGGCGGAAGGGCCAGGTGAATGTAGTGGCTGTCATCCTGAGGGACTCCGAGCGCAGCGAGGGAGGACCGAAGGATCTGCTTCGGACCAGAGCAGATCGTTCGCTGCGCTCAGGATGACAGGAACAACAGCGAGATTCCTTCGCTGCGCGCACGACAGGCTCTTCGCCCCGTTGATTTTTAGGATGACACCATTTGCTGACGGCTGACGGCTGATGGCTGAACCCGATATCCCCTACACGATGCCCCCCATGCCCACGATCCGCCTTGCCACGCCTGACGACGCTGCCGCAATCGCCGAGGTCTACCGACCGGCGGTGCTCGACGCGGCAACGACCTTTGAGGAGATCCCGCCCGACGCGGCGGAGTTTGTTCGCCGGATCGAGAGGGTGTTGCAGCGGACGCCGTGGCTGGTGTGGGAGGACGGCAGCGCCATCTTGGGCTACGCCTATGCGAGCCCGCATCGTGAGCGATCGGCCTATCGCTGGACGGTCGAGACATCGGTCTACGTGGCCCCGGGGCAGCAGCGGCGCGGGATCGCGCGCGGGCTCTATCTGGAGTTGTTCCGGCGCCTCACGGAGCAGGGGTTCGTCAATGCGCTCGCCGGGGTTCTGCTGCCCAATCCCGGCAGCGTGGCGCTGCACGAATCGCTGGGGTTCACCCGGGTGGGGATCTACCCGGGGGTGGGCTACAAGCGCGGGGTGTGGTACGACACGGCGTGGTACTCCCGCGGTCTGGGGCCGCGGGTGGGTGGAGGAGTGGATCCTGGGCTCAGTAGGGCCTAGCCCGAACATGCCATACCCTTCCTTCGTCGAGCGAGCATGAAACCATATTGAGCCTGGCGCACAACTGCGTTTAGTGAATCGCGCGCGATAGTGACGACCTGCGGTTCGATGCAGCGATGGTGCAAGTCACGCGATCCTGCAACACCCATTGGAGGCGCATGCGACCCAGGGGCCCTTGGGCAGATCTTCGAAGTATTCCCGGACAACATCGATCCCGAGGAGCGAGGTGATTCCCTTACCGGACGGACTTGGAGAGCTGGCGCGACCGCAATCGTCTGGTGTTTCCCAATGCGCGGCCTCTTTCGCCGGTGCATCATTGCAGACGTATGCCTGCCGTGCTGGCGTCGTCCTGGTCGGGCCCACGTAGAACCCCCTCCAGTCATGCGCGGTGGAGGAATAGAGGAAGAAGATGCAGGTGGGCTTCGCGGCCGAAGCACCCACTGCCCAGGGGCCGTACGGTTTACTCCCGAGATTCCGGAGCACGCCAATCATCTTACCCTTACCAAGATCTCCAACGACCCCCGTGTGAGATCCCTTGAAAGGCACGATCTCGATCCGGATTTCTAGGTCGTCTTCCACCACCAGAACCGTCGAATGTGCAGACTCCTTGAGCCCGACGCTCCCCAAAAGCGCTGTGCACGCGGCATAGGTCGGTACGACAGGGTCGGCCAAACCCCCGTATCCGGAATCGACATCGCCTAGTGAAAGTACAGAGAGGGGGGCTCCAGCAAGTATCACGCTAGCCGCGAATAGCTCTATTGCGAGGCGCATTCTTTCTCCTGGGTTTGATGGTGATCAGCAGCGACGGTTCATTCGGTCCTTGTAAGCGCCGCCTCCACTTCCCGCCATCGCCTCGCAGATCCTGTGAGGGAGCGGGCGTCTGCAATTGTCCCGATCCCAACCTTCCATCCGAAGGGGCGAGACTCGGCGCTTCGAGAGCACCTATCTACTCGGAGACAATCAACTATTGATCAGTTCCGGTCCCCCCCAGTGGTCAGGCTATCCAGTCCGGCGATGAACCGACTTACCCAAGGCCCGTGATCTACGTCAGCGGCGAGGGTCTGACGGATCCGTGTCAGTGCCCCCGCCTGGGCGAGGTCCTCGAGGAAGTCCGTGGCTTGGGAAGGCAGGTTAGCGAGCGTCTGCTTGAGCTCCTCCCTCGCACCAGTTGAATCCCCCGCGAGCATTCGAAGCCGGACTTCCAACCCAACTGCATCCATCGAAACCGTCCCTGGCGTCATGCCGCGCCTTAATCGCGACAGATCCCTCAACTCCTGCCTTGCTTGGGCCAGGTTGCCGGCCAGGATCGCCGTTTCGGCCCGGCCGATCCCCGAATGGGCCGGGAGTGGTCCTAACAGGGGGAAACCGACGAACCTCGCCCTTGAGACCGCGGCCGCGACGATCTTTCTGCGGAGGTCTCCTTGGTAACGTGCTTGCGCGATCAAGTTGATTCGAGAAAGAATGGCACGAATGGAGTCACGCGGGGAGCCAATGGAGGCAAAGACCAGGAGCCGCTGCGAACTGGACTGCATCTCATTCGTCGCAGGCAAGACGCGCCCTTCATCGTCATGAAGTGGTACTTGCTCGCCGAATCGCGAAGCGAGGTCGGCGGCGAGATACTGACGACCGACAATCAGGGCGATGATGGCCTGGATCTGGCCATCCCTGTCAGTCGCCGGCCGCAATTCCAGCAGTGAATCGGCGAGCTTCCGCGCATCACCGAAACGGCTCGCCTTTATGAGCAGTCGAAGCGCCCAGGCTCCGAGCACCAAGCTCTCACCTGTTGCCGAGGCGTCAGAGCGCATCGCATTCACTACTTCGAGGGCACCGGGATCCCCGCCGCCCGGCGCATTCAATCGCCGGGCAAGTTCAAGAGCCAGTGCCTGCCCGCGACGGGCCTGCGAACTCGTGGGATAGGCTGTCGTCCATCCTGTCGTGATTCGGAGAAGCATGGCGCGAGAGCGCTCCGTCGCGGCTTCGCGTGTCACCGGGATCCGCCCGCCGTCTTGGATCTCCTCGAACGGAAACGAGATCGTCGCCAAAGTATCGTTCAAGAGTTCGGGAAAGGCGCCGAATGCCTGACTGGAATCGCTGATCAAGTATCCTTTCCGCAACTGGTTGGACTCGGCAAAGAGCCTGTTCGCCAGTCGGTCGATAGCGAACCCACCATACGCCACATGCGCCAGCGGAACGATCTCGAGCGCCCGCCGATAGGCACGGATCGCCCCTTCGGAGCTTGACCGGAAGCGGTATTGCGAAGGGCTCCGCGAGTCCGGGACCACGGCATCGTCCTGCCCTTGGCAATCCCCCAGCCCGAACCAAGCCCGGACATCCAGGCTGTCGCGTGCAATCAGGCTGGAGAATTCCTGACAGGCCTCAGGGTAGCGGCGATCAGCCAGGGCGTAGAGCGCCTTCGCCAGACTGCGCTGATTCGGGCCGAGCTGACGGGTGCCCCGTAACGCCACCTCGAGGGGTGGCCGCCACTCGGAAGTGGGATCGCCGGCGAGCTGCCCAACCTGGCCCAGACGGAGGTTGACGAGCGGATACGAGGGATCGAACCCCAGCGCCTCACGATACTTGTTCCGGGCCGTCGCAAGATCCCACCGCGCGAGTGCGGAGTCCCCAGCCGATGCAGCCTGAAGCGCGTAGAACGAGGTAGTGAGGACGATCTCGTCCGGCTCCGGGCCAGACCCGATCGATGGCAAGACCAGCGCATAGGCCATTTTCGCAAACTCGACGAACACCCTCGTCGTGGCAGCACCGTCAGCCGGAATACTCCGGTTCGGAAAGGTCACCTGGCGGTGTTCTGACGACCCCTGTGTCCCCCGCCCCACCGGGTAAATGGCTGCGCGCACTATCAGGCTGTCGCCCAACAGTTGGATGTCGCCCCAGATGAGGTGCCCTGCTCCGAGATCCCGTGCGATGGCCAGCGCATCGCTAATGGTCTGCGGCGCAGCCCCTCCCTGCAGCCGTTCAGCGAGGATCGGCGGGTCGACCAGGTGGAAGTCGGGATAGCCCCCGAGCGAATGCGTGATAAGCTGTGCTGACTCCGCCCCGGAAATGACGAGAGGGGCGCCACCAGAGAGCTCCCTGAACGGCAACACCACATACCGGTTCGGATCCAATCCGCCCGCCCCCTGCCCCGCCACCACCCACCACCCCGTCCCACCCAGCAGCCCCAATACCACCACCGCTGCCGCGCGCAGCGCCCACTTGCGGCGTCGCAGCGGCGCCACCGGCGTCGTGTTCCGCGGGTCCATCGCTTGGGCCAGCGCATCCGCGAACGCCTGGGCCGTCCCGAACCGCGCCGCCGGCGCCTTGGCCAGCGCCTTCTCGATCACCGCCTCCAGCGCCGGCGGCAAGTCAGGCCTGACAATGCGGAGTGACGGCGGGCGCTCGTGGATATGCCGGGCCTGCAACGCCCTCGGCGTGGGCCCGGTGAAGGGCGGTCCGCCCGCAAGCAGCTCATAGAGCACGCACGCCGCCGAGTAGATGTCGCTCCGCCCGTCGATCTGGCGCTCTCCCGCCGCCTGCTCCGGGCTCATATAAGTCGGCGTCCCCACCGCGAAGCCAGTCGAGGAGAGGGTGTCGCCGCCGGCCCGCTCAATAGCCCGCGCGATACCAAAGTCGGCCACGATGGGCCGGCCATCCTGCAGCAGAATGTTTTCCGGCTTGATGTCGCGATGGACGATGTTGGCACGGTGCGCCGCATCGAGCGCCAGCAGGACGATGCGCATCAGGTCGACTGCGTCCGTCATCGGGAGCTGGCGCTCCCGCTCGATCCGCTGCCGCAGTGTCTCCCCCGTGATGAAGGGCATCACGAAGTAGAGCAGATCGCGCTCCTCCCCTGCGGCAAGCAGCGGGAGAATGCCGGGGTGGGTGAGCTGGGAGAGAATGGTGATTTCGCGCCGGAATCGTTCACTGCCGAGGATCCGCGCGAGGTGCGGATCGATGACCTTGATGGCAACCATGCGCCCGGTCGGCTCCTCGCGAGCGCGGAAGACCGTGGCGGTCCCCCCCTGCCCGATCTCCTCGAGCACGGCGTATCGCCCCGCGAGTGCCTCACGGAGTGCAATCAGCAGGTCGTCTGGAATGGGAGCCTCCCCGGGTACCCACACATTGTGCAGGCGCCCGGGGAGGAGGGCAAGAGGCTGTGGCGTGTCCGCTGCGTTAGATCAACTGCCCTTGACCAGATCGATGCTGCCGTTGACCGTCGTGAGGTCCAGCGCCCGGCCCCCGCCCCCGACTGTCCCCCGCAGCGCATTCGGTTTCATCCGGCCCTGCACCGTGATGGGGAACTCGCTGCCGACCGACCCGTTGACGGTCGACGCCTCGACCGTGAACGCGGCCTCAGCCGGCAGGGTGACCTTGATTCCGCCATTGACGGTGGTGAGCCGGAGGGTCCCGGTCCAGTCGGCCCGGCCCATTCGCGCCTTGATCGACCCGTTGACCGTGGTTGCCCTGGCGGTCCCGGCGCCGGAGACCGCAATGTCGCCATTGACGGTGCTGAGGATGGCGTCTCCTGGCAGATCCTCTCCCTCGACATCACCGTTGACGTTGGTCCCGACGAACCGCACACCGGCCGGCACCCGCACTTCGAACGCGACCTCGGTGTCATTCTCCTTCATGTCGCCCCGGGTGCCTTCCTCGCAGGTGCGCGGCTGCGCCGTCCGGCGCGAGGGATACATCGCGCAGATCGTCACTCCGTCGGCATCCTCCTCCATCTTGATCTCCACCACGCGCGGATCGCCCCGGTCCGCCCGCTTGGTCGCCGTGACCTCCGCCTCGGTGCCACTGGTGCGGGTCGCGTGGATCCGGCCGCTGATGCCCCGGATCTCCAGCGTCTTGCCACTGGCCAGGGCGGCATGCCAGCGAAAGTCCTGCGCCGCCAGCGGCGCGGCGACGGCCAGGGGGAGAGCCAGGAGCACGAGAGAGGTGAGACGCATGACACACTCCAGGGGTCAGGGACGAGAGGGCGCTGTGGGCGCGTCGGAACTGCGTGCACCGCGCGCACCACTGCGGCGCAGGGCGACCGTGCCGTCGAACGACTCCAGCTCGAGCCGAGCGGTCCCGGTGCCCATGGTGAAGGTCATGCGTTTGCCGGCGGTTATCCCGCCGACGGTCACGGGGAAGTCGGACTCGAAATCCCCATCATAGGTGGACACGCTCACCGTCGCGTTGATCGCGGGCGCGATCACGGTGACGTCGCCGTCATGAGACGAGAGGTGGTACTCCCCGCCATCGTGAATCGTGCCGTCCAGTCGGATGTCCCCGTCCACGGTGCTGGCCTCGACGTTGTGTGACTCGATTTCGTCAAGGAGAATCGCCCCGTCCACCGCGCTGGCCCGCAGGTCGCCCTTGGCGCCTCGCACCGTGATGGTCCCGTCCACCGTCGCGAGGTTGACGCGGCCCGCGGCATCGGTAAGGACCAGGTTGCCTTCGACCGATTGCAGCGAGACGAAGCCCCGTCCGCCATGGATCTCGATCCCGCCCTCCACCGTCTCCACCGACACGCTGCCGCGGGTGCCCGCGATCCGGACGTCGCCGCTCTGGGTGCGAAGCTGGAGCGCCATCTCGGCCGGCACCGTCAGGCGCCAGGTGACCTCCGCGGGCCCATAACGCGCCTTGCCGTGCAGGCTCAACGTCCCGTCACTCTGGTCGATATCTATCCTGGTATCGCGATCGTGCTCCGCCTCGATGCGCACGGCGGCACGATCCCAGGTGGTCACCGAGATACCGCCCTCGAAACTGGAGAGTTCAAGCCGAGTGCCGGGGCGGACCGAGACCGTGGTATCGGTGCCCTGCAGCAGCATGGCTGTGGCAAGCAGTGCAAGCAACATGGGGCTCCTTGGGACTCAGCTAACGGCGCGGGTCAGCGCCGCAGCGTGGCGTAAGAGGTCGAGCTTGCGCAGTCGGGTCTGGGCCAGATGGCCGTGGAGATAGGTACTGCCGGAGTCCGTCGCCAGCGCACGCTCGGCCTCGGCGATGGCCCGATCAATCAACTGGAGCTTCTGGGTCACGACGCGGACCGTCGCGCTGTCGAGCCGGCCCTGGCCCGCCTGGAGCTCCGCCTCGAGCGACCGGATCGCGGCGTCGTAGCCGCGTCCCGCCGCGGTGGTGGCGACCGGGACCACAATCGAGGCACCCGGCACTTCAGCCACCGTGCCACGACTCGCGCCGTCGCCATTCCCGCGCAACAGCACCGCCACCGCGCCACCGGAGATCACCATCAGGGCAATGCCTGCCGCCAGCAGTTGCGGCCAGGAGAGCGACGGACGCCGCCGGGCCGGCGTTGCCCCGATGGCCGCGGCAACGCCGGGCCAGAGATCCGCCCGCGGTGGCGCATCATCGAGGGCATTGGCCCGGCTGATGACGCGGCGCAGCTCGCCGAGTAGTGCGGTGCACTCGGCGCAACCCTCGAGGTGGGTCGACACTTCCGCCTGCGTGAGCGGGGCGAGCTCGTCGTCGAGGTAGTCAGAGAGCTGTTCGGTCGATGGATGTGTCATCCGTGTCATCCCAGGGTGCGCCGCAGCGCCATGCGGGCGTAGTGCAATTGCGACTTGGAAGTGCCGGTCGTGACGCCGAGCAATCCCGCGATCTCCTCGTGACGGTAGCCTTCGACGTCATGGAGGACGAACACCTTCCGCGCCCCGGCCGGCAGGCGCGCGATGGCGGTCTCGAAATCGAGCCCCATCGCCGGACTGGGGCTCCGAGCCGGCGCATCCAGCCCCGCCGCCGGTTCCTCCAGAAACCTCTGCCGAAAACGGGTCCGCTCCGAGCGCCGGTTCAGGATGACGTTGACCCCCACCCGGTGCAGCCAGGTTCCGAAGGCCGACTCGCCCCGAAAGGTGTGCAGCTTCTGCCACGCTCGGACCAGGATCTCCTGAGTGACGTCGTCGTTTTCCTCCCCCAGCATCCGTCGCACGAGGGTGTGGATCCGGTTTACGTGCCGCCGGTACAGCCGCTCAAAGGCGTGCGCGTCACCGCTTGCGGCCAGGGCCGCATCGACGGCGTCAGCATCCGGGGCTGGTGCGTCGGTCGTGTTCAGGGTGCGGTACCCGATGGAAGTGGTGATCATGCGCGGAGTTGGACATCCGCGAGGGACGCAGGGTTGGAAGAGATTTCCCTCCCGCCCGCCGCTTCCGGCCCCAGCGTTGGCGGCCGGACGAGCCTCCTGTAAGGAAAGGTTCCGGAACTCATCCCTTCAGGCGGGGAGTCCCGGGGCCGATGATGCCTCCATGACCCCCTCACCCCGACGGTCGCGCCGTGCAGGCAGCACCACTCCCCGCTAACGAGGCGGCCCGGCTCGCGGCGCTGCATCGCTACGCCGTACTGGATACCGCGCCGGAGGTGGGTTTTGACGACCTGACGGAGCTCGCCGCCACGATCTGCGGTACCCCGATGGCGCTGGTCAGTCTGGTCGATTGTGACCGCCAGTGGTTCAAGTCACGCCTGGGCGTAGAAGCGACGGAAACCCCGCGCGATCTCGCGTTTTGTGCCCATACCATCCTGTCCGATGACATCCTTGAAGTCCCGGATGTCTCAACTGACCCGCGCTTTCATGACAACCCGCTGGCGACGGGCGGGCCTCAGATCCAGTTCTACGCTGGTGCGCCGATGAAAAGCCCGGATGGCCATGCGCTGGGAAGCCTCTGCGTCATGGACAACGTGGCCCGCACGCTCACCGTCGCCCAGCGTGACTCGCTGAAGCGCCTGGCACGACAGGCGGTGATCCAGCTGGAGTTGCGCCGCGCCGCCATGGAGCTGGCCGCTTCCGACGAAAAGTCGCGGCTGGTTCTCGCGCAGGTTCCCGCTGGATTCTTCGAGTGCGACGCCGCGGGCCTGTGCACCAACGTCAACACCCGCTGGACGGAAATCACGGGATGGTCACGCGAGGAGGCCCTGGGTGCGGGCTGGATCCGGGCGATCCACCCGGAGGACCGAGAGCGCCTGGTCGACTCGTGGAAGGCCGTCGCCGACTCCGGCCTCGAGTTCAAGATCGAGGCCCGATGGGTTACTCCGGCAGGCCGAGTGCTCTGGATGGGGTCCAGCGCCCTCGCGCTCCGGGACAACGCCGGTGTGCTGATCGGGTACGTGGGGACCCAGTTCGATATCACCGAGGCTCACCAGGCCCACGAGCTGCTGCAGCGGGAGCGCTTCTTCCTCGGCGAGACGATCCAGAAGGCGCCAATTGCCATTGCGATGCTGGATACCGAGATGCGCTACCTGGCCTGGAGCGAACAGTGGGTCATCGAGTATGAACTGGCCGGGCAACCATTGCTGGGCCGGTCGCACTACGAGGTCTTTCCCGATCTCCCCGAGCGGTGGAGGGCGCTGCACCGGCGTGCCCTCGCGGGCGAGGCGCTCTCGGATGCCCAGGACCACTTTCAGCGGCCCGACGGCAGCAACACCTGGCTGCGCTGGGCCATCCACCCGTGGCGTCAGGTGGATGGGACGATTGGCGGGGTCGTGATGGTGACGAACATCGTGTCGGACCTGGTCGAGGCCCGCCTGGCCGCGCTTGAGTCGGTGCGCGTCAAGTCCGAGTTCCTCGCCAGCATGAGCCACGAGATCCGCACCCCCATGAACGGCGTGATCGGCATGACCGGGCTGTTGCTCGATTCGGCCCTGACGCCTGAACAGCGGGAGACCGCCGAAATGATCGGTGGCTCGGCGGAGGCTCTACTGGGGATCATCAACGACATCCTGGATTTCTCCAAGATCGAGGCCGGCAAGCTGGCCATCGAGGAGTCACCCTTTGATCTGGGGCAGGCGGTGAACGACGTCGCCGACCTGCTCATCACCAAGGTCCACGAGCACCAGCTCGAATTTGTCATTCGGCACGATCCTCGATTGCCACGCATGGTGCGGGGCGACGCGGGTCGCCTCCGGCAGATCCTCACCAACATGGTGGCCAACGCGCTCAAGTTCACCACCCGCGGCCATGTCCTCCTCACCGTCCGGCCCGATGCGGCGGGGGGCGACGGCACCCGGGTGCGGTTCGAGATCAGCGACACCGGGATCGGCATTCCCCAGGAGAAGCTGGACACCATTTTCGAACGATTCATCCAGGCGGACACCTCAACCACGCGGCGCTACGGTGGCACCGGCCTCGGCCTGGCCATCTGCCGCCAGCTGGTCACCCTGATGCACGGCGAGATCGGCGTCACCAGCGAGGTCGGGCGCGGCAGCACCTTCTGGTTCAGCATTCCCTTGCCGGCGACCGGGAGCCCGGCGACCGACCACCTGGCGCCACCGCTCGCACCCGGGAGTCGCGTGCTGGTGGTGGACGACTTCGAGATCACCCGCCGCGTCCTGTGCGAGCACCTCGAACATCTCGGGCTGCACGGCGATGGGGTCGCCGACGGCGCCACCGCACTCGACCGGCTGCGCTCGTCCAGGCAGGAGGGCCGACCGTACCTCGCGGCACTCGTCGACGATCGCATGCCCGGCATGGACGGCGAAACCTTTGCCCGTCGGGTCGCGGCGGATCAACGCCTCGCCGGCCTGCCGATGCTGTTGATCAGCGGCGCCGTCGTCCCCCCCAATCTGGCCTGGCTGGCGTCGCTCGGATTCGATGGATTCATCCGCAAACCGGTTCGACTTGATGAGATCGTGAGCGGCTTGCGCCAGTTGCACCAGGGTCACCCGATCACGCAGACCATGGCACCGGTCCACGCCGGCGGCAATCCGGTGCCCCAACCGGATTCGATCCCCGCGGGGGACGGGCTCCGGGTGCTCGTCGTGGACGACAACAGCGTGAACCAGAAGGTCGCAGCCCGGATGCTGGCCAAGCTGGGCTGCCGGGTGACCGTTGCGGCCGATGGGCGGGAGGCGGTGGACATGGTGCAGCGTCTGCCACACGCCATGGTTTTCATGGACTGCATGATGCCGGACATGGATGGCTACGAAGCCACCGCGGCGATCCGCGCGCTCGAGGGCCCCGTCGCCCATACCCCGATCATCGCCATGACGGCCAACGCGATGCAGGGCGACCGGGAACGCTGTCTCGCCGCCGGGATGGATGACTACCTCAGCAAGCCGGTCCAGCTCGAGCATTTCCGCACCGCCCTGGGCCGCTGGTCAGGGTCGGCACCGGTGATTGCACCGTCTCCCGGTGGTGCTACGCCCCTCGGGCTGCCTCCCGTCCGCACCCCACCCGTGGACCTCGCGGTGCTTGAGGGGTTCCGTCTGCTGCAGGAGCCCGACGCCCCGGATGTGATCATCGAGTTCATCGACCTGTTCCTCGGGGATCTTCCCGATCGGCGGGCCGCAATCACCCGCGCCAGTGACGCGGGCGAGGCCGAGGCCCTGCGCAACGCCGCGCATGCGCTCAAGGGCAGCTCGGCCTACGTCGGCGCGCACACGCTTTCAGCGTACTGCAAGGCGATCGAAGCCGGCGCACGGAGCGGCGAGATGACGACGTCGGTCCGGGATGCGACGCTGATGGAGCAGGAGGCGACGGCGGTGCAGGAGTACCTGCAGGAGTACCGCGTTCATCTGAGGCAGTCCCGATGACCCGACGGGTCCCGCAGCATCGGAACGTGGGTCGGGGGAGACGGTCGGCTCGCTCCGCTGTCCGGGACGCCGTGCGTCTCGCGCAGATCCTGGCCGATGCGCCCATCGGCATTTTTGAAACCGACGTGACCGGCCGCTTTCGTTACGCCAATGCCCACTGGTGCACGCTGACCGGACTCGACCTTGAGCGGGCGCGTGGCGCGGGCTGGATCGCGGTAATCGAGCCGGAGGATCAGCAGGGCGTGCGGGCGGAGTGGCAGGCCGCCGCCATGGACCGCCGTCCGTTCGTCGCGGAGTTTCGCATTCGGCTGGCCGAGGGGGGATTTCGCTGGCTGGGCGCGACCGCGCAGGCGGTGGTCGACGGGCTGGGGTGCGTCACCGGATACGTCGGTACCCTGACCGATGTGAGCGATCGCAAGCACGCCGACGCCGAAGTGTACCGCTACTCGCTCGACGTGGAGGATGCGCGGCAGCGGGTGGAAGAACAGGCCGGACAGCTCGCGGGGCAGACCGAAGAACTCGCCACGGCGCGAGACGCGGCCCTCGAAGCGGTGCGGATGAAGTCGGCATTCTTCGCGATGATGAGCCACGAGATCCGGACCCCGATGAACGGCGTGATCGGGATGACGGGCCTGTTACTCGACACCGCGCTCTCCGTCGAGCAGCGGACATACGTCGAGACCGTGCGGGCCTCGGGCGAGGCCCTGCTCACCATCATCAACGACATTCTCGACTTCTCCAAGATTGAAGCGGGACGGTTCGCACTGGAGGAGGTCGACTTCTCGCTGCGTGAAATGCTGGAGGACACGCTCGATCTGATGGCGGAGACCGCGAGCGCCAAGAGGGTCGAGCTCGCGGCGTTGGTCGAGCGCACTGTCCCGGACATGGTTCGCGGCGACCCGGCCCGATTGAGGCAGGTGGTGACCAACCTGGTAAGCAATGCCGTCAAGTTCACCGACCGTGGTGCCGTCACCATCCATGCGTCACTGGTGGGCGGTCCGGACCATGGGCAGCTGGTGCGGTGGGAAGTCACCGATACCGGCATCGGCCTGACGCCGGAACAGCAGAGCCGGCTCTTCCAGCCATTCTCGCAGGCCGACGATTCCACCACCCGGCGATACGGCGGTACCGGCCTCGGCCTCGCGATCTGCCGCCAGCTGGTCGAGCTGATGGGCGGAACGATCGGAATCGAAAGTGCCGAGGGCGCTGGAAGCACGTTCTGGTTCACGGTGAAGCTCACCCCCGGCACCCCGGACGCGGGCGGCGCGATCCTCATCGACCCCGACCTGGCAGGCCTGCGGGCACTGGTGGTGGAAGGTCAGCCGACCCGGCGGGCCGCGCTGGTGGACCAGCTCGAAGCGTGGGGCTTTGAAGCGACCGGGACCGACGATGCCGCGGAGGGGTTCAACTTCCTGGGCGATGCCGCGGACCGGGGCCAGCCATTCCGTATCGCCATCCTCGATGCGTCGCTCGACGAAACCGATGGGCTGGAGCTGGCTCGCGCCATCGCGGAGAGCACCGGGCTTGCCCGTACCCACGTCCTGCTTCTGGCCGATCTCACCCGCCGTGATGTGCAGCAGGCGGCGCGCGATGCCGGCGCCGCCGGTGTCGTGAACAAGCCGGTGCGACACCAGCAACTGCATGATGCCGTACGCGTCGCGCTCGGGTTCGCCGCCTCCGGCCGCGATGAGGTTCAGCACGGGCGGGCGAAGAATGAGGGGCGCCCAGCCGCAAGAGCGCGCATCCTCCTCGCGGAAGACAATCCCGTCAATCAGAAGGTCGCCATCCGGATGCTGGAGAAGATGGGTCACCGGGTGGACGTCGCCGGCAACGGGCTCGAGGCGGTGCGGGCGGCGCGCGACCTGCCCTACGACGTGATCCTGATGGACTGCCAGATGCCCGAAATGGACGGCTACCAGGCGGTGGCGGAGATCCGGAAGCTCGAGGGCGCCGCCCGACACACGCCGATCATCGCCATGACCGCAAACGCGATGGCGGGCGATCGTGAACGCTGCCTGCAAGCGGGAATGGACGATTACGTGGCCAAGCCGGTCCGCACCCCGGAACTGATCGCCGCGCTCGCACGCCATCTCGGCGCAACGAACACCGTGGAGGCATCGGCGGCGGTGCATGCCGTCGAGACGCCAGCAGTGCCTGTCGAGGTGGATGACGGTATCGACGAGACGATCCTCGGCGAGATCGCCGATTATCTGGGCGACAAGGGGCCATCGATGGTGCAGGAACTGGTACGGCTGTTCTTCGAGGAGTCGGGGCGGCGGCTGGAGGCGATGCGTGAGGGCGTCACTCAGGCCGACCCGGCACAACTCGCCCGCGGAGCCCATGCCATGAAAGGTGGCGGCGGCAATCTCGGCGCCATCCGGCTCTCGGCGTACTGCGAAACGCTGGAACGGATGGGCCGTGAGGGATCGACGGAGGGTGCGGCGGCGCTCGTGGACCGGGTCGCCGCGGAGGTCAACCGCCTGCGCACCGTCTTCGCCCGTCGGAGCGCCGCGCAGCCGGCGTCTTAGGGCACTCGCGCCACCGGCTTGCTGTAAACCGCGACTCCATAGCGGCACGGCCCCATTCGACAGGCGGTCATGATGATCTTGACCCCGTACGACCCCGCCAGGGCGGTCGTGACCTTCACGATGGGCACGTTGCCATCGCCACGATCCGAGGCCACCTCCTGCCGGGTCGAACGCGAGAGGACCAGGTCGAGGTTGCCGCAGTCCTGATCACACACTCCAACGATCGCATAGCTCCGTCCCGCCAGCATCGAGATGGTGACCTGCTCCGACTCATCGACCGAGAGCATCCCCAGCCGTGCGGGGCCGGTCGGCTGGAATCCCTGGTCTGCCAGCAGGGGAGCCGCCTGCCGCAGCGCGGCTTCCGTCTGGCGATCCCAGTGGTCCCCCTGGGCGGTGAGTGCGGCGGGCAGCGCGACGAGTGACGCGCAGAGGCCCAGCGACTGGGCGATAGGTGCAAGACGCGGTGGGAGCATCTCAGCGCACCTCCCGGCGACGGACCAGGATAACCACCAGCCCCAGGGCAAGCCCGATCACAAACAGACCGGGCAGCCACTCGTGCAGGCGCAGGATCGGCGTCAGCGGAATGGTGGGCATGATCCCCTGCTGCCACTGCACGGTCCAGTCGCCCACCGGCATTTTCAGCGCGACGCTGAGCGCGGTGTCGATGGGCAACGTTGTATTCCAGAACTCGAGGAAGCGATCGTCGCCCGCGGCGCGCAGCACATCCACGAGATAGTGATCCCCACCGATGAGGCGAATGCTCCTGAGATCCCAGGGTGAGTCAGGCACCAGCAGCCGACTTTGCGCACTCCCACCGTCACCATCGCGCACCGCGTCCACACAGGCCGCAGGGCGCGACCCGAGACAGCCCACCGTGCGCGGTGCGAAGCCATACACCGCCGGCCACTCCCAGCCACGGCCGGTCTGATCACGCAGCCAGCTGAGCAGCCAGTAGTCGGTGCGACCGACACCCCATTCCGAGGAGCGCGCCAGATCGTAGCCGCGCGCGCCAAGCCAGTGGCGCACCCGGGCGCTCGGCGTCCCGAAACGGGCATACCAGGCGCAGGGACCGAAGCTGGACTTGAGTTCGGTGCGCAAATGTGCCGATGACGAGTTGGGCCGGGCGTAAAACGGCAGGGTGACAAAGGTGAGACAGGTGGAACGGTCGGTGGAGTCGGGAAAGAGAAGTGCGTCGCCGAGTGGCACCTGTCCCAACGCCTGGGGAGTGCCCGGTGCGCCGGGACTCCCGCGGGGCCAGAGATCGAGGATGACGCCGACCGCGATCTTCGTCGTACCGAGGCCGAGCTCCTGCCAGATGCTGTCGATTGTGGCGACCAGCCCGGGCCGAGCGATGCGCAGCAGGCTATCGGGACCATCCAGCACCAGCGCAACGCTCGGCAAATCCCGCTCCCGTCGGCGCGCCAACTCGGGCTCGAGCCGGTGACGTGATTCCATGAAGTGAAGCTGGAATTCGACTGCCTGCCACTCCGCTGCGAGCGCCCGGGCGCGGGCCCGTTCGGCCGTCACCGGCGCGAACCAGGCGACGGGCGGGCCGCTCGAGGACGGGTACCCGGATGGCGTGAGGTACACGAACGCGATGATGGCGCAGGCCAGCACCGCGGCTCCGATCCAGACGATCAGCCCACGCGCCATCTGGAACTCCCGAGGCCGCACAGTCCGAAGATCAGGATCCAGCCCAGACCGGCGCTCACCACACCGAATGGCACCGCCACCGGCTCCGGCCGATGGCGAATGACCTGTGTCCACCAACGCTGGATCAGGGAATCGGCCGGCACCGCGGCCGTCAGGGAAAGGCGTTCGCTCATCGAATGGCCGGTGCTCCCTGTCAGGCGCTGGTACCCCTCCCGCCCGCCGGAGCGGACGGCAAGCTGAATCAGCGTCTGGCGCGCCCCGAGCGGGAGCGGCGGAGCGAGTGCAGCGAACGGGAGCGTCTGCAGCAGCTCGATGCAGGCGGCATCAGCTCCGTCGAGACAGGCACTTGCCCCGGCCTTTCCAGCCGCATCATAGAAGTGCGACTGGACCAGGCGCATCAGCAGGCGCCGGTCCTCCGGCGTGCGATACCGGCGCAGCAACGCGCCAGGCCCGGCATCCAGGTTGAGTGCCGAGCGGCAGCCGTCCACGTCGCCCAGAAAGCAGTCATGCGCGACACTGAATGGCGAGGTGACGAGGGTAGTGTAGACATCCGTCAGATCGGTGCTGGTGTCGAGTGCGGGTCTCACCACATCACCGAGCCAGGCGCGCAACGGCGGATCAGGGTCACCGATGCGTGCGGAGCCGATCAGGAAGCGAGTCAGGAGATCGAGGGGGAGATTCCGCGGGACCTGGTGGCCCCACTGCCCAGCGGCCTCGGTGGACGTCTGACCGGAATCGAGTCCCGCAATCCGGTACGGGCGTTCCGCCAGCTCGGCGGCGGCCGTTCCATAGAAGGCATCGAGGACCCGCCAGGCAGAGTCGGCCGCGGCGCGCAGGTAGATGGGCGGATTGGTGGCGATGATGCTCAATCCGCCGATGCGCATCGTGTCGAGGCGGACCGGCGCGGGACGGTGAGCCAGGCTGTCCACCAGGTCCGCGACGGCGTTCGCCTCGCGCCAGAGCGTCGCAAGACTGTCCGCCCGTGCCGTCAGGCGCGCCATCTCCGTCTGTGCCGTCACCAGCCGCGGAAGGCAGAGCAACGCGAGGCAAAGGCGCCGGGACCAGCGCCGGCTAGACATCGAACAGCATCCAGCGGCCGTTGAACACCGCGAAGGGACCGGCCCAGCCGATGAAGATCGTCTGCAGCCGGTTCACCATGTCGAGCTCGACGTTGGCGACACTGGCGACGACCTGCAGGACGATGAGCGCCGCGATCAGGCTCAGGATGAAGCCGGCGGTGCGCGCGGTCCCGCCCGATACCGCGAAGATCACCGCGAAGGCGATCAGCAGGGCGAGCGCGAAACGGATGGTCAGTGCGACGGGATAGGCGTGGATCCCCGCAGGCGGCGTGACGGTCGCGGTGGCCAGCAGCGCGCCGATGAGCAGCGCGACGAGCGGCACGCAGAGCAGGACGACGCCAGCGCCGAAACGATAGAAGGCGTAGCGCCAGCGCGGAATCGGAAGCGAGAGCGCGTGCACATGCCGTCCCCGATGATCGGGGGCCCACGCCGCCATCGCCACCAGAAGTCCAAGGGTGGCCGCGAGGATCGGATAGAGCGCACCCCACGACCCCACTCGGCCAAGAAATTCCGCCGGGGGGACGGGGAATCGGTCCACCGAAGCGGTGCCCCGCACCGAGAGCACCGGCAGGGTGAATGCCGCCACCGAGCCCAGGGCAATCACCAGGCGCGACCACTTCCATTGGCCCCACAGCATCACGCGGAACATGCTCACCTCGTCTGACCGATGCGGAAGGCACGGAGCAGCGCGATGAATCCGTCCTCCAGGTCGAGATCGGTTTCCATCAGGACCGTGGCGCCGAGCGCGGCGATCGAGCCCGTCATGGGCGGCTCCCATGCGCGGACCGTCCACGTCTCCATCCCGGGCGCCGACACCTCCCGGCTGAGGAGCGTCGCCGGCGCAGGAGGCGTCGCACCGGCCGGAAGCCCACTCAACTGCAGGCGCTTGACCCCTCGCTTCAATTGAAGGAGCGGCTCCTGCACCAGGAGATGTCCATTGTCCATCACCCCGATCCAGTCACAGATCCGTTCCAGCTCGTGAACCAGGTGGGTGGAGATGAAGACCGTTGCATCGCCCTGCGCCACGAATTCCAGCAGCGCGGAGAGGATGTCGCGCCGCGCGACGGGGTCGAGGCCATCGGTCGGCTCATCGAGGACCAGGAGCTCCGGGCGTTGCGCCAGCGCGAGGAGCATCATCGTCTTGGCCTTCTGCCCCTTCGACTGCTTGCCGAACAGCCGGTGCCGGTCGAGGTCAAACTGCCCGAGCAGCGATTCCGCCAGAGACCAGTCCCAGCCCGGATAGAAGGCGGCCTGGAATTGCAGTAGCTCCTGGACGGTGAGGGTGCCATCGAGGTGCGGCTGTTCAGGCACGTAGCCTACCCGGGCCAGGATCTCCGGCGCCCGTGCCGGCATCGGTTGACCCAGCAGGGTGATGGTCCCCGCCCGAGCGCGCAGCAGTCCGAGCAGCAGCCGGATCGTGGTGGTCTTGCCCGAACCATTGGCGCCGAGGAATCCGTAGATGGCGCCGGTCGGCACCCGCAGATCGAGATGGCTGATCTCGAACGAGCGTCCGACCCGATATTGCAGTGCCGCGGTTATGATTGCGTCGCTCACTTCGACCTCGATCCGAGTACTTCGGTAAACGCCGCGCGGAGTTCCTCAGGCGAAATCCGCAGCCGACCCGCCTCCGCCACCATCTTCCGCACCAGATGGACCGCGTGCCTGCGCCGTTCCTGCTGGCGGCCCTCCTGGGCCACGTCGCTGACGAAGGTGCCGGCCCCCTGTCGCATCTCGACAAAGCCGTCAGCCTCCAGATCCCGGTACGCCTGAGCGACGGTGGCGGGATTGATCCGCAGCTGGCTGGCCAGCTGGCGAACCGACGGCAATCCTTCTCCGGCGACCAGCTCACCCGCCGCGATCGCGATGCGAAGTCGGGCCGCGATCTGGTCGTACAACGGCGTGGCACTCCGGGCATCGATCTGGCTGAACACCGGCGGGGGGTCTCCCTGTGTATTACTGTACCGATACAGTAGATCTTTAGGGGAGCTTGGTCAAGCGGCAGTTCGCGTAGGCGGTAGCAAAGGCCGGATGGGGCAGGCGTCCCCGCCTGCCCGATCCCAAGCGGACAGCGCCACATCGATATCTTGCCGCGGGCAGGCGGGGACGCCTGCCCTACCACTCAAACCTCCCCCCCGCCACCGGCATCTGACTCGACAATGCCGCTCACACCGCTGTGAACCTCACCCTCGCCCGGGCGCAACAGGGCGATACCGACGCCTTCCGCCTGCTCTACGGCGAGCATGTGGGCCGGGTCTATGCCCTCTGCCTGCGGATGGCCGGCAATGTCGGGGAAGCCGAGGAATTCACCCAGGATGTCTTCGTCCGTGCATGGGAACAACTCGGCAGCTTTCGTGGCGAGAGTGCCTTCAGCACCTGGCTGCATCGGCTCGCGGTCAATGAAGTGCTTCAGGCCCGCCGCTCCACCACACGAAGAGAGGCCCGGGTGCTCCCGACCGACACCGAGACGATGGCACAGCATGCGGCCCCGACCGCGCCTCCCCCGATGCCGGAGCTTGAGCATGCCATCCAGAGTCTCCCCGACGGAGCCCGTGAAGTGTTCGTGCTGTACGAGATCGAGGGCTACCAGCACCAGGAGATCGCCGCGATGACCGGAATCGCCGAAGGCACCTCCAAGGCGCAGCTCCATCGGGCCCGCCGACTGTTACGAGCGAGGGTGACGCGATGACCTGTCAGGACGTGGACCAGCAGCTCGATGCCTACCTCGACGGCACACTCGCCACCGAGGAGCAGGCCACCATCGACGCGCACCTCGAGCAGTGCGCCACCTGTCGCGAGGGGCTCGATGCGATGCGCCGGCTCCTTGCCGGGAGCCACGCGCTGCCGAAGGCGATTCTCCCATCGCGCGATCTCTGGACCGACATTGCCCCGCGCCTCGCGCCCCGGGCCCGGCCCGCAGCGTGGAAGCAATGGTCGCGATCACCTGCCGTCCTCGCCGCGGCCGCCGTGCTCCTCCTCGCGCTGGGGAGCGCCGTCGGCGCGACGGCCTCGCGCTGGCTGCAGTCCGGGACCGACCCCGCGTTTGCCGCCGCCCGGGCCCGCTACGCCGTGGCCTCGGCGACACTCGCCGAACAGCTGGCGACCGACCCGTCGCTGCTGGCCATCACGACCCGTAGCATCATCGCACAGGACCTGGGCATCCTTGACGCCGCGATCCACGAGGCCGAGACCGCGCTCGCGGCCGATCCCCGCAACGCGACGCTGGAGCAGATGCTGCTGACCCGCGAACGGCAGCGCATCGAACTGCTCGAACGGGCCCTGCGTGCCGGGCGACAGGAGAGTTGACATGAGATCGTGCGCCGCACTTCTCCTGCTGGCAACACTCCTGATGCCGCCCGCGCTCGCGGCGCAGGATGGTATCAATGCCGGCATGCCCGCGTCACCCGCGGCCGCTATCCGCATCTGGAGCCTGACCGGCTCCATCCGGCTCAGCACCTGGGCCCGCGACAGCGTGAGTGTGCGCGGCCGGCTCGATGCCACCGTCGGCCGCTTCTTCCTCGGCGGCACCCGCGACGCGCTCAAGCTGGGCATCGAATCCGCGGCGGGTGTCGTTCCCAGTGGCACGGCCGATCTTGAAATCCGCGTTCCTGCGGGCGCGCGGATCTGGGTCAAGTCCGCCGCGGCGGAGATTGACCTCACGCTTGACGGCGGCAGCGCGGACATCGTCACCGTGGGCAGTCGGGTGCGGCTGGCAGGTCGGGCCGAGGAGGTCAGTGTCGAGACGATTGACGGCAATGTGGAGCTGGCCCTCGAGAGCGAGCGGGCGAAGGTGCGCACGGCGAGCGGCACCGTGGTGACTCGCGGCGTCATCCAGCAACTCGATGCGGCGACCGTCAGCGGGCCACTTCTGATCGGCATGGAAGGAAAGGTGCGCTCAGTCCAGCTCCAGACCGCCTCGGGGGAGATCGCCTTCAAGGGCGACCTCCACCCCGACGGCCTGCTGCACGCCGAGACGCATGGCGGGGAAATCGAACTTCGGCTGCCGCCCCACCTCGGGGCGCGGTGGCACCTGGTCAGCTTTGGCGCGGGTATCGTCAATCAGCTCGTGCCCGCCAGCGCGGTACAGGCCGGTCCGGGTCGGGGCGAGTGGCACTTCACCACCGGCGACGGTCGGGCCTCGGTGGATGTGCGGACCTTCAAGGGCAGCGTCACGCTGATCCCGCGCTTCGAACCCTAAACCGATGTGCGGGACGCGGCATCTGATGGGAGGTCGATCCTTCTCCCGTCTCCTGTGAGGCTCCCATGCGTCGCTCCCTGCTCGCCCCGTTTGTCGCACTCCTGCTGTTACTCACCGCCACGACTCCAGCCTTCGCTGGCGCGCCGTGGGTCTCGATCGAGATTCCGGCCAACGGGATGAATCCCCAGACCCGCGATGCCTTCTGCCTGATCCGGGTCTACCATCACGGCAACCCCGCCTACTACCCCGTCACCGTAACCGCCGAAGGGCTGGTCGATGGCACCCGTCGCACCGTGAAGCTGGCGGTCACCGAGACGGACATGCCGGGGGTGTACGCGCTGCGTTATCAGCCGGAGAAGCACGGAACCTGGATGGTGGTGGCACGGGTGGGCGGCACGGCCGCGGAGCCATGGGCGACGGTGATTGTGCCGGTCAATAATGAGGGCCAGATCTTCAATGCCCGCGTGCCCAGCCGCCGCAACGGCGAGTACCAGGTCCCGATCCGCGTCACCGCGGCGGATGTGGACGGGATGCTCCGGGAGCAGGTCGCGTCGATCGCCCCCGATGCCCGTTCACTCGCCGGCCTGCCGCTGTTCGGCCTGCTACTGATTCCGATGCTCCGGCGCCGCCGCACCGCATAACTCTCAGGGACGAACCAGGCGCCGGGCGGCAGGTGATGGGCGATGGGCGGTACTCGGCACACGGTAGGCGGCCGACCGCGCGAGGATCGCCCAACCCCTGTCGCCTGGTGCCCGCGCACTGGGGCCGCTCATCGCGAACGGACGCTGAGGGCCACCCCCCTGGTCTCGCCGGCGAACCACCTGCGGCGACTCCCCGGCCTCACTCCCGTCGTCCAGCCCGAAGTACCAATCCACCTGATCCAGCAGTTCGTCGTCGCTCGACACCCCCGTCAGAATCGACTCGGGGAATCCCGGTTCCACCAGCACGTAGCCGTAGGGAAAGTCCAGCCCCGCCAGCATGATGCGCCGCGTCGGCCCGCCCTCGAGTACAACAATGACCGAGTCCGCCGTGGTCGCCACAAAGCCGATGCTGTCATCCGCCAGCCCGGGCGCGACCAGCGCGGTGTAGGCGTGGAACTCTTCCAGCTGATCCGCTCCCTCCCCCTCGAGGGTGTCCGTGGCCGCGAGCCAGAAGGCGACGACCGTCGCGTCACGGACCACCGGCGCACTATCGAGGGGCTGGAGCAGCTCCGCCCCCGCTGAGGCGGCGGCGGCCCGATGAGGGGCCGCCGACCGCGGCTGGCATCCCAGGAAGCAGCAGAGGAGGAGGAGGAGGGGACGGATCGTCATGATGGATGGCGGCTGAAGTCGCGAGTGGGTCAGTGGAGGAAAATAGTCGCCTGTTTGCCTCGCGGCGAATTTGTAGCATCACGCTGGTGAGTCATGGTGGCTGAGCATTGACGGTCGTCCGAATGCAAGCAACCGCTTGCTTCTGAACAATGCCCCTGCTACACTCCCCGCCCTCATGATCGACATCCGGGATCGCATCCTCGCCGCCGCCGCGCGGGTCTACGCTGAACATGGCTTCCGCGGCACCACCACCCGCCGGGTCGCCGTTGCCGCCGAAGTGAACGAGGTCACGCTGTTCCGGCACTTCGGCACCAAGGAAGCACTGATCACCGCTGCGCTCAGTCAGCTCGAGTCCTCCTCCGTCCTGCCCCCGCTGAACCAACCGAGTGACCCTGAAGCCGAGTTGGGGGCCTGGGCGACGGCGCTCTTCCATCATTGGCATGGTTCGCGGCGCCTGGTCTGTCAGGTCATGGGCGACATGCAGCATCACCCGGAACTCGCCCCGGCGGTGTGCGCCGAACCGGACTGCGAACACAGCAAGCTCACCGCGTATCTCGAGCGGATGCGCACCGCCGGGCTCGCCACCGCCGACTTCCACAGTGAAGCCGCCGCTGGCCTGCTGCTCGGCGGCATCTTCACCCACGCCATGTGGCGGGAGCACTTCGAGACCGCGGCCATCCCGCCCGTCGCCATCGTCATCAGCAGCTTTGTGTCGCTGTTGCTGAACGCCATCGGCTACCAGCCGCTTGGCGTTCGATCGCCGAAGGAGCAGGCATGATCCGTCCCCTGGCTCGACTTCTCTCTCTTGCTGCGTTCGTCGGGCTGGTCGCGGCACCTCTTGTGGCCCAACAGCCGGCGCTCGACAGCCTCGCCGGTTCGACAGTGCTCTCGCTTGACGAGGCGCTGCAGCGAGCCCTCCCGGCCAGCGAGACCGTCGCGCTTGCCCGGGTGGCGGTCCTGCGAGCCCGGGGTGAGGAGCGCCAGTCGCGCAGCGAGTTCTTTCCCCAGATCAATGGGACGGCCTCGTACACCCGCACGCTCAAGTCGCAGTTCAGCCGGGCCAGCGGGCCGACCGACACGACGGTGGTCAATTCCTGCAATCGATTCACCGCCGACCCGGCCCAGCCGACTGGCACCAGGGTGGATTCGCTGGAAAGCGCACTGGAATGTCTCTCCCGGCTCAACCCGCTCGGTTCTTTCAGCAATCTGCCCTTCGGCCAGAAGAATCAGTACAACCTGGGGCTCACCGCCTCGCAGACGCTCTTCGCCGGCGGGCGGATCCGGGCCCAGACGAAGGCCTCCGGCTACAACCGGCGCGCCGCCGAGATCGGGTTGAGTGCGCAGGAAGCCCAGCTCACGCTCGATGTAACCCAGGCGTACTACGACGCGGCGCTGTCCGACCGGTTGCTGGCCATCGCGCGCGGTTCGCTGCAGCTGGCCGACTCGACCTACGACCAGACCCGCCTGGCGCAGCAGGTCGGGGCGCAACCGGAGTACGACGTGCTGCGGGCCCAGGTCACCCGTGACAACCAGCGCACCACGGTCATTCAGCGCGAGGCCGACCGGGTCAGCGCGTTCCTCAAGCTGAAGCAGTTGCTCAATCTGCCACTCGACGCACCGCTGCTGCTCACGACCGTCGTGATCGACAGCGTTCTGCCCATCGTGCCGGCCATCGACACGCTCATCGAGCGCACCCCCGACACCGCGACCGCCGATCGCGCCCCGGTGCGCCAGGCCGAGGCCACCGTCGCCCAGCAGCATCAACGTCTCACTGTTGCGAAGGCCGAGCGATTCCCGGTCGTGATGCTCACGTCGACCTTTTCGCGGCTGGGCTATCCCCGCGACCTGCTCCCGTCCTGGGGCGATTTCGTGACCGACTGGAGCGCGGGCATCAGCGTGAAGGTGCCGCTGTTCACCGGCGGCCGGATCGGGGGCAGCATCCAGGTCGCCAACGCCGTCCTCGAGGACGCCCGCCTGAAGGCACAGCAAATCCGGGAGCGTGCCGCGGTCGACAGTCGCAACTCACTTGAGAAGCTTCGGGCCGCGCGGGCCGCGTGGGACGCGAGCCAGGGGACTGTCGGTCAGGCCGAGCGCGCCTATGCGATCGCGACGATTCGCTTCCGCGAGGGGATATCGACCCAGACCGAACTGGCCGATTCCCGGATTCTGCTGGAGCAATCCCGGGCCAATCGTGCGACCAGCGCGCGCGATCTGCAGATCGCCCGGGTCCGGGTGGCGCTGCTGAACGAACTGCCCCTGCCGGCCCAATGACACCCCACATCCATCACCGCACCGCCACTGGGAAAGACACCGTGAGATTTTCGACGAGGATGCTCGTGCTGGCCGGCCTTGGCCTCGGTCTGGCCGCCTGCAGCCGGAAGGCCGTCGCGCCGGCCGCCAGCGACACCGCCACCTGGGTCGGGCGCGAGAACATTGCGGTCGCCGAAACGCGCGAGCTGTCCGTGGGTCCGGCCATCTCCGGCTCACTGGAAGCGGAGCGCCAGGCGATGGTCCGCGCAGAACTCGGGTCGACGGTCATCGAGATCGATGCCGAGCCGGGACAGACGGTGGCGCGAGGCGCGGTCCTCGGCCGGCTGGACGATACGGCCATTCGCGACGGATTCACCTCCAGTCAGGCGATGGTCCGCTCGGCCGAGCTCTCGGCCCAGATCGCGACTCGTGAGGTCCAGCGGGCGAAGACGCTGGCGGACGCCGGCGCAGTGGCGACCCGTGACGTCGAGTCCGCGCAGCTCAGCGCGAGTTCGGCCGAGGCGCAACTCGCCTCGGCGCGCGCCGCGGCGGCGACGGCGGAGAAGCAGCTCGGGCGGACGATCATCCGCGCCCCGTTCAGCGGCGTCGTGAGCGAGCGGCCGGTGAGTCTGGGCGACGTGGTGCAGTCCGGCTCCGCAATGTTCACGATCGTCGATCCCGCCTCGCTCAAGTTCGAGGGACAGGTTCCAGCGGAGGGCCTCGAGGGGATCAAGGTCGGCACGCCGGTCAGCCTCGTGATCGCCGGCATGGGTGCGGCGCCGGTGATCGGCCGGGTGAGCCGGATCAATCCGAGTGTCGATCCGGCCACGCGGCAGGCGCGGCTCACTGTCGCGGTACCCAACGTCGGCGGCCGGCTGGTGAGCGGACTCTTTGCCGATGGCCGGGTCGCCACCACGATCCGCCAGGGCGTCGTCGTCCCCAGTGGTGCGGTCGACCGCCGGGGGATTCGGCCGGTGGTGATGCGGGTCAAGCAGGGCAAGGTGGATCGGGTGGAAGTGGAGCTCGGTCTGATCGACGCCGCGCTGGAACAAATCGAAGTGACCAGCGGCATCACCCCGGGAGACACGCTCCTGCTGGGCGGTGCGCGCGGGCTGGCGCCGGGTGTGGTGGTGCGCGTCGGCAGTCCGGCAGAGATCAATAGCCGCACGAGCGGGGAGTAGGCCCATGTTCATTTCGGACTTTGCGATCAAGCGACCCGTCGTCACCGTCGTCTCGATGGTGGCCCTCTCGCTGTTCGGCGTGATCAGTCTGCTGCGACTCAAGACCGACGAATTTCCCGATGTGCAGCCGCCATTCGTTTCGGTGGGCCTGATCTACCCCGGTGCCTCGCCCGACGGAGTGGAGCGCGAAGTGCTCGAGCCGATCGAGGAGGTTGTCTCCTCGATCAGCGGCGTGAAAAAGCTCAATGGCTCGGCGACCGACGGGTACGGCCAGCTGATCGTCGAGTTCAACTT
This sequence comes from Gemmatimonadales bacterium, assembly GCA_039934355.1. Lineage (GTDB taxonomy): Bacteria > Gemmatimonadota > Gemmatimonadetes > Gemmatimonadales > GWC2-71-9 > JADJOM01. The sequence continues at coordinate 87,241 of JBDTMI010000010.1, forward strand.
CGACAAGCCGATCGCGGAGGCGACGCAGGATATCCGCGATGCGATCTCGGGCATTCGCAATGACCTGCCCGACGAGCTGGAAGAGCCGGTGATCAAGAAGATTTCCGACACCGATCGCCCGATCGTCTCGCTGGCGCTCGCCTCGGACAAGCTGACCGCGGCCGAACTCACCCGGCTGGCGGATCCGGGCATCTCGCGCGAACTGCGCTCGATCGCCGGGGCGGCAGAAGTCAACATTCTTGGCAAGCATGAGCGGGAATTGACGATCCTGCTGCGGCCGCAGGCATTGCAGGCCGCCGGGGTCAGCGTCTCGCAGGTGGTGGCGGCGCTCAAGGTGCAGAATATCGCGTCTCCGGTGGGGCGGATCGAGGGTGATCTCGAGGAGCGGAGCATCCGGCTGCAGGGCCGGCTGGTCGAGCCTCAGGACTTCCTGCGGCTGGTCGTCGCGGAGCGCAATGGAGGCGTGATCCGGCTGGGCGAACTCGCCGAGGCCATCGACGGCACCGAGGAGCCTCGCACGCTCACGCTGTACAACGGCCGGGAAGCGGTCGGCATCGACATCAAGAAGGCCAAGGGCTACAGCACCACCGAAGTGGCCGACAAGGTGATGGCGCGGCTGGAGACGGTGCGGGCCGGGTTGCCGACCGGGGTCACGCTGGAGGTGGTGAAAGATGCGGGCGAGCGGGTGGACAATTCGGTGCGCAACGTCGAGGAGACGCTGATCGAGGGCGCCCTGCTGACCGTGCTCGTGGTCTTCCTCTTCCTCAACTCGTGGCGCTCCACGGTGATCACCGGCCTCGCGCTGCCGGTCAGCGTGCTGGCGTCGTTTGTCGCGGTGTTCGCCTTTGGCTTCACCCTCAACACCATGTCGCTGCTTGGTCTCTCGCTGGCGATCGGCATCCTGATCGACGATGCGATCGTGGTCCGGGAGAACATCGTGCGTCACGTCGCGATGGGCAAAGACCATATCACCGCGGCGCGGGAGGGCACCGACGAGATCGGCCTCGCCGTGACGGCGACGACATTCTCGATCCTCGCGGTCTTCCTGCCGATCGCCTTCCTCCAGGGTGTCTCGGGGCAGTGGTTCAAGCCGTTCGCGCTGACGATCGCGTGCTCCGTCGCCGTGTCGCTGTTTGTCTCCTTCTCGCTGGACCCGATGCTGTCGGCCTACTGGCCCGATCCGCATCAGGAGGAGCACGAGAAGAGCCGGCTCACCAAGGCGCTGGACAAGTTCAACGAGTGGTTCGAGGGGCTCGCGGCGCGGTACAAGCTGGTCATCGGCTGGGCGCTGGACCATCGCTGGACCATGGTACTGATCTCGACGGCCACATTCGCCTTCGCGTTGGCGATGCCGTACTTCCAGCTGGTCGGCGTCAGTTTCTTTCCGGAAGAAGACCGGGCGGAGCTGAACATCAAGATCGAGACGCCGCCGGGCTCGAACCTGGCCTACACCCGCGGCAAAGCGGAGGAGCTGATCGCGCTGGTGCAGCAGCACAAGGAGGTGCGCTACACCTACATCACGATTGGCGGTGGCGGGGCCGGCGCGGTGGACGAGGGCAATCTTTTCGTGCGGCTCACGCCCCGGCACTCGCGGGATGCCAACGCCGAACAGATCGCAGCGGCGGTGCGGGGCGAGGTGGCAGGCCTGACCGGCGTGAAGGTCTCGGTGTTCACCAGCGACTTCGGTGGCGGGCGCAAGCAGCTGCAGCTCCAGGTCCGGGGCGACGATGTGCCGACCCTGACCGCGACCGCGGAGCAGATCGCCGCCGAAGTGGCCAAGGTGCCGAATGTGGTGGACCTCGGCCTCTCGTCGAAGGGACAGAAACCCGAGGTGACCATCACCCTCAACCGCGGTCTCGCCGGCAGCCTGGGCGTCACCGTCGGTGACATCGCCCAGTCGGTGCGGCCAGCGTTCGCCGGCATTGATGCGGGCGACTGGGTGGATCCGAGCGGCGAGACCCGCGACGTCGAGGTGCGCCTCGTGCCGGAAAGCCGGACCAAGGTGGAGGATCTGCGCCGACTGCCGCTGCTCATTCGCGGCGCGAATGGCCTGCCGACCACGATCCCACTGGGTCAGGTCGCTGACATCACGGCGAGCGTGGGCCCGGCGGTAATCAACCACCTCAACCGTGATCCCGTGGTGAATGTCGAGTGGAACGTCTCCGGCCGCTCCACCGGCGAGGTGATGACCGAGGTGCGCAAGCAGGTCGCGTCGGTACAGCTCCCGCCGGGCGTCCGGATCACCGAGGGCGGCGACTCGGAGCAGCAGAGCGAAGTGTTCGGCAACATTTTCGTCGCACTGGGCGTGGCCGTGATGTTGATGTACCTGATTCTCGTGATGCAGTTCGGGTCGTTCCTCGATCCGCTCGCCATCCTGCTGTCGCTGCCGCTCTCGCTGATCGGTGTCATGCTGGGGCTCGCCATCACCGGCAAGACGATCAATATCATGAGCATGATCGGGATCATCCTGCTGATGGGCATCGTCGCCAAGAATGCGATCCTGCTCATCGACTTCGCCAAGTGGGCCCGGGAAAAGGATGGGCTCCCGCTGCGGGAAGCACTGATCCAGGCCGGCGCTATCCGGCTGCGCCCGATCCTCATGACGACGTTCGCGCTCATCGCCGGGATGATCCCGGTCGCGCTGGGACGCGGCGAGGGGGCCCAGTTCCGCGCCCCGCTCGGCGTGGCCGTGATCGGCGGCGTGATCACCTCGACGCTGCTGACGCTGATCGCCATTCCGACGTTTTATGAAATTCTCGACGGCCTGCGGGAGCGGATGATGGGCACCAGCCGCAAGGTGTTCGGCCACAAGGCCGTGAATCAGGTGATGGCGGCGGCCAGCGGGGAGCACCGCGCCGGGCCGTAAGCTCGAATTCCGTCAGCTTCACGGGTGTCACCTCGACCCCCTTTCCGCCCATGCGGAGAGGGGGTTTTCAGTGGCCTGCCAGTTGCCTTTCTCCCCGGTGTACCAATGAAGCGAGGCCGGCCAAGAGCATTGGAGCCGGCCGATGGAGTCGATTCAAGTTGTTGGCAATACAGGGGTTGGCCACGCGGGATTGAGGTAAACGAGGAGCAGGATGTACAGCAATCAGACGGAACGGCCAGAATTCGGACGGTGCCTGCGCATCATGGTGGTGTTGGGGACCGGGGCCGCGATGTTGGGTGCCCACTACAGGGAGCATCGGCTCGCCGCACCGCAAGTGCTCGGGGCCGCCAACCTGCTCGCTGGGCATCCAACCGCCGTGACATCATTCGGGTGGAGCCGCGCGCGGAATTTCCGTCTCGTGCCCACTGCGGCGTGGGGGCAGTTTGCCGCGCTGGATTCAGCGGAACGTCAGGTCATCTACAAGCTGAACCGGATCGACGCAGCGCATCTTGACCGACGCTGGCTCGTGGTCCCCGATTCGATCGACGCGGAACTGGCGTACAGTCCGCTGCCGGAATCGCTTCCCGTCCTCGCCACCGTACCGAAGTTCATTCTCGTCTCGCGCCGGGTGCAGGCCTTTGGAGCCTATGAAAACGGGGTGCTGATTCACTGGGGCCCGACCAGCACCGGCAAGCTCACGACCCCGACGGACAGCGGGCTCTTCTTCACCAACTGGAAGTCGCGACACGCCGTCAGCACCGACGACCCGAGCTGGCTGCTCGACTGGTACGTCAATTTCATGGCGCTCAAGGGGATCGCGTTCCACCAGTACGATCTTCCCGGCCGGCCGGCGAGTCATGGCTGCGTCCGGTTGCTGGAGGTGGATGCGCAGTGGCTATATCAGTGGACCGATGAATGGGTGCCGGGACGCGGGTCCGAGGTAAAGCGCTTCGGCACCCCGGTGCTCGTGATGGGCGACTACGCCTGGGACGCCCCGGCCCCGTGGCTTGGCCTTCCGACCAATCCGCACGCGGATCATCTCGACACCGCCGAGATCGACAGTGCCCTCGCGCCTCACACGGCGATCATCGTGGCCCGCACGACCGGCATCTCCGTGGGGACTCCGCTCGCCCTGCGGTAGGCCGCCGGTCCAGGTGCGCCGCCTTGCCCGAGGGCGGCATCAGGCGTATCTCACTCCAGGGCTGGCACGTCATTGCCGGTTCCTCATCCGGGCAACGGTGCCTCTGGGGCTCGACGCCGAGCGCATCGGGCTCGCCCGAACAGACCATGGAGGAGATCGATGCGCGCGGTCCTGCTTGTCTCCCTTGCCTGTGCGCTCATGCCAGCCGCCTCGGCGAGCGCCCAGAGCCGGCTGGTGCAGCAGGTCGTCATCAACCGTGTCGCCATTCCCGCCGACACGCTCCGCCTGCTGGAGCAACGTTTCCAGACGACGATACCCGCGGGCCGGTACTGGTACGACCGGCTTTCGGGCGCCTGGGGACTTGAGGGCGGCCATACCCGGGGGTTCACCCTCCCCGGTTTGCCGCTGGGCGGGCCGTTGCCTGCGGACATCTCCGGGGGCGGCACAGGGATCTACATCAACGGCCGCGAGCTGCACCCGGTCGACGCCGCGGCGCTCACGCAACTGGTCGGCCAGGTGCTCCCCGGCCGCTACTGGCTGGACGGACAGGGCTTCGCCGGGCAGGAGGGGCAGCCCGCCATTACGAACCTGTTCCAGGTTGCGCAGCAACTGTATCGGCAGAATGGTGGCGTGGGGGAGAACTACGGCGGTGGGGCAGGCGCCTATAGCAACCCGCGCACCGGAATCGGGGTCCTCACCGACGGGCAGGGGGGTGGGGCGGTGTTCAACCACTGAGCTGTCGCGGATGCGACAGTCTGCGCCCGCGGCGTAGCGCGAGGCGACTACTCGCCCGGAAGCGCGGTCTCCGCCCCGGAAGCGCGCGCCGCAATCCGGAGCAACTCGAACTCCGCCTGGCAAAAGGGACAGCTCATGACGTGATCGAGCAGGGCCAGCCGGCTCTCCTCGTCTTCCTCCCGGCGCACCAGGGCACCGAGGCGCTCGACCGGTGGACAGGCAGTGCGGTCCGAGCTGGTCTCCGCCCGGAAAGTCAGCATGCGATCGTAGGTGGTACGCAGTCGCTCATCGCTCACGCCAGCGCCTCCGGTCCAAGTCCCATTCCCGTCAGGATTTCCCGCAAATCGGCCAGACCGCGATACAGCAGGTTTCGGGTCTTCGGCTCGGTCCAGCCCAGCAGGTCAGCGATCTCCTCGCGATCATAGCCGGCCAGGTACATCCGGACGACGGAACGGCGCGCGGGGATGAGCTGCTCCACCCCGTGGGCGATCTGTTGCTGCAATTCGAGCTCCTCCAGCATCCGGTCCGCCGGAGCCGATTCGCCTAGCACCGCGAACCCGCTCGGACGGCTGAGTCGCACCGGGGTTTCGCGGCGGGCCCGACGGCGACGCAGCAGATCCAGGGCCGCGGAGACAGCGGTGCGATGGATGTAGGACGCCGGTGCCGACTGAATCTTCTCGCCACTCTGGAGCGCCTTCCAGAGCCGAAGCCGGACCTCCTGCACCAGGTCCTCGACGTCGGACCCCATCATCCCGTGCTGCACGCCGATGTACCGGACGCGCTGTGCGAAACGGGCAACCACGCCGTCGAGCGCGACGGAAATCTCGTCGGGAGCGGGGGACATGAGAACAATCGTACGACGTTGCGACAACAGCGCAACTGTCCGTCCAGAGCACGTTGCTTGACAGGGACCCAATCGGACCGCCAATTAAGGTAGACCCCGACCCCTGCGGACTCATTGACTCAGATGCTCTCGCGCGCCTCCGGGCGCCGCGCACTGGTGGCCTGTGCCGCCCTTGGCAGTG
>JBDTMI010000011.1:0-89485 GCA_039934355.1 Gemmatimonadales bacterium
AAGCTCCCTAAAGGGCCCTGGAAGACTACCAGGTTGATAGGCGGCAGGTGCACGGGGAGTAATCCCTTCAGCCGAGCCGTACTAATCGCCCGTGAAGTTTGATCTCTCCTCTGTTTTCCACATTGAGCCATCCATTTGCCAGTTGTCGGGGTACGGCCCGGTTCGCCGCGCCGTACCCCACCATATTGGCTGACGACTAGCGCGCAGGGGCCACACCCGGTCCCATTCCGAACCCGGCAGTTAAGCCCTGTAGCGCCGATGGTACTGCGATCGCGAGATCGTGGGAGAGTAGGCCGTCGCCAGCCACCCCCCGTGCGCCCGGTGCTCCGTTGGAGCCCCGGGCGCATTTTTTTGCCCAGCGCTCGTTCGCCTGCTGCCCACCGGGCCAGCCCATACGCGCTCCGGCGTTGCACCCGGAGGGCAAATCGCGGCTCACTCGCGCTTCTCGTTCACCGAGTCGATATTTCAGCCGTGCCTCCCTCCCTCCCCACGCGTTGCGGCGATGTCGCACTGGCCGGTGTCCCCAACGTCGGCAAGTCGTCACTCCTGAATGCATTGATGGGTGCACACCTGTCCATCGTCAGTCCCCGCGCCCAGGCGTCTCGCCTGCCGGTCACCGGGCTGCTGACGACAGTGGACACCCAATACATCTTTCACGACCTTCCCGGCCTGCTCGATCCCGCGTACCCGTTGCATGAGCGCATGCTGGCCAGCGCGCAGGAGGCACTCGGACAGGTGGACCTGGTGCTCCACCTCCATCCGGCCGCCGAGGCGCCGGCGCCTCCGTTCTGGCCCCTGACACGGCTGCCGGCCGGGATCGATGTGCCCGTGCTCACGGTCTACACCAAGGGTGATCTGGTCGCCCCTGCGCTGGAGGACGCGCTCGGCCGGCAGGCGGTGGTCGTCGCCGCCGGGGCCGCTCGGGGGCTGGATCGCCTGCTCGAGCGGGTGAGGGCGTACCTCCCAGAGCGGCCGTTCGCGCACGACCCGGAGGATATCGCGATCCAGCCGGTGCGTTTCTTCGCCGCCGAGTTTGTACGGGAGGCAGCGTTCGAGATGCTGGAGGACGAATTGCCCTACGCGATCGCCGTCGAGGTGGAGGAGTTTCGCGAGCATACCGCGCCGGTGTACATTCGAGTCACGCTCCACGTCGAGCGTGACTCCCAGAAGGGCATCGTGATCGGCCACGGCGGTCGGACGCTCAAGGCGATCGGCCAGCGGGCGCGAGCGCGGATCGAAGCCCTCATCGGGAGCGCGGTATACCTCGAGTGCTGGGTTAAAGTGCTGCCGCATTGGCGGCGCAATGCGGCCGCGCTCAATCGGCTTGGCTTTCCCGAGGAACGACCCGTTACCCGCCGGCGGCCGGCGCGCCGCCGGGCTCCTTCGACTCCCCCAGAGGGCTAGGGCAGGATCCCCTATCCGATCATGACTCTGTCACCTGAGTTACTTGAGATCCTCGTCTGCCCCAAGTGCAAGGGCGATCTCGACTACCGTGCCGACCCAGAGTCGCTGGTGTGTCCGGCCTGTCGTCTCGTCTATGCCGTCGAGGACGGTATTCCAATCATGCTGATCGATGAGGCGACAGCGCTGTGACTGATCTCCTGGGAGAGGCCCGCGTCGAAGCAGTTCGTCTGCAGCACGACTATATCGGCAGCGAGCACCTCTTTCTCGCCTTGCTGACCCGCAATGACCCGACCGTCGGCACCGTGCTCGGCGCCTTCGATGCGACCCCGGAGCGTCTGCGCGAGCGGGTGGAACAGCGCAGCCCTCAGGGCAGGGGGTCGCCGGCCAATCCGGAGGAGCTCCCGGTGCGCTCGGGGGCTCGGAAGGCGCTCGAGGTGGCGAAACTGACCGCCGGTGGCGAGCCGAACGCGCAACATCTGCTGGCCGCACTGTTGAGCGACGGTCGCGGGGTCATCGCGGCCAGTCTAGGGGATCTCGGCGTGCCGGTCGCCAAGGTGCGCGAGGCGCTCGGCATCGCCGCACCGGAGCGGCCTCCTGTGCAGGAACGACCTCCCCGGCCGGAGCGCCCCGAGCAGGGTGAGCGCCCCCCGAAAGCGCCCCGTGCTGAGACGAGTGGGCGACAGCCAAAACGTGAAAAGCCCGAAAAGCAGGAACGTCCGGCCCGCCCGGAACCGGCGATTAAGCCACCCCGGGAGGACCGCCGGGGCCGGGCCGAACCGCCCGACCTCGCCATCAGTCTCCTGAGTCAGTTGCCAAGTCGCGAGCCTACGAGTGAGCGGCGCGGCGCGGGTACAGGGCCGAGAATCGCGCCGGTACACGAGCCCTTCCTGACGTGGCGCAAGATTCCGCTGCTCGCCATTCCGCTCAGCGTGTATTTCAACTATGCCGGCAGCTACGCGCCGTGGATTGTGTTCTCAGCGGCCTGCCTCGCCGTGTTGCCGCTCGCCAGCTACATGGGGGAGGCCACCGAGCATCTATCTTCCCGCACGGGACCGACGCTTGGTGGACTGCTCAACGCCACCTTCGGCAATGCCGCCGAACTCATCATCGCCATCGTGGCCCTCCAGGCCGGGCTTGTGGAGCTGGTGAAGGCCTCGATTACCGGCAGCATCATTGGAAACCTGCTGCTGATCCTCGGCCTCTCGCTTGTGGCCGGAGGCTTCAACCGACCGCTCATCAAGTTGAATCGCACGGCGGTCGGTATGAGCGCGGGGATGATGTCACTCGCGGTCGCCGGTCTCGTCCTCCCCTCCCTGGTCCACGCCCTGCACCCCGAGGTCAGCTCGATCATCGAGCTCCACCTGTCGGAGCTGGTGGCGGTCGTGCTGGCCCTGACGTACGCCTGCTCGCTGGTTTTTTCCCTCAAGACGCACAAGCGGCTCTTCGGCAGCGACCCCCATCCGACCGAAGGCGTACTCTGGGGAGTCCCGTTCTCGGTCGGGGTGCTGACGGTGGCGACGGCGGGTGTCGCCATGGAGTCGGAGATCCTGGTCCACGCTGTGGAGGGCCTGACGGCCGGTTCGGCTTGGCTCTCGCAAACGTTTCTCGGGCTGATTGTCATCCCGATCATTGGCAATGCGGCGGAACACGCCACGGCGATCGTCGTGGCCAGAAAGGGCAAGTTTGATCTCGCGCTGGGAATCGCCATGGGTTCAAGTGCGCAGGTCGCGTTGCTGATCGCGCCGATCCTGATTCTGGTCGGCGCCCTCATGGGGCCGACCGCGAGCGGGAGCTTCATGAATCTGGTCTTCAGCCCGATGGAGGTCGTCGCGATGGGCCTCGCCACCATTCTCACGGCTATCGTCACACTGGACGGCGAATCCCACTGGTTTGAGGGGGTTCAGCTCCTGGCGCTGTACACCATGATCGCCATCGCAGTGTTTTTCGTTTGACAGCGCAAACGGGAGTCCGTAAGTTGAGGATAGTCACCCGCTTACGACTTTCATTGGAGCCTTAGGGTGCGCACACGCCCGACGGTCCTGTTTTTTGCGCCGGCCGCGCACCCTGTCCCCGACCTGGTCCGCAATTGGGCCCAGGAAGGAGATCTGCCGCTGATGCCACTGGCGGATGCGGCGGAAATCCACAGTATCATCCTGCGCGGCTTTCCCTGTTTCCTGTTCGTTGATGCCGATCGGACGGGTGCGAGCGGAGTGGCGCTGGTGCGTCAGCTCAAGAGTGATCCCTTCACCGCGATCGTGCCCGTGGTCATGCTCGCCGGGCAGCACGACACGGCACAAGTCGAGAGCTGGTTTGCCGCCGGGACCGACGAAGTGGTGACCACCCTCTTCTCTGCCGCGGAGCAGCGAGCCAGGATCGACGCGATTTTGAGGCGCACCGAGCGGGACGTCTCGGTGCATCCGTCGACCCGGCTCCCTGGCACGACGGAGATCGAGCGCGCGATCCGGCGCCAGCTCGATGCCGGTGGTGAGTTCGCGGTCTGCTACGCAGATCTCGATCACTTCAAGGAGTTCAACGACCGCTACAGCTATTATGACGGAGACCGGGTCATCTACATTCTGTCTCGAATCCTGCATGATGTCGTCAAGGGGATGCTGGGCACCCACGGGTTCGTCGGGCATATCGGCGGGGATGACTTCCTCTTCGTGGTGCCCCTCGCGTCGGCCAGTGAGATCTGCACCGAGATTATTTCGGTCTTCGACACACTGGTTCCGCTGCAGTACAATGAACAGGACCGACGGGCCGGTTACTTTTTCGGCAAGGACCGCCGGGGCCAACTGCACCGGGTTCCGCTGATGACGCTTTCCATCGGGATCGTGACCAACCGCAACCGGACATTCACCCATCCGGCCCAGGTGAGCGAGCTGGCAACCGAGATGAAGAGTTACGCCAAATCGCTGCCCGGTTCAGTCTTCGTCGTTGACCGCCGTCAGCAGGCCGACATTGAAGAGCCCGGCGAGCGTCGCCCGGGTACCGCGCGCTAGGGGGACGAATGAACGTATCCTGTCCTTCCTGCACGACCATCTACCGGGTCGACCCTGCAAAGGTGCCCGAAGCTGGCGTTCGGGCCCGCTGCAAGATCTGTTCGGCCATCTTTCCGGTTGCCCGGCCCATGGCGGCGATGCCTGCCGCCCGTGCCGATGCGGTGGCGGCACCAGCTCCACCGCCGGTCGCTGTCCCGCCGCACGTGGCAGCGGCTCCTTCCCTGCCGCCCCCGATCGCACCGATCGTCAGGCCTCCCGAGGAAGTGACGGCGCCGCGTCCGGCGCTCCCGACCGAGCCCGAGGCTCCGCCACCCCCGGCAGAACCGATCCCGTCGCCGAGCGCTGCCGAGCCGCCAATGGCGCCCCGGCCCTCAGTCGCCGCCCCGCCGGCGGTTTCGATGCCAGGGGGCCGTCCAACGGCTCCGCGACAGTTCCCTCCAGCGGCTGGCCGAACGGTCATGCCGCCCCCGGCGTTCCGTCCGACAAACGTCGCGCCCCCGCGGGAGGATCCAGCCTCGGCTCCAACCGCCAGGGCTCCGGCAATCCCGGTTTCACCGTCGCCGGCGCCACCGTCACTGCCGCCCACCGCAAAAGCGCCGGCGCTCCCGGTCGGCCCGCCGCCCGTTCCTGCGGCACGACACACGGGGCCGATCCTCGAGCCGCCGATCCCCCCGACGACCAGGCAGCCGGCCGTTCCGCCGGTGTCCGTGGCCCCCGTCGCGCCGCCGCGTCCGGCCGGGCGGCCGGTCAATCCGTTCCTGTCCAAGGATCCCTCGCAGAAGGCTCGGCGGCTGGCGCGCGCCCTGATTTCCGACCTCGCGGTGTATTACCCGGACCGGCGCAAGGAAGGCGTGGCGAACGGGACGCTGAAGGAGCTGTTCCAGGAGGAAATCCAGAAGAGCTGGGAGGAGTACACCGACCAGGTGGGTAAGGAACTGGCGGAATCCACCACCTACTTCACCGATGCCCTGAACGAAATCCTGGCGGGCGGTCAGCGGGTCTTCTAGTCGCCCTGTGTCAGGGCATGACGAGGGACCTTCGTTGCCAGCCCGATGGACGGGCGGCTCCGGAGGTCCCTCGATCGCGTCGCGGTGCCGGGGCATTCCCCGCCCCGGCTGCCCACTCCGGCGCCCGGTTATCTTCCGGCAACTTCAACGGTGCTCCTACTCATGCGTGACCTGATCGAACGCCTCGACGACCTCGACCGCCGTATCTCCCAGATCAGAGGTTTTCTTTGACCTGACCGACAAGCAGCGCCGGCTGGCCGATCTGGAAGCGCGACAGGCCGATCCGCAGTTCTGGTCCCGGACCGATGAGGCACGGGAGGTCGTCCAGGAGATCAAGGCACTCAAGGCGTGGACGGTGCCGGAGGCCGAGATCACCCGTCGGATCGGCGACAGTCGCGCGATGGTCGAATTGCTCGAGGCGGAGCCGGACGAGGAGTTGAGCGCGGAGCTGCGCGGAGAAATCGCCAAGCTCGCCCAGGTGGTCGAGTCCTTCGAACTGCAGTCGATGCTGCAGGGGCCCGACGACACCCGGGACGCGATCCTCACGATTCACCCCGGCGCCGGCGGTACCGAATCGCAGGACTGGGCCGAGATGCTCATGCGCATGTACGTGCGCTGGGCGGAACGGCGCGGATTCACGGTGACGGTGCTGGACCTGCTGCCCGGGGAGGAGGCCGGGATCAAGTCGGTGTCGATCGAGATCAAGGGCCAGTACGCCTATGGCTTTCTCAAGGCGGAGAAGGGCGTGCACCGGCTGGTGCGCATCTCCCCGTTCGACAGCCAGGCCCGGCGGCATACCTCGTTCGCCTCGGTCTTTCTCTACCCCGACATCGATGACACCATCGAGGTCGATCTGCGGGATGAGGATATCAAGATGGATGTCTACCGCGCCTCCGGAGCCGGCGGCCAGCACGTCAACAAGACCTCGTCGGCGGTGCGCCTGACACACATCCCGACCGGGCTGGTGGTCGCCTGTCAGCAGGAGCGCAGCCAGGGCAAGAACAAGGCGACGGCGTACAAGATGCTGCGCGCGGCAATCTACCAGAAGAAGCTCGAGGAGCAGGAAGCGGAGCGGGCCAAGGTCGAGGCGACCAAGACCGACAACTCCTGGGGTAACCAGATCCGCTCGTACGTCTTCCAGCCCTACACGATGGTCAACGACCACCGGACCGAGCTCAAAGTGACTGATGTGCAGCGGGTGATGGACGGCGACCTCAACGCATTCATCGAAGCGTTCCTCAAGCGCTTTGGCGGGAAGGCCGCGTGAGCGACGAGCGATCGTTCGTGGAGGAGGCCCGGCGCGCCAAGCTGCCCGCCCTCCGGCAGCTGGGCATCCGCCCCTTTGCCTACCGCTACGACCGGGGCCAATCCGCGGCGGAGGCCTTGGCCCTCTATCACGACGCCATGGGCGATACCGGCCCGGAGGTGCGGATCGCGGGACGGGTCGCCGCCTGGCGCCCGAAGGGCAAGGTGGTCTTCGGCCACGTGGAGGATGCCAGCGGGCGGATCCAAGTCTACTGCCGCGCCGATGCGCTGGGTGAGGGGTGGGCGATCGTGGAACTGCTCGACCTCGACGATCATGTCGGCGTGGTGGGTACCCTCATGAAGACGAAGACCGGCGAAGTCACGGTCCGCGCCAGCCGGCTGGAGCTCCTCTCCAAGTCGCTCAAGCCGCTTCCGCGCGGCAAGGTGCAGGTCGCCGAGGACGGCGAGACCCGGGTGTTCGGAGGGCTGGCTGATCCGGAAGTGCGCTATCGCCAGCGTTATGCCGACCTCGCGGTTCATCCGGAGGTCCGGGAGGTGTTCCGGCGTCGCTCCCGCCTGATCAGTCGCATCCGGGCCTTCCTCGACGAGCGCGGATTTCTCGAGGTGGAGACCCCGATTCTCCAGGCGCTCTACGGCGGCGCCGCCGCGCGACCGTTCGTCACCCACCACAACGCGCTGGACATGCCGCTCTTTCTGCGGATCGCCGACGAGCTGTATCTCAAGCGCCTGATCGTCGGGGGATTCGAGCGGGTGTACGAGATCGGGCACGACTTCCGCAACGAGGGAATGGACCGATCGCACAACCCGGAATTCACCATGCTGGAGCTGTACCAGGCGTACGCCGACTACACTGACATGATGGCGCTGGCCGAGTCCCTGCTGGGTGAGCTGGTGCGTGAGGTGAGCGGTGGCGGCAGCACGCTGGAGCGGGGCGGAGCCGTGCTCGATTTCTCCGCGCCATTCCGGCGGGTACGATTCGTGGAGGGGATCCAGGAACGGTCGGGGCTGGACGTGCTGTCGGCATCTGAGGATGAGATGCGCGTGGGGCTGGTGCGCGCCGGTCTGCCGCTGGACGACGTGTCGGCCTACACCGGCGGCAAGTTGCTTGACGAAATGTTTACCGTGTTCCTTGAGCCGATGCTGGAGCAGCCGACGTTCGTGATTGACTACCCCAAGGTGATCTCGCCGCTGGCCAAGGAACACCGCCACGATGCCCGCCTGACTGAACGGTTCGAGCTCTTCGTTCAGGGCCGGGAACTGGCCAACGCATTCAGCGAGCTCAACGACCCGGACGATCAGCGGGCGCGGTTCGAGGATCAGGCACGGCAGCGAGCCGCGGGCAATGACGAAGCGCAGCCCTACGACGCGGACTACATCCGGGCGCTGGAGTACGGCATGCCGCCCACGGGCGGAATGGGGATCGGGGTGGATCGGCTGATCATGTTGCTCACCGATCAGGCGTCGATCCGGGACGTCATTCTCTTTCCCGCCATGCGGCGCGAGGAGTAATGTCCGGCGGACGTGGTCAGGGAGGCGCCGGATTCCGGGAGCTGCTGCGCTGGCCCTCCCGGCTGGAGCGGGATATCGCGATGCGGTACCTCAAGAGCCGGCGCGCCTCCGGGCGTGTTTCGCTGATCACCGCCATCTCCACGGGCGGTGTCGCGGTCGGCGTCTGCGCCCTGATCGTCGTGCTCGGCGTGATGAACGGACTGCGCAACGATCTGCGGGAGCGGATCCTCGTCGCCAATCCGCACCTGAGGATCCTGACCTACGGCAACGGCCTGAGGCTGGACAACTGGCGCGAGCTGATGGTCGAGGTGCGCAAGGAGCCCGGGGTCGTGACGGTGGCGCCGGAGGTGCTCAGCCAGTCGGTGCTCTCCGCGGGGGCGGACTATGCCGAGGGCGTGAACGTCCTGGGGTTCGACCCCGACACGGGGACGGCGTCAGTCACCACGCTGCCCCAGTCGATTACTCGCGGCGACCTGCGGTTCCTCACCGACCGGGATGATGTCGATGGGGGCATCATTCTCGGCAGCCGGCTGGCCGAACGGATGACGGTGTATCCCGGTGACATCGTCACGCTGGTGCCGGCGAAGCCCCCGGAGGTCAATCGCGCGCTGGGAGTCGGTGTGCCGCGGTACTGGCGGTTCGAGGTGACGGGGCTGTTCACCACGGGGATGTTTCTCTACGACAACCAGTTTGTCGTGATCTCGCGCGAGGCGGCCCAACGGTTCACCGGGCTGGGCGACGCGGTGAGCGGCCTGGAAGTGCGCCTGGCCGACCCCTGGGAGGCGCCGGTGATCGGCCGGCGGATCGAGAAACGACTGGGGTATCCCTATCGTTCGCTGGACTGGCAGACCCAGAACTCGACCTTGTTCAGCGCACTGGAGCTCGAGAAGCTGGCGATGGGACTGATCATCTTCTTCATCATGATCGTCGCCGCCTTCAATATCGTCGGGACCCTCACCATGGTTGTTGCCGAGAAGACGCGCGAGATCGGCATCCTGCAGGCGATGGGGCTGGCCCGCGGTGCCGTCGCCCGGATCTTCCTCGTGCAGGGCGCGGTGATCGGCTCGGTCGGCGTGGGGCTCGGCATGGTGGTCGGCCTGGCCATCGCGATCAGCGTGGACCGGGGACAATGGATCAAGATCAATCCAAGCGTGTATTTCATCGACCATCTGCCCCTCCATGTGGAGGTGCTGGACGTCGTGATCGTTGTCCTCGTCAGCCTGGTGCTGACCGTGGCGGCGACGATTCATCCTTCACGCGCCGCATCCCGGTTTGAACCGGTTGATGCGATCCGTCACGAATGAGTGCGGTGCTGCGGGCCGAAGGAGTCGGCAAGACCTACGTGGGCGGGGATGGCCGTCCGCTCCAGATCCTCATCGATGTGGACTTCGAGGTGGCGCCGGGCGAGTTCGTGGCCATCGTGGGGGCCAGCGGTGCCGGCAAGAGCACGCTGCTCCATCTGCTGGGTGCGCTGGACCGGCCGACGACCGGGCGCATCATGCTGGATGGCGTGGATTACGCGACGTGCGACAGCACCGCGCTGGAGCAGGTGCGGAACAAGCGACTCGGCTTCGTCTTCCAGTTTCACCATCTCCTGCGCGACTTCACCGCACTGGAGAATGTCATGCTGCCGGTGCGGATCGGCGGCGCGAGCCTCGAGGTGGCCGAGGCGCGGGCGCTGGCACTCCTCACCCAAGTCGGGCTGGCGGAGCGGGTCCGACACCGGCCACCGCAGCTCTCGGGCGGCGAACAGCAGCGGGTCGCTGTGGCCCGGGCGCTGGCGAACGATCCGCGGGTGGTGCTCGCCGATGAGCCGTCCGGCAACCTGGATCACCTGCAGGGAGACCGGTTGCACGACTTGCTCGGCGGGCTCGCGCGGGACTTCGAAACGGCGCTGGTCGTGGTGACGCATAATCGGGCGCTGGCCGCGCGGGCGGACCGGGTGCTCGCCGTCGAGGGTGGCCGCCTGGTGCCGGTCGACCGCGTGGAGGTCGCGGAGTGATGCGCTGCGACCAGTGCCATGAGCGCGACGCGGTCGTGCATCTCACGCAGATCGCGCAGGATCAGGTGGTGACTCTGCATCTGTGCGAAAAATGCGCGGCGGAGAAAGGGGTGGAGAGCGGAGCCTCCGTGGGCAAATCTCCGGTCGGGCAGTTCCTCGCCACGATGGGGAAGGGCATGGAGGCGGGTGGCGCGATGCCGGGCCCCGGGTCGGGCGGCAGTTGCCCGGGGTGTGGCGCGACCCTGACGGACTTCCGGGAATCCGGTCGTCTCGGATGCGCCACCTGCTATCGCACCTTCGAAGCCTCCCTTCGTGACCTGCTGCGCCGGCTGCACGGCTCCAGTCGCCATCTGGGTGAGCGGTATGCGCCGCCGGGCGAGGGCCCGGTCGCTCCGGCGGACTCGGCGATTCAGCTCCGCCATCAGCTGAAGCTGGCGGTTGATACCGAAGATTTCGAGCTGGCGGCCGAGTTGCGAGACCGGTTGCGGGCCGTGGAGGGAGAGGCATGATCGATCTGAGCCTCCTGCCGGATGGCGGCATGGCGTGGCTGGACGGCAGCGGCCCCGAGAGTCACTTGGTGCTGTCGACCCGGGTCCGGCTGGCACGCAACCTCTCCAGCCACTGCTTCACCCCTCGATCAACCGCGGCGGACCGGGAGGCGGTGCTGGCCGACGTGGTCGCGGTGGCCCGGGAAACCGTCTCCCTGCGCAATGCGATCACCTTCCGCCTGGACACGCTGGAGCGAACCGACCGCCAGCTGCTCCATGAACGGCACCTGATCAGCAAGGAGTTGGCGGGGCTGGGCGACCCGGAAATCGTCCGCGCGGGTGCGGCGCTCCTGGTCCAGGACCGCACGGGAGTGATGCTGAATGAGGAAGATCACCTCCGCCTTCAAGGCCTGCGATCGGGCTTTGCGCTGGAGGCAGCGTACGCCGATGTCGACCGTGTGGACACTGAACTGGGACAACGACTTCCCTTCGCTTTTCATCCGGAGTTCGGTTACCTTACCTCGTGTCCGACCAACGTCGGGACAGGACTCCGGGCCTCGGTACTTATCCACTTGCCGGGCTTGGTGTTGACCAAGGAAATCTCGAAAGTTTTGCAGGGTCTCGCGCAGGTCGGCCTGACGTTTCGAGGGCTGTACGGCGAGGGCAGCGAAGTGGTAGGAAATTTCTTCCAGCTGTCCAACCAGACGACGCTCGGCAAGTCGGAACAGGAGCTGCTCGATCACCTCGGCAAAATGGTCCGTCAGGTGATCGCCTACGAAGAGCAGGCCCGGCAGGTACTTCTGCGGGACGTCCCGACCATCATCGAGGACAAGGTCTGGCGGGCCTACGGCCTCCTGCGCTATGCCCGCACGCTGTCTTTCGACGAAACGATGAACCTGCTTTCCGGCGTTCGCCTCGGCGTTGGCCTGGGGCTGATCGAGCGGGTCGGACTGTATACGCTGAACAAATTGCTGGTCCACACGCAGCCGGCGCACCTGGCCGTGCTGGAGGGAATCCGGCCCGACGATCCGGAACTGAGTGTCCGCCGTGCGCATTATGTGCGCGGCCTGCTGGCCGACGAAACGGGACGCCGAGGGTAGGCACCATGAACGGGTACAACTTCACCGACCGTGTGCGGAAGGTTCTGCAGATGGCTCGCGAGGAAGCGGCCCGGCTGCACCACGAATACGTGGGAACCGAGCACATCCTACTGGGACTCATTCGCGAGGGCGAAGGCGTGGCTGCAGCGGTGCTGCAGAACCTCAACGTCGACCTCGAGGAAATTCAGCAGAAAATCGAGGAGACCGTCAAGAAGGGGAAGGCCGCCGCGGCGACCGGCCCGGACCTACCGTATACCTCCCGTGCCAAGAAGGTGCTCGAGCTCGCCATGACCGAGGCGCGCGAGCTCAATCACAGCTATGTGGGGACGGAGCATCTCCTGCTCGGCCTGCTGCGCGAAGAAAAGGGGATCGCCGCCCAGGTGCTGACCGATGCCGGCGTGAATCTCGAGCAGAGCCGCGCGGAAACGCTGCGCCTGCTGGGGAGCGACATGCCGCAGGCCCAGGCGCCGACCAGTTCGCCGACACCGGCCGCAGCGCCGAAATCCGAGAAGAAGTCCAAGACGCCGGCGCTCGATCACTTCTGCCGGGATCTGACCCAGCTCGCCGCCGAAGGTCAGCTCGACCCGACGATCGGTCGGGCCAAGGAGATCGAGCGGGTGATGGAAATCCTCGCGCGCCGGAAGAAGAACAATCCGGTGCTGATCGGTGAGCCGGGCGTTGGGAAGACGGCGATCGTCGAGGGGCTGGCCCTGATGATCGCCAACAGCCTCTGCCCGGATGTGCTCAAGGATCACCGGGTGCTCTCGCTGGACATGGCGGCGGTGATCGCGGGGACCAAATACCGGGGCCAGTTCGAGGAGCGGCTCAAGGCGGTCATGAACGAGATCGCCCAGAACAAGCAGATTATCCTGTTCATCGACGAGCTCCATACTCTGGTGGGCGCTGGCGCCGCCGAGGGGGCCATCGACGCCTCCAACATGCTCAAGCCGGCGCTCGCGCGTGGCGAGCTGCAGTGCGTGGGTGCCTCGACCCTGAACGAGTACCGGAAGTACATCGAGAAGGATGGCGCGCTCGAACGGCGGTTCCAGACCGTCATGGTCGACCCGCCTTCCATCGAGGAGACCGTCGAGATCCTGAAGGGGCTGCGCAAGAAATACGAGGATCATCACCGGATCGTCATTCCCGACGAGACCCTGGTCGCGGCGGCGAAGCTCTCGGAACGGTACATCACCGACCGGTTCCTGCCGGACAAGGCGATCGACGTCATCGATGAGGCGGGGGCGCGGGCGCGGCTGGCATCGCAGGTGCCGCCGGCGGAAGTTGCCACGCTGAAGGCGGACCTCGAAAAAGTGAACCTGGACAAGGAGGATGCGGTCCGGGACCAGAACTTCGAGCGGGCCGCGGCGCTGCGGGACAAGGAGCGCGATCTCCAGACCCAGATCCGGCTCAAGCAGGAAGAGTGGGAGAAGGAGCGGCAGACCCGGCGTCCGGTGATCGGCGAGGAGGAGATCTCCTTCATCGTCTCGCGCTGGACCGGTATTCCGGTCACCCGGTTGCAGGAACAGGAAGCCTCGCGCCTGCTCCGGATGGAGGACGAGCTGCACCTGAGCGTGGTGGGCCAGGACGAAGCGATCAAGGCGATCTCACGCGCGATTCGCCGGTCGCGGGCCGGGCTCAAGGACCCGAATCATCCGATCGGCTCGTTCATCTTCTGTGGCCCGACCGGCGTCGGCAAGACGGAACTGGCACGCTCGCTGGCGAAGTTTCTCTTCGCCGATGCCTCCGCGCTCATCCGGGTGGACATGTCGGAGTACATGGAAAAGTTTTCGGTCAGCCGCCTGATCGGCGCGCCGCCGGGCTACGTGGGGTACGAAGACAGCGGCACGCTGACCAAGGCGATCCGCCGCAAGCCCTACTCGGTCGTGCTGCTGGACGAGATCGAGAAGGCGCATCCCGACGTCTTCAACATCCTGCTGCAAGTGCTGGATGAAGGCCACCTGACCGACAACTACGGCCGGGTGATCGACTTCAAGAACACCGTCGTGATCATGACCTCGAATGTTGGTGCCCGCGACATCATGCAGGGCAAGACGCTGGGCTTCCATGGCTCGGACTTCAAGACGTCGTTCGACAAGATGCAGGACAAGATCAAGGACGAGATCCAGAAGGTATTCAACCCGGAATTCCTGAATCGGATCGATGATATCATCGTCTTCCATCCGCTGGACAAGGTGCACATTGCCCAGATCGTGGGAATTCTGCTCAAGGAAGTGCAAAAGCGCGTGGGGGACGAAGCGCTGCGCCTCACACCAGCCGCGACGGAGTTCCTGGTGGAGCATGGCTACGACCAGAGTTACGGGGCCCGGCCGCTCAAGCGGGCCATCCAGAAGTACATCGAAGATCCGCTGAGCGAAAAGATCCTACTCGGGGAGTTTTCCCGCACCGAGGAGATCGAGGTGGACGTGGCCCCTGAGGGGGACCGCCTCGCCTTCCGTGCGCTGAGCGGATCCACCAAGTCCTGACCCTCCTCCCTGCGGCGCTCCTCCGGGAGCGCCGTGGGATCTCCGCCTAATGCGACTCCGGCACGCCCCCATTCTCGCCCTGACGTTCGGGTGTCTTGCGATCCAGCCCCTGCGGGCCCAGGAGGACGCACCGGTCGCGCCTTCCTCACCCGTGGTCGACAGTGTGGCGGTCGAAGGCAATACCCGCCTCACCACCGCGCAAATCCTCGGCACGGCCGGTGTCCCGCTGGGTCAGCCCACCAACTACCGCGACCTCCAGCGCGGGCTCATTGCGTTGTTCAAGACCGGGCAGTTCGATGCCGTCAGCATCCGCCAGTCGGATGACACCTCGCGGGTGATTCTGATCATCCAGGTGACGGAACGGCCGATGCTGACCCGGTGGGCGGTGAAGGGGGTCGAGCAGCTTTCGGAGCGCAAGGTCAGGGACAAGGTGAAGCTGACCGAGAGCCGCCCGATCGACCGGGCCGCGGTGGAGCGTGCGCGCGGTGCCATCGATTCGCTGTACCGGGCGTTGGGCTACTATGCCGCGTCGGTCAAGGTGATCGAGACCACGCCGGGGCCAGGGCAGATCGGGATCGTCTTCGACGTGAATGAGGGCAGTCGGGTCGCGGTCAGTCAGATACTGGTCGACGGCAACTCGCAGTACAAAGACAAGGCGGTGGTCAAGCACATGGCCACTCAGCCGGAGGGATTCTTCTGGTGGCAGCGTGGCAAGCTGGACGATGATGTCCTGCAGCAGGATATCCGAGAGCGGCTGCCGGCGTGGTACGGTACCAACGGGTATATCGACTTCCAGGTCCGCCATGACTCCATCTCGGTCGATTCGACGACCGGGAAGGCGACCCTCCATCTCGGCGTGGAGGAGGGGCAGAGCTACAAGGTCGGCACCTTTCAGCTGAGCGGGAATCGGCGATTCAGTACGGAGGATCTGACAGCGCTCTATCCGTTCAAGTCCGAGGGGGGCGGTGTCCAGGCCTTCAACAGCGGCGAATGGGAAAAGGCCACCGAGGACGTCAAGACCCTCTACAACAACAACGGCTACATCTACGCCCAGGTCGTGCCCGAGGAGATTCGCCGGACCGGCCCCGCCGGCAACCCGTTGATCGACCTGCACTGGAATATCCGCGAGGGCGCGCCGGCCACGATCAACAAGATCAACATCGTGGGCAACGACGTCACCCACGAGCGGGTGATCCGTGACGCCATCGTGCTGGTGCCGGGTGAGCTCTTCAATCGTGACCGGCTGATCCAGAGCTATCGCAATATCGCCAACCTCGGATTTTTCCAGCAGTCGATGGCACCGCCGGACATCCAGCCGACGGACAACGGGGTGGACGTGGACGTCACCTTCCGGGTCGAAGAACGGCGGACGGGCAATATCAATTTCGGCGCCTCGCTCGGGCAGGGCACCGGGCTGGGCGGCTTCCTCGGGCTGGAAGAGCCGAACCTGTTCGGCCGGGGCAAGCGGGGGAAGCTGCAGTGGCAGTTCGGACAGAACATCAATGACTTCACGCTGAGCTACACCGACCCGGCGATCCGCGAAAGTCGCACCTCGGGGACGATTTCGCTATTCAATTCCCGTCAGCGATTCACCGTCGGCGACCTGGGTCGACGTCGCCAGGTCGGCGGGAACCTGCAGCTCGGCTTCCCGCTGTTCGGCTCCCGCCTGACCCGGGTCTTTGCGTCCTACGGGCTGCAGCAGATCAAGTTCACCGGCGGATCGGTGGACCTGCGGGCGCGGTACCGGTGCTCCAACTGCACCCGCTCCACCGTGGGAGCCAGTCTGGTGCGCGATACCCGCTTCGGTCTGCCTTTCGCGACTGGCGGCGCCCTGACCAACGTCTCACTGGAATTCAATGGCGGGCCGCTGGGCGGGACGGGCAACTACCGCAAGATCGACTTCGAAGGCCGGTATTATGCCCCGCTCGGCACGCTCGGCGGGAACGAACAACTGGGGAGCGGGATCCAGTTCGTTCTCGGGCTGACGGCCAAGAGCGGATTCATCTTCGGTAACGCCGGGCCGTTCTTCACCGAATTGTATTCGCTGGGTGGCACGCAGTTCGGCATTCCACTCCGTGGCTATGACGAGTTCTCCATTACGCCCAATGGATTCGACCCGACCGCGGGTGGCAGTGCGGCGGCCGGTGTCGATGCCTTCGGAAAGGCGTACGCGGCGTTTACGCTCGAGGCCGGCGCCCGGCTGAGCCAGTCGTTGTATGCCAGCACCTTTCTCGATGCCGGCAATGTGTATCGGACTGCGCGGCAGTATGATCCCAGCCGGCTCTTCCGCGGTGCGGGTTTTGGCGTGGCGGTCGTCTCTCCGCTCGGCCCGATCGGCATCGATCTCGGCTACGGCTTCGACCGGGTGAAGGCGGATGGTTCGCCGAATCCCGGCTGGAAGCTGCACTTCAAGCTCGGGCAATTCTTCTAGGCCGAGCCTCACCCTCCTGCAGGGAGTCTGCGATGGACCGTCGTTTGTTTGGTCGGTGTCTCCTGTTCGTGCTGGCGCTCGCCATCGTCCCGGTGCTGCTGGCCGCGCAGGCTGGCGCCAAGATCGGGTACATCAACGCCCGTGCGGTGCTCCTGGCCACACCCGGATTCGCCCAGGCGGAGTCCACCTACAACCGCGAACTGATCGGTTTCCGCACCGAGGTGGAGAAGCTGCAGTCCTCGCTGGATTCCGCCGCCGCGGATTTCGAGCAGAAGTCAGTCATGCTCTCGGCGACCGCCAAGACGGCCCGTCGGCGTGATCTCGAAGAGCAGCGGACCAAGCTGGAGGCGCGCGCCAAGGAACTGCAGGACAAGGCGGGTCAGCGCGAGCAGGACCTGCTTTCCCCGATCCACAACCGGGTGAATGACGCCATCGAAGCGGTGCGGGCCGATGGCAGTTACGCCATCATTTTCGATGTCAGCGCGAATGACGGGCTGATTGTGGCCGCCGACAAATCGCTCGACCTCACGCCGAAGGTGCTCGAGAAGCTGAAGGTCAGTCCCTGAGATCCGGTGCCGCGACTCTCTTTCAGCGCCGCGGCGCTCGCGGCACGACTCGGCGGCCGGCTGGAAGGAGATGGGAACGTGCTGGTCCACCAGCTCGCCCCGCTCGAGCGGGCGGGGCCCACTGATCTCAGTTTTCTCGTCTCGTCGCGATATCTCCCGGCCTTCCGCCGGAGTCAGGCGGGTGCCGTGATTGTCGATGGGGCGGTGCCGGTGACCGCCGCTGGACCGGGAACCCGTATCGTGGTGCGGGACGTGGAGCGGGCCCTTGCCGCCGCAGCGGATGTCTTCCAGCCGCCATCGGTCATGCCAGAGGGGGTGGATCCGGATGCGCGCGTCGCTCCGGATGTCGTGTGCGGGCCCGGCAGCCATGTCGGGCCGTTTGCCGTGGTGGAAGCCGGGGCCTCCATCGGGCCGCGGACCCGGGTCGGGGCAGGGGCCTGGCTCGGGGCCGGTTTCCGGTGTGGCGAAGACTGCGTGATCGGTCCACACGTGGCCTGCTATCCGGGGACGGAACTCGGCGCACGCGTGGTGCTCAAGGCTGGCGCGGTGCTGGGCGGGCCTGGGTTCCGCTTCGTGCGTGGTGAGGGAGGGCATGGTCGTCTGCCGCACCTTGGCCGCTGCGTACTCGAGGATGATGTGGAAGTCGGTTCGGGGAGCTGCATCGATCGGGGCGGCTTTGAGGATACGATCATTGGGCGCGGGACCAAGATTGACAACCTGGTACAGATCGGGCACAACGTGCGCCTCGGGGCGCGCTGTCTGGTCATGGCCACGACCGGAATCGCGGGCAGCTGCCGCATTGGAGATGACGTCACGATTGCCGGTGGCGTCGGGATTGCCGACCATGTCACCGTGGGGAATGGCGCGACGATTGGCGCCAAGAGCGTGGTCTTCGGACCCGGTGTGGTCCCCGCGGGCGCCGTCATGAGTGGCTATCCGGCGCGACCGCATCGCCTCTTCCTGCGGGCACAGGCGACACTTTATCGCCTGGCTCGGCGTGCGTCGGACGATCGCCCAGCCGGCTGAGCTCAGCGGCATCGGCCTTCACACCGGCTGCGCAGTGCGCATGCGCATTGTGCCGGCCGCAGCGGGGCGAGGTCTGCAGTTCCACCGGACCGACCAGCCGGCGGCGCCGCTCACCCCGGCGCTGCTCGAACAGGTGAGCAGCACGCAACGCCGGACGGTGCTCGGGCACGGTAGGTCCAGCGTGGCCACCGTTGAGCATTTCCTGGCCGCCGTGTACGCCGCAGAGATTGATGACCTGACGGTGGAAGTCGATGGGCCAGAATTGCCGATTCTGGACGGATCGTTCGCGCCGTTCATGGCGCTGCTGCAGGAAGCCGGCGAACGTCGGCGACCAGGAGCGACCCGGGGGTTGCTGCTGGACCGCGGATTCGCGGTGAGTGACGGTGAGTCGAGTTACCAGGTTGAACCCGCGGCGGCACTCTCGCTTCGCGCCGTCATTCAGTACGCGGAGCCGGTGATCGGACGGCAGAGTGCCGAGCTGGAGGTCGGCGCAGACTCGTTCGCACAAGAGTGCGCCGGTGCGCGTACCTTCGGGTTCGAGGCGGAAATGGAGTCGTTGCGGGCGGGCGGCCTTGTCGCCGGTGCGACGATGGATAGCGCGATCCTCTGCTCGCCGACAGCGGTCCTGAATACGACGCTTCGCTGGCCGAACGAATTCGCCCGGCACAAGCTGGGCGATCTGCTGGGTGATCTGGCGCTCCTCGGTGTGCGGCCACGGGTGCGGATCCTGGCGGAGCGACCCAGTCATCGAGGCAACCTGACCTGCATGCGGGCGCTGGCCCGCGCGGGACGCATCGTGGAGGACGGATGATTGACGTCGTGAAGATCATGGAGTCGCTCCCCCACCGGTATCCGTTTCTCCTCGTGGACCGGATTCTCGAGGTAGAGGGCACGACACGCATCGTGGGCTTGAAAAACGTCACGATCAACGAGCCGTTCTTTCAGGGTCATTTCCCCGGTCATCCGATCATGCCTGGTGTCCTGATCGTCGAAGCGATGGCCCAGACCGGTGGCCTGCTCCTCATGGGACAGGTTCCGGATCGGGAGAACAAGGTCGTCTATTTCATGTCGCTCGACAACGTGAAGTTCCGCCGACCGGTGGTCCCCGGCGACCAGTTGCGGATGGAGATCGAGATGCTCCAGTTCCGCGGCAAAATTGCCAGGATGCGGGGAGTCGCGAAGGTGGACGGACAGGTGGCGACGGAAGCTGACATGATGGCCTGCGTGGTGGACCGGTGACGCTGGCGATCCATCCGACGGCTGTGATTGACTCGGCCGCCGACCTGGGTGAGGACGTGGAGGTTGGTCCGTATGCCGTGATCGGGCCGGGTGTCGAGGTGGGCAACGGGACCCGCGTCGGCCCCCATGTCGTGCTGGAGCGCAACGTGAGGCTCGGGGCGCGGGTCGTGATCGGGGCAGGCGCGGTACTTGGCACCGCCCCACAGGACGTGAAATACCGGGGCGAACCCACCTACGTCACGGTCGGCGCGCGGACGGTGATTCGCGAGCACAGCACCGTCAACCGGGGGACGTCCGCCACCGGCCTCACGTCCATCGGGGCCGACTGTTTTCTCATGACCTATGTCCACGTCGCCCATGACTGCCGGGTGGGTGACGGTGTCATGATTGCGAACGCGACGCAGCTGTCGGGACATGTCACGATCGAAGATCGGGCTACGCTCAGCGGCCTCATTGCCGTCCACCAGTTTGTCACGATCGGCACCGGCGCATTCATCGGTGGCGCTTCCAGAATTCCACAGGACATTCCCCCCTACGTCAAAGCGGTCGGCAATCCGGTGAAATTGTTCGGGCTGAACACGGTCGGGCTCCTGCGCGCCGGCATGCGCCGCGAGACCCTCGCCGAGCTCAAGCACGCATTCCGGCTCCTCTTCAACGCCGCCATGCCACGGGCGGAGGCGGTCGCGCAGCTTCAGGGCAGCGCGGCCCGCACGCCGGAGGTGGCGCGCCTGATCGGGTTTGTCACCAGCGCCCCTCGTGGAGTGCCGGCGTGACCCCACGGCTCCCGGTTGGCGTGATCGGTGTCGGCGTGCTCGGTTGGCATCATGCCCGCCATCTCGCCGCGATGCCGAATGTCGAGCTGGCCGGGGTGTACGACATCCGCCCTGAGCGGGCCGAATATGTCGCGAAAGCCCTGGGCACGCGCGCCTGTCGTTCCCGGGAGGAGCTGCTCCAGCGGACCCGCGCAGTCACGGTCGCGGTGCCAACGGCGAACCATGGTGAGGTCGGGTTGGCGGTCCTGCAGGCAGGTCGGCCGCTCTTGATGGAGAAGCCGCTCGCGGCGACCCTGGACGAGGCCGATGCACTGATCGACGCCGCAGCGCGGGAGCGGGTGATCCTGCATGTCGGTCACATCGAGAGGTTCAATCGTGCGTTGCGCGGCGCCGAACCGTTCCTCGATCGTCCGCTGTTCATCGAAGGCGAGCGACTTGCACCGTTTCAGCCGCGGGGAACCGATGTCCCGGTGGTGCTGGATCTGATGATTCACGACCTCGATCTGATCCTGCATCTGGCAGGCGGAGCCTTGCTCCATGCCGTCGATGTGCGGGCCAACGGTGCCGCCGTACTGTCCGAGCATCTGGATGTCGCCCATGCCCGGGTCGAATTCAACACCGGACTGGTGGCGAGTGTGACAGCATCGCGGATCGCGGAGGCGCAGGTGCGTCGGCTCCGAGTGTACCAGGAGGAGGGGTACCTCTCGCTGGACCTGGCGCAGGGTCGCGGTGAATTTCTCCGGCTGCGGAACGGGTGGGCCCGGGGCGACGAGGCTCGGCTGGAGGAGGTGACGGAGCGCATACCGTTGCAGGCACCGGCGGCGGACGCGCTGCGGCTTGAGCTGGAGAGTTTCGTCGAGACGATCCGGGGGGACGGGAAGGCGTTCGTCTCCGGTGCAGAGGGTCGCGCCGCCCTCGCCCTCGCGCTGCAGGTCACGGCAGCGGTGCATCACGCCACGCCGATACCGCACCCGGAGCTGTGAGCGCGGCCAGGCGCCGCATCCTGATCTCGGCCGGTGAGCCTTCGGGCGACCGCCTCGGCGGAGCACTGGTCGAGGCGATGCTGCGCCACCGGGATGGGCTGCTCTTTGAAGGGCCCGGCGGATCCGCGATGGCCGACGCGGGAGTCGCGCTGCGGTACCCGGTGGAGCAATTGAGCGCGATCGGGTTTCTGGAGGTGGTTGGTGCCGTTCCCCGGCATTTGCGCCTGATGCGTGGCCTGGTGCGGGACGCCGGGGCCGGCCGGTTCGCCCTGGCGATCCTGATCGACTATTCCGAATTCCACCTGCGGCTTGGTGCGCGCCTTCGGCGGGCAGGGGTGCCAGTGCTCTGGTACGTCGCGCCGCAACTCTGGGCCTGGGCCCCTGGCCGGATTGCCCGACTCCGTGCTGCGGCGGATCGGATCGCGGCCGTCCTGCCGTTCGAGGAGGACTGGTTCGCGAGCCGGGGGGTGCAGTGCACTTATGTCGGTCACCCGCTGGTCGACCGGGTTCGGCCCGATCGCCCAACGGCCCGTCTGGCCATTCATCTACCGTCAGAGGGTCCGATCCTTGGTATCTTTCCCGGCAGCCGTGAGGGGGAGATCGAACGGAACTGGCCCCTTTTCCGTGATGTGGCCAAACAGATGCTGGCGACGGGAGCCTGTGTCCGGGCGGTGAGCGCGGCGACCGCCGGCGGCTACTACCCGGATGCGGGCCCGATCGTCCTGTACCGCGAGGGAGCTGACACAGTCATGGCTGCCTCGACTGCGGTGCTGGTCAAGTCGGGCACAACCACGCTGGAAGCGGCCATCGCCGGTCGCCCGATGGTCGTGGCCTATCGCACATCGTGGCTGACGCACCGGATCGCCGAGCGGGTGCTGACGGTGGATCATATCAGCCTGACGAATCTGGTCGCCGGTCGATCGGTGGTACCGGAATTCTGGCAGTGGCCGGTTGCCGCCGAACCGGTCGCCACGGCGCTGCAACCGCTGCTGGATGAGACGAGCCTGGCGCATCAAGCGCAGGTCGGCGCACTGATGTTCGTCGCGGAACGTCTGGGAAGGCCAGGAGCGAGTGAGCGCGTTGCGGCACTCGCGCTCGAACTCGTCGGCTTGTGAGGGAATTGGGCCGCATGTGCCTGCGTTGGGTCGGGCCGCCACTTGCGCGGATGCTGGCCCGGTCGTGGCGCATGGAGGTGGTGCGGCCGGAGCGGGCCGAATCCGTTTTTGGATCGGGTCGAGCGTATCTGCTGCTGACCTGGCATGAGGCGCTGCTGCCCGTGCTCTGGCACCATCGGCACCGGGGGATTGCCGCCGTGGTCAGTGAGGCGGGGGATGGTGAATATCTCGCTTCGCTCGCGGCCCCGCTGGGATATCGCCTGATTCGAGGCTCGAGCAGCCGAAGTGGAAGTCGTGCGCTCCGAGAGGCGATCCGTGTGCTGCAGGCTGGCGGCGCGGTCGGCGTAACGCCGGATGGGCCGCGTGGCCCCAGACGGGTGCTCAAGCCCGGACTGGTCCAGGCGGCCGCAAGTGCCGGCGTCTGTGTGCTGCCGGTCTTCGCGGGTGCCGCGCGGGGATGGCGGGCGGGTTCGTGGGATCGGTTCCTCGTGCCCGCCCCATTCACCCTGGTGCGTATCGCCTACGGAGAACCGGTCATGGTACACGGGGTGTCCCGGCAGGAGCTGGAACAGCAGGTACTCGCTTCCCTCGAGGACGCCATCAGACTGGCAGCATGTCCGGACGCCGCGGCGACACTCACCGCCTGATCCGCTGGCTCTGGAC
Source organism: Gemmatimonadales bacterium (assembly GCA_039934355.1). Taxonomy (GTDB): domain Bacteria; phylum Gemmatimonadota; class Gemmatimonadetes; order Gemmatimonadales; family GWC2-71-9; genus JADJOM01. Next base: position 23,058 of record JBDTMI010000011.1, read on the forward strand.
CAGCCGGCGCATCGATGCCCGCGCGGCGCGTGCCGCGCTCCTGCCCGTGTCAGCGTTGTGGCACGGCTGGATGCGCGCACGCGCGACGGCGTACGCGCGTGGGTGGCTGCCGGTCCATGATCTTCCGCTGCCCGCGGTCGCGGTCGGCAACCTCACGGTCGGGGGCTCGGGGAAGACGCCGTTGGCCATCTGGATCGCGCGTCGCTACGCCGCTCACGGCGTCGTGCCAGGGATTCTGCTGCGGCCCTACGGCGGCGGAGACGAGGCCGCCATCCACGCACGCGCGGTTCCCGGCGCTCATGTCATCGCCGATGCCAATCGGGTGGCCGGGGCGGAGCGGGCGCTGGCCCGTGGCGCCCAGGTGCTGGTCCTCGACGATGCCTATCAGCGGCTCGATGTGCGCCGGGATCTGAATGTCCTGGTGATCAGCGCCGAAACGACGCGCGCGGTGCGGTGGCCGCTGCCGGCCGGACCGTGGCGGGAGGGAATGCAGGCACTGCGGCGGGCCGACCTGGTCGTCATCACCCGCAAGCGCGCCAGTCTGGACGCCGCGATTACGCTGCTGGAAGAGGTGCGCTCCCGGGTCACAGTGCCCGTCGCGATCGCGCACCTGGGGTTGGTTCGGCTGGAAGGCCTGCTGAGCGCACAGCAGGTCCTCCCCGCATCGCTGGCAGGACGGCGGGTGGTGGCTGCCGCGGCGATCGGAGATCCGGAGGCCTTCGTAACCCAGATGAAGGCCACTGGCGCGGCCGTGCAGGTCGCCACCTGGAAGGATCATCATGAGTACCGCCAGGAGGATATCGCCTGGCTGGCCCATGCGGCCCGGCGGGCCGACCATCTGGTCATCACGGAGAAGGATGCGGTGAAACTCCGGGACCGCTGGCCGGCCGATGCCCCGGAACCGCTGGTGGCCGTGCTGGATCTGACCTGGGAAGCAGCTGGCGACGCCGTCGCCCTGGCCCTCGATGCGGTCGTCACACCGATCGAGCGGCTGTAAACTCATTGGAGATGCCATGACCGCCATCAATCCGCGCCCGTCACAGAACGTCATGAAACCGGAAAAGGACCGCTTTCTCGCTGCCGAGAACCCGTTCGAGGAGATGATGTCCCGTTTCGACGACGCCGCCAAGCGGCTGGGGCTCGAGCCGGGACTCTACAAGATCCTGCGCATGCCGGAGAAGGCGATCATGGTGGCGGTTCCGGTGCGGCTCGACAACGGGGAGGTCGAGGTCTATACCGGTTATCGGGTCATCTACAATACCTCGCGCGGTCCGGCGAAGGGTGGCATCCGTTTCGACATGCAGGTATCCCTGGACGAAGTCACCGCGCTGGCCGCGTGGATGACGTGGAAGTGCGCGGTAGTGAACCTTCCGTTCGGCGGCGCGAAGGGCGGAGTAATCTGCGACCCGACCACGATGTCGAACTCCGAGATCGAGCGGCTGACCCGCCGCTATACCACGGGCATCATCGAGACGCTGGGTCCCGATTCCGACATTCCCGCGCCGGACGTGAACACCAATGAGCGGGTCATGGCCTGGGTGATGGATACCTACTCCATGCACAAGCGGCACACCGTCACCGCCGTCGTGACGGGGAAGCCGATCGAGATGGGGGGCTCGCTGGGGCGGCGGGAGGCAACGGGTCGTGGCTGCATGCTGGTGACGCGCGAAGCGCTGAAAAAGCTGAACATTCCGCTCGAGGGGGCACGGGTCGCGGTGCAGGGCTTCGGCAACGTCGGCTCGGTGTCCGCCGACCTGATGGCGAAGGCGGGAATGACGGTCGTGGCGGTGAGCGACAAGTCTGGCGGCATCTACAATCCCAAGGGCCTGGACCTGGCCGACGTCTTCAGACACGTGCAGGGCAAGCGGCTTCTCAACACCTACACCAAGGCGCAACAGATCAGCAACGAGAATCTGCTTCATCTCGATTGCGAAGTGCTGGTCCCCGCCGCGCTCGAAAACGTCATTACCCACGACAACGCGGGCGCGATCAAGGCCCGCATCATCTGTGAGGGTGCCAACGGCCCCACCACCGCGGCCGCCGATGAGATCCTCAACGCCAAGGGCATCTTCGTCATCCCGGACATCCTCGCGAATGCCGGTGGGGTGACGGTAAGCTATTTCGAGTGGGTGCAGGATCGTGGTGGCTACTTCTGGGACGAGGAGACGGTGATCAGCCGGCTCGAGAAGATCATGGTGAACTCGTTTGATGAAGTGACCACGATGGCCGAGAAGCACCAGGTCTCCAATCGCATCGGCGCGTACATGCTGGCGATCGAGCGGGTCGCCGCGGTGCACCGGCTGCGGGGGATGTACGCGTGAAAGCACCCGGGAATTCCGGAAGCGGGAAACGGCCGGGCGTCGGCATTCGGCGGATTCCCTGATGATTGCCCTGCGTTGATGCAGCTGACCGTCCTTGCCGTCGGACGGTTGCGCCCGATCTTCCGGAGCGCGGCGGACGAATACCTTCGGCGTCTGGCACGGTACGGCAAGACTGCCGAAGTCGAAGTCAAACAAGCCGGAAACGCCTCCAGCCCGGCCGAGGCGCGCAGGATCGAGGGTGAGCGGTTGAGCGCCAGAATCGCTCCCGACACCCGAGTGGTGGTGCTGGACCGGGGCGCATCCGCCTGGTCCAGTGAACAAGTGGCTCGTCGCATCGAGCAGTGGCAACTCGGTGCCCGCCCAGTCGCGCTGATCCTGGGCGGCTCCCACGGACTCGCTCCGGAGCTGGTGACTGATGCCGCCGAGCGGTGGGGCCTTGGCCCGCTGACGCTTCCCCATGAGCTCGCTCGTGTCGTGGTCCTGGAACAGCTGTATCGAGGGTGCACGATTCTGCGAGGGGAGCCGTATCACAAGTGAGTAGCGTTCAGCATTCTGCACTCAGCGTTCAGCGAAATGTGCTCCAGCACGTTCGCCATTCCCATTGGCGGGCAGCTGGATGCTGAACGCTGAAAGCTGACCGCCAATGGCTGAATGGTTCCAGTCCTGGTTCGGCACCGAGTATCTCGACCTCTATCCCCATCGGGATGAGCGTGATGCCGAGCGACTGATTGTGCTGCTGCGCCGAACGCTCCCGTGGCAAGATGCCTGGCGTGTACTGGATGTTGCCTGCGGACCAGGCCGGCACATGCGCGCGCTTGAGCAGGCTGGAGCGCGGGTGTTCGGTTTTGACCTCTCCCGGGCGCTCTTGAACCGCGCCCAGTCGGTCACCGGCCGGCCCCTGGTTCGCGCGGACATGCGGTGCCTGCCGTTCCGCGCCGGCTCGATGGACCTCACCGTCAATCTCTTCACCAGCTTCGGTTATTTTGCCACCGACGCGGCGCACGCCGCCGCGCTGGGCGGAATGCTCGGCACGGTACGTCCGGGTGGCTGGTTTGTGCTCGATTTCCTCCATGCCGGTGCGGTGCGTTCGACGCTGGTGGCTGATGAAATGCAGCAGCTCGGCGGCGCCGATATCCAGGTCCGGCGCGAGATCATCGATCAGGGGCGCGTGGTGCGCAAGACGATGCTGCTGCCGGATGGCCGCCAATTCGAGGAACGGGTCCGATTGTTCACTGAGGGAGAGTTAGTGGCGATGATCGAATCCCATGGTGCGAGGGTCACCTCCCGATTCGGTGACTACGATGGAGCCCCCCTTGGCGACGGTCCACGGGTCATCCTGCTCGCGCAGGTGTTGACATGAGTGTGCGGATCGTGCCCACGCCCCTGGTTGCCACCGTCAGCTGGCCGGTGGAGCGCGCCGGCGGGATCGCCCCAGCGCTGCTTCCCGCATTTGCGGCGGGGAGCGACGAACAGCGGACCCGCCTTACGGACCCACGAGTGCTGGTCGTCACCACTGGGCAACAGCCCGGGCTGTTGACCGGGCCGCTCTATACCATTCATAAGGCGCTGTCGACCGTTGCTCTCGCCCGCCAGTTGGAGGCCCGGTGGCAGCGACCGGTGGTGCCGGTCTTCTGGGCCGCTGGCGACGATCACGACTTCGCCGAGGGAAATCACGCCGTCTGGCTCGGCGGCGAAGGAGCACCAGTCACCGTGACCCTCCGGGAACGGGCCCAGGAGGAACCCCTCACGCCGCTGTATCGTGAATTACTCGGCCCCGAAATTGGTGCCGTGCTGGAACGACTCGCCGCTGACCTTCCGCCGTCCGAGTTTCGCGACCAGACCCTTGCTCAGGTCGGTCGGCACTACCGGCCGGATGCGACGCTGGCGCAAAGCTGTAGCGGGCTGCTCATGGATTGGCTTTCGCCGCTCGGCCTCGTGGTCTTCGATCCGACGCATCCGGCGGCAAAGCGGGTTCAGGCCCCCTGGCTGATCCGGGCACTCGAAGACGCCAGTGACGTCGAAGCGAGGCTGGTTGCGCGGAATGGGGAACTTCTCGCGCACGATATCGACGCCGGGATCGCGGTCGGTGATGGAGCGACACTCGTGATGCTGGAAGGGAAGACGGGCCGAGACCGCTTGGTGCGCACTGGAGCCGATTTCACCACCCGCCGCTCCGGCGAGCGTTTCTCCATTCACGAACTCCGGAGCATCGCCGCGGGGACACCGATGCTGCTCTCCGCGAACGTGTTGCTCCGGGCAGCGATCGAGAGTGCGCTCCTTCCCACCGTGGCGTATGTGGCCGGTCCGGGAGAACTGCGCTACCTGCAGCTCGCATCCGCCGTGTATCCGGCGCTGGACATCCCACGGCAGCTGCCGCTGCCACGGTGGTCGGGGATCCTGGTGGAAACCAGGGTGGACCGCGTCCTGGAAAAGTTCACGGCGACGCTGGACGAGCTGCTCACTCCCGGCCAGCGCCTGGAGGCACGGGTGGTCCGCTCCCAGATGCCCCCGGAAGTCGAGCCCGCGCTGGCGGCGCTGCGTCAGGTCCTTACTCAGCAGTATGCCGTGCTGGCGACCGCGGCGGCCGCAATCGACCCGACCATCGAGAAACCAATCCACAACCTCGCGCAACAGGCGCTCAGTGGAACGCAGGACGCCGAAAAGCGCCTGATGAATCACCTGAAGAAGCGTCAAGCGACGGAAACCCAGCAGATCGCCCGCGCTCGGGACGCGGTTTTCCCTCTCGGCAAGCCGCAGGAGCGGGTGCTGACCCTCGCGCCATTCCTTGCCCGCTACGGTCCGGACCTTCTCACCAACTTGCTGGAGTCCATTGAGGAGTGGTATCGCGCCGCACTTGATGCCGCCGCGGGTCCGGCGTAGACTCGGCCATGGCATTTCTCGGTCTCATTCTCCTCGTGGCCTTGATGATCCCGATCCTGGGCATCATCATCGATTCCCCAATCGGCAAGGCGCTCGGCCGTCGCCTCGAAGGCCCACAGGAGGTCCCGACCAGTCTCGGTGACCTGGCCCGCAAGATGGAAGCGCTTGAGGGCGATGTCGAGGATCTGCAGCGCTCCGTCCAACTGCTGCAGGAGGAGAATCAGTTCCTCCAGCGCCTCCTCGAGGATCACCCGGGACGCTCCCTTCCGCCGCCGCCCAAGCCCTAGGTGCCTTCGACGCCTGCCGCGCCCCGCAGCAGTCGGCACGCAGTGCTGGTCGCAGCTGGCATTTTCCTCAGCCGGATCTTCGGGCTCGTCCGGCAGCGTGTCCTGTCCCATTTCCTCGGACTCGGCGATGCCGCGGATGCCTTCGGCATGGCATTCCGGATCCCCAACTTCCTCCAGAATCTCCTGGGCGAAGGGGTGCTTTCCGCCTCCTTCATACCCGTCTACGCCCGACTCCGGGCGGAGGGGGACGACACGGAGGCTCGCGATGCAGCGAATGCCGTCTTCGGGCTGCTCGCACTCACGGCTGCGGTGCTGGTGCTGGGGGGCATGCTGCTGGCGGACCCTCTCACAGGATTGTTGGCGCCCACGTGGATCGGAGAAAAGCGGGCACTGACCGTACGACTGGTCCGAATTCTCTTTCCCGGGGCGGGGCTGTTCGTGCTCTCGGCCTGGTGTCTGGGTGTGTTGAACAGTCATCGCCGGTTCCTGCTGTCCTATGCCGCGCCGGTGCTCTGGAACGTGGCGATCATCGCAGCGGTGCTGTTCACCGGCAGCCAGGGTGGGGAAGGCGGCATCGCGATGGCCGCCGCGGTCGGTTCGGTGATTGGCGCGGCAGTGCAGGTACTGGTCCAACTGCCCACGGTTATTGGTCTGATGGGTCGGCTCCGACCATCGCTCAACACACACTCTGCTCCCATCCGGACCGTCCTGCGGAACTTTGGGCCTGTGTTCATCGGGCGCGGCGTGGTCCAGATCAGTGCGTTCGTAGACAACCTGCTCGCGGGGCTGCTGGGGACCGGGGCAGTTGCGGCGCTGGGCAATGCCCAGGCACTCTACACGCTGCCGGTCAGTCTCTTCGGGATGTCGGTCTCGGCCGCGGAACTGCCCGCCATGTCGAGCGCGACCGGAACCGATGAGGAAATTGCGACGGTGCTTCGCACTCGCCTCGACGCCGGCCTGCGTCGGATCGCGTTCTTCGTGATTCCCTCGGCGGCGGCGTTTCTCGGCTTCGGTGGGGTGATCGCCGGTGCGCTTTTCCAGACCGGCAGGTTCACGGCGGAGGATAGTACCTACGTCTGGGCCATCCTCGCGGGCTCTGCGGTCGGCCTGCTCGCGGCCACCATGGGCCGCCTCTACAGCTCCGCCTTCTACGCGCTGCGTGACACCCGCACTCCGCTGCGCTTTGCGGTATTGCGTGTCTCCCTGACGACGGTCCTCGGCTACCTCGCAGCCGTGCCCCTTCCGCCGCTGCTGGGCCTCGCGCCCAAATGGGGTGCGGCGGGGCTGACGGTGACGGCCGGCATTGCCGGCTGGCTCGAGTTCGTGCTGTTGCGCCGCGGTCTCAACCGACGCATCGGGGTGACGGGACTCGCGCCGGTGTATCAGGCAAAGCTCTGGGGCGCAGCACTGGTGGGTGGAGGCGTGGGCCTCGCCGCCTCGCGTCTCGTGCCGCAGCTGCCACCGATTGGTGCTGCACTCCTGACCCTTGCCCCGTTCGGCGCGTCCTACCTGCTTGTCACCACCCTCTTGCGTGTTCCGGAAGCGCTCGCGCTGACCGGTCGCATCGTCCGGCGACGTGGAACTCCCTGAGGGCCTCCAGCGGAAGCTGGACACGCTGACCGACCAGCCCGGCGTGTACCTCTGGAAGGACGCCGACGGAAATGTGTTGTACGTGGGCAAGGCGAAAAGATTGCGCAGCCGAGTGCGGAGTTACTTTGCCGCTGATGCGTCCGGCAGCCTCAAACACGCCCTTGTTCGCCTGATCGCCGATGTCGAGACCATTGTCGTGCCGAACGAGGCGCAGTCGCTGCTGCTCGAAAACAATCTGATCAAGGAGTACCTACCGAAGTTCAACGTCCGTCTGAAGGACGACAAGAGCTATCCCTCGATCGCGGTGACGCTCGGCGATCCCTTCCCGCGAGTCCTGGTCACTCGGCGGCGGGACATCCCCGGGGCCCGGTACTTTGGTCCGTACACCGATGTCGCGCTGCTCCGGCGGACCCTGGCGGTGGTGCGCCGGCTCTATACCGTCCGGAGCTGCGCCGATGACATTCCCCGTGAGCGACGTGAACGACCGTGCCTCGATTACCACATCGGGCGCTGTCTCGCCCCATGTGTGGGCTGGCAGAACGAGACCGACTATCGGCGGATGATCGCCGATGTCGTGGACTTTCTCGAGGGCCGCACGGTGGATGTGCGCGGCAAGGTGCGCGAGGCGATGCTCGCCGCGAGTACCCGGCAGGACTACGAGCGCGCCGGCCAGTTCCGGGATCAGCTCAAGTGGCTGGAACAGGTCGAATCGCCTTCCGGCGTGGAAGTGCTGGGCACCGGCGATGCCGACGTCGTCGGATACGCACGTGATGGGGATGACGCCGTGGGCGTGTTCCTGTGGGTGCGGGATGGCAGGGTTGTTTCACGCGAGCAGGCATTCATGGAAAATCTGGGCGAGGAGACCGACGAACAGATCTTGAGCTTCCTGCTGGTACGGTCCTACGTCCCCCTCGAGAGCAGGGTCCGACGGCTCGTGCTGCCACTTCCGCCCGCCGACATCGACCTCCTGCAGGAACTGCTGCCGGAAACGGAATGGAATGTTCCGCAGAGGGGCACCGCCCGTCGCTGGCTCGACCTGGCGGATCAGAATGCACGGCACCTCATGGAGAGCCTGCGGATTGAGTCATTCGAGACGGACGAGCGATCGGGCGACCCGGTCTACGCCCTGGGTCGCGATCTCGGTCTGAACACCGTCCCGCGGAGCATGATCTGCATCGACATTTCAACCAACCAGGGACGCGATACCGTCGGCTCTCTCGTCTGGTTCGAGGCCGGCCGCCCGCGCAAGAGCGAATACCGGAAATTCAAGATCAAGGGCCCCGGGCAGCAGGACGATTTTGCCGCGATCCACGAGGTCGTGACCCGCTACCTCACCCGGCGTCGTGAGGAATCCAAGCCCCTGCCGGATCTCATCGTCATCGACGGTGGCAAGGGCCAGCTGTCGGCGGCGGTCGATGCGGCGACCACACTTGGAGGCGGCGCGATCCCGATCGTGAGCCTGGCCAAGAAGGAAGAAGAGATTTTCTTCCCCGGCCGGAGCGAAAGCCTGCGGCTGCCGCGTCGCAGCCCGTCGCTCCGGCTGCTCCAGCGGCTGCGCGACGAGACCCATCGCTTCGGGGTCGCCTACAATCGGACCCGTCGCACCCAGCGCACCATCACCTCGGCGCTGCTCGAGATCCCGGGAGTCGGACCCAACCGGCGTCGATTGCTGCTGGAGAAATTCGGCAGCCTCGCCGGAGTGAAGTCGGCCTCGGTGGGAGAAATTGCCGCGCTGCCAGGATTTTCCCAGCGGCTGGCGGAACGGGTCCTGGCCGCCGTCGCGAAGGGCGGCTGATCCCTGGCTCCAATCCACTGCCACCCGGCACCTGCCACCTGCTAGTTTCCCACCATGTCACGCGCCTTCGTCAAGGAGGATCAGGACGACGTCCCGATCCGCTATCAACTCCCACCCCGGGACGACCCCAGCTTTTCCCAGGCGGCGGCCTGGGTGCTGCTCGAAGCCGCGAATCTGGGCGACTCGCCTGGAGCGGAGGCCGCCACCGGATATCGCTGGGGCGACCCGGCCCTCCGCGGCGAGGTGGAACAGATTCTGGCCTACGCGCGCTCCCGGAAGGACGATCGACTCGAGCAACTCGCCGAGCGCTTCCTCAGTGCCTGACACTCTCCCATGACCTATGAGTCACGAATGGATTGGCAGCTCGACTGCTCCGCGTGCGATCAACGGCGGGGACCGGAAGGACTCGCCTCGGTTTGTGATCGATGTGGTCAGCCCTGGCTGGTGCGCTATCCCGATCGGCCGCTGCCGGGGCTGATTGCGCGGGCCGAAGTGCGGCGGGGTCAGGGGATGTGGCGATTCCGGACCTTCCTCCCGCTGACGGCCGCGGAACAACCGGTCACGCTGGGTGAGGGAGACACGCCGCTCCTCCCCTGCATGCGCACCGGCGTTCGGGTCGGGTTGCCCGATCTCTGGATCAAGGACGAGGCGGGCAATCCGACCGGATCGTTCAAGGCGCGCGGACTCAGCGCGGCGATCACCCGTGCTGTCGCGGCGGGCGCCACTCGTTTCGTCATCCCGACGGCGGGCAATGCGGGCATCGCAGCTGCGGCCTATGCCGCCCGGGCAGGCGCCACGGTCCGCGTCTATGCGCCGCGGACAACACCGCGGCCGATTCTGGCGCAGATCATCATGTTCGGCGGGGACCTGCAGCTCCTGGATGGACATATCGGGGATTGCGGCAAGGCGGCGCGTGCCTGGGGCACGGAGCACGGTGCGGTCGATCTCTCCACCCTTCGTGAGCCGTATCGCATCGAAGGCAAGAAGACCCTCGGCCTCGAGCTCGCCATGCAATTCAATTGGACCCTGCCGCACGCCATCATCTACCCGACCGGTGGAGGCACCGGGCTGATCGGCATGTGGAAGGCCTTCCAGGAACTGCGCGACGCCGGTTGGGTCACCGATCCCGCCCCGCGGATGTACAGCGTGCAGTCGTCCGGCTGTGCCCCAATCGTGCGTGCGTTCGAGGCCGGGGAGGACCGTGCGCTGCCGTGGGAGGAACCCCGGACCGTCGCGAGCGGGTTGCGGGTCCCCGGGCCGCTGGGTGACCGACTCATCCTGCGGGCTCTGCGCGAAAGCGGTGGCTCCGCCGTCGCGGTCACGGATGATGAGCTGACGCAGGAAGCTGCCCGCGGGTCCATGGAAGAGGGGATCGATCTCTCGCCCGAAGGCGGCGCCGGGTTGGCGGCGGCGCGCCTGCTGCTCGCGCGTGGCGAACTGGCCGCTGGTGAACGGGTGATCGTTTTTAACACTGGGGCCGGGTGGCTCTACCGCGACGTGGCCGAGCCTCCCAACCCCTGATGTGGGGGTGACGACGGGACCGGGGCTCATCCCGATCCCCGGGGGTCTGCCAAGAAGTTGCGCGTTCGGCCATATTCCTCCCCCTCATGGCTTCCGCACCTTTCGCCATTCTCGACCCCGCCGCGGGCATCAGTGGCGACATGCTGCTCGGCGCCCTGGTCGACCTTGGCGTTCCTGCGGCCTGGCTCAGCCGCCTGCCTGCGCGGCTGGGATTTCCCGAGGTCCGGATCGATGTCAGCCATGCACTGCGGTGCGGCATCGCCTGTAGCAAAGTGACGGTCACGCTGCCAGGGGGAGTCACGGAACCGCCCAGCCCCGAATTTGTCTCACCGGCCGCTCCCGCCACTCGCGTCGGGCACCAGCATGAGGGCCACGAGCACCAGCACGACCATGGTACCCTGGTCCATGAGCATGGACCGCATGGGGCCGATGCGCACCGGCATCTGGCGGATCTCCTCGCCATCGTCGAACGCGCACCGATCAGCAGCTGGGTGCGGGAGCGGGCCGTACGGGCGTTCCAATTGCTCTGTGAGGAGGAGGGCAGAATCCATGGCCTTCCCACCCAGGCGGTCGCCCTGCACGAGGTGGGCGCCGTCGACGCGATCATCGACATCGTGGGGGCGATCGAGGGGTGTGAATACCTGGGGATCCGGACGATCTACAACCGTCCGGTGTCGCTCGGCTCGGGTTGGGTCCACGCGGCGCATGGCGTGATGTCCGTGCCGACCCCGGTGACGACGCGCCTGCTCGAGGGGCTGGAGATCGGGCCGAACGGCCCGGTGACGGGGGAGGCCACGACACCCACGGGGGCGGTACTGCTCCGCGTGCTGAGCCAGGGCGCGCCGCCCGCGCGCTGGCGGCCGCTGGCCACCGGCTGGGGTGCGGGTGGCCGGGACCCGGCCCAATACGCGAATGCGCTCCGCGTCATGCTGGGTGAATCGGCCGTCGAGGCGACATCCGTAGTGACACTTTCCTCGGATGTGGACGATTTGAGCCCGGAGTACATCGAGCCACTACGAGAGGCGCTGACCGCCGCCGGTGCCCTGGATGTGCAGGTTTGGGCCACACAGATGAAGAAAGGTCGTCCAGGCTTCCGGATCGAGGTGACCTGCGACACCGCATCTGGCGACCGGGTTACTGAGGCATTCTTCCTGCACAGCACCACCGCAGGCGTGCGTCGAGTGAGCGCCGAACGCGTCACCCTCGCTCGCAGGCAAGTGGAAGTTTCGACCCCCGATGGACAACTGATTCGGGTGAAAGTGCTGGAAACTCCGGCCGGTCCCAGGGTCAAGGCCGAGTACGACGATGTTCGCGCCGCGGCGATCAGGTTGGGTCGCCCGGCTCATGATCTGGCGCGAGAGATCGAGGCCGAAGCGCGCCTGCTGGTGGCCGGGATGGCCGCCGGCGCTTCACACCCACTGAGGGAGCAGGGATGAGCAAGGGATCGTTGTGCGGGCTGGCAATGCTGGTGCTGGCCGCTCCGTTGGCCGCCCAAGGCGGCGTTCAGAATCGCGTGATAGGTGCCCTCGATACTCGTTTGGTACAGCCGGAATGCAAGCTCGAAGGGGCGGGGGATTTCCGTGTCGCCAGCGGGAAGACCTATCTCAAGACCGGCATCGAGGGGAGTGGCGACCAAATTAATCGCACCAATGGGCTGAAGAATGGCGTTCGTGTCATCACCGACGCGATCACCACTGCCGGTCAATCCAAGAACCCCGCCGCATGGTACTACCTGGGCCGGATCTACCTGCAGCAAGGCGATCTCGCCGGCGCCGATTCGGCGTTTACGCGGGCGGAGACGCTTGGGCCCACGTGCAAGGACGACATCGCCAAGTACCGGCATCGTGCCTGGGCCCCGCTGGTCACCGCTGCGGGGACGTTTCTCCAGGCCAAGCAGGACGACTCGGTGCTCGTCCTGGCTCGCGCGGCCAACCAGATCGAACGGCTCCAGCCAGCGGCGTTCTACTACATGGGCGCCGTGTACGACGGCCGCAATGAGTCGGACAGCGCGTTGGCGTATTTCAGCCGGGCCGCTGCCACGCAGCCGTCCGATTCCATAGGGATCCGGCAGCGCGACAATGCGGTCTACCGCCATGCCAGGGCGCTGCTGCAGGCCGGTCGTGGTGCGGAGTCCGCGACGGCATTCCGACGATACATGACGCTTGTCCCGGGGGATCTCGACGGCACGAAGGGCCTGCTCCTCGCCTTCCGGGCCGCTGGCATGGCGGACAGCGCGTCGCTGGTCGAAGCCCAGCTGGTGGGTGCCGCCTCCTCGAGTTCCGCCGGTGCATCAGGCTTGAGCGAGAATGAATTGTTCGACATCGGCGCGAAGCAGTACGCCGCAAAGGAGTACGGTCCCGCCGCAGCCACATTCGCCCGGATCATGGCCATCAACCCGAATCACCGCGATGCCCTCGCGGCTATGGGCAACGCTTACCTCGGACTTCATGACGGTCCGAACATCGCCGCGGCGGCCGAGCAGCTGATCGCGATCGAGCCGTTGGCGGAGTATGACTACACCCTTCGCATTCAGGGCTTCAAGACCGCGAACAGTCCCGACAAGACGAAGCTGATCGATGCCACGATTGCCCGCGAGGCACTGCCCGTGAATCTCGAAATCGAGAGTCTGCAATCCTCCGCGGGCGGAGTCACCCTGGTGGGCAAGGTGACTGGACGGGAGCCCCGCGACGAGAACAATGCGCTCATTCCCGTCAAGCCGGTGGCCATCGTGGTCGAATTTCTCGGTCAGGGCGGGACTGTGGTGACCACGCAGGAGGCGCAGCTCCCCGCACTGAAGCTGGGCGAGACGCAGCCATTTTCGGTGACCGGCCAGGGCGCGGGCATCAAGAACTGGCGATACCGAGTGAAGTAGCCGCAGCCGTCAGCCAGGCGTGCCACGCGCCCCGGAGGGGAATCCTCCCGGGGCGCGTTGCGTGTCTGGGAACCGGGACCAGGGCATGGGCGTTTCCATCTCGGCAGGCAGAGGAACCGCGGACCTGACCGTCGCCCGATGACCCACCATTCCTCTCCCGTTAAGCCCGTAGTCACCTGGGTAGTCAAATGCAGTCAAAATTGGAGTCACCACCGGAATACGTCGCGACCAACCGTGACTAGCCGAATGGATTGCGGGAGAAGCAGTTAGCGGGCTAAGTTGTTGTGGCGCGGGTGTAGCTCAGTTGGTAGAGCGTCAGCTTCCCAAGCTGAATGTCGCGGGTTCGAGCCCCGTCGCCCGCTCTCGATGTTGTGTCGCTGCCCGGAATCCGCTTTGCCGGATGCCGGGCAGTGGCGTGTTGTCAGATCAGGTCGAGTTCCGCCGGGGTGACAACCACCTCGCCATGGCCGGGAACATCGACCGTCACGCGATGCTGGGTCGGGCGGGTCGAGTCACGCTGCTCACGGGCCACTTCGACAATCGTTCCGACCTTGCCCACGACGCGCGGGACATGAGCCTTCAGGATTCGCGCCTGTCTTCCGGGTTCACACTCTTCGAACGTCGCCATACTGTCTCCCCTGGAAATGACCGATGGGCGCACTCTCGTGTCAGGGGTTCCGACGATGAGCGGACCATTCGCCGGTGAGGTATGCCGTCCACGATGCGGTCTCGTCACGTCAGGTGACGGCGGAGCGGCGGTGGCTGGACGGCGGCTGTCGGTACCGATTGGGGCACTGGCGGCATATCCCGCCGGTGTGGGAGGCGACATGGTTCTTCGCGCTAGAGTGGTGAGTCTAGCGGGGATCGAGCCGTCGACGCGGAACAAGCCCGCCTGGGGCGGAACGAGGCTGAGGCAGAATCGCCCGGATGTGGTGTTGGCGGGGGTGCTTGTCGCGCAGGGCGCAGAAGCCATCTTGGGCACGATACGACTGCCACCGAATCGCGCGTCGCAGTCATAAGTACCGATGTTGTCGTCCTGACTGGTGCCTCAGGGAGGCTGGTCGGCCTTGTCGTCGCGCTGACCTCCCCTCAGGCGGCTGCCGCGTTTGGTGAGCGTGTCCTGACAGGAGGCGGGCCTTCAGCGGCGGTCGAAGTCTGGGCCGTCGGGAGCACGACCGTAGTCGCCTGGCCCGCCGAGCTTAGGCCGGCGCATCTTCCGCCGCATGGTGTCGATTCCGAAGGAGGCGCGGCGCGACTTGCCAAGGCGATGCTTGCCGCAGGTTTTCGGGCACCGTTCTCTTTGCCTGCGGCGACCTGCGCAAACATGAGCTCCCCAAACTCTTCGAGTCGCGGGCGTCAGTGTGATCGAGGTGATGTGCTATCGCACTCGGCTCGCCGACGAGGCCGCGACACGCGGCGCGATCCAGGGCGCATCACTTGTGGTTGGGAGCATTCCGAGCGTCGCCCAATTGCTCTGCCGGGCCGGTGCCCGTTCAGACCGGCCGAGGCTGATCGCGATCGGTCCGACGACCGCATCCACGCTTGATCTCGATGGCCGGCCACCGGTGGCGACGGCCCGCGCTCCGACGACTGATGCAGTTCTCGAGGCCCTGCGGTCACAACTCAGATCCGTGAACCGACGATTGCGGCAGGCCCCCCGCCCCAACCGCTCTTGCGACGCTTGAGCATTCCGTTCATGATTCCGTCCTCTTTGACCCGCCAGAGGACACCAGCGGTTCAGGCACGACGAAAGGCATTCCAAATGGCTTTTTGTAACCCATTGTAATTGAAGCACTTGTATCACAAGGCAATGCTGGATTCGGGAGAAAGCGCCGGAATCGTCGTGGTCCGGCAGTTGCTTCTCCCATCATCATCCGTGATTCCGCCCCCCGGCTTCACGATCACCTAAAGGCGCCACCCCGCAACCGGAGCAGATTCGATGACGAAGTTCATTCGCCTCGCACTTGGCCTCATATTCGTCCTCCTCATTCAGTCGGCGACCGTCCAGGCTCAAGGCATCCCGGCTGGCGCGACCCAGGCCATGGTCGACCAGGGCAACGAGATATTCCATAAACAGGGACTCTGCTATGCCTGTCACGGTCAGGACGCCAAGGGTCTGGTGGGTCCGAACCTGACGGACGACGTCTGGCTCCACAGCAAGGGCAGCTACGAGGAGCTCATCGCCCAGGTCACGAAGGGTGTCCCGAAGGAGGAGTCCAAGAGCGGCGTCCCCATGCCGGCAAAGGGAGGCTCGAGTATCTCCGATGACGATGTGAAGGCCGTTGCAGCATATGTGTACTCGTTGAGCCACGCGAAGTGAGCTGAAGGCCAGCACAAGCGTTCATGCGGGAAATTCGGAGCCGGCCCCGGTGGGGCCGGCTCTTTTTGTCGCAAGACGCGGAGGGAACTTCCTCAACTTGCCACTCCCGTTGACCGTCACTGAGAGCTAACTCTGTCCTATGACAGTGGTTACCTTGTCGAGGCGGGGATGGCACCCCTGTTGCACCTGTAGAGGAGCATTCTGCTTCGGTGCTTGCACCGGTGCTTCCTACGCTCGGAGGGCCAATGAATACCAAAGGTTTCACGCTGATTGAATTGCTGATCGTAGTTGTAATCATCGGCATCCTTGCCGCGATTGCGATCCCCAAGTTTGCCAACACGAAGGAGAAGGCGGTCCTGGCGTCGATCAAGTCGGATCTACGGAATCTGATTACAGCCCAGGAGGCATTCTTCTTCGACAATACTGACTACGCCGGTGCGGTAACCGGCGGTGCACAGGTCAATGGGACGGGAGGCGCTGGCTCTGCCACGTTTGTACCGTCCACTGGAAATCAGCTCACGCTGACCTACTTCTCTTCGACCGGCTACAACGCGACGATCACGAATCCGATCCTGATCAGCGCAATCACGACCTGCGGCATCTTTGTGGGTCCCGTGGCGAACTCACCAAACGCAGCGGCCGTCCCCAATGAGACGGTCGTCGGCTGCTGGTAGCCCAGGCAGTCGGGTAGGGAGGATCCACGCGGGCGGCGCCATTCGGCACCGCCCGCGAGCCGTTCAGGGGAAGTTGCTGCTTGAATCGCCCTCTGCAGCAGCCCATCTTTGTCCCCCGCCATGCTCAAGGTTACTGCCGTCTCGCCGGAGTCCCTGGGTTCGGAGCTGGGCCTCATGGCCGGCACCGAGCTGCTCAGCATTAACGGTCAGCCGATTGAGGATTTTCTCGACTGGGAGTTCCTGACGGCGGACGAACAGTTCCTGCTCCACGTGCGTCAGCCGGACGGCGAAGAGATCGAGTACGACATCGAGCGTCCTGAAGCCCTCCCGATGGGTGTCCTGGTCGAGCCGCCCCGCATCCGGCGGTGTGCCAATCGGTGTGACTTCTGCTTTGTCGATGGACTGCCGGAAGGCCTGCGCGAAGCGCTGTACATCCGGGACGATGACTACCGACTTTCGTTCAAGTACGGCAACTTCGCGACGCTGACCAACCTCAAGCCGTGGGATGTGTCGCGGATTATCGACTATCGCCTCTCCCCGCTTTACGTCTCGGTCCACGCAACCGATCCGTCCATTCGTCGCTGGCTGCTACGGAATCCGCTTGCCCCGGACATCCTGGAGCAGCTCCGGCTCTTCGCCGGGCACGGGCTCCAGTTCCACACCCAGGTCGTCCTGTCGCCGGGTGTAAATGACGGGGCGGTCCTCGAGCAGACCCTGTCGGATCTGTACGCCTTCGGGCCCCCGGTACTCAACGTTTCCGTCGTCCCCGTGGGACTGACCACCTTCAGCAAGCATCATCTCGTGCGCGAGCCCACTCAGGAGGAATGCCGACTGAGTCTCGGTCAGATCGGGCAGTGGGCCAGCCGGGCCCGTGGGGAGCGGGGCAAGACCTGGGCGTTCGGGGCGGATGAACTCTATCTCCGCGCTGACCTCCCGCTGCCTCCCGCCGACGCCTACGATGGGTTTGAGCAGGTGGAAAATGGCATCGGAGCGGTGCGGTACCTCCAGCAACGGATCGCGGAGGATCAAGGGTCTCTCGCCGACTGGCAGGGACGTCGCATCGGCGTGGCCACCGGTCCGTCGATGGCCGCGCTGATGCCACAGGTGCTCGCTCCGCTCGCCGAAGTCACCGGGGCGGTGTTCGACTTGCTCCCACTCACCAATACGCTCTTCGGACCCACGGTCACCTGCGCCGGGTTGCTGCCCGGTCGGGTATTTCGCGACGCCCTGATGAACCGCACCGACCTCGATCTCGTGCTGATTCCGGCCGAGTCTCTCAATGACGATGGGCTTTTCATGGACGACCTGACACTCAGCGACCTGCAGGCCAGCGTACCCGGCAGGATTCGCCCCTCGTACTGCTTCACCGACGCGCTGGAGGCGCCACTCCTCCCGTGAGCCAACCCACCGTCGCGATCGTCGGGCGCCCGAATGTCGGAAAGTCCACGCTCTTCAACCGGATCCTTGGCGGCCGGGATGCGATCGTCTCTGATGAGGCGGGTACGACGCGGGACCGGCATTTCGGTGAGGCGGAATGGGGAGGGCGTCACTTTTGGCTGGTCGACACCGGTGGGTTGATGCCGGGCTCCACGAATTCCATGGATGTTGCCGTCCGGCTGCAGGTAGAGCTCGCGGTCGAGCAGTCGGATCTCGTCATCCTCATGGTGGACGGCAAGGAGGGCCCGAATCCGGTCGACAAGGAGATCGCCTCACAACTGCGGCGGACCTCCCGGCCAGTGATTCTGGTGGTCAACAAGCTCGACGACCTTCCCCGCAGCTCCGCGCAATACAGTTTCTACGATCTGGGCCTCGGTGATCCGGTAGCGATGTCCGCTGCCATAGGCAAGGCAAGTGGCGACCTGCTGGACCTCGTCATCGCGCGGCTTCCCCCTCGCAACGACGACGACCATCCCGAGGCAGTTCAGGTTGCGGTGGTCGGCCGGCCTAACGCCGGGAAGTCTTCACTCATCAACTACTTGCTGGGGGAGGAGCGGTTGGTCGTCTCGCCGGAACCGGGGACGACCCGTGACGCGATCGACACCCCCTTGCGGTATCACGGCAAAACACTCAACTTCATAGATACAGCGGGGTTACGGCGCAGAGCTAAAGTACAAGATGACATAGAGTTCTACTCCACCCTCAGGACCCACCGGGCGGTGGAAAAGGCGGATGTCTGCGTTCTGGTGGTCGACGCCAAGCTTGGCCTCCACACTCAGGACCTGCGGATCGCCACCGAGGCGTGGGATCGAGGCGCCGGGCTGATCATCGCGGTCAACAAGTGGGATCTCATCCCGGAGAAAGACGCTAACACCGCGAAACGTGGACAGGATCTGCTGGCAGAAAAAGCCCCGTTTCTCCGGTATGTGCCGTTCCTGTACGTCTCCGCCACGCAGGGGCAGCGGGTGACCCGGCTTCCGGAATTGATTCTCGAAGTGGCGGCGGCCCGGGATCATCGTGTGCCCACGTCGGACGTCAACCGGGTCCTGCAGGATCTGCTGGCTCGCAACGCACCGCCGCAACAGCAGGGCGATGCCGTGAAACTGCTCTACGCCTCACAGATCGCGACTCGGCCGCCGACCATCGCAATCGTGAGCAACCGGCCCGATGACGTGCCGGAGTCCTACCAGCGGTATCTGCACCACGGGTTCCGTGCAGCGTGGGGATTCAGCGGGGCCCCATTGCGCCTCCGGTTCACGGCGCGCGGGGTCGGCAAGCACAATCGGCGGGATGACGGCCGTCTGGTGCGGGGGAAGGATGCCGACGAGGCAGAGCCGGAAGGGGAATGATGAACGCCGTCGCCTGGCTGCTGGTTTCCTATCTGCTCGGGGCAATTCCCACCAGTTACCTGGCAGGACGGTGGTTTCGCGGCATTGATCTGCGAGAGCATGGCAGCCGGAATCTGGGTGCGACGAATCTGTATCGGGTGATGGGGTGGAAGTTTGCCATCCCCGTGGGACTCTGTGACGTGCTCAAAGGCACCATTCCCGTGCTGGCGTTCGGCCCGCAAGTCCCGACAGTACCGTATTTCCCGCTGTGGTGCGGGGTGGCCGCGGTCACGGGCCATGTCTTCTCGGTGTTCGTGGGCTTTCGCGGAGGGAAGGGAGTCGCCACCGCTGCGGGCATGGTGCTCGGGCTCGCCCCATTGGCCTTTCCCGTGATTGTTGCCGCGTGGGCGCTGATTGTCTGGCTGACGGGGTACGTCTCGCTCGGCTCGATCGTCGCCGCCGCACTCTTCCCGCTCGCGGACTGGCTGCTCCACCCGGCACGACGCACGGGCGTTACTCTCGTATTCGATGTGAGTGTCGCGAGCTTTGTGATCTGGAAGCATCGCGAGAACATCGGGCGGCTGCTCTCGGGCAAGGAGAACCGGTTCGGTCGACGCGGGCACCCTCGCCCAGCACCGCCAGGATGAATCGCATCGCGGTCCTCGGCGCCGGAAGCTGGGGGACAACGCTCGCGGATCTGCTGGCGCGGAAGGGGCACCAGGTCCGCATCTGGGCGCACGAGTCTGAGGTGATCGACTCGATCAACCGGCGACACGAGAATCCGGTGTTCCTGCCGGGCTGTCCGCTGGCGGTCGAGCTGAGTGCTGTGGGTTCCGCCGAGGAAGCGGTCTCGGGGGCTTCGGTGGTGCTCTCAGTGGCACCGAGTCATGTGTTCCGCCAGGTCGTCACGCAGGCGCTCGGTAGAATCGAGCCGGGGGCGCTGGTGGTGAGCGCGACGAAGGGGATCGAGCCCGGCACGCTGCTGCTGATGTCTCAAGTGCTGGAGGAACTGCTTCCCGGGCATCCCATCGTGGCGCTGTCGGGGCCCAGCTTCGCGCTGGAAGTGTATCAGGGACAGCCCACAGCGGTCGTGGCGGCGGCGCGGGAAGCGACCGCCGCCGCGGCGGTACAGGAGGTCTTCGCCACTCCACGGTTTCGCGTGTATTCGAACCGCGATGCCGTCGGCGTGGAGCTGGCCGGGGCGCTCAAGAATGTGATCGCGATCGCGGCGGGTATCCTGGAAGGGCTTGGGCTGGGCAATAATCCTCGCGCCGCGCTGATCACGCGGGGGTTGGCGGAAATGACCCGGCTCGGACTGGCGATGGGTGCCGAGCCACTGACGTTCGCGGGATTGGCGGGGATGGGTGACCTCATCCTCACGACGACCGGCGCGCTGAGCCGGAACCGGGCCCTCGGCGTCGCGCTCGCCCAGGGGCAGTCATTGGCGGAGCACCAGGCGGCCCATCGGAGCGTTGCCGAGGGCGCAACCACCGCCCGCGCGGCTCTCGCCCTCGCCGAGCGCACCGGAGTGGAATTGCCGATTTGCGACCAGGTGTCGGCGATCCTGTTCGACGGAAAACCCGCCCCCCAGGCGGTCGCGGAACTGATGGAACGGACTCTGAAAGCGGAGCAGTGGCGGTGACCCTTGCGCGGCCAATGCAGGAATTCTTCTCGATTGGTGAGGTTTGTGCGCTCACCGATCTGAAGCCGCATGTGCTCCGCTACTGGGAAAGTCAATTTCGCTTTCTGAATCCTGCCAAGAATCGGTCGGGAAACCGGGTCTACAAGAGCCGTGAAGTCGAGCTCATCATGCTCGTGAAGCACCTGCTATACTCCGAGAAATACACCATCGAGGGGGCCCGTCAGCGGATCGAGCACTATCGCCGTACCGGCGAACTTCGGGGAGCCGCCCGTACTGCCACCGAACGGGAAACCCTGCGCGAGCTGCGCCAATCGGTAGAAGAAATAGCGGACATCCTCGACGGTCGCATTCCGCCGCCCCGGCCCGAGCCTACGTCCACGTAGAGGATCCCGGCGATTCGCAACCGGTCCGTCAACTGTTCGTCACGTCCCGGTCTGCATTATCTTGTTCCCCTCACATATGAAAATTCTGGTCGCGAACGATGACGGGATCCTCGCCCCCGGCTTGGCCCTGCTGGCCGAAGTGTGCCAGACCGTGGCCCAGGTAACGGTGGTGGCACCCGATCGGGAGCAGAGCGGGACCTCGCACAGCCTGACGATGCATCGGCCGATCCGGCCAACCCGCCGGCCAGACGGTTCGTACCAGGTCGATGGTACGCCGACTGACTGTGTCCTCCTGGCCCTCGGGGCTCTCATGCCCGAGCGGCCCGACTTCGTCTTTTCGGGAATCAACCATGGTCCGAACATGGGAGAAGACGTCCTCTACTCTGGCACGGTCGCGGCGGCCATGGAGGGTGTCGCGCTTGGTGTCCCGAGCGTCGCGCTTTCCTTTGCCGGCCCCTCAAGCGATCTGGAAGCCCTGGCCAGCTATCGGGAGGTGCTGGTGGGACTCGTCCAACGGATCACCCGGATCGAAAACTTCCCCGCAGAAACGCTCCTCAATATCAACCTGCCAGCGTGCGAGGCGGCGGCAGTGCAGGGGACCCGAGTGACCTCACTCGGCAGCCGGTACTTCAGCGAGTCGCTCGCCCGTATGAAGGACCCGTGGGGCAAGGAAATGTTCTGGATCGGCGGTGGCTCGATCCACTGGACTGGTGGCGAGGAGACCGACCACCACGCCGTTGCCAATGGATTCATCTCGATTACGCCATTGCACATGGACCTGACCAACTATGCGCTGATGGAGACGGTTCGGGGATGGTCGCTCGAGGGGTGAACGGCGGCGACAGTTACGGCGGTTACCGCAGTCAGCTGGTGGCCACCCTTCAGGCCAAGGGCATCCGGGATCTCGCCGTGCTGCGCGCGGTGTCCCTGGTGCCCCGGCATCTGTTTGTGCCGGAGAGTCTGCGGCATCGGGCCTACGAAGACTCGGCGCTCCCCATCGGCGGCGGACAGACGATTTCTCAGCCGTGGGTCCAGGCCCGCTCGTTGGAACTCGCCGCACTGACCGGGAAGGAACGGGTGCTTGAGATCGGCACTGGGTCGGGGTATCAGACGGCACTGCTGAGTCTGCTCGCGTCGCAGGTGTTCAGTGTGGAGCGCCTCACCATCCTGGGCCAGAATGCCAGGCGCACCCTGGAATTGGCAGGGGCCCGGAATGTCTCGGTCATGATCGGCGACGGGACCCTGGGGTGGAGACCCTACGCGCCCTATGATGCCATTATCGTCGCTGCCGCGTCACCCGATGTTCCCGGCCCGTTGGCGGAGCAGCTGGCGGTTGGGGGCCACCTGATCATTCCATTGGGGGATCGCGATCAGCAGGTGCTGACCATCTTCACCCGGTCGGAGGAGGGCGCGCCACTCCAGCGTCAAAGCGTAAGCGATGTACGGTTTGTGCCACTGCTGGGTCAATTCGGCTTCACCACCGATGCGACCCCCTGACGGGAGGATTGCTTGGAGCTGCTCAAGGAATTCATCGACCTTTTTCTCCACCTCGATCGTCATCTCAGCGATCTGATCGCCCAATACGGTACCTGGAGCTATGCGATTCTGTTCCTGATCGTGTTTTGCGAGACAGGCCTGGTGGTCACGCCATTTCTGCCGGGGGATTCCCTGCTCTTTGCCGCAGGCGCCTTCGCCGGGCTCGGCGCACTGCAGCCGCTTCCACTCTTCCTGATCCTCGTGTCGGCATCGATCCTGGGGGATTCCGTCAACTACTGGGTCGGCCGCTATATCGGTCCGCGGGCGTTCGGCGGCTCGATTCGATTCCTCAAGCAGGAATATCTGGCCAAGACCCGTGCCTTCTACGACACTCACGGCCGGAAGGCGGTCATCCTTGCCCGCTTCCTCCCAATTGTCCGCACCTTCGCCCCGTTCGTCGCCGGGGTGGGCGCAATGCCCTATCCTCGCTTCCTGACCAATAGCGTCATCGGTAGCCTGGCGTGGGTGGGGCTGTTCGTCGGTGCAGGGTATTTCTTCGGAAACCTCGCCATTGTTCGCGACAATTTCACTCTGGTCGTCATGGGCATCATTGTCGTTTCGCTTCTTCCCATGGCGGTCGAGCTGGTGCGGAGCCGGCGGGGAAGGGCGCAGTGACGCGAAGCTTCCTGGTCAGTGGGAGGGTCCAGGGGGTGGGATTCCGGTACTTCGTGGCGCGTGAGGCCGGGCTCCTGACCCTCACAGGATGGGTGAGGAACCTGCCCGATGGGCGGGTCGAGGTGGTCGCATGCGGGGAGACGGTTCTACTGGATCGACTCGAGAAATTGCTCGCACATGGGCCGAGAATGGCATCAGTATCTGACGTCGAAATGACAGAGATTTCGGATGATACGGCACCATCTAATGGATTTCTAATACAGTAGTTACGACAATGTCGTCAACCGAAATCGAGACTCTTATGCCGGCCTCCATGGCTGAAAACATACGCCAAGCCCTCCGGGCGGTTCCGGACTACCCGAAGCCAGGAATCCTCTTCCACGATATCACACCCGTGCTCAATGATGCCGAGCTGTTTCGGCAGTCTCGAGAGGCGCTCGCCGAGCCGTTCCGGCGTCAGGGAGTCACCCACGTCGTGGGGATCGAAGCGCGGGGCTTCATTCTCGCGGCTCCGGTTGCCGTTACGCTCGGGGCCGGCTTCATCCCGTTGCGGAAGCCCGGAAAACTCCCCTGGAAGACCGTTCGGCATGACTATCAACTCGAGTATGGGACCGATGCCCTTGAGGCCCACGAAGACGCCTGTCCGCCGGGCGCCCGGATCCTGATTGTCGATGACGTCCTGGCGACCGGCGGCACTGCGGAAGCGGCTGGGGTGCTGGTGCGGCGTCTTGGGGGGGAAGTCGTCGGGTGGTCGTTCCTACTGGCGATCGGTGTGCTTGGTGGGGTGAATCGCCTTTCCGGTGCGCCGAGTCATGTCGTGATCAACCTCTGATCTGGTTGACTCGAAGCCCGAGTGCTGGCTAGTTTTCCGTGCTTGGCCCCCGTAGCTCAGCTGGATAGAGCAGCGGTTTCCTAAACCGAAGGTCGGCCGTTCAAGTCGGCTCGGGGGCACCTCCGCGGCACCCGTCAGACGGTCTGATCCTGAGGCGACACGCATACACGATGGCAACTACTGTGGAAGTTCCCCCGCGCCCGGCACCCGTTCTTCCCGTACCCCGATCCGGATCGAGCTGGCTGGCGAAGCCGACGAACCGCTATCTGGCGATCGGCGGAGCCATCCTTGGCGTGGCGCTGATCGCCGGGTTTGTGGTCCTGAGCGGCTCGCGGAAGGAGGCCTTTGCAGGCCGGGCACTAGATCAGGCGCGGAACGCCGCCGAATCCGGCAACCTCGCGCTCGCGGCCAGTGAACTCCAGAAGGTCAGCACAACCTACAGCGGTACGAAGGCCGCCCAGGAGGCCGTGATCACGCTCAATCAGGTCCGGCTGGTCAATGGGCAGCACGAGCTGGCCGCGGTCGGGCTTCAGGACTTCCTGAAGGGGAGTACATCGGCCGAGTTCCGCTCGCCGGCGTACGGACTGCTGGGGCGGGCCTTGGAGAACGCCAGGCGGTCCGCGGACGCGGCCGAAGCCTACGTGAAGGCTTCGGAGACTGCGGATGTGGACTACCTCCGGGCTGACTACCTGCTCGATGCCGCGCGGGCCTGGCTCTCGGCCGGTGAGCGGGCGAAGGCGATCTCCAGCTACGAGCGGGTCACCAAGGACTTCGCCAAAACCCCGGCGAATACGGAGGCGGAACTTCGCCTGGCTGAGCTGACGGCGGTCGCGACCTGATTCGAGTTTCGCGGTGAGGGACGATCGGGCCCGGCCTTGAGCCGGGCCTTTTGGTTGGGGAGAGTTGGGCCGCCAGCCGGACGGTCGAGTCCGATTCTGGTTCTGGAGCAATGTCGTATAAGATATATTATGTTAAGTTCGTGGGTGGATAACCGGGGATAACTTTTGATCTGCTTCCACGCAGCTATCTATCATATTGTGGTGAAAGGAGTTGCGAATGGTCACCGCGAAGTTACAGTACCCCAGTGAATACCAGGATGCCTTCGCCGGCGAGGAGGACGTTGGTCGCCTTCCCTGCTGACAGTGTCGCGGTGATGTGGAGAATCCGGCCGCTACGGCAAACCAGGTTCATGGGTAGGGTGACTTGCCCGAGCTGGGCCAACGCGACTGCTGCGGCAACGGCTCCGGTACCACACGCCAGCGTCTCTCCCTCGACCCCTCGTTCATAGGTCCGAAGTCCCCACCCCCCGCCCTGGGCTGGGGTTCGCTGGCCCACGAAATTGGTATTGGCTCCTTGAGGTCCTAACGCGGGATCCGACCGTAGTTCTCGGCCTCGGGCCATCAGGTCAGGGCGTTCGAGGTTCTCGACCAGCAATACCAGGTGGGGGACTCCAACGGTGGCCAGCAACGCGTTCGATTCGCCCGGTCCGAGCAGTATGGACCGGACAGTCTCCGGGAGGGTGAAATCGGGAAGCTGAAGCTCGGCTCGCTCTGCCGGGGGGCCTGGCAAGCACCGGGAGGGAAAAGTGCCGGCGCCGGTCACGAGGTGCATCCCGTCGGTCGGAGTCAGCCCCAGTCGGGCCGACAGTCGGGTACTGCAGAGAGCGGCATTTCCGCACATGCTGGCACGTGAGCCATCGCAGTTCCAGAAGTCCATCCGGACCCGGTTGTCCGGTCCTGGGGTCAGGATGACCAGACCATCGGCTCCGACGCCGATGCGCCGATCGCACACGGCCCGGATCCGCTCCGCTGGCCAATCCGCTGCGCTGGTAGAACGTCCGTCCAGCATGACGAAATCATTGCCGGAGCCGGTCATCTTATAGAAGGCCTGGCTGTTCATGGCCCTTAAATCCGGCGCAGGAGCGACTGAAGGCGCAGCCACCAGACCATCCAGATGGCCTCCCTCACGATGCCCTTGTTCATCTTGCTCTGCCCCTCCACCCGGTCGTGGAAGATGATTGGGATCTCCTTCAGTCTGAAACCCTTCTTCCAGGCCCGGAAACTCATCTCGATCTGAAAGGTGTAACCGTTGGAACGGACCTGGTCGAGATCGATGGCCTCGAGAACGGCCCGGCGGAAGCACTTGAATCCCCCGGTCGAGTCGGTCAGGGGAAGGCCGGTGATGATGCGAGCGTAAAAATTGGCACCGAGCGAAAGCAGCAGGCGGGAGATGGGCCAGTTGATGACGTTCACCCCGGTGGCGTACCGGGAGCCGAGCACCAGGTCCGCTTCCTCGACGGCCTTCAGGAAGGCGGGGAGGAAGGTGGGATCATGGGAGAAGTCTGCGTCCATCTCGAACAGGATGTCGAAGTTCTGTTGCAGCCCCCAGCGGAACCCCGCAAGGTACGCGCGGCCTAATCCCTCCTTGGCCTGCCGGTGAAGTACATGGACCCGTGACTTGGCCTGGGCCAACCGTTCGGCGATGTCGCCGGTGCCGTCCGGCGAGTTGTCGTCCACGACGAGGATCTCGATCCTCGGGTCCTGCCGGAGGATGGCCGGGACGATTTGCGCGAGGTTCTTCGCTTCGTTGTAGGTCGGGATGACGACGAGTACGCGGTCGATCAATGCAGCGCCCTCCGTTGGAGCAGGAACGCGACCGCCCCAAGGCCGAGCGCAAGAAGCGCCGAGGTCAGACTGATCAGCTTGCCGAGCCGATAGCCCGCCGATTCGAACCGCAGCACCACGTCCCTGGCGCCCGGAGGGAGTGTCAGGCTGATCAGACTGCCATCTGCCTGGAATGTCCGGACCGGTATCCCGTCGACCGTGGCAGCCCAGTCCGGATACCAGTTTTCCGACACCAGGAGATGGGTCGGCAGGGAGTCCCGTCCTTCGATCCCGATGCGCATGGACCCCGGACTCCACTCCCGGACCGTGGCGCGGAGTGACGTGATCGGGAGTGGTGGCGAAAGCGGTTGCGTGGTAAAGCTGACGGTGTCCGGATAGAGCAGCACGTGTGTGTAGGGAAACCGCGGGTTGAGGAGGGTCGGAATGACCTGGTCCGCCGGCACCTTGGCCGCTGCCGCGAATATCCGGGCATAGGCCGGTGTGGAGTCCTGCTCGTAGAGCACCGCCGGATTTCCGAAGGTGTTGTGCTCGGCCGCGGCCACCTGGTGCCAGCCGGGAATCGGGCGACTCTCCGGCAGGATCAGAAACCGGAGCGCCAGCAGATCCAGCAGCGCCGGCGTCTGCAGACTGGCGAACCCTCGCTCCTTCCCCGCCAGCTGATCATACGCCTGCAATTCGTTGCCGTGGTAACCCTCGGCCACGGGGATGCGATAGGCCATCAGCGTCGAAGCCGGGTAGGAGCCCGCGGCATCAAAGACCCGGAACGGTGGCTTCACCTGGCGGAGCGCCGTCGTGACCGGGTCGTCGCGAAACAGTTCTGCCGCACGGGGGGAGAATTGGTAGAACTGGCGGTCGATGCTCCAGAGGTCGGCGGACATCACCGCGAGAAGCAGTGCCGCCGCAGCGGCTCCACGCACCTTGCCCACACCGATGGCCCAGAGCGTCCCTCCCGCCAGCACGACGAAGAGAAGCAGCCGTGCTGCGCCTGCCCTCAGCGGCGCGGCGTTGGCGATGACCTGTTCCATCCGTTGGGGAATGGCCATCGTCTCCGCTACTGACTGGAGCACACCGGCTACGCCGAGCAGCGCGAAGAGGCCGAACGCCCCGGTCACGAGCAGCAGGCGTCGGACGGAGATCTCCCCCCGCAGGATCCGATCGAATCCGAAGCCGGCCAGGATTGCCAGTGGGAACGCCACGAGGAAGAAGACCATGCCGACGGCACGCATCTTCTTCATCATCGGCATGAACTCGAACCAGATCCGATAAAATGGCGTATGGCCGGCGGCGGAGAACAGCAGAAAGATCACTGCCCCAGCCAGGAGCGTATAGGTAAGGCGTCGCTGACCGCGGTCTCCCACGCCGCAGCACGCCAGCACCAGTGGAATCACCCCAAGGTACTCGGTGTGGAACTTGAGCGGATTGCGGCCCCAATAGTGGTCCAGCACGCCGTTAAACTGGGGCAGCAGGGTCGTGAAGATCTCCTCCGGGGGAAATGCGAAGGCGTTCACCCAGTCCCAGCCGGTATTCGGCCCGCCCGTCGCGCGAGGAGAAAAGGGCACGTACTGGAGAAACGGCATGCCTTGGAGCGCGGTGATCCCAACGCCGAGCACCACCGCGACACCCGCGAGCGCGAGTGTGGCCCACGGATTCTGACCCTGGGGGCGCTCTGGGTCGGCAACGGCGAGGTAGATCGCCCACATGCCGAGTGCCAGGAGCAGGAAATAACACATCTGGAAATGACCCAGCACCAGCAGGGCGACCACGAAGCTGAAGGCACCGAAGAGCCAGCGCTGTCCTCCCCGGATGGCCTTGAGCAGCAGCCAGAACGCCAGTGGGGTCAGTGCAGAGACAAACAGCTTGCCATCGTGTCCGGGACTCATCTGGGAGGCGACAATGCCGGTCAGTTCATAGGCCACCCCGGCGGTAATCGCCGCGCTCCAGCTGAGTCGCAACGCGCGCGTGAACCCGTAGGTCAGCCAACCGGCCAGCACGAAATGGAGCGCCATGCCCCAGGTGATGGCCAGGTCGACGGGCATGATCCAGCGGAGCCAGGCCGTCGGATAGAAGATGTCACCGTGCATGGCGCCGATATACGGCAGCCCGCCGAACAGGTAGGGATTCCATTGGGGGATGGCGCCGGTGGCTCGGAACGCGTCCGCCCCGAAGAGCCGGAACGAGTAGCCCGCAATGAACATGTCCGAGCGACCGCCACCAAACAGGATCTGCCCGGTGAGGAGCGGCCACAGGAGGGTGAGCGCCGCGAGCACACAGATGACCAGTGCAGCGACTCGTGGCCAGCGCGGCTCCCACGGCATTGGTTCAGTCGGCACGCGTCGCCCTCCGGCGCACAAGGAGGAAGGGCACCGCGGCGCCCAGCTCGGTCACGGTCAGCAGGACGCGAGAGGCGATCGCCAGCGCGGTCGCGGCTCCGAGCCCGATAGAATCTTGCAGCATGAGGACGAGCAATCCTTCGCGTATGAGAAGCCCACCGGGGGCGAAGAGCGCCAGCAGCCCCGCCACGTAGGAAGCCGCGAATCCGGCGATCGCGAGCGCCAGGGTCAGCTGGTTCACCGGCAGCACCGCCCGGGCGAGCAGCCAGAGGGCGAGTCCGTAGCCCAGCCATGCGATGATGTTTGCCACAAGGCCGAGCAGGACCGGGCCGGCGCCTGGGCTGGGAGCGTCCACCCCGACCCGAGCCAGCAGGAGCAGCCGCTTGACCACCGGCGGATACAACAGCAGCCCAATGCCAACCATCGAGGCTCCGCCCGCCAGCCAGAACAACGGCACCAGTTCCGGCTTGCGCAATTCGAGGGCGGCGGTACCGAACAGGGCCGCGACCGCCGCCCCGGTGCCCACTGCGAGCGCCTGCAGAATAATCGCGGAAGCCGTGGCCGCCCATGCGGCGACCCCGGACTCCCTGGCCATCAGCGCCATTCCGGCGACTGCCCAGACCTTGCCTGGGATGTATTTCCCAAGACTCGACAGCACCCAGATCCGCGCCGCGCGGATCGGGCCGAGCCGCTCGCCCCATCCGGCGAGCATCCGGCGCCACGCCTCGATCAGCATGGCATACATCAGCCAGACTACGCCGACGCTGGCGACGGCGGGGAGCGGTTTGAAGGTCCATTCGATGGGCTGGGCCTGAAGCTCGTGCCAGTTCCGTCCAAAGCTCCTGACGACGAGCGCGAGGATCAGGAGGCCGATGAGCCATCGTCCAGCGCGGACCAGGCGATCAGACACGCAGGGCCTCGTGGTACCACGATTCACAGCGCTCCGCGACCGTGGCCGGGCTGAGATGCGAGCGCCACCGGTCTCCCTCGATGGCCGCCGCCGCTCTCGCTCCAGACGCCTGAAGCAGCTCAAGGGACGCAGCCGCCAGGGCAGTGGCCTGCGGCTCGGTGACCCGCCCTGCCCCGGTGCGCGAGACGACCTCCAGCACTCCGCCTCCGTCGGTACACGCCACGACCGGGACGCCGCACATCAGGGCCTCCGCGGCCGCGAGGCCAAAGCCTTCGTGGCGGGCGGGAAAGAGGGCCAGGTCGGAGGTGGAGAGCAGTTCCGCCACGACGTCCGCCGGCTGGGCTCCGCGAAACGTCACGGCATCGGCAACGCCGAGGTGTGCGGCGAGGGCTTCGAGGGCACCGCGCTCCGGCCCGTCGCCGACAATGGTGAGGTCCAAGGCTGACCCCCTGCGGCGCATTTCCGCGAGCGCTTCGATGGCCAGATGCACGCGCTTCTGTTGCGTCAGGCGGGCGACCACGATCAGCCCCTGCCCTCCACGGCCGACAATAAATCGATCGGTCTGGACCGGCATCGGTTGCTGATGGAACGGATCCACGACCCGACCGGTGTGTCGGGCGACGAGCTCCGCGGCGCGCGCCGAGACCGTCGTGACGACCTGCGCACGTCGAAAGAGCGGTTTGGCAAGCAGGCGGGCGAGCGCTGATCGCTCCAGCAGCATGGCATCCGTGCCGTGCAGCGTGATGACGAGGGGGGCATGGGGCGGCGCGGCCAGGCCACCGGGAATCCACCAGTGCGCGTGTATCAGATCCGCGCCGGCGTCGAGCTCCTGCCTCGCCGCGCCGCGCATCGCCCGGCCGAGCGCGATCGCAGTGAACGCACCGATCGGGCTTCTGGCCGCCTCAGCCATCGTACCACGGTAGGCGAGCGTCTCCCGCCCAGCGGAGGCATATCGCACCCGGCGCACCGGAACACCATCCATCTCCGAGTTGCCCACTTCTCCCCGATCACTGGGCGCGATGACCCGCACATCAATGCCGCGCTCGCGCAGGGCCACGGCTAACGTGGCGAGGAAGTTGCCCGAAACGTCGCCAGAGGCGCGGGGGAAGTTATGGGTGAGGAAGACGACCCGCATCGCTCAGTGGACCCGAGGGCGTTGGCGCCGGCCTCGAAGGTCACCAGCAGGGTCCGGCTGGCGGTGCCGATGATGTGAATATTGGCATCGGTCCGTGCCGCGAAGAGCCGGGTGCCGTCTGGCGCGAGCCCGAGACCGTACGTGGCGATCGGCAGGATCAAGCAGCGCTGCCCGTTCGTTATATGCCAGAAATCCACTCCCTGGGTCTCATTGGCGATGTAGAGTACGCCACTATCCGGTAACACTGCCAGCCGCTGGGGCATCCCACCGGTTCGGTGGTGACGAACACCTTCGCCTGCAGGTCCGGAGTGCCCGCCAATCAGTCGTCGGAATCCAGTCGTGACCGGCGCAGCCCCTCCCGGAGTTCTTCCCGCAGGCCCGCGACCATCTCGCCGAGGAAGCCGAAGCCGAAAAGCACGATGCCGGAGATCACCATGGTTTCGACCAGGTTGATCAACGGCCGGAAGCCGGTGGAGAAACCCTGCAGACCGATCAGATAACCGAAGCGCAGTACCAGGGCGATCACCCCCGCCACGAAGCCGATGACGAAGAGCGCCGCGCCAGCGACACCGAAGAAGAGCATCGGCTTGCGGCTGAAGCGGAGCTGGAACCAGACCGAGAGCAGGTCGAAGACCCCCACGGGAATGCGGGTCCAGGTGAATTTCGAGACCCCTGCCTCCCGGGCGTAGAGTGGCACGGGTCGGGAGGTGATCCGAAAGCCGTCCACCGCCGCGACGACAACGAAATACCGATGCCAGTCCGGCCTGAGCGGTTGTCCGACCATGACCTCTCGGCGATACGCCTTGACCGAGTTGAGGTCGGTGACCGTTACGCCGAACAGCCAGCGGCAGAGGGTATTGTAGACCGTCGAAACAAAGGCCTTTTCGTACTTGCCCTGTTTCGTCCCGGTCACGATATCTGCTTCGTTGGCGAGTATCGGCGCGACGAGCGTGGAAATGTCTTCGGGACGGTATTGCAGGTCGGCGGGATAGAACACGAAAATGTCGCCGCGGGCGACGTCTCCGGCGGAGCGCAACGCGTCGGCGATGCCGCGCTGCCGCCGGTGGGTGACGACGCGGAGGAAGGGATAGGTACTGGCCAGACCCGCCAGCACGTCGGCGCTGTTGTCACGGGAGCCATCGTCGACAACGACGACCTCGAAGCTGAACGGCGCGGCCCCGAGCGCGGCCGCGCACTGACGGACAAATTCCGGGAGATTGAGCGCCTCGTCCTTGGCCGGGACCAGGACGCTCACCTGGACCAGGGGCCGCGTCATACCCGCTTGCGCATCCGGGCCGGCAGGATGCCAAGCTGGTCGCGATACTTGGCCACCGTGCGTCGGGCGATCTTGATCCCCTGCTCCTGGAAGAGGTGCACGATCTGCTGGTCGGTGAGCGGATCGGCGGTGTTCTCCTCGCCGACCATCTTCTGCAGCTTGGCGCGGATCGACCGGGCGCTGGCATCCTCGCCGGACGACGTCGACAGCGCGCTGGAGAAGAAGAACTTGAGGGGCAGGACGCCGCGCGGCGTCTGGACAAACTTCTCGTTGGTGACCCGGCTGACAGTCGACTCGTGCATGTTGATCACTTCCGCGACTTCCCGCAGCGTCAGCGGCTTCAGGTGCTCGATCCCCTTCTCGAAATACTCCCGCTGCCGGTCCACGATGAAGTTCATGACCTTGAGCATGGTCTGACGGCGCTGCTCGATGGCCTGGATCAGCCAGTTGGCGCTGTTCATCCGTGACGCGATGAACTCGCGGTGCTCGGTGGTGAACTTCTTCTTGTCACGGGCGAGGGCCTGGTAGGTGCGGCTCAGCCGCAGCCGGGGTACGCCGGTGTCGTTCAGGAAGACGCGATACTGCCCGTCGATCTTGTCGACGATCAGGTCGGGGATGACGTAGCCCTCTCCGCCGGCGGAATGCTTGAGGCCGGGCTTGGGGTCGAGGCGCGCGAGCAGGTCGGCGGCCGCCTGGACCACGACGGGTTCGACCCCGAACCGGCGGCCGAGATCGGTCCATCGATGAGAGATCAGATCGGGAAAGGCGTCCTTGACCAGCCGGTAGGTCAGGGAGTCGACCTCCTTGCGGACCTCGAGCTGGATCAGGAGACATTCGCGCAGGTCGCGCGCGGCCACCCCGGGAGGGTCCAGCCGCTGCAGGATCTGCAGCATCTCTTCCGCTTCCTGCAGCGTGAAATACGGCACGTCAGCCCGTCCGCCAGTCGGGGCGGGCAGGAGCAGCGTTTGCGGGGGCGGCTCAATCACCGGCTCGATCGCCACACTGCCCGCCACGCTTTCGTCGTCGGTCAGGAAGCCGGTCGCGAGCGGCGCGGCCAGCAGTTCCTCGGGGGGCATCAGCCCCTCATCGGCGAGTCCCAGCTCGTCCTGCGCCTCCTCCTCGTCCCGCAGCCGCTGGTCGGTCTCGCGCTTGATCGAGTGACCTTCGAGCATCCGGTTAACCTGGTCCACGACCTCCGCGAGGCTCGAGGCGAGGTAGCCGTCCTCCTTCAGATTGCCGAGAAATTCCTCCGACAGCAGCTTCTGGCGGGGATTCAGGTTGAGCAGCATCAGCTGTTCGCGGAGGTAGTCGATCAGGTCGGGCGTCTCGACCGTCACCGGCTCGATATACTCCTTCTCCTCGTATTCCTCGCGGGCGCCGCCGGGCACATCGAATCCGTTCAGCAGGATCTCTTCCCAGTCGGTCTCGTTTTCCTCCTTGACCTTCTCCTTCTCTTCTTCCTTGGTGGGCGTCTGGTCGCCGGCGGTGACGTCCTCCTCTTCCGGGTCGATCAGGTCGAGGAAGGGATTGGTGAGGAGCTCCTGCTTGAGGTGCTGCTGCAGGTCCATCATGGGCATGTACAGCATGTCCATGGCCTGGTAGAGCCGCGGGTTGATCCGCAGGTCCTGCCGCAGGGATTGGTGCTGGGAGAGACCGGTCTTCACGCGACCTTGTCCAGGCGGGCCCGCAGGCGGGCGGTGAGCGTGGGACCGAGGTACATCTGGGCGACCCGGTCATCGTAGACCAGGTCGCGCACCGGACCGGCCACCTGCACCTTGCCTTCGAACATGATGTAGGCGCGGTCGACGATGTCGAGTGTCTGCTCGACATTGTGGTCGGTGATCAGCACACCGATGCCCCGATGACGCAGGCCGGCCACGATGGTCTGGATATCATTGACGGCGATGGGATCGACACCGGCGAAGGGTTCGTCCAGCAGCATGAATTTCGGGTTGGTCACCAGGGCGCGGGTAATTTCCAGCCGCCGGCGTTCACCCCCGGAGAGGGAGTAGGCCTTGTTCTTCCGCAGGTGCTTGATGGACAGCTCGTCGAGCAGGACTTCCAGCCGGGCCCGTCGCTCGTCGCGCGAGAGGTCCATGGTTTCGAGGATCGCCATGATGTTGTCCTCGACGCTCATCTTGCGGAACACGCTCGGTTCCTGCGCCAGATAGCCGATGCCGGCCCGGGCCCGCCGGTACATCGGCATCTTGGTCAGATCAGCGCCATCGAGCGTGACCCGACCGGCATCAGGACGGATCAGGCCGGTGATCAGGTAGAACGTAGTCGTCTTCCCCGCGCCGTTGGGCCCTAGCAGGCCGACGATCTCCCCCTGCTCCACCTTGACGCTGACATCGTCCACCACCCGGCGCCGCTTGAAACTCTTGCCGAGCCCGCGCCCCTCGAGGACACTCCCGCCGGCGATCGGTCCGGCCGTTGCCAGCGCTGCGCTGGCCCGCCGTTCCAGCCCGCGCTCGGCGGCCGACAGCAACTGGGCTCGTGCGGCGGCGCGGTCGCTCACGGCCTGCGCCCACCAGGGGCCGACCGCCTGCACCCGATGCCAATCTTCGCCGGTCCCGGGCGCGATCCAGCCTTCATCCGCCAGGCGGGGCAGCACCGAGCGGGTCAAGTTCTCGTGCACTTCGTCGCTGGAGAGCTCCACCGCGGCAGGATCGGCCTCCCCCCGCACGGCCATGACCGTTTCCCGGTACGATGCGCCGAGAGTGGGGAGGTCGAGCGTGCCGTCATCCGCGGCGTCGCGCACCAGCGCGGCGAGGGCGAGCGGCACGGAGGGATCACGATCCGCGAGGCGGGAAAAGAAATCGTTCATCGCGCGGCCTGTTTCGGTGGCGTGGCCGCCGCGGTGGTGTCAGGGGCACTCACCGGGGTCGGCTCGAGATGCACGCCATCCACGTTGCCCCGGATATCCACCTGATCCACCCCCCGCTTGCCCCCGGGCTTCATCTCGATCCTGATACGATCCCCCCGGGAGTAGTTGATGGATGGCAACACCGCGCCGCGGCGATCACTGACGCGATACCAGGAGTGTGCCTTGCCCGTCGCCGTGAGGTCGGTGAGCGTGGTGCGGGCCACCCCGGCCGAATCCACGCTCGTGAATCGAGCGACGATGGTGTCTCCCTTCATCCAGTCACGATCGCTGGACGTGCTGTCGATGGCGCCGCCCACCCAGGCGTGCGCGAACGAGCGGACCTCGGTCAGTCGCCGGGCCGGCGTGTCGAACGCGAGCGAGTCTCCCCGGATCTCGTAGTCGGCGGTCAAGGCACGCGGCAGGGTGCTGTCCCCCCAGGCCAGCGTCTGGACCAGCTGGCTCTTTTCCAGGTCGAGCCCGATCGTATCCGCGACGAGATCGACATCCTTGGTCACCGCGTGGCCGTCCTGCAGCGCCTTGACGTAGGTCAGCACGTTGCGTTCGAGCGTGAGGTCGATCCTCCGACCTCTCAGCGAGAAGGAGTCCCGGCCCAGCCCGCGCATCTCCGGCGTGCCGATCAGGCTGCCGCTTCCCTCGGTGCCGGTATTGAGCAGGAGTGAATCTCCCTTCGCTGCGAAGTCGCTCCGGTTCACAGTGGCGTTGCCGGCCGCCCACACGCGATTGTTGCCCTTCATCCGCACCCGGTCGGCGACGATGAGGTACGGCTCGCCGCGGCCTCCCGCCGAATCCTCGGTGGCGTATGTGATCGTGGGCCGATTTACGGCAAAGAGCTCGAGCGTGTCGCGCACTCCTGGCAGCAGCCGGAAGTAATCCAGTGATGGTCCGATGATGGTCGATCCGTTCTGCAGGTTCTCGGTGTTGACGTTGCCCCGCGCCTCCCAGCGCTCCCCGGTCCGGTAGTAGGTGCCAAAGTTGGAGGTCTGGATCGTCAGCGAGTCCTTGTAGCGGACATGCCCGATGAACTGGACCAGCGTGTTCGCGCCCCGACCATAGAGGGCGACGCTGTCGCTGGCGATCCGGGCGCTGGAGTCGGAACAGACCAGCACCACCCCTCCCCCGGCGTAATAGTTGGTATCGGCGCCGATGATGCTCTGCGTCCCGAGGCCCCCAGTGCGCTCCAACTGAAACTTGCAACCCGCAGCGGCTGGGCGTGGCGGCTTGCCCGGGCGCTGCTGGGCGCGCAGCGGTAAACCGCCGACCAGGAGGAGGAGGCCCACCGTGAGCGCTCTCATTGGCCGGGAAGCACTCCCCCCGTGCTGCCGCCACGCTGCCCCCCGCGCGGCTGTTTGGTCACCACATTGCGAAAATCAGGATCGCTGGTGAACCCGTTGCCTTCGAGATGCTGGTCCGCCTTGTCGTAGACAAACGGCTTGTCGGAGGAGATCTGCTGGGTCCGGGCGTCGTAGCGCAGTTCCGCGCTGTGAAGCGTGCGGCCATCGGGGGTCACCGCGACCACATGGCCCCAGGCGCTCATCGAGCCGTCGCGCATCTGGTAGTTGCCCGAATCGGCGGTGATCGTGGAGGTCTCCACCCCGCTGGTGTTGAAGAAGGTGCTGGTCACGATCTTCAGCCGCGCAAGCTGGGTGGCTTCATAGAGGTACGCCGTGTCGGCGACGACTTTGGTCCGGCGCACGCCATCATTGGTGATGAGGTGCTCCATTCCCTCGAGCACCTGGTCGGCCGAGTCGGCGGCGGTGACCGCCAACGTCGGGCGGACCGCGTCCTCCCGGCAGGCGGGGAGTGCACTCAGGCAGAGCGCCACGAGGGAGCAGGCGGTAAGGCGGTAAGGCGGTTGGAGGACACGGGCAGGCACCCGCGAGACCGGGCGCGGTCTCCGTGGAGGACTCTCCCAACCGCCCAACCGCCCAACCGCGTTACCGCCCATCGATTGTTTCTCCCCGGTCCGCGAGATAGCCCCGCACCGCCTCGTCCCAGCGTCCCTGCGCCCGCAGCAGGGCTTCGATCGCCTCCCGAACGGCGCCGCTGCCGCCGGGTGAGGGCGTGACCCATGCCGCGAGCGCCTTCACTTCCGGCACCGCATTCGCCACCGCTAGCGGAAGGCCGACTCGGCGCAACACCGGGAGGTCGGCCAGGTCATCACCGAGGAAGGCAACCTCTTCCCATCCGATCCCGCGCCGCAGCAGCATGTCGGTCATCGCCGGTACTTTCCTGGCCTCGGGGTCCTGGATCATTTCATCGATCCGCAGCTCCATGCCCCGCAGCGTGGTGGCGTCTGAGTATCGGCCGCTGACCCACGCGAGGATGAGTCCCATCCGTCGCGCGAGGCCCATGCCCAGTCCATCCTGGATGTCGAACTGCTTGAACTCGACGCGTTGGTCGTTGATCAGGCCCAGGTAGACGGCGTTGTTGGTGAGGACACCGTCGACGTCCAGACCCAGCAGCTTGATCCGCTTCGCGACGGCCGGGTCGATCATGATCGGCCGGTCGTGGCCGCGCGGCCGGCGGACTCGCGGGCGACATACCAGACATCCAGCGCACGAGCGATCAGCTCTTCCAGCTGCTGCAGCGGCCACTGCGTGGCGGCGTCGCTGGTCGCATGCACCGGGTCGGGATGGGTTTCGAGATAGAAGCCATCAGCCCCTGACGCGGCCGCAGCCAGCAGCAGCGCCGGCACGACTTCCCGGGTGCCACCACTCGTCCCGCCTGCTCCACGACCCGGCTGCTGCACTGCATGGGTGGCGTCGAACAGGACCGTCGCGCCGCCGGTGGCGTCGCGCAGGCGGGTGAAGCTGCGCATGTCCACGACGAGGTCACCATACCCGAAGGCGGTTCCCCGTTCCGTCACGGCGACATCACGACTGCCTCCTGCCCTGACCTTGGCCACGGCGCCGGCCATCTCCTCCGGCGCCATCCATTGTCCCTTCTTGATGTTGACCGGTAGCCCGGTGGCCCCGGCGGCGAGCAGCAGGTCGGTCTGCCGGCAGAGGAAGGCCGGGATCTGGAGGGCATCCACCACCTGCGCCGCGGTGGCGGCCTGTTCGACGGAGTGGATATC
This sequence comes from Gemmatimonadales bacterium, assembly GCA_039934355.1. Taxonomy (GTDB): domain Bacteria; phylum Gemmatimonadota; class Gemmatimonadetes; order Gemmatimonadales; family GWC2-71-9; genus JADJOM01. The sequence continues at coordinate 61,329 of JBDTMI010000011.1, forward strand.
GGTCAGCAGCGGGAGTCCGAAATCGCGCTGCACCCGTTCCAACGCCGCGAGCCCCTCCGCCATCCCCGGTCCCCTCGCGGCCTTCTCCGTCGCCCGGTTGGCCTTGTCAAAACTCGACTTGAAGCAGACCGGAATGCCGAGACGCAGACCGATCTTCGCGAGGGTTTCGGCGACGCGGGGCAGCACGTCGCCCGCTTCAATCACGCAGGGCCCGGCGATCAGCAGCGGCCCGGGACTGAAGCGCCAGGTCATTTCAGCGACGCCGTGACGGCGGCAGGAAGGGCCGCAGTGGTTTCGGCTGGCGTACCCTGCCGCCGGGCAAAGGCGGCGCCGATAAAGGCGGCGAAGAGCGGATGGGGGCGGTTCGGCCGGGACTTGAGCTCGGGATGGAACTGGCAGCCGAGAAACCAGGGATGATCGGGCAATTCGATGATCTCGACCAGGCCGCCATCGGGCGACTGGCCCGAGAGCCGGAGCCCGTGCTCGGCGAGCACGTCGCGATAGGCGTTGTTCACTTCCCAGCGATGCCGGTGGCGTTCACTGATCTGGAGGGCGCCATAGGCCTGCGCGGCGCGCGAGCCCTGGCGCAGCCGGGCGGCGTACGCCCCGAGGCGCATCGTCCCTCCCATGTCCTTCACTTCCCGCTGGTTCGCCATCAGTGCGATGACCGGCGATTCGCACTCGGGCTCGAACTCGGTGCTGTTCGTATCGATCATGCCACAGACGTTGCGGGCGAACTCGATGATGGCGATCTGCAGTCCGAGACAGATGCCGAAGAACGGCAATTGGTTCTCGCGGGCCCAGCGGATGGCCTCGATCATCCCCTCGATGCCGCGGACTCCGAAGCCGCCGGGCACCAGCAGCCCATCAAACTCCTGTAGCAGCCGGCCCGCCGCCTCCTGGCTGGTGAACTGATCGCTCGCCAGCCAGTGGATCTCCACGCCGGCGTCATGCGGGATGCCGGCGTGAATCAGTGATTCCTGCACCGACTTGTAGGCGTCGTGGAGATCGGTGTACTTGCCGACCACGGCGATCCGCACCTTGTGCTTCGGCCGGAGAATCCGCTCGACCATCGCCCTCCAGGGACCGAGGTCCGGTTCCTTTGTCTCCAGCCGGAGGCGCTCGCAGACCACGCGATCAAAGCCCTGCTCACGGAACCGGAGCGGGATCTCGTAGATGGAGGCGACGTCGGGGCTCTCCACCACGCACTCGAAGTCGGTGTTGCAGAACAGCGCGATCTTGCGCTTGATCTCGGGGCTGATGGGCTGCTCGCTGCGGCAGATGAGGATGTCGGGCTGGATGCCGATCTGCATCAGGTCCCGCACGGAATGCTGGGTCGGCTTGGTCTTGAGCTCGCCGGCCGCAGCGATATACGGCACCAGCGTGAGATGAATAAACAGCGCATTGTCCCGCCCGATCTCCTGGCGGAACTGGCGGATGGCCTCCAGGAAGGGCAGCGACTCGATATCGCCGACGGTCCCGCCGATCTCGGTGATGACCACATCCTGCCCCGGCGCGGTGCGCCGGATCGCATTCTTGATCTCGTCGGTAATGTGGGGGATCACCTGGACCGTGGAGCCGAGATACTCGCCGCGCCGTTCCTTGCTGATGACCGTGGAGTAGACCCGCCCGGTGGTGATGTTGTTCTGCTGGGAGAGCGCCCGGTCGATAAATCGTTCGTAGTGCCCCAGATCCAGGTCGGTTTCGGCGCCGTCATCGGTCACGAACACTTCGCCGTGCTGGAAGGGCGACATCGTGCCGGGATCGACGTTGATGTAGGGATCGAATTTCTGCATCGTCACAGTCAGGCCGCGCTCGACCAGGAGCCGGCCGAGCGAGGCGGCGGCAATCCCCTTCCCGAGGGAGGAGACCACGCCGCCGGTGACGAAGATGTATTTAGTAGCGTTGGTGCCGGTCGTCATCGTTCAACTCTCCTGTCTGAACCAGTGCGCCTCTGCCCGACGCAGGTCGTCCGGGGTATCGACACCGTGCTGGGCGGGCGCATCCAGCCGCGCCACGCCGATCGTCATCCCATGGTGCAGCGCCCGCAACTGCTCGAGCCGTTCGGCGGCTTCCGCGGGCGCGACGCTCAGGCTGCTCCAGCGCTCGAGCGCTCCGCGACTGAAGGCATACACCCCCAGGTGTTGCCAGTAGAGCGCCGGGATCGTCGCCGAGGCATCGCGACGGAAGGGAATCGGTGCGCGGGAAAAGTAGAGCGCCCGCCCCCGCTCATCGGTCACCACCTTGACCCGTGAGGGATCATCAACGTCGGCCGCATCGAGTGGTGCCGCTGCGGTGCCGATATCCTCCCCGCCCCGCACCCGCTCGATGGCACCGGCCAGCGCGGCCCGGGGCAGGAACGGTTCATCGCCCTGAATGTTCACGATCACGTCATGGCCACCGAACTCCGCGAGTCGCCCGACCTCGGCGACCCGTTCCGTGCCGCTCTCATGCGCCTCACTGGTGAGCACCGCGCGCACGCCGGAGAGTTCCGCAATGCGGACGATCATCGTTGAATCCGTTGCCACGATGAGCGTATCCACCAACCCGAGGGACCGCACCCGCTGGATCACGCGGGTCACCAGTGGTTCTCCAGCCAGGAGCTGCAGCGGTTTGTTGCGGAGGCGGGTCGAGCCAAGTCGGGCCGGAATGACACCGAGGACAGGCATGGTCGAACGTAATAACGGTGGGCGGTCCTGTCAAAAGTCGTGCCGGGAGGAATTACGGGCTATGCAGTATAGGCTATCGGAATGATCGTCAAGGGGTTAGGCCACTGCTGCCGGGTTCCTGACCACGGACGCGATCGCCAGCCGGAGGAAGTTGCCAAGGAGGCTCTTGCCGGCCACGGTGGCGATCGACTCGGGGTGAAATTGGACGCCGAAGATGGGGTGCCGACGGTGCCGGAGGGCCATGATCTCCTGGCCCCTTGGGCGGTCGATCGACCACCCCGTCATCTCGAGTTCCGGGGGAAAATCCTCCGGCGCGACGACCAGGGAGTGATAGCGCATGACGGTGAGGGGATTCGGCAGTCCCTTAAAGAGTTCGTCGCCGAGGTGACTGACCTCCGTGGTCTTGCCGTGCATCAACCGGCCCGCACGCACCACCCGGCCGCCGAACGCTTCGCCGATGGCCTGGTGTCCCAGGCAGACACCAAGCAGCGGGATGCGCCCTGCGACGGCACGAATCAGGGGGATGGAGATCCCGGCGTCGATGGGTTCACCGGGACCGGGAGAGATGATGATCGCCTGCGGCGCGAGGGCCAGCACCGCATCGACGCTCAGCGCGTCGTTGCGGTAGACGACGGGATCGGCGCCGAGCTCCCCGGCGTACTGAACCAGGTTGTAGGTGAAGCTGTCGTAGTTGTCGAGGACGAGGAGCATGGGCGGCAAAGTATTCGCCGCCGGGAGCGGTCGCCAGCCCGAGTCGTCAGGGCGTCGCTTCGACCGGAGCGTTCGGTGGCACCGGTGGGGCGACGCGTACCGTACCACGACGAGCGGTCCGCACCTCGATCTGCGCCTGCTGCAGCTCCCTCGCCACCATGCGGCGAATCGAGTCACCCAGCTGGATACCAGCGCTGGAGATCGAGTCCACGTCGGCCGGAGAGAGGCCGTGCATCGTCCCGAGTGCGTCGCGCCGAGCCTCGTCGCGCTTCATGCGGTCTGTCATCGCGCGCATAACGCTGCGGACCGAGTCGGCCCGGCGTTCAAGCGTGCGGCGAGGCTGGGCGCCAACCTCGGTCGAGGAGTCATCGATAGCCGCGGCGAGCTCCTTCAGGTCGCTGATGGAATCGGAGCGGGCATCGATGACCTGGTCGATGGCATCGGACATCGAATCGGAGCGCTGGGCGAGCGCTTCCGCGACCGTGTCCCGCGGACTCTCGACGTGGAAGCCGTTGTGGTTGAGCGTGAACGTGGTCGCCCGCAGCTCGTCGGTGGCCTTCTGCGGAAGCAGCAACTGGAAGGTGTCAGGGTAGTTTTCCAGCGCGACCACACCGAAGACGCTCAATCCCGCCGGTACTTCGCCGGGTGCCTGACAGCGGAAGGTCGTCCTGTCGTTGAGATTGTTCAGGTCATCGAGGGCCAGCTGGCAATTGCGAAGTCGCTCTGGCGTGATTGAATCCGCCAGTTTGATCACGACGCGGACGCCGGAGACGTGCTGGGGATCGGAGCGGAGAAACTGTACCTTGCGAAGACTGCCCAGGCGGCTGCTGTCCAGCCGGAACGGGATGAGGCCGATGAGAGGAACGGCGATCGGGTCGGAGCTGTTGATGGCATGGGTTACCTTGGTGCGAGCCGTTCGCACCCCGGTAATGAGAACCATGCCCACGGCAAAGATGCCGAGGGCCTTCGCGCCGATTTTTAGCCAGTAGCTGCGCATGTGACCTGCTCCGGGACCAAGTTGCATCCCGCCGACCGGCGGGAGCGTTCCACTGAGTGACGTTCAAAGCCCGACAGAGGTTTCAGCGGTCCGTCCTACCGGGAGAACCGATGATCGAGGTCGCAGGCCTACGGAAGGTGTACGGGACGCTGACAGCGGTGCAAGACCTCTCTTTCAGCGTAGCGCCCGGGGAGATCCTCGGACTGGTGGGGCCGAACGGCGCCGGCAAGACCACGACGCTCCGCAGTCTGGCCGGGATTATCCGCCCGACCAGCGGGACGGTGCGCATCGGGGGGCACCTGCTGGATCAGGATCCGATCGCCGCCAAGGCGATGCTGGCGTTCGTGCCCGATGAGCCGCAACTGTTCGAGTATCTCACGGTCGCGGAACATCTGGCCTTCACGCTGCGGCTGTATCGGCGTCCCGATGCCCTGCCGCGGGTTTCCCCGCTGCTGGAGGAGCTGGAACTCACGGGAAAGCACGACGCACTCGCCAGCGAACTCTCCCGGGGAATGAAGCAGAAGCTGGCGATCGCCTGCGGCCTGATTCACGACCCGGCGGTTCTCATGCTCGACGAGCCGCTGACCGGGCTGGACCCGGTGGGCATTCGGAGAATGAAGCGGACCATCGCGGCCCGGGCCCAGGCCGGTGCCGCCGTCGTGCTCAGCTCGCACCTGCTCCAGTTGGTCGAGGAGCTCTGCACCAGGGTCCTGATCATTCAGGGTGGTCGCACTGTCGCCCTCGGCACCATGGCGGAGATCTCCGCCGGGCGGCCGGAGCTCTCCGGCCGGGGCCTCGAGGAAATCTTTCTCTCGCTCACCGGTCACGGCGAGGAACCGCCGGCGTGAGGGAGGCCGCCGCCTTCCTCCTCACCCGTTCGGTGATCAACCGCGCGCGCCAGTTCCGTCGGCGGTTGAAGAGCCCCCGGTATGCGATCGCGCTGCTGCTGGGTGCGGGGTATCTCGTCCTCATCTTCTTTGGCCAACCGCGGGCCGATTCGGCGCTCCTTCCATCCGGAACGATCGTGTCGATCGGGACGCTCCTGCTGGCGCTCTTCACCCTCAAATGGTGGCTGTTCGGCGCCGATCGCACCGCGCTCGCCTTCACCCCGGCGGAGATCCAGTTCCTTTTCCCCGCGCCGGTGAGCCGGGCCGCCCTGCTCAGCTACAAGCTGCTCCGGGCCCAGCTTCCCATTCTGCTCAGTGTCCTGATCTGGACGGTGCTGCTGCATCGGCATGGCGCGGCGTCGCTGGCGACTCCACTCTATGCCCTCGGGCTGTGGGGATTCTTCGCGACGGTGTTCTTCCATCGGCTGGGTGTCGCGCTCCAGCGGGACGCGGTCGCCGAAGGTGGCTGGCGCGCCTCGTGGCGAGCGCTTCCCGTGGTCCTTGCGATCGTTCTCTGCATCGTCATCACGGCATTCCGCGTCGCTCCCCCCGCGGGCGGGGACCGGCTGGCACATGCCCGCCAGATCATGGAGACCGTCCCGCTGAGCTGGCTGCTGTGGCCGTTCCGGCTCCCGCTGCTCCCGCTCGCCGCCGAGAGTGTCGCGGAGTGGACCCTGCGCTTCCTCGGCGTCCTGGGCCTGCTGCTGCTGCATGTGATCTGGATTGTCAGGGCGGATGTCGCGTTCGAGGATGCGGCCCTCGAGGCGACCACCCGACGAACCGCCCTGCTGGACCGGTGGCGCCGCCAGGGAGGCATGGCGTCGCTCACTGCGGTGAAAGCCCGCCAGTGGCTGCCGCTCGGAGCGGATGGACATCCCGGGCTTGCCATTCTTTGGAAGAATGTGACCCGGCTCATTCGTACCGTGCGACCGGTCTTTCCCCTGCTCATGATCGCGGTCATGGTCATCGGGCTGACCGTCGGCGTTGTCAGCAAAGCCGCCGGCGGCACCGCGCTGGATCTGGTCGCGGGGCTGTCGCTCAGCTGGGCAGCGCTGTTCTCGATTCTGGGCCCGCAGTGGATCCGGATCGACCTGCGAGGCGAACTGGAGCACCTGCCCCTGCTGCGGACGTGGCCGGTCTCGGGTCTGGTCGTGATGACATCGGAGGTTGCCAGTTCCGCGCTGGTCCTGACGGCGCTTCAGGCGGTGCTCGCGATCGGCGGGACGACCGCGCTCCTGCTTCGGGGCGATCTGCCGATCGGCTGGACCCAGGCCGTCGTCCTGGCCGTGCCGATGGGGTTGCTCCTCCTGGCGGTGAATGTCATCTCCCTCTCGATCCAGAACGGTGGTGCGCTGCTCTATCCCTCCTGGGTGCGCACCGAGCTTCGTCCGGGGGGGATCGAAATGGTGGGCCAGCAATTCCTGACCGCCGGCGCCTCCCTGCTGCTGCTCGCACTCGCGGTGCTCGGTCCCGGGCTGCTCGGGAGCGGTGCGGGTTACCTGCTCTGGCCTCATCTGGCGCTGTGGTCGCTCGGCCCGGCGACGCTCCTGGCGGCGGCAGGCCTCGGACTCGAAGCGTTCCTGATCCTGGATTGGTTGGGGACCCGGTTTGAGCAATTCGATCCGACGGCGGTGAACTAGCGGTCAGCGTTCAGCATTTGGCGTTCACCGGGCTTGGCGAATGCTGTGTCATCCTGAGGAGCGCAGCGACGAAGGATCCACTTAGGCCGGAGACAGGCTCCGGGGAAAGTAGATCCTTCGCTTCGCTCAGGATGACAAGATTCGGCCGCTCAGGATGACAAGATTCGGCCGCTCAGGATGACAAGATTCGGCCGCTCAGGATGACGAGATTCGGCCGCTCAGGATGACAAGATTCGGCTTCGCGCCCGCAGGATGACGGCCTTCCCTCCAGTTGGAGGGCCACGCGGCCGATACCCAAACCCATGGCCCCCACCACCGGCGCCCGCCTCGCGGGCGGCTTCCTGACCTATCTGATTGCCGTTGTCTGCCTCGTGACGCTGGCGCCGTTTGCCTTCCGCCTGCCGGCGCATCTGTCGCTCTACTGGCAGGCGTCCATCGCCGACTTCGTCGCCAACATCCTGATGTTCGTGCCGCTGGGTTTCCTCTACCGACTCACCCGCCGGCCCGGGCGGGATCCGCTCGCCGCGCGTGCGCTCGGCCTGGGCCTCGGGCTCAGCGCGGCGATCGAAATCGCTCAGCTCTTTCTGCCCACCCGGTTCAGTGCTCCGGCCGACGTCCTGGCGAACGGGACCGGTGCCTGGCTCGGCGCGCTGGCACTGGATCGGGTGATTCGGTATCTCGGCGAGCACGGGCGCAGTGTGGGGACGCTTGCGCTCGAGCTCCCGTTGATGGGACTGATCTACCTGCTCATCCCCCTGCTCTGGCTTCACGGGCTCGCCCACGGGTCCACGACCGCCGCCGCCCTGATGGCGCTGCCGCTGGGATTGCTCGGCGGTGTGATTCTCGCCGCGCTGCACCGCTACCGCCTGGGTCCCGCCGGCGCCGCGCGTCCGGAACAGATCAGCGCCGCTGCCGGGGCGTGGTATGCATTGGGGGTGCTGCCCTGGGCGTTGGCGCATCCTGGACGTGCCATCGCAGGCACGATCGTGGTCAGTGGGTGGACCCTGCTGCTGGCTCGCGCCCCGGTGTTCAACGTCGAGCGCCGTTTCGAAGGAGAGACGCTCCGACGGGTGATCCCGCTCTTCGTGCTGTTCCTGCTGCTCCTCTTCCTCGGCCCCGAGGAAACGGCACTGCACCGGTGGCATGGCGCCATGGGCAGCAGCGCGCTGTGGATAGGCTCGACGACGGAGGGGATTCTGCGGGTGCTGGAGCAGCTCGCGGCATTCACGGTCGTGGGGTATCTCGCGGCCGAATCGCGCGGACGACGGGAGATCGCCTTTGCCGCCGCCTGGAGGGAGGTCGCGGCGATTTCAGCGGTGATTGCGCTCGCGATGGAAATGGTGGCGGGCTGGCAGGCTGGTCCCGGAGCCAGTGTGCTGCGAGCGGTCGCGGGCGTGGTGGCGGCGGTGCATGGTGGCTGGATCTATCATCTGCAGCGGGATCACGTGCGGGGGCTGCTGGGTGGGGGAGTCCCGTTCAAGCCGCCGGTCATCAGCCGTCGGCCGTTAGCCATTGGCCATTGGCCTGAAGCCGCGGGGCGAGAGACAACGGGGAACGCCCTGAACGCCGCTGTGCGAAAGCCCATAGCTAACGGCTCACGGCCAACGGCTATCTCCGAAACCTTCCATACCGCAGCGCGAGCGTCGGCAACACCAGCAGGCTGAGCAGGGTCGATGTCGCGAGGCCGCCGAGGATCACGATCGCCATCGGCCCCTCGATTTCGCGCCCGGGATCACCGCTACCGATCGCCAGCGGAAGGAGCGCGAGAGCGGTCACGGTCGCGGTCATCAGGATCGGACCGAGGCGCTCACTGGCCCCGCGCAGCGCCGTCTCCCACCCCCAGGTGAGTCCTTCCACCTGCACCAGCGTGTCGTAGTGGGAGATGAGCATCACCGCGTTGCGCGTCGCAATGCCGAACAGCGTCACGAATCCCACCAGCGATCCCAATGAGACCACGCCTCCGGTCAGCGCGACGGCGATGATCCCGCCGACCAGCGAGAATGGCAGGTTGACCAGCACCAGCAGCAGCCGTCCCGCATCAGCAAAGGCGAGCCACAAGAGGATCAGAATGACCCCCCCGGCGAGTGCGCTGTGGATCAGCAGCTCACGGGTGGCCTCGCGCTGCGCTGTGGCGGTGCCCGCCAGCTCCACGTAGCTGCCCGTGGGCAGGAGGCCGGGTGTCCGCAGCCCGGCTTCGAGTTCACGGGCAAACTCCGTCACCGGCCGGTTGCTCGCGTTGGCTGTCACGGTCTGCACTCGCCGGGTGCCCTGATGCGAGATCAGATAGCGCCCGCTGGTGCGCTCGACCGATGCCACGGCACCGAGGGTGGTCATCCGGCCGTCGGCGCCGCGCAGCGGCAGGCGCCGCAGTTCCTCGGGACGCTCCCGCGCCGCTGGAAGGAGAGTAACAACGACATCGGTCGCCCGACTCCCTTCGAAGGTCTGGCCTACCCGGGTCCCGCGGGTGGCGGTCTCCACTTCACGCAGTACATCATCTCCGGCGAGGCCGGCAAAGGCGACGGCACCGGGCGTGAGCCGCACGGTGACACCGGGCACCACCGGTGGTGGATCGTACTGGACATCGATGGCACCGGGGATCCGGCGCGCCAGGCGCGCGACCCGGCGCGCTGCCACATCCAGACTGTCGAGATCATCGCCGAAGATGCGGACCACCACCTCCGCTGTGGATCCCGTCAGGGTCTCCTCGATCCGCTCGGAGAGGAAGCCACGGATCGCGAAATTGACGCCGGGGAATCCGGTCAGGTGCGCGCGCAGGCTGTCTTCCACCGTGCGGGCGGACTCGCCCGAGAGTGGCTTGAGCTCGACCTCGATCTCGCTGTAGTGGGTGCCCCAGGTGTCCTCGGAGAGTTCGGCCCGGCCGGCGCGCTGGGCGACCGCCTGCACTCGCGGGTCCCGCATGATGGCGGCGCTGACCAGGCGGCCGAGCCTGACGGACTCTTCCAGCGACGCGCCCGGGGCGGTCGCCATGTGCACCACGTAATGTCCCTCGCGGAAGTCCGGCAGGAAGGCGGTGGAGAAGCGGGGGATGACGGCGAGTGCGGCGACACAGACGAGGGCCGTTACGATGGCGATCGGCACCGGGGCACCGAGCAGCCGCCCCAGCATCCGTTCGAACCCGGTCCGGAGCCAGCGGAGCACGACCGATTCATGGCTGACCCCCGCCCGGCTACCAAGCATCACCAGCGCCAGTGCCGGGGTCACGGTGAGGGCGACCACGAGGGACGCGAGGGTGGCGAGGATGTAGGCAATCCCGAGCGGCTTGAACAATGCCCCCTGCAGGCCGCTCATCGTCAGGACCGGCGCGAAGACCAGCGCGACGACAAAAGTCGCGTACACCACGCTGTGCCGCACCTCGATCGAGGCATTCAGCACGATGGTCCGGACGCTTTCGGGGACTGCGGCCGCGTAATTCTCCCGCAGGCGACGGGCGATGTTCTCCACATCGATGATCGCATCGTCCACCACCTCGCCGAGCGCGATCGCGAGCCCGCCGAGGGTCAGGGTGTTGATGCTGAAGCCGAAGCGATCCAGCACGATGATCGCGGTGAGCAGCGAGAGCGGGATGGCGGTCAGCGAAATCGCGGCGGCTCGGAGATCGTAGAGGAAGAGCAGCAGCACCGCCGCGACCAGGATCGCACCGATCAATAGCGCCGCGGTGATGTTGTGAATGGCGACATCGATGAAGACCGACGGCCGGAAGAGATCGGGGTGGAGGGTGAGACCCGACGCGCTGATCGCCGGCGCAAGGTCCTGCAGCACCGCCTCCACCGTCCCCGCCACCTGCTTGGTGTTGGAGCCGAGCTGACCGGAGACCACGACGACGATGCCGGGACCTCCATTGATGGTGCCGGCCCCGAAGGGAGTTTCGGGTGCCTCACGCACCTCCGCCACGTCCGCGAGACGCAGGATGCTGCCATCGTGGGCCCGGAGGAGGCTTTGCCCCAGCGCCGCAGGGGTCAGCAACTGACCCTCGGTTCGGACCACGATGCGCTGGGTAGTGTTGTCCAGCACGCCGGCGCCGCGGACTCCGGTCGCCGCGGACGCCGCGACCACGAGGTCCGCCAGGCTCAGGCCATGTGCCCGGAGCCGGACCGGATCGCCCTGCACCTGCAGCTGACGGACCTCCCCGCCGAAGATGGCGACCTTCGCGACGCCGGGCGTGGCCAGCAGGCGCGGCTTGACCACCCAGTCAACGAAGCTCCGCTGCTCCATTGCGGTGCGGGTGGTCGACGTGAAGCCGATCATCAGCACGGTACTGGACGAGGAGGTGAGCGGGGAGAGGACCGGTGGCTCGGCGGCGGCGGGAAGCCGACCGGCGAGTTCCGCGAGGCGCTCCGCGAGGAGCTGACGGGCCTGGCGGAGATCGACCTGTTCCTGCAGCACCACCGTGATGACCGAGAGCCCCTGGATGGACTGCGACCGAAGCACCGCGACGCCGTTGACGCCGTTGATGACGTCCTCGATCGGCTTGGTGACGAGGACCTCGACCTGCTCCGGCGAGAATCCCGGAGCCTCCGTCTGGATGGAGACCTGAGGCGGCGCGAATTCAGGGAAGACGTCCAGCTCGGCGCCGGCCACAACGCTGACGCCATACGCGACCAGGATGACCGCCAGGCCGATCACGACCCCCGGCCGCCGCACCGCCGCGCGGACCAGCGTCGTGAGCATCTTCTACTCTCCGACTTCCTCACCCACGGTGATGCGGGCCCGGAACTCCTCGGCGAGGAGCTGACCAGCGGCGACGGTGACGACCGACGCGCCGTCGGCGAAGCCGCGTTCCACCAGCCACCCGCCCGGCACCGGGGCATCGCTGGGGACCTGCAGTCGGACGTAGTGCCCGGGTGCGCGCTCGACGAAGGCCCAGGTGAGACCATCCCACTGCACCACCGCCGACCCCGGAATGAGGATGCCGCGCCGGACTCCGCGCGCCGTCGGAACCCGCGCGATCAATGCCTCTCCCGGCCGGAGCGCCGCGCCGTTCGCGTGGTAGAGAATGGCGGGTCCAAGGGTGAGCGGGTCACCGGCGGGGGCGGCGCCAGCCAGGGTGGCGTCGATGGTCGGACCGCCACCGAGGCGGGTGAGTCCGATCCGGCCCGGCGCATCGCCGGCCTCGACGGACCAGCTCACCCGAACCAGCGGGGTGCTGTAGTCCACCAGTGCGAGCAGCTCCTGCCCCGGCTGCACCAGCTCCCCCGGCTGAGCCGGGAGGCGAGTCACCGTGCCACCCCGCGGGACGGTGACGGGCAAGGCATCGCCCACCTGAGCCAGAGGATCGCCGGCGTGCAGCACGGTGCCGATCCGGGGCCACTCGGTTCCGCTCGCGGGGCTGAGCCGGCCACCAACACCGGTCCGCACCACCGTCATGGCGCCGGGATCCTCAACCACGATGGCGGGAAGTTCGACCTCCGGCGCGCGAGTCACGGCATGCACCACGACGGTGCGGAGCCCGATGCGAACGATCGCCGCGCTGTCGAGGGCGATGGCCTCTTCACCGTCGGTCTCGACCATCGACGGCGGCGGGATCGCCGTGGCGGACTGTTCCGCTTCCTCGCGCGAATCTTTACAGCCCGGCGCCAGCGCCAGGGACGCCAGCAACAGCCCCAGTCGCCGTTGGGTCACCATGTTGCCCCCGCTCCGCGGGCGGACTCGTCGCCGACCGCCAATTCGAGAAAGACCGCCGCCTCCGCATCCCGCGCCTGCGCCGCCCCGCGCTGCTCGGCCACATCCAGCGTGAGCAGCCGGGCCTGGGCGAGGTCGAGTGCGCCCACTTCGCCACGACGATAGGCATCGAGCGTCACCGCTTCCCGCTCGGTCGCGGCGGTGTACATGCGCCTGACGACACTCGCCTCGGCGCTGGCCCACACACAGGCCGCCACGCCGCTGTCCACTTCGACCAGGAGCTGCTCCTGGGCCTCGCGCACCCGAGCCGCCTCGACCAGCCGGCGCGCCTCCGCCTCCGCAATCGGTCCGCGGTGCCGATTGGCGGCGAGGGCGGGGATACCGAAGCTGAGCGTCCACTTCCCCACCCCGTGATCGAAGAGGAGACCGGGACCGAGGACGAGATCGGGCCAGCTCGAGGCGACCGCGAGGCGCACATCCGCCTCGGCAGCGAGGTAGCTCGCGACAGCAAGTCCAAGCTCCGGACGACGGGTGAGAGCGCGCACCCGCAGGGAATCGGGGCCGCGGGCGAGCATCTGGTCGCAGGTGATCGTGCCGGAGAGGTCGAGCGGGAGCCCGGCGATCGCCTTGGCGGGGACTCCGACGGCGGCGGCAAGCTGAGCTTCCGCGAGACTGCGTTCTCGCGTCATGTTCAAGACTCCCGCCTCGCCTCCCTGACGGTCCCGCTCGGCACGCACCACTTCCTGGCGGGCAATCGTGCCATCGTCGAAGCGGCGTCGGATGCCGATGACCAGCGTATCGAGCAGCATCCGCCGGGTCTCGGCCTGGTCCAGGCGGCGGCGGGCCTGGCTCAGCGCGGTCGCAGCGAGGTAGACGCGGCTCCATACCAGTCGCTCGTCCCGGGCCTGAGCGGCAATGGCGGCGACGACACCGGCCCGGGCGCGGGCGATCCGGGCCTGCCGCTTCCCACCCAACTCGAAGGTGATGGAGGGGCCGGCGGCGATGGCCCATGGTGACGTACCGTCGCGCCCGCTGAAACTCTGCTCGATCCCGGCTTCGACGCCCGGGTCGGGGCGAGCTCCGGCGGTCAGGAGCGCGGCCTCCGCTGCGCGCACCTCGGCGTTGCTGCGAGCGCGTTCCGCACGGAGCCACCAGGCAGCGGTCGCGAGGCGAGCGGCGGTCCAGGTGGGCGGGGCACCGAGGGAATCGAGGGCGGCGGTCGTCGCGGAGTCATCGAGCCGGCGGCTGGCATAGTCGGCGGGGCCGGCGGCAAGGTCCAGGGGGACCGGCGTGTAGTGCGCACAGGCGGTGAGGAGCACCACGGCGAACGACAGGCGATGCATCGGTTCAACCCCGGGGATGAAACTGGCGGTGCACCGAGCGGAGATACTCGCGGTCCACGTGGGTATAGATCTGGGTGGTGGAGAGGTCGGCGTGACCCAGCATCTCCTGCACGGCACGGAGATCGGCGCCGCCCTCCAGGAGGTGGGTGGCAAAGGTGTGCCGCAAGGTGTGGGTGGTGACGCGCTTGCGGATGCCGGCCTCCCTCGCTCGTCGCTTCACAATGCCCCACGCGCCCACGCGCGACAGGGGCTGGCCGCGGGCGTTAAGCAGGACCCGGTCATCGCTCTTCCCCTTGTCCAGCGTCGGGCGCACCTGGCGGAGGTAGATCGACAGCGGGCCCAGCACCTGCCGGCCGATCGGCACTAGGCGCTCCTTGTTGCCCTTCCCCACCACGCGCACCAGCCCGTCGGAGAGCAGCAACTGGCTGACGGTCAGGCTGCAGAGCTCCGAGGCGCGGAGCCCCGCCCCGTAGCCCAGCTCCAGCAGCGCACGATCACGCCACGCCAGCGGTTCGTCGGCGCGGGGCGCGGCGAGCAGGGATTCGACCTCGGGCACCGTCAGGACGTCAGGCAGCTTCCGTCCCCGTCGCGGCATCTCCAGCCGGTCGCTCGGGTCGTGATCAACCGTGCCTTCACCGAGCAGGAAGCGGTAGTAGGTGCGGATGGCCGACACCTGGCGCCGGATCGTCGCGGCGGACAAGCCGAGGTCTTTCAGGGCGAAAACGAATTCCCGGAGCAGCTTCCGGGTGACGGCGGCGGGCGACGCGGCGCCCCGGGTCGCGGCCCACGCCACGAATCGGCGGAGATCGCGCAGGTAATTCTCGATTGTATTCGGGGCGTGCCCGGCTTCAAGGGCGAGGTAGTCGTGAAACAGCTCCAGCAGGAAGGCACGCTCGTGGGAGGCTTTGGACATGCGAGGTCGATCATACGGCATCCTGGAACGAGCGGCAAGGCGGCGACCGAGGGAGTGGCCGGAGAGGTAATTCCTACACGTCGGCCCGGCGGCGGGCCTCCACCAGATCTTCCGGTGCGAGACCGAGGAGCTGCCCGGCCCGCCGCATGAGCTGGTCCTCGTGGCGGCTCACCGTCCCATCGCTCCTGGCAAGCTGGTAGAGTCTCGTCGCGAGGCTCAGACGGCGCTCGTGGTCGTATTCCCGCGTAACCATCGCCGCCATTTCGTGGGTGGCATTCGCGGCCCGCTCCACGGTCTCCGGCGGCATCGTTTCCAGGTCCAGACCCCAGGCGGTCCGGAAGTGCGCCGCGAGGGCAGCACGATCCTCCGCCGGGATGGCCTCCGCGTTCCGGGTCAGCTCGAAGAGGAGGGTGGCGGCGCCTTCGCGCGCCGGATCCTTTCCGGTGACGGGCACACTCGGACGGGTGTCGCCCAGGGCCCGGTGCACGGCGCGCAGCAGCCGGTCTCGCGGCGGTGGGCGCTTCTTCCGAGCCCGAAGCACCATGAACACCACCAGCGCGATGGCCACGACGGCGATGACGGCCAGGGTGCTGTTGAGGTGCTTGAGAAGGCGATTGATGGTCTCCCATTCCTCGCCCAGTCGCGCACCGGCCCAGGTGAGGAAGGCGTACCAGATGCCCGCGGCAACGGCGATCGGAAGCATCGCCCGCCACACCGGAATGTTGATGAGCCCGGTGAACGGGGCGACAATCGAACGGAAACCGGGAAGGAGCCGGCCGAGAAAGATGCCGATCGTGCCGTAGCGGAGGTACTCGCGTTCCATCGCGAGGATGGCGTCGGGCGGGAGCAGCCTCCGACCGAGCCGTCCGGAGAGGAAGTCGCGCCCGTAGCGGCGGGCGAGGTAGTAGACCACAACGGATCCGGCCACGTTCGACAGCCAGCCGACCAGGAAGACGCCCACCGGGGAAATCGTCGAATGCTGGGAGAGGAATCCGCCCAGCGTGACGGCGACGTCCGACGGGATGGGCGGAAGGGCATTCTCGAAGAACGTGGTGGCGCCGATGATCAGGTAGAGCGTCGCGGCGGAAAGCTGGGTCAGCCAGCTCACGAATCCTTCCATCAGACGACACCGATCGTGGCGACGGCAATCACGGCGATCCCCTCTCCGCGACCGATCCACCCCATCCCCTCGTTGGTCTTCGCCTTGAGCCCGATCGCGTCGGCGGGAATACCGCTGGCCCGGCTGAGCCGTTCGGTCATCGCGGGAAAGTGGGGCCCGAGTCTGGGCCGCTCGGCGATGACCGTGATGTCCGCCTGCTGCGGCATGAATCCGCGCTCCCGCACGGCGGCGCAGGCCAGGGTCAGGAGGGTGAGACTGTCGGCATCTTTCCAGCGCGGGTCGGTGTCGGGGAAGAGCGTGCCGATGTCGCCAGCGGCCGCCGCACCGAGGAGGGCGTCGGTCAGGGCGTGGGCGACGGCATCGGCATCAGAGTGACCCGCCAGGCCGAGCTCAAAGGGAATGTGGACGCCGCCGAGCACGAGCGGGCGTCCCGCCACCAGCCGGTGGGAGTCGTAACCGATACCAGTGCGGGTCACGCTGCGGCCGTCGCAAGCTCAGGGAGGAGGGTGTAGTCCTGCCGCCGCCGGCGGGGGGTGAAGCCGGCGTCGCTGATCTGCCGTTCGATTTCCGCGATTGTGACCCGGTGGGTCGTGCCGGCCGCCGACACCACATTCTCCTCCATCATCAGGCTGCCGTAATCGTTGGCCCCGAAGCGAAGCGCCACCTGCCCGACCTTGTGCCCCATCGTGACCCAGGAGGACTGGAGGCTGGGGACGTTGTCCAGCACGATGCGGGCGATCGCCAGGGTGCGGAGATAGGTGATGGCGTCGGTCTTGGGCTGGTCCGACATCGTCGGGGTGCCCTCGGGCTGAAGCGGCCAGCAAATGAACGCGGTGAACCCCCCGGTGCGGCGCTGGACTTCACGGATCCGGAAGAGGCTCTCGATGCGGTCGGCGCTGGTCTCGCCCATGCCGTACATCATCGTTACCGACGTCCTCATCCCCTGACGATGGGCCTCTTCCTGCACCCCGAGCCATTCATCGGTCTGGGCCTTCTTCGGCGCGACCCGCTGCCGGATCCGGTCGACCAGGATCTCGCCCCCCCCGCCGGGGATGCTGTCGAGCCCGGCGTCGTGGAGTTGACGTATCACTTCAGGTACCGGCATCCGGAAGCGCTCGGAGAAGAACACCACCTCCGAAGGGGAGAAGCCGTGGATGTGGATCGGGTGGTTAGCCTTGATGTAACGCATGAGGTCCAGGTACCACTCGAAGGGGATGTACGGATTGTGCCCGCCCTGGAAGAGGATCTGGACCCCGCCCACCGCCTTGCACTCGTCGATCTTCTTCCCGATCTGCTCGAACGACAGGACGTACCCCTCGGCGTGCTTGGGGCGGCGGTAGAAGGCGCAGAAGCCGCAGTCGGCGACGCAGACGTTGGTGTAGTTGATGTTGCGATCGATGATGTAGGTCACCATCGGATCGGGGTGGTGGCGCCAGCGGACCGCGTCGGCGAGTTCGCCCAGCTCGAGGAGGGGGGCGTTCTCGTAGAGCGCGAGGGTGGCGCGGAAATCACTTGAGGTGCGGTCGATGGTGTCCATTGGGCCGTTAGCCATTGGCCGTTGGCCGTTGGCGAAAACATTGGGTGAATAGATGGTCAGCGTTCCTGAATGTCCCTGCCAATGGCCAATGGCAAACGGCCAACGGCCTTATTCTCATGCTGCCGTGATAAAACTCAAGCTGCCATCCGGCACCAGGCCTTCCTCCGCCAACCGCCGGAAGAAGTCGGTCAGCCCTGCGAGATGCCGGTACGAGAAACGATAGTCGAGGTCGCCCAGGTAGGCGCGGCAGGTGTCGCGGGGAATCCCGGTCGTCGCCCAGGCCTGATCGGCGAGGAGGTCGAGATGGGCCAGCCCCCACTCGCGCGAGGCCAGAAGCTGGGTGTGCACGGCACGTACCCGCTCCTGGTCGGCATCGCGCCGTGCGGCCCAGACGGCGAAGACAAAGGGGAGTCCGGTCCACTCGCGCCAGGCGGCGCCGAGATCCAGCTCGACCGGGTACTGGCCAGTCGCTGCAAGCACCAGGGCCGCGTCGCCGATCACCAGCACCGCGTCATGGGGGAAGCGGGCCAGCGCGTCCAGGTCGGACGGCTCGGCTCGCACGGTGGCGTACTTCGGGGTCACATCGAAGCGGTGGCGGCAGAGCAGCTCGAGCAGGAGCACGCTGGTCCGGGAGGAGGCGGTGCGCAGGACGGTCGCGCCGGTCAGGTCCTCGATGGGGCGGCGGGAGAAGAGCTTCACGCTGTGCACCGGTCCGTCACAACTGATCGCGAGGTCGGGCAGCAGGTGGTACTGCGCCGCATCCCGGGCGTACTCGACGGCGGAGATCACGCTGAGATCGAGTTCACCGGCGGCGAGGAGATCGTTCAGCTCGGAGGCGGTACCACTCACGAGCGACGCCGGGAGTTGTACCAGTCCGCGATCGACGGCGCCGTAGACCGGGTAACAGTTGATCCAGGGAATCCGGCCGAGCCTCATGCGGCGTGCACCACCGGGGCGCTGGCGCCAAAGGAGGCGTCTTCTTCCAACCCGTCGAACTCCTCACGCACCGGCTGATAGAGGCTGTCGCGCTCGACCGGCCGCTTCCCTGCCCCGCGGATAAGGCCGACAAGGCCGAGATAGGGCAGATGCATGGCGGTGCTGGCGCCGGCCTGGTGATAGATCCGTTCGTAGACCACGGTGCCCTCGACGTCATCACAGCCGAAGTTCAGCGCGATCTGCGAGAGGAACGGCGTGACCATCGGCCAGTGGGTCTTCACGTGGGGGATGTTGTCGAGGAAGAGGCGGCCCACCGCGATGTTCTTGAGGTCTTCAAAGGCGGTAGTCGCGGTCCCGACCCGGCCGAGCTCCTCACCCAGTTCGTTGTGATCGGGGTGATAGGCCAGCGGGATATAGGTGAGGAAGCCACCGGTCTCGTCCTGCAGCGACCGCAGCATGGTCAGGTGCTCGATCCGGTCGTCGGCCGTCTCCACGTGACCGTAGAGCATGGTGCAATTGGTGGGGATGCCGAGGAGGTGCGCTTCGCGATGCACCGCGAGCCACTCGTCGCCGGTGAGCTTTCGCTCGGCAATTGTGGCGCGCACGGCGGTCGAGAAGACCTCGGCGCCACCACCGGGCAGACTGGTCAGGCCGGCTTCCTTCATCCGGAGCAGCACCTCGCGCACCGGAATCTTTTCAATTCGTGCCAGATGGGCGATCTCGACGGCGGTGAGCGCCTTGATATGGACGTGGGGGAAGCGCTCCTTGAGCCCGCGGATCATGTCGGTGTAATAGGAAAGCGCCAGCTTGGGATGCAGTCCCCCGACGATGTGGAACTCGCGGGTGGGGCCGTTTCGGGCCTGCTCCGCCTCCTCGTAGACCTCGTCCAGGGAGCGGGTGTAGGCGCCGTCCTCCTTGGGCATCCGGGCAAATGAACAGAAGGTGCAGGTATTCCGAAGGATGCAGACGTTAGTGGGATTGATGTGCTGATTGGCGGAGAAGAAGACCCGATCCCCATTGGCGCGGCTGTTGGAAAACTCGGCGATGCGTCCCAACCCCAGCAGATCGCTCGAGGCATAGAGCGCGCGCGCGTCGCCGGCATCGAGCCGGACAGCGGCCAGCACCTTCTCGGCGACCGGTCGCAAGGCGGGGTCGCGGAGTCGGGCGGGATCGAGCGAGGGGGTCATCGTATGTCCTTGAAGACAAGACACTTACTGTCGCGAGAGCAATTTAGCCTGATGGTGGGCGGAACGGCAGGCGATGGGCGATAGGCGATAGGCGGAAGGCGGGCAGTGGCAATGAACGCGGCACCTGTCATCCTGAGGACCGCCGCGACGAGGGATCCCTTGAGGTCGGAGCCGGGCTTCGGGGCACAGGGATCCCTCGCTCGCGCTCGGGATGACAGCAATTGGCCGCGGCGCACTCTCCTCCGCTCCACCGCGGCGCCGCCATCCGCCTCAATGCTTTCCTCCTCACTCCTCACTCCTCACTCCTCACTCCGAGGCGTGAGATGCGAGCCAATCTTGACAGGGTACCGCCCCAGCGACATTCTGCATCTCAGTGCGCGCTGGGGCGCCTCTGGTCCGCGGCAAGGGGGACTACTCCCACCCAGTCTGGTTCGCAGCACACATCGCCGAACCTTCTTCCCAGCCTGAGCTCAGCGGACTCCAGGCGCCACGGAGGAAGGTCATGTCCAGGAAACTCACGCCCAGGAGCAGTCTCCAGCACCTCACCCGGGAAGCGAAGCGCTGGCTCAAGGCGGTGCGCACCGGGATCGTTGACGCACGCATCCGTCTGGAGCGTGCCCTCGAGCATCCCCCTGCCTTTCCCACCCTGCGGGACATCCAGCATGCCCTGGCACGGGAGCATGGGCTCTCCGGCTGGGCCGCGCTGCGCCAGGCACTCAGCACCCGGACACCGGCAGAGACAGGCGAGGAGGCTCTGGTCTCCCGCTTTCTCGACAACGCCTGCCCCGATCATCATGTGCGCGGCGCGTCCGATCTGCTTCGGGCCCGACACACGGCGCTCCGATTGCTGTCGCGCTTCCCAGAACTGGCCGATGCGAGTTTCCAGACGGAAATCGTCTGCGGAGACCTGGACGCGGTGCGTGAGGCGCTCGCCGACCGGCCAGCGCTGGCCACCCGTCGCGCCACTGAGCCGGCGCCGGGAAGATCCGGCGTTGGCAATCCCGGGGATCTCTACGGTGACCTCGGTCCCAAGGGGTGGGAGCCACTGCTCTATCTCTGTTTCGCCCGGCTCCCCGTGCCTCAGGCGGAGGCGAACGCGGTCGACATTGCCACGGCACTTCTCGATGCCGGCGCCGATCCCAACTGCTTCTTCCCGGCGGGGGACAGTTGCTACACGCCGCTGGTCGGCGTCATCGGCGAGGGAGAAGAGGATCGTCCCCCGCATCCGGCCCGGGATGCGCTGGTGCGCCTGCTGCTCGAGCGGGGTGCCGAGCCGTACGACAACCAGGTCATCTACAACATCCACTTCCACGCCAGGGTGCTCTGGTGGCTCAGGCTGATCCACGAACGGTCGCTGGCGCTGGGACGGAAGGCGGACTGGGACGATCCGGAGTGGACCGTCCTGAACATGGGCGGATACGGCAGCGGCGCCCGCTGGTTTCTCGATATCGCGATCAAGCATCATGACCTGGAGCTGGCGGAGTGGTGCCTCTCGCATGGCGCCAACCCCAATAGCGCGCCGGCCCGGAGCAACCAGTTTCCCCAGCACTCGCTCTACGAGACGGCGATGCGCGCGGGCGAGATGGCCATCGCCGACCTGCTGGTGCAGCACGGCGCGAAGGTGACACCGATCTCGCTCGATCCGGTCACGGCGCTCACCGCCGCCGCGATGCAGGGGGACCGTGCCAGGGTGATGGCGCTGCTGGCCGCGCACTCCACGCTCCGCGACGCTCATCAGCCGCTCCACCGCGCGGCGCAGATGAATCGGGCCGACGCCGTGGCGTTGCTGCTCGATGCCGGGATGTCGCCCGAGGTGGAGAACGACGACAAGGCGCGCCCGCTGCACGGTGCGGCGTACCGCAACGCCCTCGACGTGGCTCGGCTCCTGATTGGGCGCGGCGCGGAGATTGACCCCCGGGAGAGGAGCCACGGCGGCACTCCGCTGGGGCACGCCACCTATGCCGGTCACCGGGAGATGATGGACCTGCTGGCGGCGCACAGCAAAGACATCTGGGAGCTGGTGTTCATCGGCCGGGTGGACCGGGTGCGCGCGCTCCTGGTCGAGCAACCCGAGCGCGGCAAGGTGCGTTCGGGCGACGAGACGCCGCTCATGTGGCTCACCACCGACGACGAGGCCGTCGCCATCGAGACCGCAAGGCTGCTGCTGCAGCATGGCGCCGACCCGGGCGTGAAGAACAAGGACGGGAAAACGGCGGCAGACCGCGCCGAGGCGATCGGCATGTACGACCTGGCAGGAGTGCTTCGGGATGCGGCGGCGGCTGGCGGCTGACGTCACCGCATTGTCGCGTCGGAGAGTGGCCGCAGCGCCCGGGTGAGCCCGCTTCGCGGCCCACTCTCCTCCGCTCCCCTGCGGCGTCGCCAGCCGCCTCGACGCTTTTCCTCCTTACGCCTCGCTCCTCACTTCTCACGCCTCACTCCTCACTCCTCACTCCTCACTCCTCACTCCTCACTATTTCACCCGCTCCCCTGCGGCGCCGCCATCCGCCTCGATGCTTTTCCTCCTCACTCCTCACTCCTTACTCCTTACTCCTCACTTCCCGATCACATCGCTCCATCGATGGATATCGCCCGGGGTTGTGAACTTCGCCTTATCTTCGTAGCTTGTTGCCTGTCAGTCCGAAGACGATGTGATAGTGACCTTGACGAACGAGCTGCGGGCTCGTGGGTCGAAGGCGCGATAGGGATCGAAGGATGATCCCGCGCGCCTTTTGTGTTTTCAGGGGTCAGGCGCCGGCGGACTGGCGAGGGCGCAAAACCGGGCGGAGGAGCGGAGCATGGCGTCCGGCGCGCGCGATCTCAAGCAGGTCCACAGCAGTTACTACACGGAGAACTAGTCATGAGCGACAATACGAAGACCCTGGATGCCAATCGTGATCCCATCACTGGTGCTCCCGGTGCCCATCCCCTCGGCGTCGGCGCTGGAGCGTCGGTCGGCGGCGCAGCGGGTGCCGCGGTCGGCGCCGCGGTGGGGGGACCCGTCGGTGCCGTCGTTGGTGGCACCATCGGAGCGATCGCCGGTGGACTTGGTGGCAAGGGCGCCGCGGAAGCGGTGAATCCCACCGTCGAGGATGCCTACTGGCGGGCGACGTATACGTCCAGCCAGCCGAGCGGCCGGGGCGAGCCGTACGAGACGTATCAGCCGGCCTACCGTTACGGCTGGGAAGCGCAGCGGCGTCATGAGGGTCAGAGCTTTGACGCGGTGGAGCCGGAACTGCGGCACGAGTGGGAGATGACTCCTCACGCCGAGGGGCTGTCGTGGGACCGGGCCAAGCATGCGATGCGGGATGCGTGGCAGCGGGTTGAGCGGGGCGTGACCGGACATTCAGGCAGCAAGAAAATGTAAACCGCTGCGGAAGGCCTGCTGCTCCGGCACACCGGAGCGGCAGGTTGTCCGCGGTTTCGGTTCCCGGTCGAAAGCACCGGACCAGCGCATTCTCAGTTCACCAACATGGTTTGCCTCAGGCAGACTTACTCATAGCAGGAGCAATACCCATGTCGCTCGACAATCTTGAACTTCTCCTGATCGAACAGCTGCAGGACATCTACTACGCCGAAAAGCACCTGGTGAAGGCGTTGCCGAAGATGGCAAAGGCCGCCACCGCCGCGGAGCTGAAGCAGGCGTTCACCGATCACCTCGCCCAGACCGAGGGCCACGTCTCCCGGCTCGATCAGGTGTTCGAGGCGCTCGGTGTCGCCGCCAAGGCGAAGAAGTGCCCGGCGATCGACGGGCTGATTCAGGAAGCCTCGGAGATGATGGAGGAAGAGGGCGAAGACCCGGTCATCGACACCGGGCTGGTCGCCAGCGCCAAGCGGGTTGAGCATTACGAGATCGCGGCCTACAGCAGCGTCAAGCTCCTGGCCGAATCACTCGACCGTGATGACGTTGTCGCCCTGCTCGATGCGACGCTGACCGAGGAAAACGCTGCCGACGAGCTGCTGACGGAGATCGTCACCGAGACGATCATCCCCAATGCGCTCGCGCTGGGTGGCGACGAGTCCGAGGATGAGGAAGAGGAGGGCGCCGCCGACCCGGGCAGGAAGAAGAAGCAGCCTGCCAAGTCGGCGAAGAGTCGCCGGTAAGAAGTCGTGATGCGGGGGGAGCCTACACGCTTTCGGTTTCCCTCCGCACCACCGGCCACGCCACGGCGGCGCTGCGTTCCCATTCCTCCAGCAGGGGCGGGTCGGCGGCGAAGCGGAGACCATTCAGCGCGTCGAGTTGCCGGAGGGTCTGGAACGCCTGGGTGGCGATGGAATCCAACTCGGCGTTGGCCGTAAGGCATTCATGCGCGAGTTCGATGGTTCGAAGGTGGGCGGCGTCGCAGGCGGCGAACTCATCCTGGATCTCCTCCAGCAGCTGCTCCGGCAGGCCGAACTCAATGAGCGCGGCTCGGCAGGCAACGGCGGCGTCGAGAATGGCGCGGGCATGCTGGAGAAAGCTGCCGGGGCTGGTGGCGAGGCGGGTCTCGGTGAGGCGAAGGGAGGGATCCCCACCGCCACCGGCTGCGTCGGCGGCGGCGTCGCCCAGACGGATGAGGCGGGTCAGTCGAGGGCGGAGGGCAGCGGCGAGGCGATCGCGCTCCCTGCGAACGCCGGCAATCTCCTGCTGCCAGATGAGCTGGTGCTCCAGGAGGGTGCGGACCCTCCCCGACAGCCGCTCGAGTCGAGCGACGAGTTTGGGGATGGTGGTCGAGGCCGCCTCGGGGTGACGGCGACTGAACTCCAGGATGTGGCGAACGGTGTCGAGCTTGAGGTGAGTGGCGCGCTGCATGGCATGGCCTTTCGGTAAATGCAGAGAGCGATTCGACATCCTGGAAGCGGGGAGTTGGCGGGACCAATGCGAGCCGTGTGCCAAAGTGGAGCGGCGGGCCCGGGGATGGTCGGGCGGGCGCGGAGCTTGGCGGGGAAGTTATTGAAAGCATGGGTGTTAGGCGGAGTGGTGGTAGCCGGGAGGGGCGGCGGCCTCGGGCGAACTGATTGAGGAGTAGCGTCGGGAGGGGACGGTGGAGTGTCCTCTTTTCGTCGGAAGTGTCCTAAATGACTAATCCCCCGACCTCCGGCACCTGCGGGAGATCAGGGGATCAGTCATTTACTGGGGCTGCCCTGCCCCGGATCACGCTGCAGAGGCCTCCCCGGTGGTTGGCGGGTTAGCGGGAGGCGTCGGGACCAGGTGGTCCGGGGTAGGCCAGGCGACGTTCCGGGCGCTCTTCCAGGCCGCCAGCATTTCCGGGTCCTGCTTGAAACGGAGCCGGTTGATGGCGTCGAGACTCTTGAGCAGTCGCACGACCTCGCTGCAGACCTGCCGGAGATCGGAAACGGCGCCGACCTGCGCGGCGTGGGCGTTCCGCTGACGAAGGACGGCGTCCCCATAGGCGGGAATGTCCGCCCTGAGGGTGTCGAGCATGGCGGTCGTCAGACCGAACGGGATCAGACGATCCTTGTTGGCCTCGGCCTCGGCCAGTGCGACGCGCGCCGAGGTGAGGAGAGTGACTTCGCTGGCATGGGTCCGAGGCCGACGACGATGAATGGCCAGATCGGGAAAGGTTTTCGCGGCGACGGTCGAGATGGCATAGGTGGCCGCGAGACCATTTTCCATGGACAGACGAATTTCTTCCTTCGTGTTGACCGCAGCACTGACGGCCTGTTCACTGGCCACCTGCTGGCCGGTGAGGATTTCGGCCCGACCCATGGTGGCGTCGAGCTTGGTGGCCACCGCGATGGCGGCCGGGTCGGTGTCGGGGTGCGTGTGGCAGAAGGCTGCCCCGCGTCCTCCGGCGTCCAGGGTGAGACGATTCTTCTTTTCCATGTGACAAATCCGTGCGTATCTGGTCCGAAGACCATGGTTAACTGCTGTGCCGGGCTCTTCGGGGAGCCGCGGCGGGGCGACCTGGCCAGGCCCGAACCGGACCGGTCGGGGTGCTCTATGGCGAGGGGCGTGCCACCGCGTTAGGCGAATGTGCGGAGCACGGTGAAGTACTGGAGGGCCACCGTGCAGGGGTGGAGGACCACACTGAAGGGCCGGAGGGGTGCGCTGAAGGAGCGGAGGGTCACACTGAAATGCTGCGCATAGACGCTGAAATGGTGCGCATCGGGTCCGCAATGGTGGAGGACTGGGGTGAAGGACCGGAGGACGGGGGCGAAATGTCGGAGTGGGGGCCCGCAAGGGTGGAGACCGAGGCTGTAGTGGTTGCGAGGCTCGGTGCAATGCTGCGCAGCGGGGGTGAAGGAGCGGAGGGGCGTACTGAAATCATGGTGGGTGGGGGTGAAATGCTGGAAGCTCAGAGTGAAATGACATTCCGGTGGGCTGAAATGCCGGAGGCGAGAGCGGCAGGGGTGGTGGGGTGGAGTGAAGGAGTGGAGGACGAAGCGGAAATCGTGGAGGGCGGTCGGAGGATGGTGGAGGACGAGGGTGTAGAAACCGGGGGAAAGAGGACAGTGCGACGGGGGGAGTGTCCACTCCGAGAGGGCGACGGGGTTGGGAGCGATCGGGTCGGCGGCGACGGTAGGCACGGGCGCTCAACCATCGGGGTTGGTGCCTTGCGGTGCGGGCGGGCGAGGCGCGTATTTCCAAGGGGGAGCGGCAGCTCTCATGCCCTGCACCGATAATTCCACCAACCCGCCGGATTGCCCGGCAAAGGAAGCAACGCAGCATGAGGGTACGCCATCTGTTGTTGCGGGGTCTGGTCGCAGTCGCGATCCTCAGTGTCATTTACTCTCCTCTGGTTACTGCCGCACCGCCGCGCCATCGTGCGGTGGAGTACGACCGCCGAGAGCTTCGGATCCCGATGCGCGACGGCGTGACGTTGTTTGCCGTGGCGCTGGTGCCCAAGGGTACGCGCGAGCCCCTTCCGATCATCCTGATCCGCACACCGTTCAACGCCGCGCGCGAATTCTCCAGTGCCGTACTTCCGGCCTCACTCGAGGAACTCGGCGAGGATGGCTACATCTTCGTGACCGAGGATGTCCGTGGACGGGGTGCGTCGGAGGGAGAGTTCGTCACGAATCGTCCCCAGGCTGACGCGAAGGATCCGAGGGGCGTTGATGAAAGCACTGATGCCTGGGACACCATCGACTGGCTGGTGAAGCGGCTCCCCGGCAATAGCGGCCGAGTCGGTGTGATGGGGATTTCCTATCGCGGCTGGCTGGCGGGGATGGCTGGCGTCCATCCGCACCCCGCTCTCAAAGCCATCTCTCCGCAGGCGCCGATGAGCGACACCTGGCTAGGCGATGACTTCTTCCACCAGGGCGCGTTCCGCCAGACGCAGGGAGTGCTGTACTCGGCATATATCGAGGGGAAGAACGGGCTGTCGATCCCCGATGCCGATGAGTTCCAGTTCTACCTTCGGCTGGGGACTCTCGATTCGATCGCGAAGTTCACCGGGGTGTTTGACCTGCCGTCGTGGACCGGCTTCC
The DNA here is from genome assembly GCA_039934355.1 of Gemmatimonadales bacterium. GTDB lineage: Bacteria > Gemmatimonadota > Gemmatimonadetes > Gemmatimonadales > GWC2-71-9 > JADJOM01. Next base: position 88,340 of record JBDTMI010000011.1, read on the forward strand.
GCACCCACCCGGCACATGACGCCTATTGGGATGCACGGGCGATGTCCCGCGTGCTCACTCGCGCCGAGGTGCCGACGCTCTTTGTCGGCGGGTGGTGGGATGAGGAAGACATCCTCGGGCCGCAGCTCGGCTATCGGGCGGTGGAGCGCCACGACCCGAAGAACTGGAATCGCATCGTCCTGGGGCCCTGGTCGCACGGGAGCTGGTCGCGGCCGGGTGGAGATTCGCTCGGGGCTATCCGGTTCGGGAGCAACACGGCGGACTACTTCCGGATGCAGATCCAGCGCCCCTGGTTTGCGTTCTACCTCCATGGTAACGGCGAGGGACGCTTCCCCGAAGTGTGGGCGTTCGAGAGCGGGGGCAATCGGTGGCGCACCTTCGAGCGCTGGCCGCCGAAGAGCGCGGTGGAGCGCAAGCTCTACCTGCGCGCGAACGGCGCCCTGTCGTTTACCCCGCCACCGGCGGCGCCAAGGCGAGCGATGGAGTTCGATTCCTTCCGCGCCGATCCGGCGAACCCGGTGCCCTATGTGCCGAGGCCTGTCAATGGCGAGGGATGGAGCAACTGGCTGCAGCAGGATCAGCGCTTTGTCGAAGGCCGCCCCGATGTGCTCACCTGGGTCTCGGCGCCGCTGACGGAGGATGTCACTATCGTGGGGAATGTCGCCGCGCATCTCTTCGCGTCAACGACGGGCAGCGACGCCGACTGGGTCGTCAAGCTCATCGACGTCTACCCGGAGACGGTGTCCGATCGCCCGACGATGGGCGGCTACCAATTGATGGTCAACGCCGACATCCTGCGGGGGCGTTACTGGAAGGGGTTCGACAGGGCGACGGCGATACCGTCCAACAAGGTGATCCGGTTCACGATTGACCTGCACGAGCAGCTCTACCGTTTCCAGAAGGGGCATCGGTTGATGGTGCAGGTGCAGAGCAGCTGGTTCCCGCTCTATGACCGCAATCCGCAGCGCTTCATTCCCAACATCTTCAACGCCAAGACGAGCGATTTTCAGGTCGCCGACCACCGGATCTGGCGCTCGGCGCGCTACCCGTCGCATCTGGCGGTGCGGGTGCTGCCGTAGCGCGGGATGCGGTGGGCGATTGGGCGATTGGGCGATTGGGCGATTGGGCGATTGGGCGATTGGGCGA
>JBDTMI010000012.1:0-89070 GCA_039934355.1 Gemmatimonadales bacterium
TCTCGCATGTACGGGCCGATCTGAGATCGGCCCCTACGTTTTCGGATCTCGCATGTACCGGCCGATCTCAGATGGGCCCCGCTGCATTCCTCCCCAGGATCCGCGCCGCATTTCCCCGTACCATCCCGCACGAATTCTCCCCTCGCCTCCTGTACGGCCTCCCTACCTTCGTCCCATGCACCCGATCGTCACTCCCCTTGCGGATCGAATCGCCGAGGCCCGTCGCCTGCTGCACGGCCACTACGGCTTCGCGGATTTCCGGCCGGTCCAGCGGCGCGTGGTCCAGTCGGTGCTGGCCGGTCGGGACGCACTGGCAGTGCTGCCGACCGGGGGAGGGAAATCCATCTGCTTCCAGGTGCCCGCGCTCGTGCTGGGCGGACTGACCGTGGTCGTCTCGCCGCTCCTCGCGCTGATGCAGGATCAGGTTGGCGCGCTCCGGCACCGGGGCATCGCCGCGGGGACGCTCAATTCTTCCCTGACGCCCGAGGAGCAGGCCGGGGTGATGGCCCAGGTGCTGGACGGTTCCCTCCGCCTGCTCTACATCTCCCCCGAGAGGGCCCCGCGCCTTGCCGAAGCCCTGGCGGGCAACGCCATCCGGCCCCGCCTCCTCGCCGTCGACGAGGCCCATTGCATCAGTGAATGGGGTCACGATTTTCGGCCCAGCTACCGGGAGCTTGCCACCTTTCGCACCAGTTGCGGGTCGCCACCCACCATTGCACTGACCGGCACGGCGACGCCGGCGGTCCGGGGCGATATCATCGCCTCACTCGGGCTCCGGAAGCACGATCTCCACCTGGCTTCTTTCAACCGTCCGAATCTGCACTTTGACGTTCACTGGGTGCCGCGTCCTGCCGAGCGGCTGCCGGCACTGCGTGCGTTGCTGGCCCGCAAGCCCGGCCTCACTATTGTCTATGTTCAGACCCGCGCGAGCGCAGATGCCCTGGCGCAGGCGCTCTGGTTCGGCGGCATTCGCTCAGCCGCGTACCACGCGGGGCTGCCGCGGGAGCAGCGCACACAGGTGCTCACCCAGTTCCTCGCCGAGGACCTCGATGTCGTCGTGGCGACCTCGGCGTTCGGCATGGGGATCGACGCGCCACGGGTCAGGCTGGTGGTGCATTGGGGCATGCCCGCGACCCCGGAGGCGTACTACCAGGAGGCGGGTCGCGGCGGGCGCGATGGCGGGCCGGCGCGCTGCATTCTCCTGCACCATCCGACTGATGCCGAAATCCACCGTCGCCAGATCGGTGTCACGTTTCCACCGCGCAAGACGTTGGAGGAACTCTGGGCTCATCCGGAATACCGTCGCAGGCACCCCGCCGCCGTCGCGGCATCGGCGGAACGCCTGGCAGCGGAACTTGGGCTTACGCCGAATGTCGCGGCATGGCAGGCCGTCGAGCGGCGCCGCCGCGCGGCGGAGGCCCGGCTGCTGGTGATGGAACGCTATGCGGGGGGAAAGGGCTGCCGCCGGGCCGTGCTGCTGGAATACTTCGGCCAGCAGAAGGAATCGTGCGACGGGTGTGATCGCTGCGGCAGCGCCAGCCGGGTGCCCCCGGCCAGCGCGGGAACCGGCGAGGATGACTCAGGGGCCAGTGAACTCGGCCGGCTGGTGCGTCGCCTCGCGCGTCACTCCGCCAGCGCCAGGCGGTAGATGCTCCCGGAGGCCATGACCACGTAGATCTCGCCGTCGGCATCCTCCCCGAAGGAGACCACATTGTCGTTGACCAGCGGTGAGGAGAGCGGGGGGTAGGCGCTGACCAGTGCACCACCCACCAGCCGCACTGCGCGAATCCAGCCGCCACAGAAGTCACCGTAGAAGTAGGTGCCGTGGAGCGAGGGGTGCGCCCTGCCCCGGTACACATACCCACCCACCGTCGCGCAGGAGGGGCGATGCGGGTATTCCAGGATGGGCGGCACCAGCCCCGCCGTCAGGCACCCGACCGCCGGAATGTAACAGTGGGTTGCCTCGACGATCGGCCAGCCGAAGTTGTTCCCCCCAACGACCGGCGAGGCCAGCATGTCAATCTCCTCGTACAAGTCCTCGCCGACCTCCCCGATCCACAATTCGCCGGACGCCCGATCAAAGCTCCAGCGCCAGGGATTCCGCAGTCCCAGTTGCCAGATTTCTCCTCGCCAGCCGGCCCGCGCGACATACGGGTTGTCCGCGGGAATCGTATAGGTCCCTCCCTGATCGACATCGAGTCGGAGGATCTTGCCGAGCAGCGACGTGCTGTCCTGTGCCTTGTCCCAGATGCCGGTTACCGGACTGCCATCGCCCAGACCGAGATACAGTTTCCCATCCGCTCCGAAGGTGACCAGTCCGCCGTACAGCACGGTCGCCGGATCCTGGGTCTGGCTCAGGATGGTTCGACGGCTGGTGGGGTCGGCATGGTCCAGCGAGGCATCGGCCAGGAATTCATCAAGCTGGCTGTCGCCGTTCAGATCGGCATAGTAGACAAACAGCCGGTGATTGGTGGCGTACTGCGGGTGGAATGCGATGCTGTACACGCCGTACTCGACGGTGGCGGGGCTGGTCAGGGCGGTGAGGTTCAGGTAGGCGGAATCCTGTCGGACGCCGTCCTTGATCATCCGGATTCGGCCCCCTCGTTCCACCACGATCAACCGGTGCGTGTCGCCGGGAGGGGCCGTCACGAACACCGAAAAGTCGTACCCACTGTCGATGGGGACGAGGGTCAGGGCACTGGGGGGCGTGCCGGGGCCGCCGGAATCACCACAGGCGGCAAGCAGCAGCGCCAGCAGGCACGCAGCGAGGTGCCGCCGGAATCGGGTCTCGGGTCTCATGGCGTAACGCTCCCTCTCTCGTGAAGCTCAAAGATAGCAGCCTCGGCGGAGCCGGTGAGCAGTTATATTCTCCCGTCCGTCGGACCGCCGGACCGTCCGTCCTTCCACCACATCGCTGAGCCTCCTCATGGATCTCTCGCTCTATTTCTCCGAGCAGCACTATCAGGTGCGGGACATGGTCCGCGAGTTTGCGCGCAAGGAAGTGGCTCCGGTTGCCCGCGAGCTCGACCGGACGTCGGCATTTCCATGGGAGAACATCCGGAAGATGGGAGAACTCGGGCTGATGGGCGTGCCCTGGTCCGAGGAACTGGGTGGGGCGGGGATGGATCAGCTTTCCTACTACATCACGATCCACGAGCTGGCCAAGGTGGATGCCAGTCATGGCCTCACGGTCAGCGCCCACACCAATCTCGGTACGTCCCCGATCATGGATTTCGGCACGCCCGAACAGCAGCGCCGCTATGTGCCGCTGCTCGCCTCGGGCAAGGTCCTGGGCGGCTTCGGCCTCACCGAGCCAGGCGCGGGCAGCGACGCCGGCGGGACCGCCACGACGGCGGTGGACAAGGGCGACCATTTCCTGCTCAACGGCTCGAAGATTTTCATCACCCACGCCGGTGTGGGCGAGATCTTCGTGGTGACGGCGCGGACCGAGGGTGGGAAGGGAAGCAAGGGCATTACCAGCTTCATCCTCACCAAAGCGACCTGCGACCTGGCCCGCACGAAGGAAGTCGGCGTTGGGCATGACGGCTCGCTGCCGGTGATCAAGGGATTTCGGGCCGGCAAGAAGGAAGACAAGATGGGCTGGCGCGCCAGCGACACCCGCGAACTGGTGTTCGAGGATGCGATCGTGCCAAAGGAGAACCTGCTCGGCACACCGGGCGCGGGCTTCATCAACTTCCTCAAGACCCTGGATGCCGGCCGGATCGGCATCGCGGCCCTCTCGCTTGGGATCGCGGAAGGGGCGTACGAGGAGGCGCTGCGGTATGCGGGGATCCGGAAACAGTTCGGCAAGGCGATCGGCAGCTTCCAGGGCGTGCATTTTCAACTTGCCGACATGGCCCTCGAGATCGAAGCCGGCACCCATCTGCTCTATCACGCCGCCTGGCTCAAGCAGAATGGCAAGCCGTTCAAGAAGGAAGCGGCGATGGCCAAACTCTTTTGTTCCGAGCTCGCCATGCGCGTCACGACCAAGGCGGTCCAGATCTTCGGTGGGTACGGCTACACCACGGAGTATCCGGTCGAGCGCATGATGCGCGATGCCAAGGTCTGCGAGATCGGCGAGGGCACCAGCGAAATCCAGCGCATCGTCATTGCACGCCACATTCTGGGCGATATCGTCTCGTAGACTCCCATGCTGCTCACCCTCGATGTCGGTAACACCGAGATCACCGCCGGGCTCTTTCGGGGCGACGCCCTCGACGGTCATTGGCGCCTGACGACCAATCCCGACCGCACCCCGGACGAATGGGGGTCGGCGCTCGGCGCCTTCCTGCATCACGCGGGGCACTCGCCCAACGAGATCCGCGCCGGCATCATCGCGTCGGTAGCGCCCACCGTGACCCAGAGCCTCATCTCCGGGGTGGCTGCGCTCACCGGGGCGCGCCTGACGGTCGTGGATTCGTGCTCGCCGCTCCCCATCACGCTCGATGTCGAGGAGCCGCTGAGCGTCGGCGCCGACCGGATCGTCAATACCCTCGCCGCCGTCGAGCGCTTCAAGGCGGATACGATCGTGGTGGACTTTGGCACGGCGACCACATTCGATTGCATCACGGCCGATGCCCGATTTATCGGCGGCGTGATCATGCCCGGTCTGCGCACCTCCGCCGACCAGCTGACCCGCCGGGCGGCGAAGCTCCCCGCCACGGAGCTCCGCCCCCCCGAGCGGGTCATCGGTCGCCGGACCGAGGAGTGCATCCGCGCCGGCGTGCTGTTCGGTGCGGCTGACGCCGTCGATGGCATCGTCCGCCGGATTCAGCGCGAGTGGCCCACCAGCACCCTGCCCGGGGTCGTGGCCACCGGTGGCCTCGCGCAGACCATCGTCCCGCTCACCTCCACCATCCAGCAGGTCGATCCCGACCTCACGCTGCACGGGCTCCGCATCGCCGCCGGATATCTCTCGATCAAATGGTAGCGGCACGACCAGCGGGCTCGGAGCGTCCGCTGCGTCGCCTGGGCTACCGCTGGCTGGGAGGGGCGTTCGACTACCTGCTGCACCTGCGGCCGGCCGAGTGGCCCATCATGGCCGCGCACACCGCGGTCGGGTACCTGCTCGCCGTCGGCCTCGGCGGCGCGGTGCGGGGGGAGCAGGTGGGTCCCGCACTCGGCGGCCTGCTGATCTGGGTTCTGCTGCTGAATGGCGGCACGCTCGCTATAAACAGCGCCTTTGATCGGGATGAAGGCGACATCGGCTACCTCGAGGCTCCGCCTCCGGCGCCGCGGTATCTCGCGCACTTCGCTGTCGCGCTCCTGGCGGCCGGACAGCTGCTTGCCCTCCTGCTGCCCCGGGGCTACGCCTGGGCCTACGCCATCTGCCTCGGCATGTCGCTCGCCTATTCGGTGCCACCGCTGCGCCTCAAGGCGGTGGCGGGCTTCGATTGGGTGATTAACATGGTCGGCTTCGGCACCCTGACGGCCTACGCCGGGTTCGCCGCCACCGGCCGTCCACTCGACCTGGCCCACGGACTCGTGCTGGCAGCCTTCTGCCCCCTCTTCGCCAGTCTGTATCCGCTGACCCAGTTCTATCAGTTCGAAGAAGATCGCCAGCGTGGCGACCGGACCCTGGCCCTGATCCTCGGACTGCGGCGAAGCCTCCTGGTCGCCATCGGTGCCGCGCTGGTGGCGTTTCTGTGTCTTGTCGCCGCGGGCTGGCAGTCGGACTGGGGCGCCGACGGTACCGATCTTTTTCGCTGGGGTGGACTCGCCGTCGCGGCCACGGCGTGGATGGGATTGCTCCTCCCCTGGTATCGCCGCAGCCGGGAGATGACATCCGCCGAGCACCAAGCCGGGATGTACGCGGGGCTTCGGGCGTGGGCACTCACCGACGTGGTGGTGATCCTCGCCTGGGGTCTGTATAATTGAGCGTCGATTCACCCTCGGATTCCGGAGCGATCATGAGTGCTGTGGTGCAGCCAGCGACCGGCATGGAGCAGACCGACCTGCCCCTGATCCGGCGGGCCTCCGTGCAGCTTGCCGTCATCGAGAGCCTGTTCATCCTCGCCGCCGGCATGGTCTCCAAGTATCTCGATGGCCCGGTCGAACAGATTCTGCTCATCCTCCTGATCCCCGCCGGCATCCTCGTCGTGACCTTCCTCCCCGGCACCTGGACCGGCGCTCGTACCATCGAGGGCATCGCGAGCGCCGCGGGAATCGGACTCACCGCCACCATCATCTTCGTGCTGGTCGACGTCTCGATCTTCCAGCCAATCGGGCTCTGGTCCAACCGGTGGCGCGAGATCGGTGGCGGCAGCAACTGGTGGTATCATCCGGTCTGGTGGATGGTCGGCACCTATCTCCCCTGGCTCGGCGCCTTCGTGCTCGCCAATCAGGCGGCCAAGTCGGGGCGGTCGAGTCCCGTGGCCGGCGCGGTCACCGCGGTCGCCTGTGCGCTTGTGATTGGTGTCATTGCCGTGCTGATCCACTTCCCCGGCGCCGGCTGGAACCTGCCGACGTTCGGAATCGCCTTCCTGCCGGGCCTGGCGCTCGCGACCCTCATCACCGGTCTCGGGGCGCGCCGCTAGCGGCGGCGGCATCGATTGCAGGGCATGCGCTGGCTCGGCACACTCGCCCGGATCGTTGGTTGGCTGCTCATGCCCCTCGTGGCGTGGGCAGCTTCGCTTTCTGCCGGCTGGATCCTCCTCACGTTCAGCGATCACTTCGACCATCCGCGTCGAGCCCTGTATTTCGCGCTCGCCGGGGCGTTCGTCACCGGAGTGGTCATCCTGTTCGGTTGGATGCTCCTCCTGCGCCGCTCCCCGCGGCTCCGCCACTCGCTCCATGTCACGCCCGAGGGGCTTCCCGAGTTGGAGCCCGACGTTGCGGACCCCCCCGACATGGCCCCGACGACGCCCCCGTCGGACCCGCAGCCGTGACGAGGCGTGCGCGACTCTGCCTTGGTCTCGTGCTGACCAGCGGGGCGTGCCGCTCCTCACCGCCCGCGCGTCCGACAGCCGACTCGGCGACGGCCGTCCCGCCGCTCGCCGTCGATTCGCTGCTTCTGACCACGCCCGCTGGAGTCCAGGTCTGGTTCACCGATGCACGGACCGATGCAGATAGCATGGGGACAGGGTGCGTTGAACGGGTGATGGAAATTCGCCGCGATGGCCGCCGGACGCCGATTCCCCTGTTGTACACCGGCACGATCCCGCGCCTCGTCAACGACAGCACCATCGAAACGCCGATCTGGCTGCATTGCCGCCCCGGCAATGTGTACCAGGTGAACCTGACCACCGGTCATCCGTTGCGAGTCCGATGAGCCGGTCAGCTCTGCTGGGTCTGCTGCTGCTCACGTTCGGGGCGACACCGGTAGCGGGCCAGGGTTTCGGGATTCAGGTCGGCAAGCTGTTCAACGGTCCGAATGCGGAGAGCTACCGACTGGGATCCACCGGCACCCTCGCCGGTCCGGTCGGATTCGGGCTCCACGGGGCGCTGATCGATCAGGAGGCGCCCCTCGGTTCCCTCTGGGGCGGTGGTGTTGACCTTTCAGTCTTCCGCGGTGGCCGGAAGGGTCTCTATCTCGTCGGTGGGCTCGAAGGCGGGATCGCGACGTACGGCGATACCCGCTTCTGGGGATCATGGTCGATGGGCGGCGGGTACGAGCTCTTCCCACTCCGAGGGTTCTCCCTCGCGCTTGAGGGCCGCTATCGGGAAGTGGGCCCAGGTTCGCGCAATGCGATCGAACTCGGTGTCCGCTTCGGGCTGGATCGAGGGACTCGGCGGAGTGCCACCGGCGGTGGGCGCCCAGCCGGAGACCGGTCAGACTCGCCGCCAAGTGTGGAGCCGGACACTGAGGCGATCCGCACCGAGCTGGGCCGCGCCGGTGTGAGCAAAGATCGGGCGGCGCTGCTGAGCGGCGTGGTGCAGACGGCGCTGGATGTGATGGGTATGCCGTATCGGTGGGGCGACCAGGGGGAGGAGGGCTTCGACTGCTCCGGCCTGATCCGCTATGCGTTCGGCAAGCACGGCGTAGTCCTGCCGAGGCGCAGCGTCGAGCAGGCCAGGGAGGGATCACCGGTCGAGAAGAATCTCGGCCTCCTGCGGGCGGGCGACGTGCTGACCTTTGCCACCAGCGGCAGCCGGGTCTCGCACGTCGGTCTCTACCTCGGCAATGGGAGATTCATTCACAGTGCCCGGGGCGGGGTGCAAATCAGCACGCTCAACCCGGACGACATCACCGGACGCTGGTGGTGGAAGCGCTGGCTGGGAGCGCGGCGGATCGTGAGTTGACTCCGCGCAATCTCCTACTCGCCCAATCGCCTACTCGCCCAATCGCCTACTCGCCCACTCCCTCAGTTATGCTCGTGCGGCGCCGACCCATCCATATCCATATGGTCGTGGTCCTCCGAACCGCTCCCCAACATTTCGAGTGAGGCCAGATCGACCTGGTAGATCGGGTTCTCGAGTTCGATGGCGGGCCACTGGTGCAGGTTATCCGGGGCGAACAGTCCGACGATGCTCGCCATCGCTCCGTTCTTCAGCACCTCGCCGGTCGGGTTGTCGTACACCGCCACGACCCGGTAGGGATGATTCGCCTTCATCCGCAATCCCTCGCCCCGTACGCCCGGCAGACTCCGGCTCACCCGGGTGACCTTCCCCTGCGCATCCCGAGTCGACGTGATGCGAGCCAGCTCCTTGCCAGTCGCCGCATCCTCCAGGCGCACCATCACGCCGTAGTCGTGCATATGGCCGCCGTACGCCAGCAGTCGACCGCCCAGGGGGACCTGGAAGTCATAGACCTTCTGGGATCGCCCGGGGGCCACGTCGTAGGTGTTGGTGCCGCCTACCGTCAGGTTCACGTCCATGTAGATCGGCATGACGTCGACCGGACGGGGGTTCAGGTTCGAGGGCGAATACTGCATGGTGATCGTCAGGTGCACGCCATCGAGATCCACCCCGGTGTCGTTATGCCAGGCGATGTAGAAGCCGAGGCCCATGCCCTGGTGGAGCGGGACGCCGATCGTTGCCGGGATCGAGGCATCGTCCGTCTCGGTGCCGGCACCGAACAGTCGCTCGGCGGCCTGGTAGAGCAGCTGCCGTCGGTCGGTGTTGACCGCCACCAGGTGATGCATGATGTGGCGGGGCAGCAGCGTCCCGTTGCCGTCGCGGACTTCGAGCTTGAACCCACGGAACCAGCCTTCCACCGGCCACGCAAACCGCATGAGCGGCGTGTCGTGGGCTGCTCCCATGTCCATCATCGCGTGATTGGCCATCGGCGGCATGTTCATCAGGTGCCAGGGGCCAGCCGTGATGACGACCTCGTGTCGGGCGCTGTCCACCTTGATCGTCACGTCAGCGTCCGGCGCATGCCGGGCAGAGACCGGGGTGGGCCCGGTCGTGGCGAGCAGGGTGAGCAAGACGAGTGACAGGGACATGGCCAGCTCCTCGTACGGTGTCGGTCATGCAATGTTCTGGGCGTGTGATGCGCTGGAAAATGCAGCGGAACGGGCTGTTTCTCAAGCCGGTATCTGCCGCGGTTTTGTGCCGGCGGTCGTGATACGTCGCGGCGGGGTGTTTGGATCCACCGTCGAGCGCCGGCCGACATCAATATGGATCAACACCGATATCCGTTCGCCGGTTCCGACCCCGCGATATGTGCGGAGTTGGCAGTCTTACTTGACAAGTGCCAATGAATGTCTATCTTCCGCTTCGTTCTTGGCAGTCTGAATCACCGACTGCCAAGCTATTGTCCTCACTATACTTACGTATCACCGACGTGGAGGCGCACCATGGGTGCCACGAAGACCAGGCCGAAGCTCAAGATTCAGCCGCTCGAAGATCGGGTTGTCATCTTCCCGGACGACGAGGCGGAGACCATGCGTGGCGGGCTGTACATCCCCGACACTGCCAAGGAAAAGCCGACCCAGGGCGAAGTGCTCGCCGTCGGGCCGGGCCGGGTGGAAAAGGGAGCCCGCGTGCCGATGGACGTGAAGGTTGGCGACAAGGTGCTCTACGGCAAGTACAGCGGCACCGCGATCACGCTGGACGGCGAGGAAGTCGTCATCATCAAGTCGTCGGACATTCTCGCGAAGCTGGGCTGAGGTACTGAAGGCCGTTCGCCTTCAGTCTTCAGCCATCAGTTCTCCAGTGCCTGCCGACGGCTGATGGCCGACGGCTGAGGGCACCGGAACACCAAAGCCTACTCAGGAGCTGGACATATTATGGCTGCCAAGGACCTGCTGTTCAACAGCGAAGCCCGTGCGAAGCTCAAGCGCGGTGTGGATGCGCTGGCCGACGCGGTGAAAGTCACCCTCGGCCCCAAGGGCCGCAACGTCGTCATCGACAAGAAGTTCGGTTCGCCCACGATTACCAAGGACGGCGTCACCGTCGCCAAGGAAATCGAGCTGGCGGATCCAGTGGAAAACATGGGCGCCCAGATGGTCAAGGAAGTTGCGACCAAGACGAGCGACCTGGCCGGCGACGGCACCACCACCGCCACCGTGCTGGCGCAGGCCATCTTCCGCGAGGGCCTCAAGAACGTCACCGCCGGCGCCAATCCGATGGAGCTCAAGCGCGGCATCGACAAGGCCGTTGAGGCCATCGTCGACGAGCTGAAGCGCATCTCCACCCCGTCCGCGGGCAAGAAGGAAATCGCCCAGGTCGGCACCATTTCCGCCAACAACGACCACGAGATCGGCAAGCTGATCGCCGACGCGATGGAAAAGGTCGGCAAGGATGGCGTGATCACGGTCGAAGAGGCCAAGGGTCTCGAGACGACGCTGGAGACCGTGGAGGGCATGCAGTTCGACCGCGGCTACCTCTCGCCGTACTTCGTGACCGATCCGGAGAAGATGGAGGCCGTGCTTGAGGACGCCTATCTCCTGATCCACGATAAGAAGATCAGCGCCATGAAGGAGCTCCTCCCGGTGCTCGAGAAGATCGCGCAGACCGGCAAGCCCCTGCTGATCATCGCCGAGGACGTCGAGGGCGAGGCCCTGGCCACGCTGGTCGTGAACAAGCTCCGCGGGACGCTGAAGGTCTGCGCCGTCAAGGCGCCGGGCTTCGGTGACCGTCGCAAGGAAATGCTGACCGACATCGCCAAGCTCACCGGCGGCACGGTCATCGCCGAGGAACTCGGCTTCAAGCTCGACAGCGCCAGCGTCAGCCAGCTGGGCCGCGCCAAGCGGGTGGTCATCGACAAGGACAATTCCACCATCGTCGACGGCCGCGGCAAGAGCGAAGACATTCAGGGCCGGATTTCCGAGATCAAGGTCGCCATCGACAAGTCCACCAGCGACTACGACCGTGAGAAGCTGCAGGAGCGGCTGGCCAAGCTCTCCGGCGGCGTGGCGGTGATTCACGTCGGCGCCGCGACCGAGACCGAGATGAAGGAGAAGAAGGCCCGGGTCGAGGACGCGCTGCACGCCACGCGCGCCGCGGTCGAAGAGGGCATCGTTCCCGGCGGTGGCGTCGCGTTGCTGCGCGCCCAGTCCGTGCTCGACAAGGTCAAGGGCTCGGAAGATGAGAAGATCGGCGTCGATATCGTGCGCCGTTCGCTGGAAGAGCCGATCCGCATGATTGCCCAGAACGCGGGCGCGGAAGGCTCGATCATCGTGGCGAAGGTCCGTGAGTCGAAGGACAAGAACTTCGGCTACAACGCCGCGACGGACGTGTACGAGGATCTGGTCAAGGCCGGCGTCATCGACCCGACCAAGGTGACCCGCACGGCGCTGCAGAACGCCGCGTCGATCGCCGGGCTCCTCCTCACCACCGAGTGCGTGGTGGTTGAGCGGAAGGAAGAGAAGTCGGCACCGGCGCCGCAGGGTGGCGGCGGCATGGGCGGGATGTACTAGGATCGCCCAGCACGGGATGGCACAGCGCCCCGGACAATGTCCGGGGCGCTGGTGTTTCCAGGGCCACGCTGGCAATATCGGGTGGCCCGGTTGGTCCGGATCGTGCCGTGACAGGTCCTGTCGGCCAGCTTCGGCCGGATTCCGGTTACAGGAGAGGATAGATGAGACACAAGCTGTCCACGTTGGTGCTCGCGGCCACCGTGCTGATCCCCGCAATCGTGTCGGCGCAGACCTCGGTCGCCCCGGTGCTCGGGACATGGAAGGCGGATGCGAAGGACCAGGCGCGGAAGGACGCACCGCGGACCGTAGTGGTCCGGCAGGACTCAAGCGCCAGCTACGGCACCGAGACGGTGCGCTGGCGCCTCAAGCCTGACAGCATCATGCTCGCGCTCGGTGGCGAATGGGTCACCTACCGGCTGCAGATCAAGGGCACCAGGCTGACGCTCTCTGGCGGAGATCTGGTGAAGCCAGTCTCCCTCTCCCGTATCGGCCCGCCGACGGCCCGCCCCGACTCGGTGCCGGTACCACCTGATCCGGACTCCGGAAGCTGATCGGCCGTTTCACCGCATCATCAGCGGCAATACCGGGCCCGGTCATCGACCGGGCCCGGTGTCATTGTCGTCTCGGGCGCGGCGCCACCATCGAGGGGGGGCACGCATGTCGGATGGGGACTACCGTAGCGCGATCGGCTGCAGTGCTTCGTGCTGCGGGGCGACGAACAGCTGGCACGTCTGGCCCGCCAGCACCGGGGCCATCGCCGCGGTGGCCTCGGCGGAGGTGTTGCAGCGCGCGCTCAGGTGGGCCAGGATCACCACCTGCAGCTCGGCGTGGAGGACGTCGCCTAACAACTCCGCGGCGGCGCGGTTGGACAGGTGGCCACCGCTGCCGGCGATCCGTTCCTGCACCACCGGGGGATAGTCGCTGGTGCGCAACAGCACGTCATCGTGATTGGCCTCGAGCACGATGGCGTGAGATTCACGCAGGAGATAGCGGACGGCCGTGGTCGGGCGGCCGAGGTCATACGCGATCGCGACCCGGTGGCCGGCGGCAGTGCGGATCGACAGCGCGACCGGCTCGGCGGCATCGTGACTGGTGGGGCATGCCTCGATGTGAAATCCGCCGTGGCGAATGCCGCCCATGATGGCGAGCGGGAGGAAGGCCACGGTGGGCATCTTCCCCCGGAGCCGGTCCCAGGTCCCCAGCGATGCGAGCACCGGGATCCCGAGGGTCTGCGCCAGCCGGGCGACACCGGCGGTGTGGTCGCCGTGCTCGTGCGTGAGCACGATGCCGACGAGACGCCGGAGGTCCAGTCCCGCCGCGGTTGCCCGTCGGGTGATTTCCCTGGCACTGAACCCGGCATCCACCAGCAGCGCTTCGGTCCCCGTGGCGATCGCGAACGCATTGCCCGCCGAGCCGGAGCCGAGGGCGTACAGCGTCGTCACGGGGTGCGCAGTCGGTGATAGGTGCGTCGAAGCGATTCGGCGCGGTCGGGAGTGAACGGGATCTGGCGTCGGGGCAGTACCCGTTCGGCCACGCGGAGGAAACCGGCCTCGGTCATGAAGTCGGTGGCGTCGCTCCCCCAGGCCAGGGGAGGGACATACTTGGGCGCGTTGGGCGAGCCGAACACATTCGCACCGGCGCCGATCACCGCGCCGGTCGGCAGCAGCGACCCGATGGCCGTCTTGGCGTGATCGCCAATCAGCGCCCCAAGGAATTGACGGCCGGTGTGGAGTCGCTCGCCTGCGATGGTCAGCGCCACTTCGCCGTAGGTGTTCTTGAGGTTCGACGTCGTCGTGCCGGCGCCGAGGTTCACCCAGTGCCCCAGGACCGAGTGGCCAACGAACCCGTCGTGGCCCTTGTTGCTGTAGCCCAGGAAGAGGCTGGTGGACACCTCACCCTTGACCACCACGCGGGGTCCGAAAACGCTCGCGCGCAAGTGACCGCCGAGCATCCGGGTGTTCGCTCCGGCGTAGAGTGGCCCCTCCAGCCGCGAGCCATGGCGGACTTCGACACCGGTCTCCAGCACGATCGCACCTCCGCGCGTGTCGAAGACCACCCCGGGCTCCACCAGCGCGCCGCGGCAGAGTACCAGCGCCGGATCGCCGATGACGATGCTGGCCGCCGGGACCGGATCGACCTCGCCGCTCCCGAAGCCCAAAGCGTCCGGCGCGAGAAAGCGTTCCAGCGCGGTGAGCAGGTCGTACGTCCCGTTGAGCACCAGCCCCTCGGCCGTCTGTGCTGGTCCGTCGCTGGTGGGCCCTCGCCAAATCGCGCCGGCGGGGACGATCCAGCAGACGGTGGTGTCGCCTGACACAAGCCGCCGGGTCGCGGGATCGAGGGTGATCGCGCCGCCGGATGGAGCGAACCAGGCCGCGGCAATGATCGCCGGGCCGGTGATGGGCGCCGGGGGGATCACCTCCGGCCCCGGCCCATCGTGGAACCCCGCGACGTGGTCGCCGATGATCGCCGTAGTTTCCAGATCCAGGGCCGCTTCCCACCGCTCCCGGATGGTCCAGATGCCTGCCATCAGCTCGGCGAGCGGGCGCACGCCCGCGAAGGGAGCCCACGCCACGCCGGGCGATGCAGGTTCGAGGAGGTAGAGGGGGGACGGCATGCAGGGGCGTCGCGGCGCGCGTCAGGGAATATCGCGAACGGTGGCCGGCAGGCGGTCGAGAATGGCCTTGAGGTCGGCCGCCTTGGCGCGGGGCATCACCAGGATGCGCCCGTTGGCATGCACGATCACGAGATCCTTCACGGTGGTCACGACGATCGGGGTGTCGCCGCCCCAGACGACACAATCCTGGGCGTCGAGCAGGTGCACGTCGCCCACCGTCACGTTACCGTCGGCGTCACGCCGGCGAACCCGGGGCAGGGCATCCCATGTTCCCACATCGTCCCATGTGAAGCGGCCGGGCACGACGGCGACGGCACTGCTCCGCTCCAGCAAGCCGACGTCGATCGAGATCACGGTAACCGCCGCGAAGAAGCCGGCCACATCTCCCGCTTCGAGCCTGGGCAGGTGCGCCGCGATTTCGGGAGTGTGGAGCTGGACCTCGGCCAGCAGGACATCGGCCGACCAGGCAAAGAGACCGCTGTTCCACAGCGCCCCCGAGGCCATCAGGTCGAGGGCCGTCGAGGCACTCGGCTTCTCCGCGAACCGCGCGACGGTCCGGGCGGTTTCATCGAGCGAGGTCCCCGGCACGATGTAGCCGAATCCGGTATCCGGGCGGGAAGGCACGATCCCGACGGTGACGAGGCGGCGGTGGCGAATGGCGGTGGAGAGCGCCTGCGCTGCAGTGTGGCGGAAGGCCTCCTCCTCGCGGATGGCCCAGTCGGCGTGGAGCGAGAGCACCTCGGCGGCGGGATCGCGGCGCCGGGCCTCGAGCGTCGCCCAGACCAGGGCCGGACCGGTGGATGCCGGCCGGGGTTCCACCAGGATGTTCTCCACCGGGAGTTTGAGGGTCGTTTGCAGCCGTCCGGCCAGCGCCGATCCGGTGACTACCAGGATCCGCTCGTGGGGGACCAGCCCCTCCAGGCGGGCGACCGCCTGCTCGGCGGTGGACTGCTCGCCGATCAGGGGCAGGAGCTGTTTCGGAGAATTCGGGGTCGAGAGGGGCCAGAAGCGACTCCCCGAGCCACCGGCGAGGATGACAGCCCAGCGCATGTCAGTGGGTGCGGGTCAGAGGATGGTCGCGAGCGTCGGCGCCTGCTGCCGCAGCTCCAAGAGGAGCGGTCCGAGATTAGTGGCCGGCGCGGCAAGCACGAACAGGTGTCCCTCGGTGCCGAGCGGCCGGACGATTGCGAGCCGGTCGTCGAACTCGAGCACCGTGGCAGTGAGTCCGCTGCACTCTGCCGCCTGGCCGAGTCGTCGGGCGCCGCTGGCAAAGGTGGCGGCCAGGGCGGCCACAGCATCGACATCGAGCAGCGCACGCCCGGCGGTGTCGATCGGAAGTCCATCGCTGCTCAGGACCACGACGGCATCGACGTCGGGCCGGGCCGCGAGGCCCTGCACTATGTCGCGCAAGCCAGCCATTGTCAGACTCCGGGAATTGGGAAAGCGGGGTGCACGGAGTGTACGGGAGTCACACAGTCGAAGTCAAGCAACTACTGCAGGTTGACCGCTTTCGTCGCCCCTCGTAGTTTCCGCCCATGTCACGACTCCCCATGGTTCTCGGTACTGCGGTCTTCGCCGTCGTTGCCGCCTGCAGTGCCAACGATGGCATTCCGAGGGCATCCGTCGACAACGTCATCGACTCGTCGACCACACTGAGTTCGCTCGCGACCGGCCCGCTGCAGGCCCCGACCGCCTATTCCCTCAATGCGAGAGCCGGCGTTCGGACCTGGGATGTCGGGACCAACTTCGAGTTTGCCTATACCACCGATCCCAGCGGCCGGAGCTACTTCCTCCCACTCGATGTCCTCGGACTCACGACCAGCTCCGTGAAGCCGGGGTTGAAACCATCCGCGATCGATTTCGACCAGCTCACGATCGCGCCGCGCAACGGCTACACCACCTCCGACTCGATTCAGATCGCTGTGGGTGAGACTTACTTCGTGCGCAGCGGCATCAACGCCTGCAGTGCGCTGAGCGTGCCGCTCTACGGCAAGCTGAAGGTGCTGGCCATCGATACGGTCTTGAATACTGTCACCTTCGAGGCCATGGCCAACCAGAATTGCGGCTACCGGGCGCTGACGCTCGGCATACCCCGGCAGTAGGCCGCTGTGATCGACCTGAAGCAACTCCGCCAGGATCCCGCGGGGGTGCGAGCCGCACTGTCGCGCCGCCGGGATCCGTCGCTCCTCTTACTCCTTGACCAGCTTGATGATCTCGACCGTCAGCGCCGTGAGGCCCTGACGCGGGTGGAAGCGCTCAAGGCGCAGCGCAACGTCGCGTCGGAGGAGGTCGCCCGTCGCAAGAAGGCCGGCCAGCCTGCCGAGGAACTGCTGGCCACGCTCAAGCACTCCTCGGACGAGGTGAAGGGGCTCGATACCCGGGTCCGCGAGATCGAGTCCGCACTCGACGCCCTGGCGCTCACGGTGCCGAACCTGCCGCTCGCCCATGTGCCGGACGGTGATGCAACCGCCAATCGGGTAGTCAAGCAGTGGGGCGAGCTGCCGCGGCTGGGCTTCGCACCGAAGCCGCACTGGGAACTGGGGCAGGCGCTGGGCCTCTTCGATCTGACGCGGGGCGCCAAGATCACCGGCTCCGGCTTTCCGCTGTTCACCGGCCGGGGCGCGCGACTGGTGCGTGCGCTGCAGAATTTCCTGCTCGATCTCCACACCCTTGAGCATGGCTACACCGAGATCGCGCCGCCCTTCCTGGTGAATCGGGCGACGATCACCGGCACCGGGCAGCTGCCCAAATTCGAGGACGAGCTCTATCAGGTGGCGGCGGATGAGCTCTTCCTGATCCCCACCGCGGAGGTCCCGGTCACCAATATGCACCGTGATGAGATTCTTGACGGCGCGGACCTGCCGCTCAGCTATGTCGCGTACACCCCCTGTTTTCGCCGGGAGGCCGGCGCCCACGGCAAGGATACCCGAGGCCTGATCCGGGTCCACCAGTTCGACAAGGTGGAGCTGGTGCGGCTCTGTCGGCCGGAGGAGAGTGAAGCCGAGCACGAACGGATCACGCGCCATGCGGAGGCTGCGCTCGAGCGGCTGGAGATCCCCTACCACCGGCTGACGCTGGCGGCGGGCGACACCGGCTTCGGGAGCGCCTGCACCCACGATCTCGAAGTGTGGGCCGCCGGCGTGGAAACCTGGCTCGAAGCGTCCAGCGCCAGCACCTTCACCGATTTCCAGGCCCGCCGCGCCAACATCCGCTTCCGGCGTGAGCCTGGATCAAAGCCGGAGTTCGTCCATACGCTGAACGCCTCGGGGGTCGCCTTTCCGCGCACGATCATCGCTCTGCTGGAGAACAACCAGCAGGCCGATGGCTCGGTCGTGGTGCCCGGGGCGCTGGCGCCCTACCTCGGGACCGACCGGCTCGTGCCACGTGCCTAGCCGAAGCCTGCGCCGGTTCGCGCCGGCGCTGGTCGTGCTGCTCGTGCTGGTGCTCGCGGGGTTGTCGGCCGGGTCGAGCTGGATCGTGATCCGGCATTTTCGCAGCGATGCCTCCTCCATCAGCCGCCTCTATGCGGGCGTCTTCGCCGGGCTGAACGACGACAAGCCGGGTGCGGCGCAGGGCTCCCTGCTCAAACTGGGCGAGCAGGTGCGGCAGGAGGGCATTCCACTGGTGGTGACGGATACGTCGGGGCGGGTCACCGCCGCGGCGAATCTGCCATTTGCCGCCCCGCTGGATGATCCGCGCGTGCTGGCCTACGCCGCGGTGCTTGACCGCGAGAACCCGCCGTTCGCGGACTCCCTGCTGGGGACGCTTCATTTCGGTCCGGTACCGGCCAAGCGGCAACTGGTGGCGCTCGCGGTGCTGCAGGGGCTGATCCTGCTGACGATCATCGGCGTCGGCGTCGCTGGCTATCGCAACGCGATGGCGGCCCAGCGGGACCGGCTCTGGGTTGCGATGGCGCGCGAGGCGGCGCACCAGATGGGGACGCCGCTCATGAGCCTGCAGGGGTGGATCGAGCAGGTACGGTCCCGGGCGTCGCCGCCACCGCACCTGGCGGATCATCTCGCCGCCGATGCCGAACGTCTTGAGCGGGTGGCCCATCGGTTCGAGCGTATCGGGCATGCGAACCGGCGCGAACCGGTGGGCGCCGGCGCCCTCGCCAAGAAGGTGGCGGACTATTTCAGTCCGCGGCTGCCGCACCGGGTGAATCGGATTACGATCGACGTGGACACCGCCGGGAACGGTCCGGTCATTCTCGGCGATCCGATCCTGCTCGAGTGGGCGCTCGAGTCGCTGGTCAAGAACTCCATCGATGCGCTGACGGGCCGCTCGGGGAAAATCACGCTGCGGGTCGGGCAGGATGGCGACGCGGCGGTCATCCGCGTCGTCGATGATGGACCGGGCATTCCGGGCGAGATCCGGCGCACGCTGTTCGAGCCGGGCATCACCACCAAGTCCAGTGGTTGGGGCATCGGCCTCGCGCTGGCGCGCCGCGTCGTGGAGGACTCTCATGGCGGCGAATTGATGTTGGAGCCGGCCGAGACCGGCGCCACATTCCTGATCCGGATCCCGATGAATGACAACTGAGCGTGCCCCGCTGATTGGCCTCGACGGCCTCAATCCCGCCCAGCGGGAGGCGGTGGAGCACGTCCATGGCCCGCTGCTCGTCGTGGCCGGGGCCGGTTCCGGCAAGACCCGCGTGCTCACCATGCGCATTGCGCGCCTGATCGACCATGCCGGCGTCTCGCCCCGGCGGATTTTCGCCGTCACCTTCACCAACAAGGCCGCCGGCGAGATGAAGGAACGAGTCGGCCGGCTGCTCGGGCAGGATCCCGCCGGCCTGTGGATCGGCACCTTTCACTCCCTCTCCGCGCGCCTGCTGCGACGGGAAGCCGAGGCGCTCGGGTTCTCGCGCCAGTTCACCATCTATGATGAGGACGACCGGCTCTCGCTGATCCGTCGGCTCATGGACCAGCGGGACCATTCGACGAAGCTCTTCCCCCCGAAAGTGATCCAGTCGATCATCTCCGCGGCGAAGAACCGGATGGTGCCGCCGGACGAGCTGGCGGGCGGGTCGCCCTTCGACCGGGTGGCGCAGGTGGCCGCCGATGTGTATCGCGCCCTCGGGCCGGCACTCAAATCGGCGAACGCGATGGATTTCGACGACCTGATGCTGCATCCCCTGACCCTGTTCCGGGAACGGCCGGACCGGTTGAAGGACTACCAGGAGCGGTTCGCCTTTCTGCTGGTCGATGAATTCCAGGATACCAACTCGGCCCAGTACCAGCTGATCCGCCTGTTAGGCGCCCATGGCAATGTCTGCGCGGTCGGCGATGACGATCAGTCGATCTACGGCTGGCGCGGAGCGGATGTGCGGAACATGCAGTCGTTCCTGCAGGATTTCCCCGGCACCACTACGGTGCGGCTGGAGGACAACTACCGCTCGACCCGCGTGGTACTCGATGCCGCCAATGCGGTCATCGCCGAGAACACCGGACGGATCGGCAAGACTCTGCGGACCCGGCGCCAGGGCGGCGAGTCGGTGACGGTCGTGACGGCGGCCGATGAGCGGGACGAAGCGGAGTGGCTGGTCAAGGAGTTCCGCGCCCGCAGCACCACCGGCGACTGGCGTTTCATCGACATGGCCGTGCTGTACCGGACCAACGCGCAGTCGCGCGCGCTGGAAGAGGCGTTTCGGCGCGCGGGCGTCCCGTACCGGATCGTCGGGGCGATCAGCTTCTACGACCGGCGCGAGGTGAAGGACCTGCTGGCCTACGTCCGGCTGGTCGCCAATCCTGCCGACAACGAGGCGTTTGTGCGCGCCATCGGCGTGCCCAAGCGCGGCGTCGGTGACTCGGCGCTCGACACGCTGCAGCAGGTGGCGGCCCGGTGGGGCAAGCCGCTGCTGAGCGCGGCGGCGGGTGGCGAGATGATCCAGGGGTTGCGGCCCAACGTGCGTGAGGCGCTGCGCAAGTTCGCCGACCTGATCCGGACGGTCGCCGAGGAGGGGGCACACTGGCCGCCGGCTCAGGTGCTCGAGCAGATCATCCTGCGGATCGACTACGAGAAGGTGCTGATGGAGGAGGGCCCCGAAGGCGCCGACCGGTGGGATAACGTGCGTGAACTCGTGGCGAGCGCGGCGGAGTGGTCCGAGGTGGTGCTCGCCGATGACGAGGAACCGTCGACTCCGCTGGAACGCTTCCTCGCCGAAGCGGCACTCCTCTCGGGGCACGACAAGACCGCCGGCGCGGAGGCGGGTGTCACGCTGATGACGCTGCACACCGCCAAGGGGCTCGAGTGGCCCGTGGTGGCCATTTCAGGGATGGAGGACGGGCTCTTTCCTTCTGGCCGCGCGCTGGAGCAGATCGACGGCGTGGAGGAGGAGCGTCGGCTCTGTTACGTCGGAATCACCCGGGCCAAGGACAAGCTGTACCTTTCCTGGGCCCGGGCGCGGCGGCGCGGCGGAGCGCTGATGCCGGGACGGCCATCGCGCTTCCTGCAGGCGCTGCCTCCAGGCCTCATTGAGGAACAGAAGACGTCGAATCTCTGGACCCCCGATCTGGGCAGCTCCGGCTTTCGGCGCGGCAGCAGTGGCGCGGCCGAGCGGTGGCACACACCCTCGACGGCGCCTTCGGCGCGAGTCGGCGCGAGCCCACCGCCGCCCGAGGAGGCGTCGCAGGACTCTCCCCGGTACGTCAAGGGCGAGCGGGTCCATCACCGGCGCTTCGGTGGTGGCGTGATTCAGGGCCTGACCGGAACTGGTCGGGACCTGAAGGTCGCCGTGAAGTTCGACGACGAAGAACATGGCGTGAAGCAGTTGCTGGTGGCGTACGCCGGTCTAGAACGGGAATGGGAGAGCGCATGAGCATTCGACGGGAGGACGTCCTGCATGTCGCCCGGCTGGCGGAGCTGGAGGTCGCGGAGGAGGACCTGCCACGGCTGGTCGAGCAGATGGGGCGGATCGTGGAGTTCGTCGCCCAGCTCGACGAAGTCCCGGCCGGCGATTCCGCCCCGCCGTTCGTTGCTGGACCGGCCCAACTGACGTTGCGCCCCGATGCGGTAGTCCCGTCGGGCCTGGTGCGTCAGCCGGCCGCCTTTGCGCCCGAGTTCACCAAGGGATTCTTCTCCGTGCCCAGGCTGGGCGCCATGGCGGAGGGCGAATGAGTGGCGTGGGAACGATCGCGGAGTCGGTTGGCAGCGGCCGGTCGACGGCCGCCTCGGTGGCGCACGATGTCGCCGCCCGCCTGACGGAAGCCGCGTCGCTCAACGCCACGCTGCACTGGTCCGCGGCGGTGCTGGACCAGCAGGCGGCCGCGCTCGACGGCCTGAGCCCGGCGGAGCGCACCACTCGGCCCCTGGCTGGCGTGCCGATCGCGCTCAAGGACAACATGGTCACGACCGACCAGCCGACCACCTGCGCCTCGAAGATCCTCGAGGGGTATGTCTCGCCGTACGACGCGACGGTTGTGACCCGCCTCCGGGCTGCCGGGGCGATCCTCGCCTCGAAGACCAACCTCGATGAATTCGCGATGGGCTCCTCGACTGAACACTCGGCCTTTGGCCGGGTCCATCACCCGCTGGATGCGTCGCGCGTGCCCGGTGGCTCCTCCGGGGGTTCCGCCGCGCTGGTGGCCGCCGGTGTCGTCCCGGCGGCGCTCGGTTCGGAGACCGGTGGTTCGGTGCGTCAGCCGGCCAGCTTCTGCGGCGTGGTCGGAGTCAAGCCGACCTACGGCCGGGTCAGTCGCTACGGCCTCGTGGCCTTCGGTTCCTCGCTCGATCAGATCAGCGTCTTCGGCAAGACGGTGGACGATGCGGCGCGCGTCCTCGCCGTCATCAGCGGTCACGACACGCGCGACGCAACCTCGGCGCCGCTGCCGCCGCTCGTGCTCGACGCACCCCGCCGGAATCTCACCGGCTTCACCTTCGGGAGGCCGCGAGAATATTTCCCGGCCGACCTTCACGCCGGCGTGCGCGCCGGACTCGACCGGACGGCCCAGGCGCTGCAGGATCTGGGCGCGACCATCAAGGATGTGTCGTTGCCGCACGCGCGCTTCGCGGTGCCGACGTACTACATCGTCGCTCCGGCGGAAGCCGCCGCGAACCTGGCCCGCTTCGACGGGGTCCGCTACGGACCGCGGCATCTCGGTGCCTCGGGCGACGTGCAGGGGCTCTATCGGGCGACGCGCGGCCAGGGCTTCGGAGCCGAGGTGCGGCGTCGGATCCTGATCGGCACCTACGTGCTGAGCTCGGGCTACTACGACGCCTACTACCGCAAGGCGCAGCAGACTCGTGCATTGCTGGCGGAGGATTTCCGCAAGGTCTTCGAGGAGGAGGGTGTGGATTTCCTGCTGACACCCACGACGCCCACGCCCGCGTTCAAGGCGGGAGAGAAGGTGGAGGATCCCGTCGCCATGTACCTGGCGGACATCTTCACCTGCGCCATCAATCTCGCCGCGATCCCCGCGCTGAGTTTGCCGGTGGGTCGGAGCGAGGGGCTGCCCGTCGGCGCGCAATTGGTGGGGCCGATGTTCAGTGAGGCGCGGATGCTTTCGGTGGCGTCGGCCATTGAGGGTGTGGTCGATGCCGTCGGGGAGGTGCGCTGATGAGCTGGGAGACTGTCGTCGGGCTCGAGGTGCACGTCCAGCTCCTGACCCGCTCCAAGATGTTCTGCGGCTGCGCCAATCGCTTCGGCGATCCGCCGAACACGCTGATCTGTCCCGTCTGCCTTGGGCTCCCTGGCGCACTGCCGGTGCCCAATGCGGAGGCACTCCGTCTGGCGACACGCGCCGCGCTCGCGCTGGGTTGCACGGTACATCCCACGAGCGTCTTCGCTCGGAAGAACTATTTCTATCCCGATCTGCCCAAGGGCTATCAGATCTCGCAGTTCGACCAGCCGCTGGCCACCGGTGGCGGCGTCACGATCGAGTCGCCGGAACGCGGCCGGATCACGATCGGCGTCACCCGGCTGCACGTCGAGGAAGACGCCGGCAAGTCCCTGCATGACCGGCTGCCCGGGCGCACCGCGATCGACCTGAACCGGGCCGGCACACCGCTCGCGGAAATCGTGAGCGAGCCGGAGATCCGGAGTCCGGCCGAGGCCCGCGCCTATCTCACCGTGCTGAAGCAGCTGCTGATGTACTGCGAGATCAGTGACGGCAACATGGAAGAGGGAAGTCTTCGGGTGGATGCGAATATTTCGATTCGCCGCCCGGGCGAGACCCAGCTCGGCACCAAGACCGAGGTGAAGAATATGAACAGCTTTGCGAATGTCGAGCGCGCGCTGATCGTGGAACGGGACCGGCAGATCCGTGTGGTCGAGAGCGGCGAGCGGGTGCACCAGGTCACCATGCTCTTCAACGCCGCCTCGGGCGAAGTGCGCCCCATGCGCTCGAAGGAGGAGAGCCACGACTACCGCTACTTCCCCGACCCCGACCTCCCGCCGCTGGTGCTGAGCCGGTTGTGGATCGAGCAGCAGCACGCCGCACTCCCCGAGCTGCCGGCCGCCAGGCAGGACCGATTCATGTCCGTGCTCGGCCTGCCGCCGTATGACGCGGGTGTGCTGGCCGCGGATCGGACCGTCGCGGATTACTTCGAAGCAGTGGTGGGGCGGGGCGTGGAGCCGAAGGCGGCGTCCAACTGGGTGATCAACGATGCGATCCGGGCGTTCAACGAGACCAGCCGCTTCCCGGTCAGTCCGGAGCGCCTGGCCGCACTCGTCGTGCTGGTGAAGGACGGCACCGTGAGCAACCAGGCGGGGAAGCGGATTTTCGCCGAACTGGACCAGAGCGACGAAACGCCGTCAGGTATCGCCGAGCGACTCGGCCTTGTGCAAGTGGGCGATGCCGATGCGCTCGGCGCCTGGGTCGATGACGTGCTGGCGGCAAGTCCCAAGGAGCTGGAGCGCTACCGCGGCGGCGAGACCAAGCTGATCGGCTTCTTTACCGGACAGGTGATGAAGAAGAGTGGAGGGAAGGCGGATCCGAAGAAGATCGGGGCGGTGCTGGCGGCGAAGCTGAAGTAGTCAGGGAGTGTCCAGCGCCTACCGCCTATCGCCACTTTCCGCGACCCTTGGCTCTCCCAAAAGCCCCAGCACCGACATCGGATCCACCGTCACCGCCCCATACCGCATGACCCAGTGCAGGTGCGGACCCGTCACCCGTCCGGTTCGCCCTACCGCTCCGATGACCTGCCCCCGCTCCACGATATCACCCAGCTTCACATCGGTCCGGCTCAGATGGAAATAGGCGGAGATGAGGCCTTCGCCGTGGTCGAGGTAGACCACATTCCCCGCCAGGTAGAATCGGGCGACCAGCGCCACTCGCCCGCGATTTGTCGCCACAACCGGCTCGCCGACAGTCCCGGCGAAATCGAGTCCGAGGTGACGACTCGTGACGTTGCCGTTGAACACACGCGCCGTCCCGAACTTGCTGTTGATGCGACTGGTTCGCGGCGGGAGGAATGGTTCACGCCACTGCCGCTCCGTCTGGTGCGCGCCACGACTCACTGCCCGGGCCTGCGCGATGTCACGCGCAATCCGGACTCGTGCCGCACTGTCGGGTTCCACCATGCTCGGTGCGACGTTCAACCGCTCGCTGTCATAGGCACCCGCTGCAATCGAAAGGGTGGTGAACACCGTCTCCGGGCGCTCCGGCCGGCTGAGAATCAGGCGGAATCGCAAACTGTCGGGCCCATCCATCGGCGCCGGTGCCAGGCCGGTCCAGTGCACGCCGTCGGTCGTCCAGAGGTGCAGCGGTTCGTCGGCGACGTCGCCATCGATGCGACTGACCT
Source organism: Gemmatimonadales bacterium (assembly GCA_039934355.1). Taxonomy (GTDB): domain Bacteria; phylum Gemmatimonadota; class Gemmatimonadetes; order Gemmatimonadales; family GWC2-71-9; genus JADJOM01. Next base: position 25,162 of record JBDTMI010000012.1, read on the forward strand.
GCGAGCCGGGGCCGGGCTGCACCTCGAGCTCGAAAAGTGTGCCCTGAATCAGGTGCTCGGGCCGAGTCGTCACCACGGTCTGCGCCACAGCGGAGCGCGCGGCAACGCCGACGCAGAGCAGGGCGGCCAGCGCGAGGCGATCTCTCACGCGGCACCACCCTTCAGCAGGCTGGCGGCGACTTCTGACTTCGCGTCGAGGAGCAGCCCCAGCCGGACTTCCAGCTCATGGGCCGCCTGCAGGTCCTCGGTGAGCGTTTGCGGCGCCGCACTCCCGGCGTGCAGCCGCAGCAGCCCCAGCCGCAACCCTTCCAGCAGCGTCACCGTCTGGTGCAGTCGCTCAGCCCAGAGATCCCGGGCCGCCTGCAATTCAGCGGCGCCGCCGTCGTCTTCACGCGCCGCGCGCTCACCGAAGAGCGTCGTCGGCGCCGCCTGCGCGATCAGGTCGTCCAGCTCCTCGATCTTGTGGCGAACGGTCTGGGCCCGCTCCGCCATCTGCCGGATCTGCGCCGGCATGCGTGCGAGGTCGCGCCGCTCGGCGGCGGGTAACGCTTCGAACAACGCCTCGGCAGCCTGACCCAGCGCCACCTCGGTCGGGCGATGGAGCATATGATCAGCAATCTTGCGGTGCTTCAGGCGCCAGCCGGCGAGCCGCGTCACCCATTTGCCCAGTCGCCCCTTCCAGAGCTTTACCGCCCACTCCGCGACGCGATCGCTCGGCGCCTCGTCGGTGGCTGGATAGCGCCGGCCCACCCAACGCACCACGATGGCGAGCAGCAAGCCGCTGAAGCCGAACATCGAAAGCGGGCCGACCGCTCTGGGCCCCAGCACGAGCGCGAGTGCCAGCGAGCCGGCGGCCGCCACGATGCCGGCCAGCATGAGTCCGCGCAGCACCCGGCCGATAATGGTGGGCTGGCCGGCGAACTCGTAGGCCAGCTCCTCCCGACGCCGGATCGTATGGATCTCCAGCGCACGGATCAGGTCGGGATAGCCGTAGCCCGCGGCGAGCACGCGCCGGGTCTGCAACACGCGCATCGTTCCATAAATGAGCCCCGGCACACTGACAACCACCGCCAGCATCGTCAGGGCGCTCCCGATGAGCGGTCGGGCGCCCACCATCGAGAAGATCAGGCCCATGAAGAGGGGAACGCCCCAGATCGCCGCGACGACAAACAGTGCGGAGCGGGGCCGTTCCGACCGGGCAATCCACACCCGCAGCGGAGCGGGCAGATCGGTCGCGCCGCCGGAGCCTAACTCATCGAGCGCGGCGGCCAGCTCCTCGCCGGTGCGGAACCGGCTGGTCGCCAGCGGGGCGAGGCAGCGGTCGATGGCGCGGGCGAGCGCCCGGGGAACATGGGGTGCCACCGAGGCCAGCGGGGCGGGGGGACCGGCGAGTTGCCGCTGCGTCAGCTCCGCCAGTGAGGCGGCGGTGACCGGGAGCCGGCCGGAGAGCATCAGGTAGCCGACGACGCCCAGCGCATACAGGTCGCTCCGGCCATCGATGCGTTCGCCGCGGGCCTGTTCCGGACTGAGATACACGATCGTCCCCTCCACCGCTCCGCCCGCGGCGGTGGGATCTTCGAGGGGTGCCGCGATGCCGAAATCCGCGAGCAGCATCCGTCGTCCGCCCCGCTCGAGCAGGATGTTGTCCGGCTTCACGTCGCGATGAATCACGCCCTGACCGTGCGCATGCCCCAGCGCCCACGCCGCGTCGCGCAGGATCGGCGCGGCGTCCGTGGGGACCAGGGCGCCCTGTCGCCGCAGCCGCTCGCCCAGACTCTCGCCCGCCACATAGGCCATGACGAAATAGACCAGGTGGCCGGCTTCCTCGACCGCGTGAATCGGGACGATGCCGGGGTGCGAGAGCCGCGCGGCGGTGCGGGCCTCGCGGAGGAAACGATCGCGCAAGGTGTCGCGGGCGGCGAGGGCGGGAGGGAGCAGCTTGATGGCGACGAGCCGGTCGAGGCGCACGTCGCGCGCGAGGTAGACGATGCCCATCCCGCCGCGACCCAGTTCACGCTCGAGTGAGTAGCGGCCGACGAGCGCCTCCTGCAGCTCAAGGAAGAGCGGGTCGAACGCGGCGGGAACCGTCATCCCGCGCCGTCCGGCCGCCAGGGCCGGGACACGGTGGCGCCACTCCAGTAGGGGAGCCGGTGCTCCGGCAGGCCAAAGTGTTGCTCGGCCGTCGCCCGCATCCGTTCCGCGTCGCGCCATCCGCCCGCCAGCAGCGCCTCACGCCGCATGCGCTTGGCCGCGCCCAGCGCCTTCTCGCCGGCCGGATCCAGGTGGCGCGGCTCAGCATCCGGATTGGCGAGCAGGTCCATCACGAATTCGAACGACAGCGCCAGGTGACCCTCGACGTCCTTCGTCGGCAATCCCCAGCGACTGCGCTTGTCGGCGACCTGAAACGCCCGCTGCCACCCCTGGGACTCGGTTAGGTGCACCATGCCGCGGAACAGCCGCCGGTTGGTCTTGACCGAAAAGATGGTCGGGGCAATCAGCAGATCGAGGTGACCATCGGCCGGTCCATGGTCGAGGAGAATGACTTCTTTCGCTGTGCGCGAGAACCGGTCGCCGAGCGGCGTTTCGAAGCGCGATTCCCAGTAGGAGTGTCCCAGCCCGGTACTGGAGCTGGTGAGCACGAGCTGGCGCGGCACAAAGTAGTTGTGGGCGACGGCGTCGGCGGCGAGGTGGCTCAGGTAGCCGAGGGCAAAGACGCGGAGCGAATCGGTCCGGGCCTTGTCGTAGATTTCCTGGCCGACGTGCCAGCTATGGCAGTGTCGTCCGACCGGGGCGTACTTTTTGGCAATGGAGCTGTCGGCGGCGATGTTGCCGTAGAGAAAATCGAAGGGAAAGGCGCGAATGAGGTCGGCGACCGCGGCGGGCAGGTGGTTCAGGTTGCCCAGCACCGCCTCACCGAGATAGATGTGCGTGCCCGGCGTCCAGGCGTGGAGCGGGGCGGGGTGGAGCAGCGCCAGGGCGACGACAATGCCCAGCGCCGCATAGAAGTAACGCTGTTTCAACGGCTGCGGCCGCGGCCCAGGAGGCGCCGCAACATGCCGAACCATCCCGCGCCACTCCGGACTCTTCGGAGCGTAACTGCCAGCTCCAGCGCCGTCTCCTCCACTTCCTCGCCCAACACCTCATAGACCGCATCGAGCCGGGCGATCCGGTCGTTCACCCCTTCGCGGAACCGACGACTCGCCAGCACGATCTCCTCGGCCTCCGTGCCCACCAGCGTGGCGAGCTTGTGCCCCTCGCCGGAGACCAGGGCCACCGCGGAGAGCGCCGGCGACAGGTCGGTGCGAAGGCCGGCGAGGACGGAGGAAAGCTTCTGGATCTCGCTGGTGGCCTGTTTGGCCGTGAGGGCGGTCGCTGCGGCAATCACCACAAACGCCAGCGCGATGATCGCAAGTGATATGGCCATCGTGGGACCGACCCACCCGCTGGCGGGGACGGCCTGAAGGAACATGAGCATCCCGGATCTCCTGGAAAGGACTGCGGCAGGAAAGATAGCAGGCCCCGCTTGACGCTCGCACCATGCGCCATGAGTTTACGCCATGCCTCTTCGCTTCCTCGTCCGTGGCGGCCGGCCCCTGGCTGGCTCGATTCGCCCCGCGGGCAACAAGAATGCCGCCCTTCCCGCCATCGCAGCGACGCTCCTCGCCGACGGTCCCGTCGTGCTGTCCAACATGCCGCGCATCCGCGATGTCGAGACCATGCTCGCCCTCGTGGCCGATCTCGGCGCGACGATCGAGTGGACCGGTCCCAACGTGGTGCGGATCGACACCCGGAGCGCCACGGACAAGCCGCTCAATCCGGAGCTGTGCGCCGGGATTCGCGCCTCGATTCTCCTCGCCGGCCCGCTGCTGGCCCGGTTCGGGAAGGTCATGCTGCCGCCGCCCGGAGGGGATGTCATCGGCCGGCGCCGGGTCGATACCCACTTCCTGGCGCTGGAGCAGCTCGGCGCCTCGCTCCTGGTTGGCGCTCACTACACGATCGAGACGAAGCAGCTGGTCGGAGCGGACATCTTTCTCGACGAACCAAGCGTGACAGGGACGGAGAACGCGCTGATGGCCGCCGTCATGGCGAAGGGACGGACCGTCCTGAGGAATGCCGCCGCCGAGCCGCATGTGCAGGACGTCGCCCGCCTCCTGGTGGCGATGGGGGCATCGATCGAGGGGATCGGGACAAACGTCTATACCATCGAGGGGGGGAAGAGCCTCACCGGAACCTCCTATGCCATCGGCCCGGATCATATCGAGATCGCGAGCTTTATCGGCCTCGCCGCCGTGACCAACAGCCCGATCACCATTGAGGATGTGCGGCCCGACGATCTGCGGAGCACACTGCTGGGATTTGAGCGACTGGGTGTGCGGCCCCGGCTCGATGGGCAGCGGCTGATTGTCGATGCTGACCAGGAACGGCGGATCCGTCCCGACCTCGGTGGTCACGTGCCCAAGCTGGAGGATGGGCCGTGGCCGGCGTTTCCAGCGGATGCCATGTCCATCGGTGTGGTCACCGCGACCCAGTGCGAGGGCATGGTGCTGATCTTCGAGAAGATGTTCGAGTCGCGGCTGTTCTTCGTGGACAAGCTGATCGGTATGGGGGCCCGGATTGTCCTGTGTGACCCGCACCGCGCGGTCATCTCCGGCCCATCCCAGCTGCGGGGGGGCACGGTGGAGTCGCCCGACATCCGCGCCGGGATGGCCATGCTGCTGGCGGCCCTTGCCGCCGACGGCCAGAGCACCATCCACAACGTGGGCCAGATCGAGCGGGGCTACGAGCAGATCGACGTCCGGCTGCGGGCGTTGGGGGCGGATTTGGAACGCCTGGAGTAACACCGCTGGCGAGGTAGGGCGGACCCATTGGTCCGCCCTCCAGGCACGTGACGGGGCGGGCCAATGGGTCCGCCCCTACCCATATTTTTCATTCATCCATCCATGCCTCTCCCCGTCCGCGAAGTCCCCATTTCTGGGCCCGTCCCCCGGTTCGAGATCCCCGGCTGGAGGGAGCGCTTCGGCGTGGTCGCCGGGATCACTGGGCGGGGGGAGGGCGGAGGACGGGGGTTCGACCTCGGGCTTTGGAACGGCTCACCGGTGGAGGAGACCATGACCCGCTGGCGGGCCTTCCGGCGCGTCGAGCCCGGGTTTGGTGTCACAGTGCTGGGCCACCAGGTGCACCAGACTCAGGTCTCCTGGCAGGACCAAGGTGGAGCCGGAGAACGCTGGATTCAAGTGGATGGGGTCGACGGGCACGCCACTTCGACTGTCGGAATCCTGCTCACCGTCACCGTTGCTGACTGTATCCCGATTTACCTTGTTGACCCGGTACATCGTGCCATTTCGCTGCTCCACAGTGGCTGGCGAGGGACAGCAGCCGGGATTCTTGAGCGCGGCGTCTCGACTTTGGTTGAGCATTGTGGAACAGATGTGCACAACATTGTAATGCACTGTGGGGTAGGTATTTGTGGCGAGTGCTATGAAGTAGGTTATGATGTGATGAATAGCTGTGGAAAACTGAACGAAGGACCTGGGCCGTGGCACACAGATCTTCGTGCCGTGCTGGCAGCTCAAGCGAAGGCGCTCGGCATCGATTCTTTATCAACATCACAATGGTGCTCGGCGCATGACCGGCAGAAGTTCTACAGTCATCGGGCCAGCAAGGGAGCTGATGGGCGGATGGTGGCGTATCTCGGGCTGATCCGGAGGACCGACAGCCCAACCTAGACGAGCCCGGGGCCTAAGACAGCTTTGCCAATCCGGCGATGGCGCGCGGAGAGAGGTTATTGGTGGGATGACAATCCAAGGCCAGGCCCGGGCTCACCCCCCCGCCAGCGGACGCACCAGCCGCACCCGCTCCAGCTCCGCCAGGCAGAAGCGCAGGTGCGGCTCGCCGATGCTGCCGTTCCCCGGCAGCGCGTCGAGTATCGCCGGGACGTCGAGGTTCCGCTTCGTCCCCTCCTCGGTCACCAGCGCGAACAGCACCTCGAGCGGGATGCCCTGCGGCTGCGCCACCCCGCGTTTGAGGAGCGCCGCCTCGATGATCGCCAACTGCTCATCCAGGAAGGCGGAGAGGACATTCCCCAGTTTGCCCACCCGCTCGACCAGCGACGGGTCGAAGGTCACCGTCGACGGTGTACCGGTCCCTTGCCGTTCCAGGTCGGCGCGCCACAGCCGGTCGAGATAGACCTGCAGATTGGTGAGGTCGATCCCGGTGCGGCGGTCGCGGATATTCTCGAGGATGGCGGATGCGGTCGCCGGCGGATCAGTGATCGTGATGCCGGCCGCGCCCGCCGTGCCGACGATGATCCGGCCCAGGTTCGCATCATTCATTTTCTCGATCCGGAGCCGGTTATCAAACAGCCCCGGGATCACCTTTTCCAGCGCCGACAGATAGGCGATGTACTCCTCCCGGATGACGATCAGCACCTTGCACGCGGTACCCGCCGCAAGAATCTGCCGCAGCGCCCCATAGTAGAGCAGCTGCTCCGCGACACTCCCTGAGATGAACAGCTCTTCGAACTGATCAAAGATGAGGTAGACCGGACGATAGTGGTCGAGGTAGAGCGCACGGAGCCGCTCGGTGATCGATGCCTCACCGGCCGGGCCCGCCTGCTTCATGGCGCCGGTGATCTCGCGCTCCAGGGACCGGTTGAGGTCGGTGCCGCGCCTGACATACAGCGGGAGCCAGTCAGAGTCGACGAACTGATTCCCCAGCCCGCAGTTGATGATGCTGGTCTTGCCGGTCCCCGACGCGCCGTACACCAGCACCAGGTTCGACGCATGCACCGCGTTGTAAAGCTGGGCCGTCTCGCGCTCCCGCCCGAAGAAGCGGTCCGCGTCCTCCTTCTGGTACGCGTCGAGGAACTTGAACGGGCTCTGGCTCATGAGGCCGCTCCCAGGTCGGCGACACACGACTCCAGCTGGTCCCGCAGCACCTGGAAGACCTTCACGCCGCTTTCGGCCGGCGATCCCTTCGGGGTCGGCGCGACTCCCCCGCTGGCGCCGAGCCCAAAGGGATCGGGTGCGCTGGCGCTCGGCGTGAGGTTGCGCCCTTCGGTGAAGTCCTCGCGCGTCATGTCGGTGTGGACCCGGTCCCGGTCGTTCTCGAGGGCGTAACGAATCCCGTGGTCGACGGCGAGATAGACCAGCCGGCCCGCTTCCACATAGGAGAGCATGAAGATGTGCGCCAGGCGGGCGGTGTCGGCCCCTTCACCTTTCTTGACACTCACGAAGGTGTTCTTGTCGATGATGAACGGCGAGAGGTTGAGGCAGTCGTCCAGCTTGTCCTCATCCCGGGCGAGCACGATCGACTGGCTGTTGCTGAGCCGTGCCTTCCGGCGGCGGGCGACGTCCTGATAGAGGCCGAGGGCGCTGCTGTCGACCGCGTTGAGCGGGCCCAGGTCCAGCTCGTACTTCACCGCCTCGAAGCGGGTCGCTTCGACCGCGATGTTCCGGACCGTGAGCATGCGGTAGCTGGCGAGAAAGGCGGCCGCGCGCAGCACGATTGACAGCGCCTGCTCCGCCGTGAGGCAGCGCTGCTCCAGGTCCGTCGGCGGAGCGCTCCCCTGCAGTGCCGTACGGAGCTCCTCCAGATAGGCGTGAGCCTTCTGAAGCGGCGCAGCGGCATCATCCCACGCCGCCGCCACCCGTTCATACTCGGCGACGTACGGCGCCACGCCCTGGTCGTGAAAGAGCCGGTAGAGTTCGATCGTCTTCGCCAGGAAGTCGAACTTGGCAAAGGCGGCCGCATCCAGCGTCAGGCCGGCGTCGAAGGGCTGCGGCACCGTGATGCGCTTCAGCCGGCTCTGCTCCCAGAGGTTGGAGAGCAGGATGTAGTAGAGGAGCTGCGAGGTCCGGACGTAGGCGCTGACCAGATTTTCGAGGCGCTCGGCGCCAGGACTGTCCTGCTGCCGCAGGAGGCGGATCTGACTGCCAAGCGGCCAGGGGAAGTTCCGGACGATGAGTTCCGGGTATTCGCGCGAATCGCGCTTCACCGACTCGCCGCCACGCACTTCCATCATCTGCGTGTTGATGTCCGGATTGTAGCGGGCCATCTCGTCCAGCACCTGCATGATGAAGCGATTGGCGGTGAAACTGCTGTTGATGTACTGGATCAGGTCCGGCGTCAGCCCTACCGCCTGATAGTACGGCAGCTTCCAGTTCACCACGTCGGCCTCGTGCTCCTCCTTTACGTAGAGCCCCCATGGGATCATGTCGCCCGCCGCAACCGCCGCTCCCATGTCCACGCCGCGGAGCTTGACGACCCCGACCTCGCGGACGTCGCCGTACTTGGTCTGGAGAAAGGCCTGGGCAAGCGCAAACGCCTGGCCGATCGTCCGCCGACTGGCGAGCGCCTGGTAGAATCGGGCGGCGAATTCCGTCGCCTTGTCGTCGCGAATCGGCACCGACGTCGCGATGACCGCCTTGACCCCCGCCGCCAGCAGTTTCTCCACCTGCGGCCGGGTGGCGCAGCCATTCAGGAACACGAGCTTCAAGTTGGTCTGCTCGCCCAGCAGCCCCGCGATTCCGCCCGCATGCGCCGCGCCGCCTTCCAGCCGGAGCGTCATGCCGTCGGCGTGACCCCCGTAGTGAAACACCGCGACCTGGTCCTTGAACCCGCTCAGGGCGTCGAAGAGATCGTCGATGCCGGCGCTTTCCTCGCGGTGCACCTTGACGAACTCCTGCCGGTCGAGTTCGCGCAGCGCAGCGAAGACGTTCTTGCTCTCGTTCTTCAGGAGATCGAGGTGCGCATCGGCGTCGTTGGCGAACGCGAGGAAGACGACGGGCGTGCTCATCGGGTGCTGCTCACGGGGGCATTGGCGGGCGCCCCATCTCCCGCGTCCCACTCGCGGCAGGTCCGTCGATACGCGGCATCACCAAAAGTCTGGCGCCATTCGGCCAGCGAGAGGTTGCGGCCGGCAAAGGCGCAGGCGCGCTGCACCAGCGACCCCAGCGAAATGTCCCACAGGATGACCGTGCTGTCGGCGCTCGCCGACGCGAGGGTCTGGCCATCGGGGCTGAAAGCGACGGCCAGGACGGCGCCGGTGTGTCCGCGGAGCGCCTCGCCCCGCCGCTGCCGGCGCGCGAGATCCCACAGGATGACGCTGCTGTCGGCGCTCGCGGAGGCGAGGGTCTCGCCGTCGGGGCTGAAGGCGACGCCGAGGACGGCACCGGTGTGCCCGCGCCGGGGCGCACCGAGCCAGCGGCGGCGCGCGACGTCCCACAAAATGACCTTGCCCGCCTGACTGGCGGCGGCGAGCGTCCTGCCATCCGGGCTGAACGCGACGCTTGCGAGACTGCTGTTGTCGCCGAACAGCGGCTCGGCCCCGGTCTGACCGGCCCGAACATCCCAGAGGACGACCTGCCCATCCTCGCTCGCCGATGCGAGGCTCTGCCCGTCCGGGCTGAAGCCGACACTCAAGACCGCGCCGGTGTGTCCGGTCTTCGCGACGCCGGTGCGCTGGCCCGCAAGGTCGTCCCACACGATGATCGTGCTGTCGTCGCTGGCCGACGCGAGCCTCCTGCCGTCAGCGCTGAAGGCGACGCTGTTGATCCCACCGGTGTGTCCACGCATCGGCGTGCCGAGCGGCGCCTGCCGTGCGATATCCCAGAGCAGGATCGTGCCATTCCAGCTTGCCGAGGCCAGCGTCTTGCCGTCGGGGCTGAACGAGAGGCTCAAGACGGCATCGGTGGGCCCTCGCAGTGGTGGACCGCGTGGCGTTCGGCTGGCGACATCCCACCGGATGATCGTGCTGTCATCGCTCGACGAGGCCAGCGTCCGGCCGTCGGGGCTGAATGCGAGGCTGTTCACCCTGCCGGTGTGTCCGCGCAGTGCCTCACCGAAGCGCTGCTGGCGGTCGACATCCCACAGGATGACTTTGCCGTCCTCGCTCGCGGAGGCGAGGGTCTGGCCGTCGGGACTGAATGCGACGCTGGTGACCACGCCGGTGTGTCCCCGCAGCGTCGTGCCGGTCGGTTGCCGGCTCCTGAGATCCCACAGGATGACGGCGCCGTCCCAGCTCGCCGAGGCGAGGGTCCGGCCATCCCGGCTGAACGCGACACTGGTGACGACCTCGGTGTGTCCGCTCAGGGGATCGCCGATCCGCTGTCGGCTCCTGACGTCCCAGCGGATGACGGTGCCGTTCTCGGTCGCTGCAGCGAGGCTCCGGCCGTCGGGGCTGAACGCGACGCTGTTGATGATGCCGGTGTGGCCCGAGAGTGGCGCTCCGATCGACTTCCGGCCTTTGACGTCCCACAGGATGACGGTGCTGTCGGCACTGGTTGAGGCGAGCGTCTGCCCGTCGGGACTGAAGGCGACGCTGGTGACTGTGCCGCGGTGACCGCTGAGCGGCGGGCCGAGCGGCTGCCCTCGACCGAGGTCCCAGAGGATGATCGTACCGTCGTCACCCGCCGAGGCGAGGGTCTGGCCGTCGGGGCTGAACCCAACGCTCTCGACGGCGCTGGTATGTCCGCGGAGGGGATCGCCGCGCTGTTTTCGGCTGTCGACATCCCACAGGATGACGGCGCTGTCCTCGGTGGCCGACGCGAGGGTCCGTCCGTCGGGACTGAAGGCGACGCCGTTGACCAGGCCGGTGTGCCCGCGCAGGGGAGCACCGAGCGGCTGGCGGCTGGCGACATCCCAGAGGAGTACGGTGCTGTCCCAGCTGGCGGAGGCAAGGGTCCGGCCGTCGGGACTGAAGGCTGTACTGCTGACCGCGTCGGTGTGTCGCTGCAGGTAGCCGCGCACCTGCGTCGTGGTCAGGTGCCAGGTCAGGAGTGGCGAACGTGCCTCGGCGAATCGACTGGCTTCCACCGCGAGCAGTGCCGCGAGATCGAGCACGCCCTGGTCCGTCGCGGTGATGGTCCGGGCGACCAGTTGTCGTGACGCGGCGAGGTCGGCCTGCACCCGGGCGGCGTGACGTGCCACGACTGAAATGACGGTGGAAGCGGCGAGAACCGCGATGACGGCGGTGACCGTGATGCGAAGCCGGTTGCGCTTGCGGCGATACGATCGCTCGCTCTCGGCGATGAATGACCGCTCCTCCGGATCTGCCTGGATCGCGTCCAGGTACGGATGGATGTACTCGAGGTCGTCCCGCGTCAGCAGCGAGCCGCGCTCGCGATACATCAGGAGCCGGTCGCGGATGTACTTCTCGATCTTGCGCCGGGTCTGCGCCTCGGCCGAGGCCTTGTCGAAGACCTGGCGGGCGATGGTGTCGTGGCTCAGTTCGAAACGCATGCCGGTCGCGTCGTGGTCCATGCCGGTGAAGCACCTGGAACTGAGGGGGTGAAGCTGCTGGATCGCTGCTCGACGGGGGCAGGTGCCGAGCCGCCGAAGGTTGTGCTGCGCTGTGGCGTGGCGCAAGTCACGCGGCGGGTGCGGGATCACGGTGACGGCCGCCCTTGCCTCGGTTCGGCGCTCGGTGCAGAATGGCTGGCGGGAAGCGGGGCGGACGCAACTGGAGTTGAGGAGGTCGATGATGTGGAACCGCGCGGTGAAGCTGGGCCTGGTCGTCCTCCTGGCAGGAGCGGGACTCGCGCTGGGAGAGTTTCGCGTCAGACCGGACCATGAACTTGATGACTACAGCGATGCTCAACTCGGCGAATATCTCAATGCGGAACTGGATGACATCGAGGTCTCCGACGGTGGTCAGTTCGCGCCCGATGATGACTACAGTCTGACGGAACTGCAGGGCGCGATTCTGCAGGCCCTCCATGATGATGGGGATGACGGGGACGAGGACAACATCGACTTCGCAGACCTTGAGGACGAGATGGATGAGGCCGGGACGACGCTACCCGCCTGCATCCACAATGCCCTGATCCTGGCCGATGAGATGTCCCTTCGGGAGGGATCGCCGTCATACACCTTTCAGAACGCGGGATTCAGCCTCGTGGCCCAAAGTCGCAAAACCAATGGGTTTGCGACGACGAGTGTGGCCATCGCCCGGGCGGTCCCGGCGATGATCGCGGACATCGACCGGGTACGCAGGAAACGGGGAGGGTGAGGAGCTCTCCCTGAGCCTCGGAATTGACGAAACCCCGTCCCTTCTCTATACTTCGCGCGCTGTCCGGGGAACTCCAGCTGGGTCGTGCGGCGATGTGGGGGAGTTCCCCCACATTTTTTTTCGGCACCATGGCCACTTTGTCCGACCCGCTGCTCGAGGCTGTCCGCCGTCACGTCGCCGAGCTGGGATTCGATCTGATCGAGTTCCGGCGTTCCGGCCCGCCCGCGCGACCCGCCATCAAGCTACGGATTGATCGCCCGGGCAGTACGCCGGGCCATGGGGTCACCGCCGGCGATTGCCAGACGGTGAGTCGTGCGTTGGAGCGCATGCTGATTGCGACGGGCCCGGCCGGGTGCCTGCCCCAGCTGGAAGTCTCCAGCCCGGGCATCGAGCGGCCGGTGCGCTTCCCCGAACATTGGCGGCAGTATGTGGGCCGCAAGGTGAAGCTGACGGCGCGCGGCGTGGTGGGTAGTCCGGTCGCGGAAATCGTGCAGCTCATGGACGAGGATCAGGTCGAACTCAAGCTCCCCGACGGCCAGGTGGCCCGGGTGGCACTGTCGGATATCAAGGAAGCCCTGTTGTCAGACGAGTCCCCGCCGGCGATTCCCCGCCGCGGGCGCCAGGTGTAGGAGATACGGGATGTCCGGTTCCCCCGAGGTGCTGACCGCGATTCGCGAGCTCACCGCCGCGAAACAGCTTGATCGTGCGGAGCTGCTCGACCTGCTCCGCGATGGCATTCATGCCGCGCTGGCCCGGCGGTACGGCCCCAACGTGCGCTTCGAACTCGAGTACGACGAGCTGAAGGGTGCGCTGAAGGTCATCCGGCTCCGACAGGTGGTGGAGACGGTCGAGGATGCGAGCTGCCAGATCGCGCTGGAAGAGGCCCAGTACGAAGATCCCGATTTCGCGATCGGCGACATGCTGGAAGAGCAGGTGCCGTTCGCCGAGTTCGGCCGGCTGGCGGTGCAGGCGGCCAAGCAGCGCATCATCCAGCGGGTCCGCGAAGGCGAGCGCACCCGGATTCGCGACGAGTTCGCCTCCAAGGTGGGCGAGCTGCTCTCCGGCGAAGTCCAGCAGATCGAGCGGGGCAAGCTGGTCATCATGCTGAACAAGTTCCGCGAGGCGGAAGCGATCATTCCCTACCGCGAGCAGAACCACCGGGAGAAGTACCATCAGGGCGACACGATCCGGGCGGTGCTCAAGCGCCTCGAGGAGACGCCCAAGGGTCCCCGGCTGATTCTCTCCCGGGCCGATCCGCTGTTCGTCAAGGCGCTCTTCAAGCTGGAAGTCCCCGAGATTCAACAGGCGATCGTCGAGATCCGGGCCTGGGCCCGCGAAGTCGGCAGTCGCACCAAGATTGCCGTGATCTCGCGCGACGATGCGATCGATCCGGTGGGGGCCTGCGTCGGCCTCAAGGGCTCGCGGGTGCAGGCGGTCGTCAATGAACTCGGCGGCGAGCGGATCGACATTGTGCCGTGGTCGCCCGATCCGGAGCGTTTTGCCCGACTGGCGCTGGCGCCGGCCCGCGTGGCCAAGGTGTTCTCCGATCCGGCTAACAAGACGATTCAGGCGGTGGTCGATGAGGACCAGCTTTCGCTGGCGATCGGCCGCAACGGGCAGAACGTCCGGCTCGCCTCGGAACTGACCGGCTGGAAGATCGATCTCTACTCCAGCCGCGAATGGCTGGAGCGTGGTGGTGAGGGGCCATTGTTCGCGCCGCTGCCGCCGGAAGACGAAGCGGTCATGCAGTTGCCGCTGGCCGAACTGCAGGGCCTCTCGCCGGAGTTGCTGGCGTTCCTCAATGGCGCCGGCTACCAGACGCTGCGGGACGTGCTCGACCTCGACCGCGAGGACATCGAGCGGATACCGGACATGACCACGGAGCGCGCCGAGCAGTTGATGGCGTTCTTGACGGCGCTGACGACCGAAGATGGAACCGAAGACGCCCCTCCCGCCGGGTGAGGCGCTGCTCCGCCTCCTCGGCCTGGGGTATCGGGCCCGGAAGGTGGTAATTGGCGTGGACCAGGTTCGGGAGGGGTTGCAGGCGGATCGATTCGCTTGCCTGGTAGTCGCCGTGGATGCGAGTCCGCGGGCGCAGGAGAAGGTGGTACGACTGGCGGTGGCCCGGGGCGTCCTGCTCCTGGCGGGGCCGTCGGCAGAGGCGATCGGCGCCCGGTTAGGACGACCGGGTGTGATGGTCGCCGGCGTGTTGGATCGGGCGTTGGCCAAGGGGCTCGCAGGGGCGGCCCCGGGCAGCGTCCACAGGGAGGCGTGAGTGGTAAAGACTCGAGTACATGATCTCGCAGCAGAATTCGCCGTGTCCGCCGAGCAGCTCATGACGATGCTCAAGGACATGAACATCTTCGTGCGGACGCATATGTCGTCGCTCGAAGATTCGCAGGTGTCCGCCATCCGGGTTCGCTGGGAGCGTGAGAAGCGGAAGCTGGCGCTGGCCTCGGCGGAGCCTGCCCCCAAGAAGGGGCGGAAAAAGGCGGTGAAGCCCGCTGAGCCGGAGGCACTCGTCTCCGAGGCGGGGAAGCCGGCCAAGCGCCGTCGCACGGCGGCCGAAGTCGCCGAAGTCGAGGCGGTCCACGAGGCAGAGCGGGCCGCGGACGCGTTGCGAGCCGAAGCGCTCGAGCTGGCCCGCCCGATCGAGAAGAAGGATGAGCCGGTGCTGCCGTCCTCGATCGAGGAGCGCGCCAAGGCGCTGTTCAAGGAGCTGCCGCCACTGTTGCCCGAGGAGCCCGCCGAGGTGGAAGCGAGCGCCACTGAGCCGGTCGCCCCGAAGCCGCCACAGCCTGAGCTGCCCCCGATTCCGCCGCGCATCACCAGCAGTGGTCTGCCACGGATTCCGACCCGCATTCCCCGTCCAGTCGCGCCCCCCGGTGGCGGAGTTCCGCGCTTCCAGCGGCCAACGCCGGCGTACAGCTCCAGCAATCCCGGCACCCAGGGCCAGCGTCCAGGGGGCGGGCAGGGTGGCCCGCGGTCTGGCCCGCCCGGCCAGCGTACCGGCGGTCCTGGTGGACAGCGCTCCGGCCCGCCGAGTGGTGGTCCGTCGCGGCCGGTCCAGGTGCCCGGCGCGCCGGTGGCGCGCAGTTTCGGTCCCGATGCCGAGAAGGGAGCGGCGCGGAAGAAGGCCAAGAAGAAGAAGAACAACGATCAGGATTCGGTGCTGGCGAATATCGAGAAGACGCTGGCCGGCATGCGGGGTCCCGCCAAGCGGGGCATGCGGCGCGACGACTCGAGCGCCCGGGAGCAACTGGCGCGGGACAAGGAGGAGCGGGAGCGGGAGAAGACCCGCATCCGGGTCAACGAGTTCATCTCGGTCTCCGAACTCGCCGGCCTGATGAAGGTCCCCGCCACCCAGATCGTGCAGCTGGCCTTCAAGGGCCTCGGTCTGATGGTCACCGTCAACCAGCGGCTCGATTTCGACCAGATCGAGATCATTGCCTCCGAGTTCGGCTTCCAGGCCACCCGCGAGGCCGATTACGCCGCGCCCGCCGATATGGAAGTGGTGGAGGAGTCGGCGGAAGGCATGGTGCCCCGGCCGCCGGTCGTGACCATCATGGGCCACGTCGACCACGGCAAGACCAGTCTGCTCGACTACATCCGCAAGGCCAACGTCGTGGCTGGCGAGTCGGGCGGGATCACGCAGCACATCGGCGCGTATCACGTCACACTACCCAACAAGAAGGAAATCACCTTCCTCGACACCCCTGGTCACCAGGCGTTCACCGCCATGCGTGCCCGCGGAGCGCAGGTCACCGACATCGTCGTGCTGGTCGTCTCGGCGGAGGACGCCGTGATGCCGCAGACGGTGGAAGCGATCAGCCACGCCCGGAATGCCGGCGTGCCGATGATCGTCGCGATCAACAAGATCGACCTGCCGGCGGCCAATGTGCAGAAGGTGAAACAGGACCTGCTGGCGCAGAACGTCGTGCTGGAAGACTTCGGGGGTCAGGTGCTGTCGACCGCGATTTCGGCCAAGAAGGGCACCAACGTCGAGCAGTTGCTGGAGCAGGTGCTGCTGCAGGCTGAACTGCTGGATCTCAAGGCCAACCCGGACCGGGCTGGCACCGGCACGGTGGTCGAGGCGACGCTGGATCCGGGCAAGGGCCCGGTGGCGACGATCCTGGTCCAGAAGGGCACCCTCAAGGTCGGCGACAACTTCATCTGCGGCCGGTTCTCCGGCCGGGTGCGCGCCTTGTTCGATGAGCGGGGCAAGACGGTCAAGACCGCCGGTCCTTCGACGCCGGTCCAGATCCTCGGCTTCGAGGGCGTGCCGTCACCGGGCGACATCTTCACCGTCGTTGCCGATGCAGTCGAGGCCCGGGAGATCGCCCAGAAGCGTCAGCGCCTGGAGCGCGAAGCGATGACCCGGCGTACCGCCCGCGGCGGCTCGCTCGAGGACATCTCCCGCGCGCTGGCCCAGGGCCAGATGGGCGCATTGCGCCTCATCATCAAGGCGGACCAGGGTGGTCCGGCCGAGGCACTGGCGGACGCGCTGGGCCAGCTGTCCACCAGCGAGGTCCGGGTGGATATCGTGCATCGTGGCGTCGGGTCCATCAGCGAGAGCGACGTTCTGCTCGCCAAGGCCTCGGGAGCCATCGTCATCGGCTTCAACGTCCGTCCCGATGCCGGCGCGCGCAACGCGGCGGAACGGGAGCAGGTCGACGTCCGCACCTACCGCATCATCTACGAGGCGGTGGACGACGTCCGCAATGCCCTCGAGGGGCTGCTCAAGCCGGAGAGCAAGGAAGTGCTGCTGGGCGACGCGGTCGTGCTGCAGCTCTTCAAGGTGACCAAGGTCGGCACCATCGCCGGCTGTCAGGTGAAGAGCGGCGTGATTACCCGCGGCACCAAGGCGCGCATCGTGCGCGACGGCGTGCCGATCTACACCGGGAATTTCTCCAGCCTCAAGCGCTTCAAGGACGACGTCAAGGAAGTCCGCGAGGGGATGGAGTGCGGCATCGGGGTCGAGAACTTCAATGACGTGAAGGTCGGGGACATGATCGAGTCCTTCCGGGTCGACGAGATCAAGCGGACGCTCGCCGGCAGCACCGCGGCGACCGCGGCGGGATGAGCCGGGACAGTTCCTCGATGGTGGTGCTGGTGCAGACGTGGGAGCTGCAGCTCGAGGGGTGCCAGTCGCTCAAGGACAAGCGCTCCGTGCTGCAGTCACTCAAGGCCGACCTGAAGCGTTCGCTCAATGTCGCGGTGGCCGAGGTGGCGCATCAGGAGCTGTGGCAGCGGGCCGGGATCGCCTGCAGCACGGTGGGATCGGATCGCCGGGTGGCGGAAGAGACGCTGCGGGCCGCGGACCGGGTGGTGGACGCCGCGGATGGGGTACGCATTCTGGATACGGTGGTGACTGTCCTATGAAGGGTTCGAGCCGTCGGCCGGACCAGGTGGCGGAGGTCGTGCGGCAGGTCGTCGCCGACGCGCTCCTGACCGAATTGCGGGATCCCCGGATCGGCTTCGTGACGGTGACCGACGTGCGCGTGACCAACGAACTTTCGGTGGCGACGGTGCGCGTCAGCGTGATGGGAGACGACGCGGAACAGGCCCGGGCGCTCGAGGGGCTGAACAGTGCGGCGGGATTCCTTCGCAGCCGGCTGGGCAAGGCGGTGACGACACGGCTGGTGCCGGAGATCCGCTTCGAGCTGGATCTGGGATTGCAGCATGCGGCCCGGATCAACCAGATCCTGGGAGAGATCAAGAGGGAGCAGCCCGACTGACCGGAGTGCTGCTGGTGGACAAGCCCGCCGGCCCGACCAGTCACGATGTCGTGGCGCGGGTACGTCGAGTCCTCCGCACCCGTGAGGTCGGGCACACCGGCACCCTGGATCCCTTCGCCACCGGTCTGATGGTGCTGCTGCTTGGGCGGGCGACGCGGCTGGCACGGTTCATCGAGGGAGATCGCAAGCAGTATCTCGCGACCGCTCGGCTCGGACTGGCGACGACGACCGATGATGCGACCGGGGAACCGGCGATCGGGCGATTGGGCGATTCGGCGATTGGGCGGGTAGACGGTCAGGCGGTTAGTCCGCCAGACCGGATGCTGGTTGAGTCGGTCCTCGAATCCTTTGTCGGTCCGCAGCGACAGCGGCCACCGGCCTTCTCGGCCAAGCACGTTGACGGGGAACGGAGCTACGCGAAGGCACGCCGGGGGGAAGCGGTGGAGCTTGCGGAGGTCGATGTCGTGGTCCACGCGGTGGAGCTGGTCGGGTACGACTATCCGGAGCTCCGCTTCCGGGCCACGGTCAGTGCCGGGACCTATGTACGGGCGCTGGCGCGGGACCTGGGCGAGCGGCTTCACGTTGGGGCGCATCTGGCGGCGTTGCGGCGCGAGGCGATCGGCGGGCTCCGGGTGTCGGATGCGGTCGCGCTCGATGCCATTGGACCGGACACGGTGCTGCTGCCACCGCTGGACGTGTTAGGGCACCTTGATCGGCTGGCGGTGACGGAGCGCGAGGCGTGCGACCTGGGGTTTGGTCGAGCGGTGTCATGCCCGGTGGATCGGGTGATGATCCGCGGTGCTGCCGGCGGTTCCGAGTGGAGCGCGGCGGTGGCGCCGGGGGACCGGCTGATCGCGATCGGCCGGGTGGAGGGTGCGGAGTTCCGCCCCCAGGTGGTGCTGGAGGCGGCGGCGAGCTGATGCCGGTGCTGCCGCAGCATCCGAACGGGACCGTGGTGACCGTCGGCACCTTTGACGGCGTGCATCTCGGGCACCTGGCAGTGCTCGAGGAGATCGTGAAGCGGGCCAAGGCCGCGGACCGGAAGAGCGTCCTGGTGACGTTCGAACCGCACCCGCTGGAAATCGTGAACCCGCAAGCCGCGCCGCCGATGCTGACAACTGGCCCGGAGCGACGCGAGATCCTCGCGATGACCGGACTGGACTACGTGGTCTTCCTCCGGTTCGACCGGACGCTGGCGGGAATGTCACCGGAACAGTTCGTCCGGGACGTGCTGATCCACCGCTGCGGGATGCGGGAACTGGTGATCGGCCACGATCACGGATTTGGCCGGGGGCGGAGCGGTGACGTGAACACGTTGCGCCGGCTGGGGGAGAGCGACGGCTTCGCGGTCGATGTGGTGGATGTGGTGCAGCTCGGTGGGCATGACATCTCGAGTACCGCAATCCGTCGCGCCGTGGCCGGTGGTGATCTGCGCTCGGCACACCGGCTGCTGGGCCGGCCGTACACGCTGAGCGGCCGAGTGGTGCGGGGTCATGGTCGGGGGCGCACGATCGGCATTCCGACGATCAACGTGGGCGATTACCCGGAGCGGAAGCTGCTGCCGCCTGATGGGGTGTATGCGGCACGGGTGGAGTGGGCCGGCGGCTCGGCCGGCGGAATGCTGAATCAGGGTTCCAAGCCGACGTTCGGTGAGACGCGGCGCAGTGTGGAGGTGCATCTCTTTGGCGTGAACGCTGACCTGTATGGTCAGTGGGTGCGCGTCGAGTGGGTGGAACGGCTTCGTGACGTGACCCGGTTCGGGTCGGTCGGAGAGCTGACGCAGCAACTGGAGCGGGACCAGGTCGCCGCGCGGGAAGCACTGGAGCGGCAGCAGTCCCAGATTGATCTCACTCGCGCAGCACGCGCCTAGACGGGCCCACACCGGCATGATCGTTACTTCCCTGAAAACCCGACTCATTCTCATCGGCGCCATGGCCCTCGCCTCGGCCGCCGCCCTGTTTCCGCGGACCATCACCGAGCGGATCAAGGGCGCCGACGGCGTCATGCGCGACAGCCTGATCAGGCAGGTGCCGCTCAAGCTCGGCCTCGACTTGCAGGGTGGCATGCACCTGGGGCTGGAGCTGGACCAGTCGAAGCGGATTTCCGCCGACCCGGCCAAGGATATCGACCTTGCGCTCACCGTCATGCGGAAGCGGATCGACGAGTTCGGGGTCACCGAGCCGCTGATTCAGAAGCAGGGCGATGCCCGGCTGGTCGTCGAGCTGGCGGGCATCGATGATCCGGGCCGCGCCAAGGCGATCGTGCAGCGGAGCGCCTTCCTCGAGTTCCGGATCACGGATCGGACCAACGCGCTCGACAAGTCGCTGCCGGCCATGGACCGCGCCCTCGCGCGGATGGGCGTCAAGGCGACCGGCCCCGGGGTCGTAACCGGCTCGGCGGTGGAAGCGCTGCTGCAGGGCGACACTACGAAAAAGACCGCGGTGCCGGGCGATACGACGGCGGCGGCGCAGGACACGACACCGGTGATTGGCGGGGCGCTGTCGACGCTGCTTCTGGCCGGGACCACGGCGGGCTACCCCCTGTATCCGGGCGAGTACCTGGTCGAGGATGGCGCGGTGACCCGGGTCGACAGCCTGCTCAACCTGCCGGATGTGAAGGCGATGTTCCCGCGGAAATACGACTACCGCTGGGCCGCGTCGCCGACCAGCATCGGCGCCAAGTTGTACCGGATGATGTACGTCCTGGAGCAGAAGCCGATCGTCACCGGCAGCAACCTGGTGGACGCCAAGGAAGACATCAATCAGCTCACCAGTGCGCCGGTCGTGAGCTTCGAGCTGGACCGCAAGGGTGCGCGTGACTTCGGTGAAGGCACCAGTCGCAACGTCGGCAACTACATGGCGATCGTGCTGGATGACCGGGTGCAGGGCCGGCCGCCGGTCATCGAGGAGCGGATCGACCGGCGCGGCCAGATCACGATGTCGGGCAAGTCGTTCCAGGAGGCCCGGGACCTGGCGCTGACGCTGCGGGCGGGGGCGCTGCCGGTGCCGCTCAAGATCGTCGAGGAGTTCCAGGTCGGCGCCAGCCTGGGCCGGGACTCGATCAGCAAGGGGATCCTGGCCGGTGTGGTCGGCACGCTGTTCGTCATCGTGATCATGATCGGCATCTACCGGATGAGCGGCGTGCTCGCGGTGGCGGCGCTCGCCTTCTACATCCTCTTCTCCCTCGGGTCGCTCGCCATGCTCGGCGCCACACTGACGCTGCCGGGGATGGCCGGGCTGATCCTGTCGGTCGGGATCGCGGTGGACGCGAACGTGCTGATCTTCGAACGGATTCGAGAGGAGCTGGCGCTCGGCAAGACGGTGCGGCTCTCGATCGACGAGGGCTTCCGGCACGCCATGAATGCCATCGTCGACTCCAACGTGACGACGGTCATGACCGCACTATTCCTGTTCCAGTTCGGCACCGGACCGATCAAGGGCTTCGCGGTCACACTGACGATCGGCATCATCGCTTCCATGATCACCGCGGTCTTTGTCACCCGCACCTTCTACATGCTGTGGATGGACAAGCAGCCTTCCATGCAGACCCTGAGCATCTGATGATACGCTTCTTCGCTAACGCCAACTACGATTTCATCGGGGTCCGCCGGTACGCCTACGGTGTGACCGCCACGCTCTTCGCCCTCAGCGTGGTTGCGCTGATTGTCTGGGGTTTCAACTACAGCATCGAATTCACCGGTGGCACCCTGGTGCGGGTGCAGACCGCGGAAACGGTCGACGTCGCCGCCTTGCGCACGGCGATCGTGGATCAGGGCATTCGCGGCCCGGAGATCACCACCATCGGTTCGGCCGGCGGCTACCTGATCAAGGCGCGCACCGCCAAGGCGGGCGCCGATGCCGACAACACCCAGGTCACCGCGGCGGCGGTCGGGGTGGCGCTGGACCAGGTCATCGGAGCCGGCAAGTACACCCCCCAGGGGTCCGGGGCGGTGGGTCCGAAGGTCGCCAGCGAACTGCAGGGCAAGGCGCTCAGCGCCATCCTGCTCTCATTTCTCGCGGTGCTGGCCTATCTCGCGGTACGGTTCGAGTGGCGCTTCGGTCTGGCGGCGGTGGCGGCCACGGCGCACGACATCATCCTGACGATCGGCTTCATCGCCCTGATGCGCCTCGAGGTCAGCCTCGTAGTGGTGGGCGCGGTGCTCTCGATGGTGGGATACTCGCTGAACGACACGATCATCATCTTCGATCGGATTCGCGAGAATCTGCACAAGTACAAGCGGGATCATTTCATCGACATCATCAATCGGTCGATCAACGAGACGCTGCCACGCAGCGTGCTCACCCACGGGACGACGCTCGCCACACTGACGAGTCTGGCGATCTTTGGTGGAGAAGTGATCCGGCCCTTCGCGCTGGTCATGTTTTTCGGCGTGTTCACCGGCACCTTCTCATCCATCTATATCGCCGGTCCGGTGCTGATCTGGATCGAGCAGAAGTGGCCCGGTGCGGAAGCACGTGGGGTGAAGACCGGTGCCAAGGTTGCGAACCAGCCCTCGGCCCTCAGCCGTCCGCCAGCAGCAGTGAAGGCAGACGTCTGACGGCGGCGGGCTGACGGCTGGGGCTGACCGCTCGTGTTGATTGACACCCACTGCCATCTGGCCAGCGACGCCTTCGCGGACGATCTGGACGCGGTGCTGGAGCGGGCGTGGGCGGCGGGTGTCGGACACCTTGTCGTGATCGGCGAGCAGCCTGAATCCGCGGCACGCGCGGTGGCCCTGGCGGTGCGCGACCGCCGGATTTCGGCGACCGCCGGACTCCACCCGCATGAGGCGGCACGCTGGACCATCGAGATGGCCGAGTGGCTGCGTCACCAGCTGGCCGATCCCCGGGTCGTCGCGGCGGGTGAGATGGGGCTCGATTACCACTACGATCATGCGCCTCGCGACGTCCAGCGGACCGTCTTCGAGGCGCAGCTTGCGCTGGCGGTCGAGGCGGGGAAGCCTGTGGTGATCCACGCCCGCGAGGCCGACGACGATGTCGGGGCCATTCTGCGCAATCAGCCAACGGCCTCGGTGATCCTGCACTCGTTCTCGAGTGGTCCCGGCCTCTTGCGGACCGGTCTCGACCTCGGCCACTATCTGTCCTTCAGCGGGATGGTGACGTTTCGAAACTGGCGGCTCGATGAGGCGATTCGTGCCGCGCCGGCCAACCGGCTTCTGCTTGAGACGGATGCGCCCTACCTGGCGCCGGTCCCCGAGCGCGGCACGCGGAACGAACCGGCCTTCGTGCGGTTTACCGCGGCGCGTGTGGCGTCGGTTCGCGGCGAGGCCCCGGACGCTGTCGTCGCACAGACCACCGCCAACGCCCGCCGGCTGTTCGGCCCGAGATTGGGAGAGTGAAGGTCCGCGCTTCATGCGCGGTTCATGCGGAAGTGCCTATCATTGGCGGCAGCGGCGCCCGGAGCCCGCTACGCCGACTGCCCGATCCCCCATTCTTTCCCCAGAGGGAAGACCGCTGCCATGTCGAGTGTCCCATCCGATATCGAGATCGCCCAAGCTGCCAAGCTCCGGCCCATCGCCGAAGTCGCCCAGGAAGTCGGGCTCGGCCCCGATGACATCCTCCTCTACGGCCGGACCAAGGCCAAGATCACCCCGGAAGCGATCGCCGCGCGCAAGCCGAAGGGTCGGCTGGTCCTCGTGGCAGGGATCAATCCGACGCCGGCCGGGGAAGGCAAATCCACCGTCACAATCGGTCTCGGACAGGCACTCCGGAAGCTCGGCAAGAAGGTCGTGATTTGCGTGCGGGAACCGTCGCTCGGCCCGGTCTTCGGTGTGAAGGGCGGGGCGGCCGGGGGTGGGTACGCGCAGGTGATCCCGATGGATGAGATCAACCTGCACTTCACCGGCGATTTCCACGCGATCACCTCGGCGCACAACCTGTTGTCCGCGATGCTCGACAATCACATCCATCACGGCAATGCGCTGGGCATCGACAGCCGCCGCATCACTTGGCCCCGCACCATCGACATGAATGACCGCGCACTGCGCTCGATCATCGTCGGGCTCGGCGGCCTGAACGGCGGTCCCTCGCGCGAGGAGCGGTTCGTCATCGTGCCCGGCAGCGAGATCATGGCGATTCTCTGCCTCGCCACCGACCTCACCGATCTCGAAACCCGGCTCGGCCGTATCATTGTCGGGCTGACCCGTGACCGGAAGCCGATTCGGGCCGCCGATCTCAAGGCGAGCGGCGCGATGACGCTCCTGCTCAAGGATGCGATGCTGCCCAACCTGGTGCAGACGCTGGAGGGGGGACCGGTGCTGGTGCATGGCGGGCCGTTCGGCAACATCGCGCACGGGTGCAACTCCATCGTCGCGACGAAGCTGGGTCTCTCACTCGGCGATGTCGTCCTCACCGAGGCGGGGTTCGGCGCCGACCTCGGGGCGGAGAAGTTCTTCAACATCAAGTGCCGCTTCGGGGGTCTCAAGCCCGAGGCGGCCATCATCGTCGCCACAGTGCGGGCGCTCAAGATGCACGGCGGCGTAAAGAAGGAGGCGCTGAGCACGCCCGACCTCGCCGCCCTCCAGCGCGGGATGGTGAACCTCGAGGCGCATGTGAAGAACGTGCAGAAGTTCGGGGTCCCGGTCGTGGTCGCCCTGAATCGGTTTCTGTCCGACAGTCAGGAAGAGCAGGACGCCGTGATTGCCGCCGCCAGGACCTGGGGCGCACGGGCCGCGTTGTCTGATGTCTGGGCTCGAGGTGGAGAGGGCGGACTGGACCTGGGGCGCGAGCTTCTGGCGGTGCTGGACGAAGGCAAGGCCGACTTCAAGCCGTTGTACGACGCCGCGCTGCCGATCAAGCAGAAGATCGAGATCATTGCGAAGGAGATTTATGGCGCCGACGGGGTCAACTTCTCCGCGACCGCCGACAAGGCGATCGCGCAGTGCGAGGAGATGGGAATGGGCCAGACGCCGGTCTGCATGGCCAAGACCCAGTACTCCCTGAGCGACGACGCCACCAAACTCGGCCGGCCCACGGGATTCAAGATTACCGTGCGCGACGTCTACCCCTCCGCCGGTGCCGGCTTCGTGGTGGCGCTCGCCGGCGAAATCATGACCATGCCCGGCCTCTCGAAGACGCCGAGCGCGGAATCCATCCGGGTCCACCCGGATGGGAGGATCGAAGGGTTGTTCTAGCGACGGCTGGCGGTGGATCGCTGACCACAGTTCACCACTCACCGACAGGTTCCCCATGTCCATCAAGATCGTCGTCAGCGACGACGCGCCCAAGGCCATCGGTCCGTACAGTCAGGCCACGATGGCGGGCGGCATGATCTTCACCGCTGGCCAGATTGCGCTGAATCCGGCGACGATGGAAGTCGTTGGTGGTGGAATCCGGGAGCAGAGTGAGCGGGTCTTCAAGAACCTGGAGGCGGTGCTCACCGCCGCCGGCAGTAATTTCAGCAAAGTCGTCAAGACCACGGTCTACCTCGTGGACATGGCGGACTTTGCCGCCATGAACGAGGTTTACGCCAGGTTTTTCGGGGATCACAAGCCGGCCCGTTCCACCGTGGCCGTGGCCGGATTGCCCCGCGGCGTGCGAGTAGAGATCGACGTCATCGCGACCAGCTGATCGCCCAGAAGTGAGGGCGAGGTAGTATCTTGCCCAGTCACGCGCCCCAATCGGAGGCGCTCTGCTCTCCAGTGCGCACCAACTTCGGAGTCCCGTTGCCCAAGCGAAATTTCGGCTTTGAGAAGCGCCAGAAGGAACTGGAGAAGCAGCGCAAGCGCGCCCAGAAACTGCTGCGACGCACCGAACGGTCGGCTGAGGCGGGGGCCGACCCCGAGGTCGATGGGCCGGCCGATGACGTGGTCGATTCCGCTCCGCAGTCGGACGTTCCCTCGGAGTGAGACTACCCTGTTTCCCGCATGAGGCGACTGCACCGCGCCGTTAATGGGGGTGGATCGGGCCTGGTGGCTCGGCCGGTCTTCAAAACCGCGTTGGAGGCGCCTTCGGTGGCTCCGGTGGGTTCGATTCCCACACGCTCCCGCCATGTGTGTGCCGGGGTAGCCCTCGCGGCTCCCCGCCACGCGCATGGCGGTTCCTCGCTCTATCGGTCTCCGTGACGACGCTGCTTGTGGTCAATCCGGTGGCCGGGCGCGGCCGGGCCCTCGCACTTGCGCCGCGCGCGGAGGCCGCGAGTCGCGCCGCGTGGGGTGAAGTCGTCCGACTGGATACCTCGGCTCCCGGCGCGGCAACGGCGCTGGTCCGCGAGGCGGTCGAGGGCGGCGTCGCCCGCATTGTCGTGGTGGGTGGCGATGGCACCCTGCACGAAGCCGCCAATGGGCTCCTCTCCGCCAACGTGCGGAGTCGGCCGCCGATCGGAATTGTCTCGAGCGGGACCGGGAACGACTATGCCAAACTCGCTGGAACCCATCGCCTCACGCCGGAAGCGGCGATCGCCGCGCTCGCCCGGGGATCGGTGCACCAGCATGATGTCGGGATCGCCTGGGGGGAGTATTTCATCAACGCGGTGGGGGTCGGCTTCGATGCCGTCGTGGGTGGCCGGGTCAACAGCCTGCAGCGCGGCAGTGGGATCGCAGCCTATCTCGCCGCGGTCGGGTGGACCGTCTCGCGCTTCAGCGGATTTCCCGCCGAAGTGACGGCGACGGACCATCAGTTCAGCGACCGCCTGCTGCTGATCGAAGTGGGGATCGGCCCCTCGGTTGGCGGTGGGTTCAAGCTCACACCCGATGCCGTGGCGGATGATGGCCTGTTCGATGTCTGCGCCATCCGGTCGCTCTCACGCACCGGTATCCTCCTGAAGGTCCCGCTGACGCTGCTCGGGTGGCACACCCGCCTCAGGGATGTCCGGATGTTCCGCACCGCCACAATCACGATCGCCTCGACCGATGGCCTGCCGCTGCAGGCGCAATTCGACGGTGAGCTTCGCGCGACCGATCACCGCATGGAGATCCGCATGCTTCCCCGGACCCTGCCGGTCCTGACCACCGCATGAGTGTTCCCCGACGTGGTTTCGCCAGCGACAACAATGCCGGCGTGCATCCTGAAGTCCTCGCGGCGATCATGCGAGTCAACGAGGGTCACGTCCGCGCCTATGGCCACGATCCTGTCACCGCGCAGGCTGAGGAGCTGATCCGGGCCCATTTCGGTCCCGACACCAGGGCCTGGTTTGTCTTCAACGGCACGGCGGCGAATGTGCTGGGGATCGAAGCCAGCGCACGTCCCTATCAGGCGGTCATCTGTGCGGAAGGTGCGCACATCGCGGTGGATGAATGCGGGGCGCCGGAGCGCTTTACCGGCTGCAAGCTGCTCACCAGCCGGACGCCGGACGGGAAGCTGCGCCCGGACGACCTTGCGCGGCACCTTCATGATCTTGGGGACGAACACCGGGTGCAACCGCGGCTGGTTTCGATCACCCAGTCTACCGAGCTGGGTACCGTCTATACGCCGGAGGAAGTCGAGGCGCTGGCGAACTGGGCCCATGCGCATGGACTACTCCTGCACATGGACGGCGCCCGGCTGGCCAACGCGGCCGCGTCGCTCGGGGTCCCGTTCCGGAGGTTCACGACCGCCGCCGGCGTCGACTTCCTGTCATTCGGCGGCACCAAGAACGGGGCGATGGGGGCCGAGGCCATTCTCTTCCTGAATGGGCGCGACCCTGCCGATTTCCCCTACATCCGGAAGCAGGGGATGCAACTCGGGTCCAAGATGCGGTTTGTTTCGGCGCAATTCCTGGCCCTGCTGGAAGGCGATCTCTGGCGACGCAACGCGGAGCATGCCAATCGCATGGCGCGACTCCTGGCCGAGCTCGTGGGGCAGATCCCCGGCGTCACGATTACCCAGCCGGTCGAGGCGAACGGGGTGTTTGCCCGGATGCCCGCCGCCCATATTCCCGCGCTGCAGGAACGGGCATTCTTCTATGTGTGGGATCCGATCGTCGCCGAGGTGCGCTGGATGACCAGCTGGGATACGACCGAAGATGATGTCGAGCAGTTCGTCGCCGCGGTCCGGGAGGTCCTGCAGTGAGGGGGATCTTCGTGCTGCTTGCCCTGCTCGCCGCGGGGGTCCGGACGCTTCGGGCCCAGGACTCGACCGCTGCCGTCACGGATGATTCACTCCGGACCGAGCCCGATTCCGCCTTCGTCCCCGACAACGTCGTCTACGATTCCGCGGCAGCGGCGGCGGTGGCCCGCACTCCCGTCAGTCCCATGGGTGGACTCTGGCGTTCGCTGCTCATCCCGGGCTGGGGCCAGGCCAAGCTCAACCGTAAGCTCACCGGCGCCCTGTTCATCACCTGGGAAGGGGTGACACTCGGCATGAGCATCAAGACCGCCCATGAGCTCCGCTACCTCGAACGCACCCACTCCACCAGCATTGCCAGCAAGCGTCAGGAGAAGCAGGACTGGCTGGTCCTCCTCGCGTTCAATCATCTGTTCGCCGGTGTCGAGGCTTTCGTTGCCGCACATCTGTGGGATTTCCCGGAGGATCTGCAGGTCTCCGCGTCTCCGCTCCCCGAGGGCGGATTCGGCGCCTCGGTGCGGCTGCCGGTTCGCTTCCCGTGAATCCGGCGCCGATCGGCATTTTCGATTCCGGCCTGGGTGGGCTCACCGTGGCGCGCGCGATTTACGATCGACTGCCCGGCGAATCCACGATCTACTTTGGTGACACCGCGCGGGTCCCCTATGGCCCCAAGAGCCCGGACACGGTGCGGCGCTACAGCCTCGAGATTCTGCACTGGCTCGTGGGGCAGGGGGTCAAGCTCGTGGTCGTGGCGTGCAACACCAGCACAGCGCACGCGCTCACCGTGCTGCGGGAGCAGGCACCGGTGCCGGTGATCGGCGTGATCGAACCGGGCGCCCGTGCCGCCGTCGCGGCGACCCGGGGCGGGCCGGTGGGCGTAATAGGGACGGCCGGCACGATCGCGAGCAATGCGTATCCCCGTGCGATCCACGCGATTGCCCCCGCGCTCCGGGTGGAGCAGGTGGCCTGCCCACTTTTCGTACCGCTGGTGGAGGAGGGGTGGTTCGACCATCCGGCCACGACCCTGGTGGCCCAGGACTACCTGCGACCGCTCGTCGCGCAGCACATCGATGCGCTGGTACTCGGGTGTACCCACTACCCGCTGCTCAAGCCGCTGCTGGGGCAGGTGATGGGCGACGCGGTGCGGCTCATTGATTCGGCCGACGAGACTGCGCGCGCGGTCGCCGCGACGCTGAATGAGCAGGCGCTGAGTGCACCGTCTGGGGCGCCGGCGATCCACCGTTTTGTGGTCAGCGACGACGCCCCACGCTTCCAGCAGGTCGGGGCTCGATTTATCGGCGAGCGGCTGAGCGGGGCGGAGGTGGTGGTGTTGGGGTGAGAATTGATCTTCGCCCTCCCGTCCCAACTGCCCAACCGGCCAATCGCCTACTCCCCCAAACTCCTCCGTACCCCGGCGCAGTACTCCTTCCCCTCCTCATCAACCGCCGCGGCCACCCGATCGCAGAGCGCGGCCCATTCTTCGAGTGGCTTTCCCATGAGCCGGTAGTAGTCCCGGGTCGTTTCCATCACCTCGTCAAACTGCGGGACGCCCCGGATACCCCAGGTGTGCGGGTCCGTGCTATGGTAGTTGGTATAGAACCCCATGAGTTGGTTCTCGAGCAGGTCGAGCCCCACCGGATGACAGGCGCCTGCATCGCGGAGCGCCTGGGCGAAGAGCAGCTTCTTCTGAAAGAAAGAGCTGGTCTCCGGGGGGTCCTGCTGTGAATAGCTCAGGTCGAACACCTTTTGCCAGGTCTCGAGGCCGCCGGCGGGGTAGCCCATCTTCACCTGCGCCATCGCGATGTTGAAATAATCTTCGGGAATCGCGCTGCCGCTGGCAGCGGCCTGAAACATTCCGAGCGCCTCGGCCCATTCCTGATTGAAGTAGAACGCGAGCCCCGCGAGGTGGTACGCCTTCCGGTGGGATTCCACCGGGAGGTGGGCGATGCCGGCCATGAGTTGTTCGATGGCGGGATGGTACGATCCTGCGCGGATCAGCTCGCGGGCTTGCGTCAGGATCGGAGATTCGCTCATCGCGGCTTTTCAGCCGGGACCGCAGTGGCGGCCGCGAGTTCGGACAGCACGTCACTCATCTCACCCAGACCGCTGCGGACCCGGATGAGACCGAGCCGTGCCGATTCGACCGCTTGCAGCAGGTGGACCCGCTCTTCGGCCACGCTCCGGCGTGCGACATCAAGGTCACGCTGCAATTCGGCCTGCTTGCTGCTCTCCTCCGTGCCGCCACCGGGGGTCCGGATCTCGGCGACCGAGGCTGCGAGCTCCCGTTCGCGGCGACCGAGCGCGTCGATGCGGCCGGCGATGTGCTGCAGGTTTGCCTTGAGCGTCGTGGCGGCACGGCGATGCTCGGGAGGCAGCGCGTCCACCAGGGTACGCGCGCTCGCCGAAAGCGTCCCGCGCTGTCCCCCCACCGGTGCGGCACCCGGCAGGCGCCAGGCCCCGAGTCGGAACAGCCGGGCGCCGATGCTTCCGCGCCATAGCCGGTGAAGCCGCTGGTCCATTCTGCCCCCGCCGGCGAGCGTGGCAATCATCATGACAAGTGTGGCCATCAGAGTGGTGACGGCGACGAAGACCGCGACCACTCCGAGCCGGCCGATGCTGTAACCGCCGGTGGCGACCGGCGTGCGCTGCTTCAAGGCAAAGATCAGGAGGCCGGCGCCCAATAGGAATCCAACGCCGAGCCCGAGCCAGAGTCGTCGGCGACGGGATGGATATCCCGGGTCGGCCCGTCGCGCCGCCAGGGTGGCGGCTCGCTCCGCATCCAGCAATTCGAGCCCGGTTCGGAGATCGGAAAACGAAATGCCGAGGCGTGCCAGTTCACGCATACCGAGCGGGATCTGGCTCCACAGGGCGAAGATCGCGGCCGTGAACATCGCCGCGAAGATCATCTTGTCGAGCTGGGACATGTTGGAGCGGGAGAGGAGCTGGAAACTGACAAACGCGATGATGAGACCGTTGCGGAAGAATTGGTCTGCCCGCGACACCCACAGCCGGATGGCGGGAGGGACCTCGGCGCGGTGTACCTGCACCGCTTCAAGGGCCTCACCCAGCGCCTCGCCGGTGGGGAATCGATCCGCCGGCGCTTTGGCCAGGCAGCGATCGATCGACGCCGTGAGCGCGTCGGGGAGATCCGGGCGGCGATTGGCCACTGGCGGGGCGGGCTGGCTGAGGTGCATGGCCATGACCGCCTGGGCGCTCGGAGCATCGAAGGGCAGGGTGCAGGTCACCGCATAGTACGCGGTGACGCCGAGCGAATAGAGATCGCTCCGGCCATCCACTGTGTCACCCGCCGCCTGCTCGGGACTCATGTAATGCGGTGTGCCGAGGCTCTCCCCCACCTGGGTGAGTCCGGAGGCTGCCGCGGAGCGGGAGATGCCGAAGTCCATGACCAGGGCCCGGCCGCTCCCGCGTTCCAGCAGGATGTTGTCCGGCTTGATATCCCGATGGACCACACCCCGGCCGTGCGCATAGCTCAGCGCCCACGCCACCTCGCGCAGGAGCCGGACGGCGACCGCGGCCTCCAGTGGTCCCTGGCGGCGGACCCGCTGAGTGAGCGTTTCGCCCTCCACGTAGCCCATGATGAAGTAGAGCAGCGCGGCCGACTCCTCCACGCCATGCACCGGCACGATGTTAGGGTGCGAGAAGGAGGCGGCCGTCCGGGTCTCCTGGAGAAAGCGCGCCCGCAATTCGGGCCGCACGGCGAGTTCCGGTGGCAGGACCTTGATCGCGACGAGGCGATCCAGCTTGAGGTCGCGCGCCAGGAAGACCGCACCCATGCCCCCTCGTCCCAGCTCGCGCTCGAGCGTGTAGTGGCCGGCGACGGCTGCGGTCAGTTCGCGGACGATCAAGTCATCGGTCGGCAGAGTCATGGGCGGAACTGGGCCAGCGAGGGGATGCCGTCAGCGACAATCGCATAGCGGTAGCCGTCAAACCAGGCGCCAGGATTGACGTAGAAGCGACCGGGCGCGACCTCCTCCAGCGCCGGCTGGTGCGAGTGGCCCATCGCGAGCAACGCCAGCTCGGGCTCGCGAGTCATTCGCGCGCGGGCCCAGGTCCGTTGCCGCGATGCCCCGTCGATGATTTCCGACTCGGTCCGCGCCCGGTCGCCCAACACGCCACTGAGCCGGTCCACCAGCCATAGCCCGGCATCGGGGTGGAGGCTGCCGAACAGGGCGACGGTGGCCGGGTGCCGAGTGATTCGCTGCAGCAGGCTCCCGGACCAGTGCCCCTCGACCAGCCCGTCGCCGTGCACCACCAGGCCAGAACGGTCACCCATCGTGAAGCGGCCCTCGGCGGGGGCGAACTCGATGTCGAGATCATTGCGCCAGAAGGTGCCACCCCAGCGATCATGGTTGCCCCCGGCCAGGAGTATCGGCAAGCGGCGTTGCAGGTGGGCCAGCGCGGCCACGACCGTCAGGCCGCGTCGCGGTACCACGCGCGCGTAACTGAACCAGAATTCGAACAGGTCCCCGGTGATCAGGAGACCGTCGCCCAGATTCGGCACGGTGTCAAGGAATGCAATGAAGGCGTCGATGGTTACCCGGGTGCCGCGGCCCAGGTGGGCGTCACCGACGATGATGAGACGCTGGCAGTTCACAGGGCGAAGATACGCCCCAGCGGCGGATGGGCGGAAGTGCGGTTGCCGCCGGGAGGGATCGGGGCCACTTTCCTTGCCGCGCGTTCCAACCGTGGAATTCAGCCCCGCCACCTCCCCCTCCCGAGTTTCCTGTGCACCTGCCCCTGATCGAATCCGTCACCACTGTTCGCGTCAACTACTCCGAAACCGATCAGATGGGCGTCGTGTACCATGCGCGACACGTCGTCTGGCTGGACATCGCCCGGACCGAACACCTGCGCCAGGCCGGATTCAGTTATCGCGAGCTCGAGGCGACCGGGATCCGCCTGGTCGTGACGGACCTTCGGCTGCGGTATCGCGCGGCCGCGCGCTACGACGATCTCATCCGCATCCGCTGCCGGGTGCGCGAGGTCGCCTCGCGTCGAGTGGACTTCGTCTACGATATCGAACATGCGGAGCAGGGCACCCGCCTCGCGGATGCGGAGACCACATTGATCTGCCTCGATCACCAGCATCGCCTCACCCGGATCCCACCCATGGTATGTGATGCCCTTCGTCCCGCCCTGAAGGGAGGTCAGTCGTGAGCCGATGCGTCGTATGGTTCGCGATGGGGGTGGGACTGGCCTCGGTGACGCCGCTGTGGGCCCAGGGAGAAGGCAACATCGAGGTGCTGGCGTCCGTCCTCGCCGTCGAGGATGCCCGCGATTTCGATGCGACGGTACTGCAGCGTGCCCTGGTCGATCCGGACAGTTCGGTCCGTCGCATCGCGGCGATGGCCGTCGGGCGCATTCGCGATCCGCGCGGTGTGCCACTCCTTGTCCCCCTGCTGCTCGATCCCGATTCCACGGTGCAGGCCACCGCCATCTTTGCCCTGGGGTTGCTGGGCGACAGCGGTGCGGTCGCGCCCCTCATCCGACGGGGACGGGACCCGGCCCCGCTCGCCACGCCGGCCGCCCTCGAGTTGCTCACCGCCCTCGCCCGGCTCGGTGGGTCGGAAGCGGCGGCAGCACTTCGGGGTGTGATCGAAGGCTCCGAATGGCGGGGCCGCGAAGATCAGCCCTATCTCGCCCAGCGCGCCGCCCTCGAGTCCTGGCGCCTCGGGCCGCTCGCGCCAATCGCGGCGCTGCTCGGTATGGTCGAGGACCAGAAAGAGGATGCCCGGCTCGCCGCGATCTATTCGCTGGGCCGGCTGCGGAGCAAGGCGGCCGCTTCGCGTCTGCTGGATGCGCTCTCGGACCGTGTCTCACCCGCCGTGCGGGGCGCGGCCGCGCGGGCACTGAGCAAGGCATTTGTCGATTCGTCGGGACTCGCCGCCACCACGGTCGCGGACGCCCTGGTACGGCGGGCCGTCGACCCGGACGCGACGGTGCGGGTGCAGGCGCTCCGGTCGCTCGGCACCTTCCACGTCGCCCGCCTCGCCGAACGCATCGTGCCACTCCTCGACGACCCCGTGCCCAACGTGCAGGTGCAGGTGGTCCAGACCCTGACGGGACTCGGTGGGCCTGATGCCGCTGCCGCACTCGTCCGGGTCCTGGATGGCCTCAAAGGCAGCTTCGCACGACGTCGGGAGGCGCTCCTTGGTCTTGTCCGCGTCGACAGCGCCGCCTTCATCGCGCGAAGCGAGCGCTGGGCGAGCGGGACCGACTGGCGTGAGCGTGCCGCGGCGGCCGAGGGCTGGGCCGTTCTTGCACCGGAGAGGCTCGGCTCGTTCCTGGCCGATCGCGATCCCAAGGTCATCGCCGTCGCCTTGCAGAGCTGGGGCGAGGCGGTTGCCGGGCCGGATCCGGCACTGCTCCGGGCCTCGCGCGCACTGCTCGGCCATGCAGATGCCGCGGTCCGAAGTGTCGCAGCGGATGGGCTGGCCCGCGCCGCTGATCCTGCCGACCAGTCCTCGCTGCTCACCGCGTACACGCGCGCGGTGACGGATTCCATCCCGGAGTCGGCGTTGTCAGCGTTGAATGCGCTGGTCGCCATTGCGCGCGCTTCCGGAGCATCCACGGAACAGGAGATGCTCGCCGGTCTCGCCGCGCCGGA
The DNA here is from genome assembly GCA_039934355.1 of Gemmatimonadales bacterium. Taxonomy (GTDB): domain Bacteria; phylum Gemmatimonadota; class Gemmatimonadetes; order Gemmatimonadales; family GWC2-71-9; genus JADJOM01. The sequence continues at coordinate 59,539 of JBDTMI010000012.1, forward strand.
GAGCTATCTCCTGCGGCGCTGGGCCGAGGACAACTGGCCCGCGCTGGCCCAGAACTGGGGCGCGGCATTTCCGATTCGCACCGGCACGACGATGGAGGACTACCGCGATATCGCCCGACTCTTCCTGGTGGGTCAGGCGGCGTCGCGCTACCCGCACGTCACCGTCACGCTCGACCAGCTTGGCACGGTCGAGCTGGAACTCTTCGGCCCGGATGCGCCACTGACCGTCGCCCATTTTCTGCGCCTGGTGGACCGGCGTTACTTCGATGGTCAGCGGTTCCATCGCGTGGTGCCAGGCTTCGTGGTACAGGCCGGCGATCCGCGTGGTGACGGCTGGGGTGGACCGGGCACCGTGATCCGGGATGAAATCAATCGTCGGCGCTACAAGGCCTATACCCTCGGCATGGCCTTGTCCGGTCCTGATACCGGCGGCAGCCAGTGGTTCATCACCCTCAATCCGCAGCCGCATCTCGATGGTGGCTACACCATCTTCGGCCAGGTGGTGGACGGCGCGCCGGTCATCCAGCGGGTCACGCAGGGCGATCTCATCCGGTCCATCCGTCGATGAGCGCCACCGCAACGCGCCGGGGCCTGTGGCGACCACTTCTGGTGGCCGCGCTGCTCGTCCTTGCAACCGGTACCGGCCTGCAGGGCCAGTTCTACCAGTTCAACGACAACAAGATTCAATACCGGCAGCTCGACTGGCAGGTGCTCAAGGGCCCGCGCGTCGATGTGTACTACTACCCGGCCGAGGCCGCCCTCGCACCGCTCGCTCTGGCGTACGCGGAAGAGACGTACGACGCCCTCGCGCTCAAGTTCGGGCATACCGTCACCAATCGTGTGCCCTTGATCATCTACGCGTCACACGCCGATTTCGAACAGACCAACATCCTTCCCTTTACTCCGCCGGAGGGTCTGCTCGGCGTCACCGACTTCCTCAAGCGGCGAGTGACCCTGCCGTTCCGCGGCAACATCGCGGAGTTCCGTCACACGCTGCGGCACGAGATGGTGCATGTCTTCCAGATCAGTCTGCTCTACGATCGCTACGTGCGCTCCCCGCGCTCGGCACAGATTCCGATGCCGCTCTGGTTTACCGAAGGGCTGGCCGAGTACTGGTCGGCGGGGGAGGATGCCCGCGACGAGATGATCATGCGCGATCTCGTGCTCAGCGGCCGGCTGCCCTCGCTGCCGGAGCTGAGTTACACCGGCGGCGGGATCGTGTACCCACTGGGCGGTCGCATTCACCGCTGGCTGGGACAGACGTATGGTGATTGGCGGGTCGCCAATCTATATCACGAGATGTGGCGGTATGACACTTTCGAGGCGGCGATGCTCGCGACGTATGGGCGGAGCCTCGCACAACTGAACGAAGAATTTCAGGTCGCCATGCGCCGCAGTTACTACGGCGCGGTCGACGGCCGGTCCGCCTTGCCCTCCGTGGCACGCCTGATCGCACCGATGGCGATCAAACCCGCCTTCAGTCCGGACGACAGCAGCGGAGGGGACGTGATCTATGCCTCCGCCGCCAACGGCTACGTCTCGCTGGTCAGTCGCCCGCTGGATGGCGGCAACGCCGAGACGATCATTCGCTCGGGTCGCGGCGCGACATTCGAGAATCTGCACGCCTTCGATTCCCGGGTGGATGCATCCCGCCCGGGGTTGCTCCTGTTCAGCACCCGATATGAGGATCGGGACGCGCTGCTGATCTACGATCGGGTGCATCGAAAGATCATTGGCCGCTACCAGTTCCCCTCGCTGGTGTCGATCCTCTCGCCGGTGTGGGCGGCGGATGGCCGCTCGGTCATCTTCAGCGGCCTGGCGGAGAGTGGCATCTCCGATCTCTACCGGGCCTCGCTTCCGGGCGGGGAACTCACCCGCCTCACGAATGACACCTACCAGGACCTCGACCCGAGCTTGAGTCCGGACGGGACCCGGATCGTCTTCGCCTCTGATCGGACCGCCGGAGGCTTCGCCGACGCCGTCAACCTGTTCGTGATGGACCTCGCGAGCGGGAGTATCCGGCAGGTGACGTCCGGGCCCTGGGTGGATGAGACGCCCCGCTGGCTCCCTTCGGATCGCATCCTGTTCAGCTCAGGCCGCGACGGCGTGCTGAACGCGTTCACGATTGATACGATGGGGCGGGGGCGGCGCGAGACGTCGGCCTGGACCGGCGCCTTCGATGCCGCGCCGGTGGATGGCCGGGATGCCGTGCTGGTCGGCGGCTTCAACCATCTTTCCCTCGGGGTGTACCTCTATCCTGCGGACAGCATCGCGCGCGAGGAGCGCTTCACCCTGCCGGACAGTCTCCCCGCCCACAGCACGTGGGAATGGCCTGCCGGTGCGGGTGGCGATATCGCCCTGGCGCCGAGCCGGCCGTACAATCGGAAATACAGCCTCGACTTCGCGACCGGCGAGTTTGCCTACGCGCCAAAGTTCGGGACGGGGCAGGGGGCGACCGTACTGATAAGCGATCTCCTGAGCGACAACCTGTTCTACGTGAATGTCTCCACCTACCAGGGCCGGAAGCTGCGGAATGTGTTCGAGAACATCAGCATGCTCGGACTGTACCTCAACCAGACGCACCGGATCAACTGGGGTGTTGGGGCATTCCGCTTCAAGGGCAGTCAGTACGAGGGCGACTTCAATGTCGCGTATACCGAGAGCACGGTCGGAGGCTTCGGACTGCTGCGCTACCCGCTGGACCGGTATGCGAGGATCGAGGCCCAGGCGCAATTGGAACACTCCGACAGGTTCGATTTCCCGCCCCTGCCGGTGGATGAGCCTCGCCGGGTGGGGTGGATCGCGTCGCAGTCTCTCTCTTTCGTCCACGACAACACGCTGTGGACCGAGACCGGCCCTATCGATGGTCACCATCTACTGCTCACGGCCGGCATCGCCAGCGACTTCAACAACGCCAGGTTCGACAGCTACACCACCGCCATCGATGCGCGGCAATACTTTCGCCTTGGCCGAAAGAGCGCCTTCGCCGTGCGGGGACTCGGCTACTACAGCAGCGGGGACCGTCCCTCGAGGATCAACATCGGGGGGACGACAGGGTTGCGAGGCTATCCCAACTATGGCTTCCTCCTCGGCTCCCGGGCCTGGATGGGAAATGCCGAGCTGCGATTCCCGCTGCTCGATTACTTTACGCTCGGCACCCCGATCGGGGCGGCGCGCTTCCCGGAAATCCAGGGCGCCTTTTTTCTCGATGCCGGGCGCGCCTGGTTCACCCGGGCCGAGCACCGCGCCCTCCTCGGAAGCTACGGCGTCAGCTTTCGATGGCCGGTCTTCCCCGGGCTGGTGCTCCGCCTGGATTGGGGGCGACGCTTCAGCGATGGCAAGTTTGCCGGATACGGCCTGACAGACAAGCAGATGCGGCGAACTTTCCTGCAGCTCTTCTTCGGGTATAACTACTGATGCCACAATGGTTTCGCCTTGACCGTCGAATCGCGCTCGCCTATCTTGCCCTCGGCATCGCGGGGTGTCATCCGAGTGGGCCTCCGGCCCTGATGCCGGTTGGCTTGAGGAGTGTTGAGGCGTCGCAGGTGGCCGAATGGGTGGCCGCGACCAGACCGACCGCCGGCGCACTCCACCGTTTCACCTGGTTGTACGAAGAAGATGGTCCGTCGAAGGGGGGCCGCGGCAGCGCCCGGATCGCCCCGCCTGACACACTCCGCTTCGACATCGCGGGCTCGCTCGGAATCGGGAAGGGCTCGGCGCTGGTGGTGGGAGAGGACAAGCAGTGGGTCATCCCGGAGAAGTCGGTCGAGGACCTGGTGCCCAGCTTCCCGCTCCTCTGGGCGCTCCTCGGGGTCGCGCTCAGTCCTGCACCGCAGGCGACATTGGCGGGGCTGGAGTCGGAAGGGCGCGTGGCTTGGCGCTATGCCCTCGGACCGGATACGGTCGCGTATCTTCGAGTGACCGGGGATCCCGGTACGCTCTCGGCTGAAGTTCGCCGGGCCGGAAAAGTCATCGGGCGTACCCGAGTTTCCGTCCGGACTGACGGCTCGCCGATCAAGGCCCAACTGCTGGTGCCGAGTGTCCCGGCCAAACTGGAGATCACATTTTACGCGACCGTCCCGACTCCGCAGTTTCCGCCTGACACCTGGCATCCTCCTGAGCCTTAGCACGCTCGGCCTGGCCGGCTGCCTCTATGGTTTCACGGGAGGCGGATTTCCGCCCGAGATCAAGACGGTCGCGATTCTCCCCTTCGACAATCTCACCGCCGAACCGACCCTGACGCAGGAAGTCGTGGACTCGGTGCGCTCCGCCATCCAGGGCCGGCTCGGCCTCCGGCAGGCGGGGGAGTCGAGCGCGGACGCTATCGTCCGGGGGACGATCAGTCGTTATGATCCAGATGTCCCGGTGGCCTTCACCGGCACCGGCAACAGCCAGGTGACCGTGACCAAGCGCCAGGTCATGCTGTCGGTCACGGTGGAAATCGTGGACCGTGATGGCAAACCGCTCTGGCAGCGCAGCGGCCTCACGCTGGATGGCGAGTACGAACCCGGCCGCGAGACGGAAGTGATCGCCCGCGGCCGGGCCCTGAGCAAGCTGGTCACCAATATCGTGGACGGAGCGCAGTCGCAATGGTGAATTCCCGGCACCACGGTCGTCGTGGCGGCAGCACCTCCGGCTGCCTCGTGTCGATCATTATCCTCGCCGTCGGGATCTACGCCGGGATCCATTTCGGCGAGCCGTGGGTCCGGTACTACGAACTGGTCGACGAGATGCGGGTCTCGGCCCGGCTTGCCCCGACGCTCAGCGATGCGGTCATCCGGCGCCGGCTGGAGCAGAAGGCCGACGAGCTGGAGCTTCCACCGGAGGCAAAGAAGTTCATCATCACCCGCTCCGGGAAGCCACGCCGCATCGTCATCAGCACGGAGTACAGCGAGACCGTCTCGATCCCGCTGATCACCCACACCTTTCTGTTCCAACCCCAGGCCGAAGAGCCACTGTGACCGGCCGGCGCCTCCCGCCCCGGCGCTGGCTCTACCTGCTGGTCGCCCTCTGCTGCCCGTCTGGCCTGTGGGCCTCGAGCGGCGATACGGCCGTGTCCAACCTCTTGCTCGTCGTCGCGGCCATGCTGGCCGGGGCCAAGCTGATCGGTGAGGTGGCCGAGCGGCTCGGGCTGCCCTCGGTGCTGGGCGAACTGCTGGCGGGTGTCCTGCTGGGACCGAGCGCATTGGCGGTCATCCCCGCCGCTGGCGCGGCTGGCGCCGATATGATCCGGCTGCTGGCGGAACTTGGTGTCATCCTGCTGCTGTTCGAGGTGGGGCTGGAGACCGATCTCCGGGAGATGCGAAAGGTGGGTACCGCCGCGCTTGCGGTCGCACTGGTCGGCGTCGCGCTACCGTTCCTGCTGGGCTACCTGTACTGGTCCGGGTCCAGCCACGCCGCCTTCGGGGACGCGGGCGACGTGGGCAGCGTCGCGATTTTCGTCGGCGCCACGCTGACGGCCACCTCCGTCGGCATCACGGCCCGCGTGTTAGGCGACCTTGGCCAGATGGACACACCGGAGGCGCGCATCATCCTTGGCGCCGCCGTCCTCGACGACATCGTCGGCCTGGTCATCCTCAGTGTGGTCTCGGGCCTCGCCGCGGGCGGTGGCGTGAGCCTGCTCGGTGTGACGACCACGCTGGCGGCGGCGGTGGGCTTCCTGGTCGCCGCGGTCGTGCTCGGAAACCGCATCGTGCCCCGGGTGGCGGACCGGGTCTCCCGGATGCGCGCGCGCGGCGTCGTGGTCGTGCTGTCGATCGCCTTTGCCCTGGCGCTTGCCGCACTGGCCGACCGGCTCGGATCCGCCCTCATCATCGGCGGTTTTGCGGCGGGACTGATTCTGCGAACTACCCGGCAGGCGCACATCGTCGAGGCGCAGGTCCAGCCGGTGGCGGCCGTTCTCGCCCCGATCTTTTTCGTGAACGTGGGCGCCGCGGCGGATCTCTCGTTGCTCGATCCGCGCACCCCCGGCGCCGGACCGCTGCTGCTGGTCGCCGCGATCTTGACGCTCCTCGCAATCGTGGGGAAAGTGGCCGCGGGATGGGCGGCTCCCTGGTTGTCCTTCCGGCGCCTGGCCGTGGGCGTCGGCATGGTCCCGCGGGGAGAAGTCGGGCTGATCTTCGCCGACATCGGTCGTCGGGCCGGGATCCTGGGCCCGGGCACGTTCAGCGCGGTCCTGCTGATGGTGATGGCAACAACCTTCATCGCCCCGCTCGCGCTCAAGTTCATCTTCGCCCGCGCGCCCGGCAGGCAATGACCATCGGCACCGCGTGGAAGGTCATGGAACTGCAGGCGGCCGTTGCGTGGCGACGAGCACAGGACGGGCCCGTGGCATTCACAAATGGGGTCTTCGATCTGGTGCATGCCGGCCATGTGGCACTGCTGGAATCCGCCCGCGCACTCGGCGGCAGTCTGATCGTCGGGCTCAACAGCGATCTCTCGGTGCGTCGGCTGGCCAAGGGTGCCGGTCGCCCGATTGTCCCCGAAGCGGGACGAGCCGCCGTACTCGCCGCCTTCGAAGTCGTGGACGCTGTGGTCCTGTTCGACGATGCCACCCCACTCGCCCTGATCGAGGCGCTCTCGCCGGAGGTGCTGGTCAAGGGGGGCGACTACACCCGGTCCAGTACGGTCGGCGCCGACTGGGTCGAGGCCCATGGCGGTCGCGTCGCGATCATTCCGCTGCTTCCCGGCTATTCCACCACCGTTCTCGTGGAGCAACTCCGTGTCACGTCCTGATGCCCGCGCTGTCGATCAACTCCGTCCTGTCGTTCTCGAGCGGAAGGCCAATCCTTTCGCCGAGGGCTCCTGCCTCATTCGCATGGGCGGCACCCTGGTGCATTGTACCGCCTCGGTTGAAAAGGGCGCTCCGCCGTGGAAGCGCGGGTCGGGAGAAGGCTGGGTGACTGCGGAGTATGCCATGCTCCCGCGAGCCACATCCGAGCGCACCGATCGTGAGCGGCGTGGAGCTGGCGGCCGAACGCAGGAGATCCAGCGGCTCATCGGCCGCTCGCTCCGTGCCGCGATGGGGACGATGGCCTTTGGTGATTTCACCATCAAGATCGACTGCGACGTGCTCCAGGCGGACGGCGGCACCCGCACCGCGAGCATCACCGGTGGCTGCGTGGCGCTGGCGGACGCCTGCGCCTGGCTGGCCGATCACGCCGGGATCCCCAACCCGTTCGGGCGCCTCGTGGCGGCGGTCTCGGTCGGGATCATCGAAGGCGAGGCACGGCTTGATCTCATGTACCTCGAGGACAAGGATGCGGGCGTCGATGCCAACATCGTGATGCTCGAGCCCTCGTCCTACGTCGAGGTGCAGGGTACCGGCGAGCACGGCACGTTCTCGCGTACCGAGCTGGATCGGCTCCTCGCCCTCGCCGACGGCGGCCTGATGCAGCTCTTCGCCGCCCAGCGCGCGGTGCTCGGCCGGTGAAGCTGCTGTTCGCCACCCGGAGCGCGGGCAAGCAGCGCGAGGTGCGGCGCCTGCTCGAGGCGGCCGGCCACGAGGTCCTGTTTCCCGACGACGCCGGTATTCCTGAGACGGGCGCCGAGGATGGGCTTGAAGTGGCTGACAGCTTCGAGGCCAACGCCCGCGCCAAGGCGGAGTATTTCGCGCGAAAGTGCGGACTGCCCACCATTGCAGACGATTCCGGCCTGGAGGTGTTCTACCTGGGCGGACAGCCTGGTGTGCGCTCCAAGCGGTGGGCGGGGGCGACCGGAACGACGGCCCAGGTCGATGCGGCCAACAACGCCGAGTTGTTGCGGCGATTGCGCGGCGCCCCGGCGCTTAAGCGTCGCGCACGGTACCGCTGTGTGCTGGTCTTCTTGCGCACCCCGACCGCGGTGCCTGCGGTGTTTGAGGGCGACTGCGCCGGGCGCATGCTGGAGGAGGCGACTGGCACAGGTGGGTTCGGATACGACCCGTACTTCTTCTGCGATGCGCTGGAAAAGAGTTTCGGCGAGGCGAGCATCGAGGAAAAGGAGACCGTCAGTCACCGCGGTCAGGCGCTGACGGCGCTGGTGGCGGCGCTCGGGTGATCAGGCCCGGACCCTGAGCTGACCGTGGCCGGGCGCACCTTCCTGTCCGGTCGGTGCGTCATTCGCCAGCGGGTTTCGGATCGACCAGCCCGTCTGCCTGTGGGGAAGGGGTCGGGTCATCCGAACTTCCGCCGCGGAACCCGTCGGCCAGATGTTGGGTGGACTCGTTGTCGAACAGCGCGGTGAGATCTTCATTGGTGCCGCTGGCGCGCCCGGTCAGCTCTTCGGGGAGCGGCGCCCCGCCCTCGAGTTCGGGGGAGTCCGGCCGATTCGTCTCCGCAACATTGTGATGGATCTTGTCCCCGCCAGTCTGTATCACCGGCATCTTTTTCGTGCCGCCACGGGGCTGCTTCGCGGGCTTGTCTCGAGCGGGCATGGACGGTCTCCTCAATGGTTGGTGAAGCGGTGCGTCACCGGGCCAGTTCCCGGAAGGGTGGCCAGCTCTGGTGAATACCCATGCTGATTGCGGTGCGACGATCGGTCAGGCCGGTCGCGAGGTCGACGCGCAGCGTACCGAGATGTCCGTCCAGGACGCCGATGCGAAGTCCGCCGCCGGCATCGAGATAGAGCCGATCCCGCCGTGAGCCGTCGGCGGGGCTCATCACCGCGACTCCATCGAGGAACAGGCCGGCGGCGAGGGTAAACGGTCCGGCGCGGTAGATCGGCTGGTCGCCGGAGAGACCACCGTGAAACATGCGTCGGCCCGTGGTCGCGCCCTGGAGGAGATCGTTACTGGTCCGGGCATGGGCGCGCAGGGGAACGGTCCACGAGAGATCCCCGCTGGCCACCGGCCAGAGGCCGAGCGGGGTCCGGTTGCTCGCCTGGTCGACACCCAGTCGTGTCGACCAGGTCGTACGGCGGAATCCGATCGACGACGACCACATCGCCCGGACAGTGCCCCGGGTGTAGGAGGGGTGGGCGGCGAGTGCCTGGCCGTACTCCAGGTTCGTCATGAATACGAAGCGGTCGCTGGCGGCGCGGAGCTCCGTGCCGGCGGTGGCGGCCAGGTACCGGCGCGCTCCCGACCACCGTTCGAACCGAATCCCGATCGAGGGACGCAGGGCGGGGATGAGCCAACCGCCGAACACCACGTTGCCGGAACGTCGGGTCTCCTGTAACACGCCACGTTGGGCGGTGTCGAGCGAGAATCGGAACCGTTCCCAGCTTCCCCCCACCCGCATCACCCCGCTCACGCCGAGGCGCACGGGCATATCCAGGCGAAAAGCCAACTGTTCATGGGCGCGCTGCCACCCCCAGACTCCGGTCCAGAGTTCCCCGGCGCCGGACGGCGTTGCAATCGTGGCCCCCACGGTATGCTGGGCAATCGCCCCGAGCGCCCCGGTGGCGAGCAGACGCCACGCTGGGCCCACCACCGGTCGTTCAACCACAACGGCGCGGACCTCAACGCGTCCCCCTTCGACCGGTTGATATTCCACGGCGGATCGACGCAATGCCGGAAGATCGCCCACTCGCCGACGGGCCAGGGCCAGGCGCGCAGGGGTGAGCACCGTTCCATGAGGCAATGCCATCGCGTCGGCGATGCTCCGGAACCGCACCTGCCGAACCCCGGCGATTGTGACCAGGTCCACAGCGGGCCTCCCGATCCGGTTCCAGGCCCGGAGCGCGTTCTCCCGATCGTCCGTGAGGTACCGACTCGCGGCCAGGAGTTGCCAGGCGAAGGAGTCGTCTGGGACCCGTGCCAGATACTGGTCGGACAACTGACGGGCCTCGGCCCATCGGCCCTGTTTGAAGCGGACGCCGGCCAATTCGCGCAGCACCAGTGGTTCCGACGGACAGCTGACCGCGGCCTCGTTCAGCAGGTTGGAGGCGCGGTCCAGTTGGTCGGCGGCTGCGGCATCGATTGCCCGGTCGAGCCAGGGCCGGCAGGGCATCGAATCCGTTATCGGTGGGTCGAGTATTCCGGTGATCGCCGTCTGAAGCGAGGGAGCCATCGGGCGGAGCACCATTGCCCAGCGATCGGCCCCGTCCCATTCCCTCAGGAACCGGGCCTCATCGATCACGCGGGACGGCGCGCGCGCCGGATCGTGAAAGGTCACTCGTTTATCGGACCAACCCAGCAGGACGACGTAGTGATATCGATTGGGCGCGACCTCGATTAGCGCCACGACCGGTACACCCTGCGCGAGGTACTGCTGGACCGCTTCGGGGGTCCCATCAAAGGCCAACGTTTCCCATCCGCGCGCCTGCGCCGCCGCCGCGAGCTCGGTAGTACGGATGCCCCCAACCTCCGGCCGGACGAGACCGGCAAAGTCCTCGGCATAAACGCCGCGCCGTCCCCACCACCGTTCCACCATCGCGAGCGCGGCACCACCACACAGCAGTTCAGACTGCGGCAGATACGGGACGTCGAGGACGGATGGCACCCCGGTGACGGTGGGAGGAATGGACAACTGGGCGGACGCAGGTGCGCCGCCCAGTGTCAGGATCGTTCCGAACAGCGTGAAGATCGTCCCCGGGACCTTCCGCATAGGGCGCGGTGCCGGTCGTCAGTTCGCCAGCAGAATGATGATGATGATGATCAGCAGGATCGCGGTAGTGCCGAGCACCACTTTCTGGTCGCCACCGGCGAGGGCGCGATCGGCCGCCCGGGTCCGATCGGCCACCTGGCTGAGGATCGCCTCGTCCATCGTGCTGACGCGGGCGGCGAGGTCCGCCACATTGACGCCCATCCCAGCCGCGGCGTCGATGACGGCGTCGTTCTGCAGAAACCGCTGAACAGATGCCTGGTTGGCGCCGGGTGCGGTGCGGATCGCCGATTCCAGGTCGGCGCTGGTGACGGCGCTCCGCGACTGGGCAGCGAGAGGCCCCGACGGGCCCAGGGTGGCGACGGCAAGGATGCCTGCGACTGCGATGTGTTTCAACACGGTGTCTCCTCAGAGAAGATGATCAAATGGTGGTCTTGCGCTGCGCGGCCAGACGCAGCATTGCGTTCACGCCCGCGTGCAGCAGCACGTAGACGACGATGGCAATCACGACCGGCAGGGCGAGGGTGAAGCCCCCCTCCGCGCTGGGACTAGGCACGATCCCTCGAAACGGTATGTACAGCGGGTAGGTCACGCCGTTGATGAATTGCACAAAACCACTGGTGGAGCGCGCCGAGATCAGCGCCAGGACCAGGCGGATCGTCAGCAGGGCATATATGAGGTAGAAGGCGAAGTCGACGAATTGGGATGTCCGGGCCGCCTTCCGGGAGCGGGCCACCTCATGTTCGCTGTCGATGGTCTCGGTGAGCGCCCGGCCGCGAAATTCCTGAGCGACCTGTCCCACTCGCGCCGCGTCCTCTGCCGACGGGGTCCGGGCCTGTCCCTTGATCTCGGCGTTCACATTGCCTTCGATCTGGGACTTGACCGAAGCATGCTGCGCCACGCGCCGCGCTTCGTCCACCGCCACCTTGTCCTCGTCCATGTCCGCCTCCGCGTGTGAACGTCACTTCATCGGCCGTGTCGCCCGACCCGCCGTGGTTCCGGTGTTCGCGCATTCGAGGTCTTCGTCTGATGATAAATGTGCCGTGATACTGGAGGGATTGCCATCAATCGTTGGGCGGGTGGACCTCACTCCAAAGAGCGAGCGAACCGGGGGACCGGCGACGCGGAAGGCGCGGACCGACGAGCGGCACCGCCGTAGCGCCGGCGATCCACCCTCGGCTGGTCCCGCCCGCCGATCTGGCTTACTTTCCCCGCCATTCGGGGCGTAGCTTAGCCCGGTAGAGCGCCTGCTTTGGGAGCAGGAGGCCGGGGGTTCGAATCCCCCCGCCCCGATTCAGTTTTTCAGGCCTGCCTCGGCACGTCGGCCTGGTTCGCCCCGACCCGCACCAATCCGTCCGACTCGTGCCCGGCGTAGCGGGGGTGCTCCCGGGATCGAAGTCCTGGAGTCGGAGTTGCTCTCTTCGGGCCATCCCCGAAACCTCGCTCTCATTCTCCCGTAGAGCCGTCGCCCCATGGGTTCTGAGTTTCTCACCTACCTTCAGCTCGGCCTCCGGCACATCACCGATATCCGGGGCTACGATCACATCCTGTTTGTTACCGCGCTGACGGTTGCGTATCGTCCCGCCGACTGGCGTCGGTTGCTCCTGCTGGTGACAGCCTTTACGCTGGGGCATTCGATCACGCTGGCCCTCGCTACCCTGAACCTGGTGCACGTCCCATCGTCAGCAGTGGAGGCCGCGATCGCGGCGACGATCGTGATCGCCAGTCTGATGGCCATCGTTGCGGCGGTGGGTGCGCCGACCGGTGAGGGTGGCAATGTGAGCGCGCGGGGACAGCGCCTGCGCTATCTCATGGCCGCGGGATTCGGACTGGTGCACGGGCTGGGGTTTTCGACCTTCCTCCGCAGCCTGCTCGGCGGCGAGGAGTCGCTCGTGCTGCCGCTCTTCTCGTTCAATTTGGGGCTCGAAGTCGGGCAGCTCAGCATCGTCGCCAGTGTGATCCTGCTGGGAATGGTGGCAGAACGACTGCTGCATCTGGTCCGACGCGACTGGGTCCTGATCGTGTCCGGCGGCGTGATCGCCATGGGCATCACCATGCTGGCCGACCGACTCGGCTCGTAACTTTCAACGCCACCTCCTTCACGGATAGTGTCCCGATGCTCCTGCCCAATCGTCTGATCCGCGCCGTTGTCGGGTTGTCGCTCTTCGCTCCGGGGCGCCTGATCGCGCAGCAGTGGCTGGATGCACCACCCAATCCCAGGACCAACCAGTCCAGCTTCCGCGCGGTCGAGGACTGGCCTGATCCAACCGAAACCCGCGCTGCGTCCGGCGCACCGGGCCCGAGGTACTGGCAGCAGCGGGTGGACTACGCCATCAAGGCATCGCTGGACACCACCAACCACACGGTCACCGGATCCGAGACGGTCACCTACCACAACAACTCTCCCGACCGTCTGGACTATCTCTGGTTCCAGCTCGATCAGAATATCGACGACTCGTCGACCAGTCGTGCGATTCAGAGCGCGCCCGCATTGCCGAGGCAACTCTCGGAGCAGGCCCGCCGATTCCTGCTGCCCGAGGCGTACGATGGTGGCCACAGGCTGACCCGGGTCCAGGTCGTCAGTGGCGTCGGACGCACCGCGCGTCGGGTGGATGCACCGTACGTGATTCATGGGACGGAGCTCAAGGTGCCACTCCCGACACCGCTGCTCCCCGGGGCGACCGCCGTGGTCGAGATCGATTGGCATTTCGTGGTGCTGGAGACCAGTCAGAATGGGCGCGGGGCCCGCGAGCTGGTGCGCGATGGCTGGCTCTACGAGATGGCCCAGTGGTACCCGCGTGCCTCGGTCTACGATGACGTCAATGGGTGGCAGACCGATCAGTTCCTGGGCCAGGGGGAGTTCTATCTCAATTTCGGGAGCTACGATGTCGCGGTGACCGTGCCGCACGATCACCTGGTGCAGGCCACCGGTACGCTGCTCAATCCGGTGCAGGTCTTCACACCCACACAGCGGCAACGCCTGGCCCGGGCGCTGACCTCGGAGACGCCGCAGTTCATCGTTCGTCCCGACGAGGTCATGCAGGCTTCGGCCCGTCCGGCCGGCACGGCACCGATCACCTGGCGGTTTCACGCCGACAGCGTGCGTGACTTTGCCTGGGTCTCGTCGAAGACCTTCGTCTGGGATGCGGCGGGCTTTCGCTACCGGCCCGCCGCGAGGGTCATCGAGATGCATTCCCTCTATCCGCGGGATGCCATGCCGCTGTGGGACAAGTTCTCGACCCGGGCGATCGCCCAGACGATGAGGACCTACGGTCGTCTGGCCTTCGAGTACCCGTACGCCAAGGCGTCCAACGTGCATGGCCCGGTTGGGGGAATGGAGTATCCGATGATCGCCTTCTGCGGCGCCCGCCCCGCCGCGGACGGCAGCTACACCCCGGATCTCGAGCGACGGCTCATCTCGGTGACAATCCATGAGGTCGGGCACAACTGGTTCCCGATGATCGTCGCTTCGGATGAACGGAAGTGGACCTGGATGGACGAGGGAATCAACAGCTTTCTGCAGTATTACGCTGAAAAGGATTGGGATCCGAGCTATCCGAGCCGCCGCGGTCCGGCGAAGAACATCGTGGACTACATGAAGGACCCCGATCAAGCGCCGATCATGACCGAGTCGGATGTGATCCACCGGCAATTCGGCAATAACGGCTATGGCAAGCCGGCGGCGGGGCTGGTGATGCTGCGGGAGCAGGTGCTGGGTCCCAGGCTCTTTGACCAGGCCTTTGCCGAATACTCGAAGAGGTGGGCCTTCAGGCACCCCCAGCCGTCGGATTTCTTTCGCTCGATCGAAGAGGGTGGTGGCGAACTACTCGCCTGGTTCTGGCGGGGCTGGTTCTATACCACCTACGCGAATGATCAGGCCGTGACCAGCGTCGAGGCCGAGCCGGCGGATTCGCTGGTCGGCGACATGTCTCGGGGGAGGAACTATTTCCGGGTGGCCGTCGAGAACAAGGGCGGACTGATCATGCCGCTGCAGTTGGACATCACGCTCGAGGATGGCACCGTACGGAAAGTCCGATTGCCGGTCGACGTCTGGCGCAACAACGAGAAGGCGTTCACCTACGGGTTCTTCACCGACCAGAACGTGGTGAAGGTGGTGGTCGATCCCGACGAAGTGTTTGCCGACATCAATCGCGACGACAACACCTGGAGCAAGGCACCGCCGCCGGCGTCGTGAGAGCGCTGCTCGGTCTTCTCGGCGTCATCTCGATTTGGGCGTCGCCGGGGAGGCACGACCTCCACGTGAGCTACAGCCGCCTGGTGTTGGATGGCCGGACCGTCGCCTGCCGGATCCGACTTTTTCACGACGACCTGCAGCTGGCCCTCCGGGCCGCCGGCGGGCGGCCGGATCTGCGCCTGACGGACACCGACCGCGCCGATTCCCTCTTCAGCGGGTATTTCCAGAGTCATGTGCGGATGTTGGGTGACGGAACGCCGATCGCGCTCCACGTCACGGCGTCAGGCATGGAGCCCGATGCAGCGGCGCAGCAGATCGTCTGGTACGTGCTGGAAGGGACGGTGGGGGACAGCGTGCAGCGCCTGACGATCCTGAATGGTGTGCTGTTCGACGCCTTTGCCGACCAGCAGAATATCGTCCAGCTGCTGCGCCTGCCGGGCGAGAAACGTCAGACGTTCTACTTCACCGCGAGCGATCCGCGGGAGCAGAGGCTGGTGATAGGCCATTAGCTGAAAACCGTTTGCGGTTAGACCGAAACACTCAGGATCGAAACACTCGCCCAACCGCCCAATCGCCAACCTCCCTACTCCCTAAGCACCGGATTCACCACCCATCCTGGCCTGCCATAGTGCGCCGGATCGAACAGCTCCTCCGGCAACACCACGTCGGCCCGCGCGTTGGCATACGTCTCCTTCTGCTGCAATACCCCGTTCACGGCGAACGTCACCTCGGTCGACAACCACCCCTGTGCCAGTGGCTGATACTGGTTGAACTGCGTTTCGGCGGTTCCGGGCTGCCCGCCCGGGGCCGGCTCGACCATCCGCACGAAAACCAGGCGCTCGCGGTCGACCCAGAACTGCGGTGAGGTCGAGTCTCCGGCCAGCGCACCGACCACGATCGCCGGGCGGCCCTGCCACGACGCCTCATGCACCTTGCTCAAGTCGAAGTGCAGGGCCTGCAGTTTGGCGGCGGTGGTCGCCGGCTGGTCGAAATAGACATCGAAGCCCAGCACCATGAGTGGATGCACGAAGGGCCGTCGCGCCGCTCCCTTGCCCTGGCGGAAGACGTACAGCGAGTCTCGTCGGAAAAGGAGTGCGTGCCCGCTGTCGATCGGAGCGATGTCGATCCGCAGCAGGCCGGGAAACCGGGCCGCCTCATACCACGTTTCCGTCCGGTTCGGATTGGTGAGCGTCGTCGTCTGGACGAAGGTGAGCGACCGGTACCAGCGTCCGGAGTAGCGCTCGTGCATCGCCGAGAGGACCGCCTGACCATCGGGAAACGCCGGTCGTGAGGTACCGAGGAGGCTGGCAAGGAGGGCGAGGGTCCCGAGCATGGCGCCTCTGCAGAATGGGGGAGTCCGGCCAACACTGGAAAGGCTGGCCTACGTGCTTGGTTCCCTGCGGGTTTCCCCCTTACCTTTGTCCCACCCTGCACGCGCCCGTAGCTCAGTTGGATAGAGCATGAGCCTTCTAAGCTCAGGGTCGGTGGTTCGATTCCACCCGGGCGCATCCGCACCTCTCGCCACCGTCCAGCCCATGCCCGTGTCCTTTCGCCTGCCCCGAGCCGCGGATCTCCGTGTGCTCCTCCGGCTCGCGCTGCCGGTGGTGACGGCGCAGGTCGGCATGATGGCCATGGGTGTGGTGGACACCATCATGGTGGGCCATCTCTCCACCGAGGCGCTTGCCGCCGTCGCGCTGGGAAATGTGTACTACTTTGGCGCGACCATCTTCGGCATGGGCACGCTCCTGGCCCTAGATCCGGTGCTGTCCCACGCGGCCGGCGCCGGCGATCGCGAGGAGATCGCCCGCGGCATCCAGCGCGGGATGGTCCTGGCGGTCCTGCTCTGTCTTCCCACCGCCTTTCTCCTCTGGCCCGCACCGGCCGTGTTCGCCGCGCTGCACCAGCCCCTCGAGGTGGTGCCGCTCGCCGGGGCCTACGTTCGCGTCTGCGCGCCAGGCACGATCGGGGTCTTCGCCTTCATCGTCCTGCGGCAGAGTCTGCAGGCCCTGCATCGGATGCGACCGGTCGTCCTCACAATCCTCTTCGCGAATCTGCTGAACATTGGCCTCAACTGGGTGTTCATCTACGGACATCTCGGCGCGCCCGCCCTGGGCGCGGTCGGGTCCGCGTGGGCGACGACCATCTCCCGCCTGCTGATGGCGATGCTGCTGCTCGCGCTGGCGTGGCCCTGGCTTCGGGAGGACGTGCGTCCGTTCCGTCGCGCCGCGCTGGAGCTTGCACCACTCGGGCGACTGCTCCGGATCGGCATTCCAATCGGACTGCAGCATCAGCTGGAGTATGGCGTGTTCGGCATCGTGGGCCTGCTCACGGGAACCATGGGCACCAATCAGGTTGCGGGGCACCAGATCGCCCTCAATCTCGCCTCGCTCACGTTCATGGTGCCGCTGGGCATCAGCTCCGCGGCGGCGGTCGTGGTCGGGCAGGCCGTTGGCCGTCGCGATCAGCGTGGGGCCATCGAGGCGGCGCAGGCGGCGTTGACCGTGGCCGTCGCCTTCATGGGTTCGACGGCGCTCATCTTCCTGCTGGTGCCGGGATGGCTGGTGCGCCTCTACACCACCGCGCCCGGTGTGATCGCCGTGACCCTGTCGCTGCTCCCCCTGGCGGCGGTCTTCCAGGTTTTCGACGGGATCCAGGTTACGTCGATCGGCATCCTCCGGGGGCTGGGCGATACCCGCACGCCGATGATTACCGGGATCCTCGGTTACTGGGCCATCGGCCTGCCGGTCAGTCTCTGGCTCGGATTCTACGCCCGACTCGGTCCCGTCGGCCTCTGGTGGGGTCTCGTGCTCGGGCTGGCGCTCGTGGCCGTCTTTCTGCTCGCCCGTGTGCGCCGCAACCTCACCTACCCACTGCGACGCGTCACACTCGAGGCCTCCGTCGAACCGCTGCCGGCAGCGGATAGATGACCCCCGCACGCACCGTCATTTTTGACTGCGATTCGACGCTTTCGGCGATCGAGGGCATCGACGAGCTCGCCGTCGGGCACAAGGCGGAGGTCTCCCGGCTCACCGCGCTCGCCATGGCCGGCACGATTCCTCTGGAGCAGGCCTATGCGCAGCGCCTGGAACTGATCCGGCCCAGCCGCGCAGACCTCGATCGGGTTGGCAGGCTCTATATCGAGCACCTTGTGCCCGATGCCGGGCACGTCATTGGGACCCTGCGCGCCGCGGGCGTGGTCGTGCGGGTGCTGAGTGGTGGGCTGGCTCCGGCGGTCCGGATCGTGGCCGCACATCTGGACATTCCGCCCGCGGACGTCGCCGCCGTCGAAGTCTACTTTACCGAGTTGGGGGCGTACGCGGGCTTCGATGCCAGCTCCCCTTTGGCGCGCTCCGGTGGCAAGCGAGAGTGGATTGTGGCCCACGCCAGCGCACTACCGCGACCCGTCATGCTGGTCGGGGATGGAGTCACCGACCTCGAGGCTCGACCGGTGATCGACCGCTTTGTCGCGTTTGCAGGAATCATTGCCCGCCCCGAGGTGATCCGGCTGGCCGATACAATCGTGACCGAGCGGTCGCTTGCTCCGGTGCTCGCCCTCGCACTCGGGTCCGGCTGAGGCGGGCAGAGGCAGAGCGGCGTGGCCGCTTATATTGGTGCCCACCGTTCTACCCAGTTTCTCCGATTGGAGTTTGGAATGTCTTCCGCCACGATGGCGCCGCCGTTCGGCCGGTTCTTTCTCCCTGGCCCCACTGAAGTGCTCCCCGAGATTCTTGCTGCCCAGACCCGTCCGATGATCGGGCATCGCGGCAAGGGGATGGAACAACTCATTGCCCGGATGATGCCCGGCCTGCAGCAGATATTCTGCACCGCGCGCCCGGTCTACATCTCGTCTTCCTCTGCCACAGGTTTGATGGAGGCCTCGATCCGCAACTGCGGCGGCTCTCGGGTCCTCGCCCTGGTGAATGGAGCATTCAGCGATCGGTATGGGAGAATCGCCCAGGGCAACAACTGCCAGGTCGATGTGCTCGAGGTGCCGATGGGTCAGGTGCACACTCCCGACCTTGTCGCCGAGGCCCTCCTCCGCCAGAGGTACGATGCCGTGACGGTCGTACACTCGGAGACGTCGACTGGGGCGCTCAATCCCATTGCCGAGCTGGCCCGGGTGGTGCACGCCCAGGGCGACACGCTGCTCCTCGTCGACAGCGTCACGGGCGTGGCCGGTGCCGAGGTCCGGACCGATGCCTGGGATCTCGATTTCGTGCTGACGGGATCGCAGAAGGCGCTGGCGCTCCCACCGGGACTCGCGCTCGGCGTCGCCCATCCCCGCGCCCTGGCCCGGGCCCGGCACCAGACCAACCGCGGGATCTACTTCGATCTGCTCGAATTCGAAAGCTTCATCCACAAGCACCAGACCCCGAATACGCCGGCCCTCTCGTTGATGTACGCACTCGCCGCGCAAGTAGTGCGGATCGAGGCCGAGACCATCGAGGCCCGGTGGGGCCGTCACCTCGCGATGGCCAAGCGTACCTGGGCCTGGGCGGACGAGCTGGCCGATCGCGGGATTCGGGTGCTCGCCCCCGAGGGGTATCGGTCTCCCACCGTCACCTGCCTGACGCTGCCGCCGGACATGAAGGGTGGCGACGTCAACGACCGGATGAAGGCACTGGGGTACACGATCTCCGCGGGATACGGCACCCTCAAGGACAGCACGATTCGCATCGGCCACATGGGCGACCATACCGTGGCGGAACTCGACGCCCTGCTGGATGTGCTCACCGGCGTGGTGCGCCCATGAGCCGCTTCCGGGTCCTCGTCGCCGACAAGATTGCGCTGGATGGCCTCGGGCCGCTGGCCAACGATCCGGCCTTCGAGCTGATAGAGCGGCCCAGCCTCAAGGGCGCCGAACTCGCCGCAGCTCTGGCCGACGTCGATGCCATCCTGGTGCGCAGCGCCACAAAGATTACCCGGGCATCGCTGGCTGGCGGATCCCGCCTCAAGGTGATCGGGCGGGCTGGGGTCGGAGTGGATACGATCGACGTGGAAGCCGCCACTGAACGTGGTGTTGCCGTCATGAACGCCCCCGCCGGGAATACCATCAGCGCCGCCGAACTCGCCTGCGCCTTGCTGCTTACGCTGATCCGGCGGGTGTCGGCGGCGGATCGTTCCATGAAGGCCGGCGAATGGGATCGGACCAGCTTCAGCGGCACCGAACTCTATCGGAAGACCCTCGGGCTGATCGGCGCAGGGCGGGTCGGCGGGGAAGTGGCCCGTCGCGCGCGTGCCTTCGGCATGCGGGTGATGGCGTACGATCCGTTTCTCAGCGCCGAGGCGGCGCGTCAGCTCGAGATCGAGCTCGGTGCGCTCGACGATGTGCTCGCCGCGGCCGACGTGATTTCGCTCCACGTGCCGCTCACCGATTCCACCCGGGGACTGATCGGTCCGGCCCAACTGCGCCGGCTCCGCCGTGGCGCCGTCGTGATCAACGCCGCACGCGGCGGTGTGCTGGATGAGGCCGCGCTGATGGAAGCACTGACCTCCGGGCACCTCGCCGGGGCGGCCCTCGATGTGTTCGATGAGGAGCCGCTGCCGGCGGATCATCCGCTCCGCAAACTCCCCAACATCGTGCTCACGCCGCATCTCGGCGCTTCAACCGAGGAGGCCCAGCTCAATGTGGCGGTTGAGATCGCCGAATCGGTGCGGGCGGCCCTGCTGGAGGGCGACTACTCCCGGGCGGTGAACGCGTCGCTGGTGGGAGGTGATCGGCTGCGTCGCCTGAAGCCGGTGCTCGACCTCGCGATCCGGCTGGGTCGGCTCGCCGCGGCATGTGTGGATGGCGCGGTGACCGGCGTCGAGGTCCGCTTCGCCGGGGAAGGTGACGATCTCCTTCGCCCCCTCGCCGCCGGTGCCATGATCGGCCTGCTGGAATCGGTCAGCGGTGAGGCGGCGGTGAACACGGTCAACGCCCTGCATCTCGCCAAGCAGCGCGGCATCCAGGTCGATCGCACTCGGCTGGACATGGCCGGCGACTACGCCGACCTGGTTGAGTTGAAGGTGGCCGCAGGCGGGAAGACGCTGCGCGTGGCCGGCGCCCTCTTGGCCGAGGGCCATCCCCGCATCGTTCGCCTCGACGATTTCCGGGTCGATCTGGTCCCCCGCGGCCTGCTGCTTGTCCTGCGCAATCGCGACGTTCCCGGCGTCATCGGCCGGGTCGGCACGATCCTCGGTGCGGCGGGAGTGAACATCGCTGAGTATCATCAGGCGCGGCTCGCGGCCGGGGGGGAGGCTCTCGCCGCGGTCAGCGTCGATTCAAAGCTCCCGCTCGGCGTGCTGACCGATTTGCGGGCACTCCCCGAGGTGCACTCCGCAGTGCAGGTTGATCTGGAGGGTACAGCGACGGCCTGACCGGGTCGCCCCGTTCCGTCCCCGCCCACGGAATTGCCGCCATGCCGCACCGAATTCAGCCGACGCTCCATGCCGGCCTGGTCGTCGTGCTGCTGGTGCCCGCAATAAGCGGCGCGCAAACACCGTTGAAGCCCATCCGTCACGGCGGGTTTCCCTCCATTCGTGGCGTCCTCGTCTACAACCCGAACACCACCGCCTGTCTACATGTCGAGGCCTTCAACGGTCGTCGAGTCGGGCGGCTGACGGTCGTCAACTATGCGCAGTAGATTGGCGCTGGCGCCCGCGCCCCTGAGGAGGCGTTCTTTCGGGCACTCCTGTCCTGACACTCTAGCCCACGGGCCCCACAACCTCAGCCGAGGCTTCAGATGCTGCGATTCCTCTCGCGCACCACGTTGACGGTCACGCTCACCCTGCTCGTTGCCTGTGGCGGTTCCGGCCCCGGCGGGGGTGGCCAGGTCACGGCGGTGTACGGCGGTGTCTTCATGGGCGATGACGGGACCGAAGGAGGCAACATCTCGCTCACGCTCCGCCCCGAGGATGGCACTGGGTCGGGTACTTTCGTGGTGAACGGAGCGGTGAAGTCGTTCAGCGCGATCAGCTTCGATTCCCTCAACCATGATGTAGTAAGCGCGACCGGTGCCGGGTTCGCCTTCACTGGCTCGGCGGCGGACACGTTGATCACGGGCAGCTATACCTCACCGGCCGGCAGCGGATTGTTTGTCGTGGCCCTGCGTTCAGCCGGTGGTTCGCTGACCAGCTACTGCGGCACCCATATCGGTACCCGCACCGGTGTACCGATCGCCGGAGGATTCGCCTTCGTGCAGAGCGGCGCCAGTCGCTATGGCGTTTTCAGTTCTGTGCTCAGCCAGCCATTCCGCGGCTACCTCCGTTCGCTGGGCGGCAATGCGGTGGCGCTCGATACGCTGAACGGGACCGGGTCGGTGACAGTCGCGGGTGGCGGAGGCTTCACCGGCAGCTATGCGACGGTCGCCGGAGATACCGGCAGCGTGGAAGGAGCGGTGTGCCGCAGCAGCGTCACCTCGCCCATTCTCTCCATCTACCAGGGTGTCCTCGGCAGTTTCGACGGTGGCGAGACAGGCTCCTTCGCTTTCAGTCTCTCCTCGACTGGGCTGGGCAGTTCGGGGAGCTACAAGATCGGCAGTGTTGTCACGCCATTCCTCGCCGTGATTTCCGGCGTCGGCAACAAGTTTGCCGCCTTCGATT
This sequence comes from Gemmatimonadales bacterium, assembly GCA_039934355.1. Taxonomy (GTDB): domain Bacteria; phylum Gemmatimonadota; class Gemmatimonadetes; order Gemmatimonadales; family GWC2-71-9; genus JADJOM01. The sequence goes on from JBDTMI010000012.1 coordinate 81,841, forward strand.
CGGCATTTCAGTTTATTGGCGCACTGGACACCACGACGATGAGCGGCCGGTACGCAAAGACCGGTTCGGTCGCCGGTCGTGTCGCCGGCGTGAATCAGCTCCTCGGGGATTCGCTGACGCTCTACTGCGGAAATCACGACAACAACGGCATCAACGGCGCCTTCGCGTTCGTGGAGCGTGACAGTACCACGATCTACGGGCTCTTCACCGGCGGGACCGATTCCACCTTTCAGGGCGACGTGACAGGGGAGACGGGCAGTGACGGCGCCGTCATGCAAGGGCAGGCGGGCCCGGTGACGGTCCTGGCGAGTGGCGGCGCGTTCTCGGGATTCTTTCCCGGCGGGAGTCTGATCGGCAACGTGTGTCCCTGAGGAGCGATGCGTCCCGTTACCGCCGGCGCCTTGGCGCTGTTGCTGCTCGGCTGTGAGGCCAGCGCCCCACCGGATCCGCTGCTCGAACTCCGGCGCGCCGTGGCGGCCTTCGGCGTCGCGCCGCTGGACCCACCGGTCACCAGCCCTCTCCCGCAGGTCGCACTCGGCCAAGCGCTCTTCTTCGACAAGGAGCTGAGCGGCAACCGGGATATCGGGTGCAGCACCTGCCACAATCCCGTGTACCACACCTCGGACCTGCTGCAGCTTTCGATCGGGACAGGCGGGAATCGACCTGGCGGATCTCGCCAGCTCGGGGTGTCAGGCCAGTTCACCCAGCGTCACGCGCCGGAGCTCTTCGATCGCGGCGATCCCTCCTGGATCGCCTTCTTCTGGGATGGCAGGGTTGAACGGAATGCCAACGGGTACTCGACGCCGGCCGGCGTGGCCCTCCCGCGCGGTCTCACCTCCCTGCTGGCCGCACAGGCGTTATTCCCGGTCCTCGGCCGCAGTGAGATGCGCGGGCAGGTCAATGATTTCGATCGCCACGGCCTCCCGAATGAGCTCGCCGCCCTGCCTGACAGCGCGCCGATGCTGGTCTGGGATGCCATCGTCACCCGTCTGCGGGCGATCCCGGCGTACGACTCGCTTTTCGCCGCGGCGTACCCCAGTTCGCCCGGCAGTCACATTACCATCACCCGCGCAGCGGAAGCGATCGCGGCCTTCATCGGCGAGCGCTGGAGTACTCTGGGCGACACGCCCTTCGATCGGTTCCTGCAAGGCGACGATTCCGCGCTCACCGAGCCAGCCCGCCGGGGGGCAACGCTTTTTTTCGGCAGGGCAGGGTGCGCCGCCTGCCATCGGGGCCCGTTGCTGACCGATCAGCGGTTCCATAATGTCGGCATCCCTCCTCTCGGGCCCGGTGCGGCGGGTGGCGCCCCCGATGCGGGACGCGCAACGGTCACCGGCATCGCTACCGATCGGTTCACCTTTCGAACGCCACCCCTGCGCAACGTCGATCTGACTGCGCCGTATTTCCACAACGGTGCGTATCGAAACCTGGGCGACGCCGTCCGTCACTATCGCGATGTGCCGGCCGCCCTGGCCGGATTTCAGCCATCGTTCGTCGATGCCCGGCTGCAACCCTCCCTGCGGCTTGATGCCAACACGGTGGCCGACGTGTTGAGTACACTCGATCCCCTCGTCAGATCACCCCGCCAGCTGAGCGACGTGGATGTCGCCGACCTGCTGGCCTTCCTCAGGGCCTTGAGCGGTACGCGCTCTGGCGTGCTCCTCCAGGATGTTCCTGCGACCGTGCCGAGCGGACTGCCCGTCTCCGATCAGTAGCAGTGTCTCTCCCGCGACCGGTTGACATTCGCCCGCGGGACGCAACCTTTACATCGACGCGCTCGTCCTGTCGCGCTCCTCCCCCCAAGTCAAGGTCCCATGCTTCTCGCGCTCCTGGCCGTTTTCCAGCAGCAGCCGCAGACACCGGCTGCACCTCCATCGCCCATCGTACGCGTCGCCATCTCTCCACTGGTGCGCAGTCTGACTGCCGGTGACACGCTTCGGCTCACGGCCCAGCCGCTGGACGCCAATGGACAACTGGTGCCCAACGCGACGGTGCGATTCGTCGGCTCTGGTGGTCGGTTCGAGGGTCGGGTCGATACCACCGGCCTCGTGACGGCGGGCTCCACCGGAACACTCGGCGTGAGCGCCGTCGCCAGCGTTCCCGGCACCCGGCCCATGATCGAGCGGGTGGAGATTCGGATGCTGCCAGGACCGGCGACCCGAATAGTGATTACTCCAGGGGGATCACGACTGGTTCCGGGGCAGAGCATTCTGCTCGAGGCACACAGCTTTTCCGCCGCCGGAGATCCGCGGCCCGATGTGCCGCGCTGGCGCAGCTCGGCGACCCGTGTGGCCACGGTCACTCAGGATGGGCTGGTCACCGCTGTGGGCGCCGGCCGGGCGACGATTGCTGCTCGGGTGGATGGTGCGGAGAAGACCACGGTCATCGACGTGCTGGCGACGCCCATCGCCTCGATCGAGTTGCAGCCGGCCAGCGTGACCGCGCGTCAGGGCGATGTGATCCGGTTCAAGGTCGTCGCGCGGGACCGGGCCGGTCGCCCCATCGAAGGGCTGTCGCCGTCCTGGACCTACTCGCCTGGCAAGGGCGCCATCGATCACGACGGAGCTTTCGTCGGCTACGAGGCCGGCAAGTTCATCGTCAATGCGACCCTCGGATCGCGCAGCGCCCAGGCTGTCGTCACCCTGTCATGGCGCGATGTTCGCCGTCCCGCCACGATCGTCGGACGCGTCGCCCGCTCGCTGTTTACCACTGAAGAGGTCTGGATTCACCCCAACGGCAAGGTCGCCTACCTTGGCACCGGTGGGGGCGGGGACCGCATGTACGCCATCGACATCAGCGATCCCGCGAATCCGATCGTGACGGATTCCCTGATGGCCAATACCCGCCGGGTCAACGATATCATGACGACCCCGGACGGGAAGTTTCTGGTCCACACAAGGGAGGGCGCCGCCGACCGCAAGAACGGCATCGTGATCGCTTCGCTGGAGGATCCGCTTCATCCCAAGGTGATTTCCGAATTCACCGATGGCGTCACCGGCGGTGTCCATTCGTCCTTCATTTATCAGCAGGCCAAGTATGGGACCCACATCTACCTGACCAACGATGGCACCGGCTTCATGCACGTTCTCGACATCAATGATCCGTACCATCCGAAGGAGGTCGCCCGCTGGAGCACCCGCCCCGATCAAATCGGCAACTCGCTGCACGACATCGACGTGCAGGATGGCCTCGCGTATCTGAGCTACTGGAACGATGGGCTCGTGATCGTCGACGTCGGGAACGGCATCAAGGGCGGCAGTCCGTCAAATCCCCAGCTCGTGTCCCAGTACAAGTACGATCTCAATACGCTGTATCGGGATGTCGAGGCGACCGCCGGTCCGGGATTCATCCGGGGCACTCACACCGCCTGGCGCCACGACAAGTACGTCTTCATTGCCGACGAGGTGTTCCCGGCGGCCGCGGTGAAGGGGGGCAAGGATGCCTCGGCGTTCCGGGCCTATGGCCGATTGCAGGTGATCGATGTCAGCGATCTCATGAATCCGACGCCGGTGGCGTGGTACGAGCCGGAATACGGAGGGGTGCATAACGTCTGGGTCGCTGGCGACACTCTTTATATGGGTGCCTACAACGCCGGCTTTCGTGCCTTCGATATCTCGGGGGAGTTGCGGGGGGACTTGCGAGCCCAGGGGCGCGAGATGGTGCACGTCAACACCGCCGACATGGGTGGCAAGGTGCAGAACAGCGCGATGACCTGGGGTGTGGTCGTGAAGGACGGCTTGGCCTACGTCAATGACGACAACAACGGGTTGTGGATCATCCGAATGGAGCCGCGTCGGGAGAATCTGACACCCTGACGCGAGCCCTGTTCCGGACCCGGGACCGGCGGTCGCACGTGGTGGCTCCCGGACCGCCGGCTACCGCTCCGTCACCGACGTTGGCACCGACTCGATGAGAATTTCCGCCGCCAGCGCTTCGGCCAGGGGCTGGCCGGCTTCAAGCTTTCGATCAAACCCTTCCAGTGCCTCTTCTGCGGCCCAGTAGAGCAGGCGGCAGGCGGTGAGATCGGCGGGGTGATCGTCGCCCAGTTCGTGGGCCGACTCGCACATCGCTTCCTGCTCGATCAGGAGTCGGGCGATCAAGGCCAAGTCCCGGCAGCGCGCTTCGGCGATCACCGTTTCCCGGAATCCTGCGGCGCCTTTCGGACGAGCCACCGTCAGGTCGCGGAGCGCCGCCTGCTGCAGGAGTGCCAGCATCGTGAATCGCCGGGTCTGTGCTCGGCGCACTTCGTCGCGCTGGGTGTTGAGGGCGGCGTGCAGCGTTTCCGGCAAGCCCGGTTGCTCCGCGATCTCGATCGGCACCTGCTGCCAGAGCCCGGGGACAGGGCGGTTGAGCTGACCCCGGACCATCTCCTGGACGGCGAAGACAGTGTCGCTTGTCATCGTGGCATAGCGCCAGCAGGCCCGGCCCAACGAGCCCTCTCGCGCCCAGAGGGTGCGGAGGTATTCGTGTCGCTGCTGATCGTTCGGGACGACGGGCTTCATGCGGGGGCATCCCCGGTTTGGGAGTAGGCGCGTTCTACAGTGATTATCGGCTGGGCGGACCATCCAGCTGACCCTCAGGAAAGCAGCAAGCGTGCCGTGCCTGGCCCGTGCCATCTACATCGTCCAACGTATTGAATGACAAGCATTTAGGTCATGACTCAATACTTGAGGACTCCTTTCACTCGGCGTGCGTGGCCTGACCCCGCAGGACTTCAAGGAGAAACGCGTGACCATCACTCAGCCCCCGTCGACCACCAACCCCGATCTCGCATCCATCCGGGCCCGGTTTCCTGCCCTGGAGCGCCGCTACGCCGGACACCCGGTGGCCTATTTCGACGGGCCGGGAGGGACTCAGGTCCCTCGATCCGTCGCAGACGCCATGGTCGACTACCTCCTCCATCACAACGCCAACACCCACTGGGCCTATCCGACCAGTGAGGAAACCGACTCGGCGATCGCCGGCGCGCGGCAAGCATTCGCAGACTTCGTTGGCGCCCGGCCCGATGAGATCGCCTTTGGCGCCAACATGACGACCCTGATGTTTCACCTCGCCCGGGCGCTGGGGCGCGGTTGGGGTCCCGGGGACGAGGTGATCATCACCGAACTCGATCACCACGCGAACGTTGCCCCGTGGCAGGCGCTGGTTCGCGAGAGGGGAATCACCCTTCGCGCCGTGCCGTTCGACATGATTTCCGGAGAGCTGGACCTTCGCGTCCTCGAGTCGATCCTCTCTCCACGGGTCCGGCTCGTTGCGATCGGCGCTGCATCCAACGCGCTCGGCACCGTGAATGACATCACCACGGCAGTGCGCCTGGCCCACGGAGCCGGCGCGCTGTGCCTGGTGGACGCCGTCCATTTCGCCGCGCACGGCCGGATCGATATTCGCCGGATCGAGTGTGATTTTCTGGTCTGCTCGGCCTACAAGTTCTACGGCCCGCACATCGGGGTCCTTTATGGTCAGCGAGACCGTTTGGCAGCCTTGGACGTCCCCAAGCTCATTCCGGCATCAAATACCGCACCCGAGCGTCTCGAGACGGGGACGTTGAATCACGAGGGGATTGTCGGTGCCGGCGCGGCAGTCGACTTCATCGCCTCGCTGGGATTGGGCGACAATCGTGTGGCGCGACTGGATGCGGCCATGGGTCGCCTGCATCTGGAGGGGCACCGGCTGGTCGAGCGCATGTGGGAGGGGCTCAAAGGCGTGCCCGGCGTACGAGTCTACGGCCCGCCGCCATCGCGTCCGCGCACACCGACCCTCGCCTTCACCGTCGCCGGTCACAGCAGTGAACAAGTCGCGAAGCACCTCGCTCCCCTCGGGCTCTTCGTGTCCCACGGCGACTTCTACGCGACGACCGCCATTGAGCGCCTGGGCTGCAGCGCCGAGGGGGTCGTCCGCGCTGGTTGCGCTTGTTACACCACGCCCGGGGAGGTTGACCGCCTGGTTGCGGCCGTCGCTGGCCTGGTCCGCCGAAGATGAGCGCCGGGGATCCCGAGGCACTAGTTAGGCGACCGTCGGCGTGGTCGTCGCGGCGTGTGCGGGGGACGAAACCGCCTTCCGGGCTCGTCGGGCCCCCTGATTAGGCCCCGAAGCGGGCCGGCTGGCACCGCCTTCCCCTTGCGTCACCGGAATGGGGGGGGTAGTATCCCCGCCCCGCAGAGCCGAGGAGATGCTCGGCGGGGCGGGTTGGGGAGGGCAAAGTCGCTCTCCCCCTTGACGATGCGGCAACAACTGGATATGATTCGCGGCTGCCGGAAAATTCGGCAGATCGCACGCATGACAAACGCTCTTTGACAATCGACGCAAGCGAAATTGGTGTGGCAGTGCGGACCCTTTGACCTGAAGCGGTGCAGACCCGCTGAGGGTATGGGTTTTGATTTTCTGCATATACGTGATTCGGACGAACTGACGAACAGTCAGGGCGTTCGATCCGAGCTGTTCAAGCTCTTTTCTTGGAGAGTTTGATCCTGGCTCAGGACGAACGCTGGCGGCGTGCCTAACACATGCAAGTCGCACGGGACTCGCAAGAGTTCAGTGGCGAACGGGTGAGTAACACGTGAGGAACCTGCCCATCGGCGGGGGATAGCCGGCCCAACGGCCGGGTAATACCGCGTACGTCCTTCGGGGGGCATCCCCTGATGGAGAAAGCAGCAATGCGCCGATGGAGGGCCTCGCGTCCTATCAGCTAGTTGGTGAGGTAATGGCTCACCAAGGCGACGACGGGTAGCTGGTCTGAGAGGATGATCAGCCACATTGGGACTGAGACACGGCCCAGACTCCTACGGGAGGCAGCAGTGGGGAATATTGCGCAATGGGCGAAAGCCTGACGCAGCGACGCCGCGTGTGGGATGACGGCCTTCGGGTTGTAAACCACTGTCGGGAGGGACGAAAATCTGACGGTACCTCCAAAGGAAGCACCGGCTAACTCTGTGCCAGCAGCCGCGGTAATACAGAGGGTGCAAGCGTTGTCCGGAATCACTGGGCGTAAAGGGCGCGTAGGCGGCCTGGTAAGTCGGAGGTGAAACGCTGCGGCTCAACCGCAGCACTGCCTTCGAGACTGCTGGGCTTGAGCACGGTAGAGGCTGGTGGAATTCCCGGTGTAGCGGTGGAATGCGTAGAGATCGGGAAGAACATCGGTGGCGAAGGCGGCCAGCTGGGCCGTTGCTGACGCTGAGGCGCGACAGCGTGGGGAGCAAACAGGATTAGATACCCTGGTAGTCCACGCCGTAA
>JBDTMI010000013.1:0-83487 GCA_039934355.1 Gemmatimonadales bacterium
AATCGCCCAATCGCCCAATCGCCCAATCGCCCAATCGCCCAATCGCCTAATCGCCCAATCGCCTAATCGCCCAACCGCCTAATCGCCCAATCACCCTACCGCCCTCGCTTCACGGCTCCATCCCCAGGGCAGTCATCACATCCCCGACGGTGTGGAATGAACCGGTCACCAGCACCGTGCCGGCCCCCTCCTCCGCCTCCCGCAGCGCCTGGGCAAAGTCCGGCGTCAGGCGCCACTCCGCGCTCGCCGGCGGCCGGGCCGGGTCCCGCAGCCAGCGCTGCAGCCACCAGAGGTTCCAGCGTCGTCCTGCCGCCGACGGGGCAATGGTGCAGATCCCCCGGTCGATCACCTCATCGAGTCGCACCAGCATCTCGGGCCACGCCTTGTCTCCCAGGATCGAGACCACCGCGTGAATGGGTTGGGGGAGCTGCATCGCCCGGACCGCGGCCACGAACGCCCGCATGCCATCGGGATTGTGGGCGACATCGAACAGCCACTTTCCCCGACGATCGAGCCGGCCGGGGATCCGGGCCGAGCCGAATCCCTCCGCCAGTGCGTCGGGGGAGGGACGGTAGCGCGGCGGCAGCGCCATCAGAATGCCGTGGGCCACTGCGGCATTGCGGCGCTGGTGCGGGCCGGTGAGGCCCAGTGCCCCCGGCCAGAGATAGTCCCGGGGCAGCACCCGCACATCCGCTGGCGGACGCGCCGGAGGTGCGCCCCGCGGCCCTGCCCGCCGGGCCACCGAGCGCGCCTGCTCGCGCAGCACACCGACGAGGCGCGGCCGGGTCTCACCGATCACGAACGGCACCCCGGGCTTGGCGATCCCGGCCTTCTCCCGCGCGATCAGCTCCAGCGTGTCACCCAGGTACTTCATGTGGTCCATTTCGATCTTCGTGACCGCGCTGACCAGCGGGGTGAGCACATTGGTGCTGTCGAGCCGGCCTCCCAGCCCCACCTCGACCACGGCGATGTCGACGCCGCGCGCGGCGAAGTCGGCCAGCGCGATCACTGTCGTCGCCTCGAAGAAGGTGGCGTTGCGCTCCCGGATCAGCGGCTCCAGCTGTCCCGTCCACATCGCCACGGCCGCCTCGGAGATGGGCTGTCCATCGACCTGGATCCGCTCGCGGAACGAGACCAGGTGGGGCGAGGTGTACAGCCCGACCCTCAGACCCTGCGCCCTGAGCGCCGCCGCACACAAGGTGCTGACACTGCCCTTCCCGTTGGTGCCCCCGATGTGAATGGTGGGAAAGACATCCTGCGGGTTGCCGACAGCCTGCAGCAGGGCTCGGGTGGTGGCGAGTCCGAACTTGATGGTGGTGGTACGGGGGAAGAGGAACGCAAGCGCTTCCTCATATGACAGCGACATGGCGGCGTGTGGATTCTCAGGGGGAACGCGCGCACTTACTTTTGCACCGGTCGTGCGATGAGCCGAATGTATCCTCCACCGACAGCACCAGCTATGGGTCGATTCACCGCGCTCCCCGATCCGTTCATTCAGCAGCTGCTCGCGATCCCCGGCTTTCAGGAGCTGACAGCGGGCTTCACCCTCTGCGCCGAGTGCGAGCGCTGCGAACGCAGCGTGGTCTACCTCACGCCGCGGGAACAGACCGCCGCGCGCACGCTCGACCTCAAGCTCTACGGCAAGGGATCGGCGACCCGCCTCAACCGCCAGGGCTGCCGCTGCCCCTTCTACCTCGGCGCCGCACACGGCTGCTCCGCGTACGCCGACCGGCCACTCATCTGCCACCTCTTTCCCCTGGACATCATCGAGCGCGAGGAGGATGGGACCTACTGGTGGGTGCTGTTCGGAGCCTGCGAGGAGGTGGCGCGGGGCAAGCTGAAGGGCCGGGTGGAGGAGGCCCGGGCGCTGGTGGTGGAGATCGATCGACGGATGCCGGACGAACTGCGCCGCGCCTTCATGGGGGATGCGGTCGGGGCGGTCTTCGAGCCGACGTTCTACGAGCACCCGATCCACTACCTCCTGCCGCTGACGCCGCCGGGTTTGTGAAATGACAAGGCCCCGGCGACGGCGCGGGGCCTGATCCTCCGACGTCTGGCCGGAGCTGCTATTCCCCGTTCTCCTCCACCAGGCGCTGCCCACGCATGTGGCGCAGCAGGCGGGCCGTCGTCTCCCGCAGTGAAGGGCGCGGGACCACTTCGTCCACCTGCCCCTTCTCCAGCAGGAACTCTGCGGTCTGGAATCCGGCCGGCAGATCCTGCCCGATCGTCTGCTTGATCACCCGCTGGCCAGCGAATCCGACCACCGCACCCGGCTCGGCGAGGATCACATCGCCCTGCATGGCAAAGGACGCGGAGACACCGCCGGTCGTCGGATTGGTGAGGATCGTGATGTAGGGGACGGAGAGGGCGTAGAGCTGGGCAATCGCGGCGGACGTCTTGGCCATCTGCATGAGGGAGAACAGACCTTCCTGCATCCGGGCTCCCCCCGAGGTACAGACCAGCACCAGCGGAATCCGCTTCTCCGCAGAACGCCGGGCCAATCGGGCGATCTTCTCACCGACCACCGATCCCATCGACCCACCCATGAAGGCGAAGTTCATCACGCCGAGATTGACGGGAGCACCCTCCAATTTGGCCGCGCCGGTGAAGATCGCGTCGGAGGTCCCGACCTTTTTCTGGGCCAGCAGGAGACGCTCGGGGTATTTCTCGAAGGAGAGGGGATCGGCGGAACGGAGGTTGGCGTACAGCTCGCGCCAGCTGCCATCATCAGTCAGCAGCTCGACGTATTCCTCGGCGCTGAATCGCCGATGGTGACCGCATTCCGGACAGACATTGAAGTTCCGGTCGAACTTTTCCCGGATGTCGACGTACCCGCACGCATCACATTTTTCCCACGCGTCCAGTGGAATCTCAAGGCGTTCCCGGACGGAAGCCCGGGGTTTCCGCTCTTTCTTGAACCATGCCATGACAGCCATAGGGGGGTTCGGGAAGAGTTAAAGGTCAGGTGCTTGAGAATCCAACAACCTCCCCCAATTTGACGCACCGTGCCCGGCTGCGCCAGCCCCACGCGCCTAAACCATTGTCAATTATCAACATACCCGGCGAGCCGAGCATCCCATGCAGCCCGGAACACCAGTCCAACGCTTAACGCCGTGGCCAGCACGAAGGATCCGCCGTAGGAGAAGAACGGCAGCGGGATCCCCGTAATCGGCATCACATTCACCGTCATCCCCACATTTTCGAAGACGTGAGTGAAGAGCAGTCCTAAAATCCCGAAGATGACGAGACTGGTGAAGGGATCCGTCGTACGCCGGGCGATGCGCACCATGATCGAGAACAGGATGAAAAAGAGCACCAGGGCGAGGAGCACACCCACGAATCCCAGTTCCTCGCCAAGGACAGCAAAGATGAAGTCGGTGTGCTGCTCGGGCAGGAATGCCAGCCGTTTCTGCGGCCCTTGCAGGTAGCCATTCCCGAGCCAGCCACCGGAGCCGATGGCGACCTTTGACTGGATGGCGTGATACCCTGCCCGCTGCGGATCTGCCTCGGGGTTGAGGAAGGTGAGCAACCGGTTCTGCTGGTATGGCTCAAGCTGGCGCCACGCAGGGAGCGCGGCAAACCCCATGACGGAATTGAGCACCAGCACCGCGACCCCTTCCCAGAAATAAGGCCGCCAGACCGCGAGGAGGATACAAAGCAGGATGATCCAGCCCAGCCAGGTCCACAGGTTGAAGGCCAGGAGCAAGCTGGCGACTGGCGAGGCGAGGAAGACCAGCACCGAGGCCGGCGTGCCCGCCCAGAACAGCATGGCGAAGAGAATCCCGACGAACACCAGTGCGCTGCCGAGATCGGGCTGGGCCAGGACCAGCAGGGCCGGCACCCCCGCGATCAGGCAGCACGGGATGACCTCACGAAGCGTTTCGGGGGACTCTCGCCGACTGGAGAGATGCCGGGCCAGCATCAGGACGACGGCGAGCTTGGCAAATTCGGCCGGCTGCCCGATGGCGTGCCCACCGATGTAGATCCAGCTCTTGCTGCTCGCGGCCGTCCCCGCCCCGCCTCCAATCACCAGGGTGGCGGCCAGCAGCAGCAGGGCCAACACGTAGACCGGCAGCCCGGCCCATTCCAGCAGGCGGGGAGAGAACTGGAACGCCAGATACGCGATCACCGCCCCGGCCCCGATCCAGACCAGTTGCCGGTGCCATGCGCCTGCCGCCGCGAAATTCGGCACGTCGGTCTGGCCGGCGGAATAGAGGACCACCAGCCCGTAGAGGAGTAGCAGCCCCAGCACGGTGATCAGCGGTCGGTCAATGCCGAGATGACGGCTCATCGGCGGGTAGGGACCGGTGTCCGGGCGACTGGCCCGGCTGAACTGTCGGCCGGAGCCGGACGAGGCCGCGCGACGCCCGGACTGTCGGACGGCTCCGGCTGGAGCAGTGGAGCGACGCCTGGCGCATCCCCCGGGAGCACCAGTCGTTGGATGGTGATCGGTCCGGCGTCGGGTCCGAGAACATACCGCTTGATCGCCTGAACCACGTAGGGGGCGACGTTGGTCCCATGTTCGCCGAACTCGAAGATCGCGCCGATGATGATCTCCGGCTTCTCAGCCGGGGCGAACCCCAGGAACCAGCCATGGTCTGCGCCGTGGGGATTCTGCGCTGTCCCGGTCTTGCCGCCAATCTTGAACTCCTTGATGCGGCTGCGGGCTGCTGTACCGTGCTCGACCACGGCCACCATGCTGGCCCGGAGGCCCTCGAGCTGGGCCCGGGTCAGTTTCAGGTCGTAGCTCTCGGCGCTGTCGGGCCGTACCAGGTAGGGAGTCGGGGTCTTGCCATCGCCGGCGAGCGCGGCGTAGAACCGGACCATGTTGACCAGCGTCTGCGTGTTCTCCCCCTGGCCGATGGACAGATTGAGCACCGTCGCGTTGCTCCAGCCGCGGGGGCCGTAATGCTCATTGTAGTAGCTGATCGCGGGCGGCCAGATCGGCGTGACCTCGTTCACCAGGTCGACATGGGTTCTGGTGCCGAAGCCCATGCGTACGCCGTCGGCAAGAATCTCCGCGAGCTGAATCCGCAGTCCGAGCTGGTAGAAATAGACATCGCAGCTTCCCGCGATCGCGCCTTCAAGATCGAGGGACCCGTGGCCGTGCTTGTTCCAGCACTTGAAGTAGCGATTGCCGTACTGCATGCCCCCGGTGCAGGGAATCGGCATGTGACTGTGCATGTCGACCAGTCCCCGTCCCAGCGCCATCGCGGCGGTGGCCAGCTTGAAGGGAGAACCAGGCGGATATCGTACCTGCAGGGCGCGGTTGAGCAGGGGCAGGGTCGGATCGCCGTTGAGGCGGCGCCATTCTGCCGATGAAATGCCACCGATGAACTGGTTCGGATCGTATGCCGGCGTGGAGTAGAGCGCGCGAATTTCGCCCTTGGGCGTCATGGCGATCATGGCACCGGCCTGACCCTTGGGCCAAATGCTGTCGATGAAGAACTGCAGATCGAGATCGATCGTGGTGATCAGGTTGCGGCCCGCCACGGACGGCAGCGGCAGCGCCGCCCCCTGTTCCCGCACCAGTCGCCCGCGCGCGTCCACTTCGATGTACCGCACGCCGGGCAGGCCCCGCAGGGTGTCGTCGTATTCCTGCTCCAGACCCGAGCGCCCGACCACCGACCCGAGCCGGGCCCCGGAATAGCGCTTGCCATCGAGGTCGGTCTGGGTCACTTCGCCGACGTAACCGACCAGGTGCGCCACCGCCGTTCCGCGGGGATAGATCCGCCGGGGCTCCGACTGAACGACCAGGCCTGGCAGGATCGAGCGATGCTCCTCCAGCCGGGCCACCGCTTCACGGGTCGCATTGCCCAGCACGAGCGCCGGCTGATAGCGAGCCTGGAGGTAGCGATTCACGACGGCTTCCAGGTCGGCCGAATCAAGCGGGACGACGGTGCGGAAGCGCTCGAGCATCCGGCGCAGCGAATCGGTCGAGGAGGCCAGCAGAGCCACGGAGAAGCCCGGGACCGTCTCGGCAATCACCCGGCCGTGGCGATCATAGATGGTGCCGCGGGCGGGCTGCAGCGGCACCGGCCGAAGCCGATTGTTCTCTGCCCGCAGCCGGTAGCGGTCATTCTGGACGATCTGGGTCCGGAAGAAGGCCGCGCCGAGAATGACAAACGCGATGGCGAGCACGACCCTCGCCCGGAACGAGCGTTCCCGCATCCGGGTCGGGTGGAACTCCCTCATCCCTCGATCCGGATGTCGAGCCAGCGCTGGAACAGCACCATCACCAGCGTGGCCGTGAGCGCTGTGGTCAGCGCCTGCAGTGGCGCCCAGACGAAGAGCTCGCGTGCCAGGCTGCCGGGGCCAGAGCCGCTCGCCAGCAGCTGGATGGCGTTGCGCAGCCAGACGCCGAGCATGATCACCAGCCCATTGACGAACAGATTGTCGGGGAAGAAGACCGCCCGCCCCCACGCGGCCAGGTAGCCGACCACCGAGTGTGCCAGCGCCCCGGCACCGATGCGGGCCGGCGACATCGCATCACCGGCGAGTCCCACCAGGAAACCTGCGACGGCTGCCGCCCCGGGCCGGCTTCGGATCGCGAAGAGCAGCAGCGCCACCATGAGGAAGTCGGGGGCGACGGATGGAATGCCCAGTCGGGGCCGGAGGGCGAACTGGAGGACCACCAGCAGACCCAGCACGCTCCACAGTCGCCCCCGCTCGGCCCGGATCGCGATCACGGCACGCTGTCGCCGGTGAACAGCTTGGCGAGGCTGCTGTCGGTGGAGCCGAGCAGGACGAGCACCTGGGACGCCGCCGCGGGATTGGCGACGGGGTGCAGCACGTAGATCCGCTCCCACCCGGTTTCTTCTTCCGCCTGCCCGGCCACGATGCCGACGGGGATCCCGGGGGGGTAGACGCCACCCAGTCCCGACGTCACGACCAGAGTGCCGATGGGGACCGAGTCCCGGATGGCGACACCGCGCAACTGGAGCAGCTGTTCGCTGCCGGTCACCTGTACCGCTGCGCGCACCACGCCGAAGACGCCGACCGTGAGGGCAAAGGCGCTGGCACGGAAATCGGGATGCGCCCAGGTCATCGCCAGGCTGCGGTCACGGTCAACTGTGCGCACCACGCCTAACAGGCCGTCGGGGCCGATGACCGGGGAGAATTCCCGCACCCCCTGACGGCTGCCGATCGAGAGCAGCATCGTCCGCCCATCGGTCGGGACCGACTGGTGCAGCACTTCGGCGGCGCGGTACGGCACGGTGAGCCGGGCGCCGAGACTGAGCAGGCTGCGGAGCCGCTGGTTTTCGGCACGGAGGGCGGGGAGGAACTGCGCGGCGTAGGTCGCCGAGTCGCGCTGGGCCCGCAGCGTATCGAAGGAAGCGCGACTGGTGCGGGAGGCTTCGGCCCACCCCTGGATCCTGAGGAACGGGACCAGCACGGAGCGGCGCACGACACCGGCCACGGCCTCACCCCAGACGGGACGTGCCAGCATCAGCACCGAAGCGATGAGACAGGCGGCGAAGAGGGCGGTATCCCTCCGGGACAGCGTGCGGTCCGACCGGGGAGGCATTTAGCGGTACAGGACGCTCTGGTACTTCTCGTAATCGTCGAGAATCCGCCCGGCGCCGCGCACCACGCAGGTCAGCGGGTCCTCGTCCACGTGGATCGGCAGGCCGGTTTCCTGGGCCAGGAGAATATCGAGCCCGCGGATCAGCGCACCGCCGCCGGTCATGATGATGCCCCGGTCCACGATGTCGCTGGCCAGTTCGGGCGGGGTGATTTCCAGCGCGCGCCGCACCGCGTCGACAATCTGCTGAATCGGTTCCTGCACCGCCTCGCGGATCTCGCTCGAGTGCACCCGCACCGTCTTCGGGATGCCGGAGACCAGGTCGCGGCCCTTCACTTCCATCTCCCGCTCGTCGCCGGTCGGCGCGGCGGAGCCGATCTTCATCTTGATGGCTTCCGCGGTCGGTTCGCCGACCAGCAGATTGTAGTTCTTGCGCATGAACTGCACGATCGCCTGGTCCAGCTCATCGCCACCGACCCGGATCGACGTGTCGGACACGATGCCTGACAAGGCGATCACCGCGATCTCCGTGGTGCCACCGCCAATGTCGATCACCATATTGCCGGTCGGCGTTTCCACCGGCAGTCCGACTCCGATCGCGGCGGCCATCGGCTCCGCCACCATGTCGACCTGCTTGGCGCCGGCGGTCTCGGCGGAGTCGCGCACGGCGCGGCGCTCCACTTCGGTGATGCCGGACGGCACGCAGACGATCACTTTGGGGCGGACCCGGAAGACATGCTTGTCGATGATCGTCTTGAGGAAATGACGCAGCATCTTCTCGGTGACGTCGAAGTCCGCGATGACGCCATCCTTGAGCGGCCGCACCGCGAGAATCCCGTCCGGGGTGCGGCCGAGCATGCGCTTCGCGTCGAGCCCGATCCCCTTGATCTTCCCCGTGGCTTTTTCTATCGCGACAACGGATGGCTCGTTAAGCACGATGCCCTCACCCTTGACGTAGATCAGGGTGTTGGCCGTACCAAGGTCCACCGCGATCTCGTTCGCGGGAAGAAACGACCCAAATTTTGGCAAGGAAAACTTCATCACGACGCCGGTGGATGCGGAGTGTCGGCAAAGGTAACGATGGGCCTAAGAGGGGACAAGACGGCCACTTAGGAGATGCGACCGGTCTGCCGCGCGATGGTCCCCGGATCGGTGACCGTCGTCACCGGCCGCCCCGTCAGGCGACCTGCCTTCGGCCGGCCGCTACCGGCCGGTCGACCCGAACCCGCCCTCACCCCTGCTGGTCGGCGGCAACTCCGCCACCTCCCGGAAGGCGGCCTGCTCGACCCGCGCAAAGACCAGCTGTCCGATCCGCATGCCACGTGTGACCCCGAAGGGCTCGGAGCCCAGGTTCACGAGGGCGACCATCAATTCGCCCCGGTAATCGCTGTCGATGGTCGCCGGGCTATTGGGGAGGGTGATCCCGTGCTTCAGCGCCAGTCCCGATCTCGGCCGGATCTGGCACTCATAGCCCGGGGGGATCGCGATGGCAAAGCCGGTGCGGAACAGACGGCGCTCCAGCGGCCCCAGCATGCCGTCGTCGGCACTCGCGATGTCCAATCCCGCGGAACCGGGCGTGGCCGGAGTCGGGACCGGCAGACCGTCACCGTGAGCGAGGCGGGTGAACTGGATGTCGAGCATGGGGACGAGTGTGGGGAGATGTGGGGGTGAGGAGGCGGGAGGCGATCGGCGCTGGGCGAAATCACTCGCCACGAAAGAGCCGGACGGACTGCGGATGCTGCCGCCGGCTTCCTTTGCCCCTCGCCTCCCGCCCAACGCCTGCTAGAGCAGCGACTCCACCTTCACCAGCGGCAGCCCAAACGCCTCGGCAACACCGGGATAGACCACCTGACCCTCGACCACATTCAGCCCGAGCATCAGAGCCCGGTCCTCCTTGCAGGCCTTCTTCCAGCCATCCCGCGCCAGGCGGAGGCCATAGGAGAGCGTGGCGTTGGTCAGCGCCAGGGTCGAGGTGCGGGGCACGCCGCCGGGCATGTTGGCCACAGCGTAGTGGAGGATCCCGTCAACGAAATAGGTGGGATTCTCGTGTGTCGTCGGCTTGATCGTCTCGACGCAGCCGCCCTGGTCGACCGCAACGTCGACGATCACCGAGCCGGGCTTCATGATCTTGAGGTCTTCCCGCTTGACGAGGTGCGGGGCCTTGGCACCGGGAAGCAGGACCGCGCCGACCACCAGATCGGCCCGGCTGATCGCCTCGAGGATGTTGTGCCGGTTGGAGTAGATCGTGGTCACGTTGGCGGGCAGGACATCCGACAGGTAGCGCAGCCGGTCGAGCGAAATGTCGAGAATCGTCACCCGCGCCCCGAGGCCGGCGGCCATCTTGGCGGCGTTGATCCCAACCACACCGCCGCCGATGATCGCCACATCCGCCGGAGCGACGCCGGGCACGCCACCCAGCAGGACCCCGCTCCCGCCGAACACCTTCTCGAGATACTTGGCCCCCTCCTGCACCGCCATCCGGCCGGCGACCTCGGACATCGGCGTGAGCAGCGGCAGCTCCTTGGTGGCAAGCTGGACAGTCTCGTAGGCCACCGCGACCGCCTTCGACTTGATGACCGCACGGGTGAGCTCCTCGGCGGCGGCAAAATGGAAGTAGGTGTAGATGATCTGCCCGGCGCGCATGCGGGGCCACTCCACCGCGATGGGTTCCTTCACCTTCATGATCATCTCGGCCCGGGCCCAGACGTCATCCGCTGTCGGCAGGATCTTGGCTCCGGCGGCGACGTATGCCTCATCCGGGAAACCGCTGCCGATGCCCGCGCCCTGCTCGACGTAGACCGTGTTCCCGCGCGTGGCGAACGCCTCCGCACCCGCCGGCACAAGGGCGACACGGTTCTCGTTGGTCTTGATCTCCTTCGGGACGCCGATGATCATGGGAATCTCAGGTTGAACGTTGGTGGTGGCGTGGAGCGATCAGCGGTCAGCATTCAGCATCGGGCGGCCGGCTGCGGGGTGTATTCCGAGCGTGTCGGCCGAATGCCTCAGGCTGAACGCTGAATGCTGAAGGCTCCCCGCTCACTCCGGCCCCAGCCGTACGACCGTCTGCCGCTCCGGCACGAAGAACTCCGCTGCCAGCGCCGCCACATCTTCGGTGGTCACGGCATCGATCTCGGCAAGGACCTCGTCCAGCGGCTTGTAGGGCTCGTCATGCAGGACCAGTGTGGCGAGGCGGTTCATTCGGCTCACCGGGCTCTCGAGCGACAACATCACCTGGCCCTTGAGCTGTTGCCGGCCCTGCGCGACGTCCTCCGCGCTCAGCCCTTCCGCCGCCAGCAGGGCATACTCCGCGCGGATGGCATCGGTGGCCTGCTCCGCCGTCGCCGGCTGGGTACCGATGTAGACCCCGGCCACGCCCGCCGTCTGGAAGAACTGCTGGTAGGCATAGATGGCGTAGGCCAGTCCCAGCTCCTCGCGAATGCGCTGGAACAGCCGGCTCGACATCCCGCCGCCGAAGGCGTTGGTCAGGATCGAAAGGGCGAAGCGGCGCCGGTCCCGGTAGGGAAAGGTGTCGGAGCCGAAGACGAAGTGCACCTGCGCGGCGTCCCGCTCAATCCGGTGTGATTCCCCGCGCACCGCCCGGCGGGCGGGGACCGGTTCACGGGGCGCCTCGACCCGGTCCCCGTCACACCAGCCCTCGTTGGCGAGCAAGGCAACAACCTGCTCGTGATCGACATGGCCCGCCACCGCGATCACGCAGTTTCCGGGGTAGTACCCCGCCCGATGCACGGACTGGAGGTCTGTCGCGGAAAGGGCACCGACCGTCTCGGGGGTGCCGAGGATGGAGAAGCCGTAGGGGTGGTCGGGCCAGAGCTTTTCACTGAACAGTTCGAAGACGAGATCGTCCGGTGTGTCGTCCACCATGGCGATTTCCTCGAGCACGACCTTCCGCTCGAGCGCCAGATCGGCCTCCCGCAGCAACGGCCGGCGGACCAGGTCCGTGAGCACGTCAAGGGCCCGTGGCAGGTCCTCGTCGAGGATGTGCGCCTGGTAGTTGGTATGATCGCGGCTGGTGTAGGCATCGAGCGAACCGCCCCGCGCCTCGAGCTCCAGGGCCAGCTGGCGCGCGGTGCGCCGCTCCGTACCCTTGAACACCATGTGTTCCAGCAGGTGGGATACGCCCATCTTCGGGCGCGCCTCGTGGGCACTCGCGGTGCGAACCCACACCCCGGCGGCCGCAGAGCGGACGCCGGGCAGGACTTCGGTCAGAATCGTCAGGCCATTTGGAGCTGTCGTGCGGCTCAGCCCCTGGGCCAGGCGGGTCGTTTCCACAGGTCGTCCCGGCTACTCCTTCGGGATCAGCGCCTTCCGGGACAGCTTCATGCGACCCTTGTCGTCGACCTCGAGCAGCTTGACCTTCACGATGTCGCCCTTCTTGACGACGTCCTCGGTCTTCTCGGTCCGGCCGTGCTGCAGTTCGCTGATGTGCAGCAGCCCTTCCACGCCCGGCATGATTTCGACAAAGGCGCCAAACGCCGTGGTGCTCTTGATCGGGCCCTCGTAGATCTTGCCGACTTCCGGCTCCTGCAGCATCGAGGCGATGATCTGGCGGGCCTTCTCGCCGCCCTCGCCACCGGGCGAGGAGATCGTGATGAGCCCGGTGTCGTCGATCGAGATCGAGGCGCCCGTCGCTTCCTGGATGCCGCGAATCGTCTTGCCCTTCGGTCCGATGACGTCGCCGATCTTGTCCGGCTTGATCATCATGGTGAGGATCCGCGGGGCATACTTCGACAGCTCGGGCCGGTGCGTGGTGATCACCTTCGCCATCTCGCCGAGGATATGCATCCGGCCCTTCAGCGCCTTGCCCAGCGCGTCTTCCATAATCTTGAGATCCATGCCCTGGATCTTGATATCCATCTGGATCGAGGTGATGCCGGCGGCGGTTCCGGCGACCTTGAAGTCCATGTCGCCGAGATTGTCCTCGCTGCCCAGAATGTCAGTCAGCACCGCGACCTTCTTTCCTTCCTTGATCAGCCCCATGGCGACGCCGGCGCACGGCGCCTTGATCGGCACGCCGGCATCCATCAGCGCGAGCGATCCACCGCACACCGAGGCCATCGACGACGATCCGTTGGACTCCAGGATCTCCGACACGACTCGCAGGGTGTAGGGGAAGGTCTCGAAGGGCGGCAGCAGCGGCTGCAGCGCCCGCTCCGCCAGCGCGCCATGCCCGATCTCCCGGCGGCTGGTGCCACGCATCGGCTTCACTTCACCGGTCGAGTACGGGGGGAAGTTGTAGTGCAGCATGAACGACTTGGACGACTCGGCCAGGGTGTCGATCGAATCGATGCGCTGCTCGTCGTCGGCGGTGCCGAGGGTGGCCACCACGAGCGCCTGGGTCTCACCGCGCTGGAACAGCGCCGAGCCGTGCACCCGCGGCAGCAGCCCCGCCTCAATGACGATCGGCCGGACCGTGTCGAGGTCCCGGCCATCGACCCGCTCACCCTTGGAGAGCACCTGGGCCCGCATGACCTTGTATTCGATTTCCTCGAGCAGGCCACCCAGCTGCTTGACGTGATCGGGGAACTCCGCCGTGCACGCCTCGCGCGTCTTGGCGCGGACGGCCTCGGCGGCGGCGGCCCGACCATGCTTGTCCTTCGCGTTGATCGCCTTGGCCATGTCGGCCTCGGCCAGCGCGGAGACGCGGGCGACGAGCTCCTTCGGGACCTCGATGGGCGTCCAGGCCATCTTCTCCTTCGCCGCCTTGCCGGTCACCTTTGCCGCGATCCCGATCAGCTCCCGGATGCCCTTCTGGGCCACCTTGAGGGCCTCCAGGATTTCGGCCTCGGAGACCTCGAGCGCGCCACCCTCGACCATCATGATGGAGTCGGCCAGACCGCTCACCGTCACGTCCAGCGCGGAGAACTCAAGCTGCTGAAAGGTGGGGTTCAGGATCCAGTTGCCGTCCACCCGGCCCACGCGGACGGCGGCGATCGGGCCGTCCCAGGGGACCTGCGACATGGACAGCGCCACCGAGGCGGCCACGATACCGAGCACGTCGGCATCATTTTCCTGGTCGGCGGAGACCACCGTCACGAACACCTGGACTTCGTTCTTGAAGCCCTCGGGGAACAGGGGACGGATGGACCGGTCGACCCCGCGCGCGGCGAGGATTTCCTTGTCGCTCGGGCGTCCCTCGCGCTTGAGGAAGCCGCCGGGAAACTTGCCCGCTGCGTACGTCTTCTCGCGATATTCGACTGTCAGCGGGAAGAAGGGGAGGTGGGACTGGTTGGGCGAGACCGTGACCGCGGCAAGCACGGAGGTTTCACCGAACTGCAGGAAGCAGGAACCCGCGGCCTGCTTGGCGAATCGACCGGTCTCGAGAATGAGCGGACGGCCGGCGAACTGCGTTTCAATGCGATGAGCGGTCACGACCTGATCCTGTGCCTGGGGGCCCTAAAAGGTTCAAGGGCGCCCCACCGGTATGGCGGGACGCCCTGCCTCGAACGCAACAACTAGTGCCGGAGTCCGAGTTCTTCGAGCAGCGACCGGTAGGTTGCCAGGTCGTTGTTCTTGAGGTAGGTCAGCATACGGCGGCGGGTTCCCACCATCTTCAGCAGACCGCGACGACCATGGTGGTCCTTCGCGTGGGTGCGGAAATGCTCGGTGAGCGAATTGATCCGCGTGGTGAGGAGCGCGACCTGCACCTTGGCCGACCCGGTGTCGGTTTCGTGCATCCGCTGCTTGGCGATGACCGCCTGCTTGTCAAAAGGCATGCGTAGTGTATCCTCTGAGCGCTGGCCGCGGGCCCATTGCCCGGCGACACGTATTCCCAAGTAGCACAACAAATTACTTCGCCACCCGCCCACGGGCAACCCCGCATGTCAGCTGAAGCCCCAATCCCCGGTACCCGCCTCGGCCCCTACACCCTGGAGCGGTTAGTGGGCCAGGGGGGATTCGCGTGGGTCTTCGAGGGCCGGCGCGACGACGGCAAGTCCTTCGCCGTGAAGGTCTTGAAGCCCCGGTACGCGGCCGACCCCGCCTTCGAGAGCCGGTTCCGGCAGGAGGCCGCCTTCGCCGCGGAGCTGGTCCACCCCCGCATCATCCACATCGAGGATGTTGGCGCTGAAGGCGGATTGGCCTGGTTCACCATGGATCTCTACACCGACAGTGTCAGTCAGCGGTTGGCCAACGACGCCCTCATGCCGGAGGCCGAGGCGGTGCGGATCGCCCTGGGCGTGACCGAGGCACTGGCATTCGCGCATGGTCGCAACGTCATCCATCGCGACATCAAGCCGGACAACGTGCTGCTGGGCCTGGAGGGCCGCATCGTCCTCTCGGATTTCGGCATCGCGCGGGTGGTGAGCGGGTATGTCGCCGCGACCGGATTCATGATGACCATCGGGACACCGGCGTATATCTCGCCGGAACAGGCGCAGGGGCGTCCGCTCGATGGCCGATCCGACCTCTATTCTCTCGGCATCATGATGTATCGCATGGTGGTCGGTGAGGTGCCGTTCCGGTCCCGCGACTGGTTCGAGCTGGCGCGCATGCACGTCGAGGAGCGGCCCGAGCCGCCGCGGGCGCGCCGACCGGAAATTTCCAAACGAATGGAGCGGATCATCCTGCGCCTGCTCGCCAAGCACCCCAATGACCGTCATCCTTCGGCGGCCGCGCTGGCGGAGGACCTCGCGGACATGTCGGGTCGGACCCGGCCCACCTCGGAGATTCCGGTGCCGGATGGCTACCTGCGGGACTCGAAGGCAGTTCGTCCCGAGGGGGAGGATGACAAGAAATGGTGGAAGGTGTGGTAAGCCCGCCAACTACTTCGCCCTCAGTGTCGACTCCGGCGGTGCGATCAGTTCCGTGATCCGAGTCTCCAGTCGATAGACGGCCGCACTGCCCCTGGTCTGGGCCCAGAACCCGGTTACGGCGGAGTCCAGACGGACCGCCAGCAGGGTCTGACCGGCGGTGTCGGTCACGGTGACGATCCGCTCCGCGGGGTCAAAGAGAATGCCGGGCAGGTCCGTCGCATCGGGAAAACCCGAGGCGCGCAGATCCCCGAACATCGCGAGGAAGCGAGCGACTTTCGTGGTGTCGGCAGCGTGGCCACCCGACATCATCCATCCTCCGGCACGCCGACTGATCGTGTAGACCGCCCTGCCCCGTTCCACCTGCACCGCGCCGATGCTGGCCGCCGGAATGCGCGCCAGCCGTCGATCCCGCCATGCGTCCGCCGGCTGGCCCGTCATCTCGGCAAACTGACCGCGCACCAGAAAGACCCGGTTGTCGCCGACCCGGCGGAAATAGAACCCATCGAGCTCGGGGCCCCGATTCCCCTGCCAGAGATCGAGAATCGGCTTGCCGCCGCCACTGATGGTGATGCGGTGTCCCGTCGCGCTGTCGACCCCCATCCGCTGGAACGACGCGGCACTCCGGGCCACCAGTTCACTGGCAAACGTGGTGTCCGACGCCGTGGCGAGGAAAGCGTCGATCACGTCCTGCGAGGCCGGATTGCCGTTCACCGTCCATTGGGTTCCGACGCGGACCATGTCGAGCGAGTCCAGGGCCCGCACCAGGACGAGGCGATCCACCGCCGCCGGCCCGAGCGCGGGCAACGACAGCGACTCGGAGCCGTCCGCCCCGGTCCGGCGCACCACGCGCAGCAGCAACCAGGTGCCGAGCAGAATGGCCAGAACAACCGCGAGGCGGCGGAGCATGACTGGGCTCACGTGGCCACCCCCGTGCCGCGGGAGAGCGGGGTCCAGGGCCGCAGCGCCTGGCGCCGCCTGAGCAGCAGGCGGATCGCACCGAACAGGCCAATGAGGAGCGGGAGCAGAATGATGTTGGCGTACTTCACCCCATCCTGCATCGCCTGACTGGGGAAGATCAGTCGGGGAGGACGACGATCCCGGCTGCGAATCGAAATCAGGGTCTCGTCCTGCGCCAGCCAGTCGACGGCATTGAGGGCGAAGGCCTCGTTGTCCGGCGCGCCACCGAGGTAGCGATCGGTCGCGAATTCCATGTTGCCAACGAGGATGAGGCGCCCCTTCGGCGCGGTGGAATCGTTGGCCGGGGGCTGCACCTGGACCCCGACCA
Organism: Gemmatimonadales bacterium; assembly: GCA_039934355.1. GTDB lineage: Bacteria > Gemmatimonadota > Gemmatimonadetes > Gemmatimonadales > GWC2-71-9 > JADJOM01. Next base: position 16,583 of record JBDTMI010000013.1, read on the forward strand.
TGCGGGTCTTGAGCCCCACGGGCGGGAACTGCCGTTCCGGGGCGAGGTCGATATCGCCCTCGGCGATTCCGCCGGCCCGGCTGGTGACCAGCACCGGCGTCACCGTGCCGGGGCGCGCCCCGGTCGTGTCGATCGAACTGGCCCACGGCAGGAAGACCTCGCCCACCCCTTCCGTCACCGTGCTCGCCGCGCCGGGGCGCACCCGAATCCAGAACGGATAGGCCTGATACACCTTGCCGCCGTCCTCCGAGGGAATGGGCACGGTCTGGTTCGAGATCATGTCGTAGACCAGGTCCGGCCGGACCTTCACGCCGAACGACTTCGTCAAGACGTTCCACACCGGTTCGCGGGCGCTGGACTTGGGCGTTCGTCCAACGATCGGCGCGCCGGTGGTCATGATCAGCGCACTCCCTCCCCGGGCAAAGAAATGCTGCAACTGCGCCATCATCTCCGCGCTCAGGTGATCGGGCTGACCGGCGATGATCAGCGTGCTGATCGAATCCGCCAACGATGCGGGTGCATCGAGCGAGAGCGGGACGACGGTGTAGCTCTTGGCCAGCTGTTCCTGAACCGTATTCAGGTTACGGCCCTCGGTGCCCCACTCGTCCATGGCCACGATCAGGCCGATGACCGCCTTCCGCCCGCGGGTGAGCCCGCGAATGGCGGAGGCCAGCCGATATTCGAGGTCGCCGGTCTGCCGCACGAACGGGATCGCCTCGTGCGCGTCGGCGTACTGCACCACCAGCCCGAGGTACCCCTCCTTGACTTGCAGCTCCGACTTTCCCACCACATTGAACTGCACCGGGCTGATGCCCAGATTCTCCGCGTCCCGCTTGGCATCCTCATCCTTGGCCGGATCACGTTCCACAATGCGGATCCTGCCGTCCCCGGCCGCACGGAGATCGCCGAGGATGTCATCGAGGTCCCGCTTCATCAGGGCGACTTCCGCCGGCAGTTCATCCGAGGCGAAGAGCTTGATGGTGACGACATCATCCAGCCCGCGCACCAGCTGCTTCGTGGCGGCAGACAGGGTGTACGCGCCACCCGGCGTGAGATCGATCCGGCCACTGATGTAGCTGCCCAGCAGGTTCACCACGACGAGCGTGCCAACCAGCAGGAGTACGCCAAGCCGGAGCCGACCCACGGCGGCGGTGCCGCTCGCCAGCTTGCGCCGCATCAGGGCGCCATAGGCGAGAGTCAGGAAAATGGCGGCGAGTGAAACGAAATAGACCACATCACGCAGGTCGACGACCCCGCGACCGATGCTGTCGAAATGGCTCAGGACACCGAGTCTGGCGGCAACCGTGCCGAGCTGCGGCGGCAAGCCGACGATCAGGGGGTTGAGGCCGACCAGCACCAGCACGAACATCACGGCGACCGCGACGATGAACGCGGTGATCTGGCTGCGGGTGATGCAGGATGCCCAGACGCCGACGCCGGCGAGGCCCGCCGCGAGCAGCATGGCGCCGAGGTACTGGGCGGTAATCGAACCCCACGCGAGCTCGGCTCCGAGCGAGAGCCCGAGCGGTATCAGCAGCGCGAGCAGCAACCCGGTCCACAGGAACAGCGTGGCGCCGAAATACTTGCCCAGCAGCAGCTCGAGTTCGGTCAGCGGCTGGGAGAGCAAGACCTCGAGCTGGCCGCTCCGGCTGTCCTCCGCCAGCGTCCGCATGGCGACGGCCGGCACGAAGAAGAGGAGCAGCCACGGCAGCGTGTCCATCATCCCGCGCATGGACGCGGAGTTGGTCAGATATGCCTGACGGAAGAAGAGGAAGGCATTGATCACCAGGAACACGATGAGCAGCACGTACCCGGTGGGGCTGTCGAACAGCGCCTTCAGCTCGCGGCGGGCAATCGTCCAGACCGCCTTCATGCGGCCTCCCCGGGCTGCGTGAGGCTCCGGAACAGCTCTTCCAGGCTGCCAGCCTCCTGGTGCAACTCGTAGAGCACCCAGCCCGAGCGGGCGGCGAGCTGGAAGATCTCCGGCCGGATGTCCTGCGTTGCCGGCGCGGTGAGGCTGAGTCGGACCCGCCCCTCACTCACGCTTGATTCCGTCAGGTGCGACACCCCCGGCAGCGCCGCGATGCCGGTGGCTACGCCCTGCCCCGAGGCCTCGACCCTGATGGTGACCCGTCCGCCCGCCCGACCGATCAGGTCGTCGACCGGCCCATCCGCCGCGATCTTGCCGCGATTGATGATGAGCAGGCGCGAGGCGACGAATTGCACCTCGGAGAGAATATGCGTCGAGAGAATGACGGTCCGGGCCTGGCCCAGCGCGTTGATCAACCGGCGAATCTCGACCCGCTGATTGGGATCCAGCCCTTCGGTCGGCTCGTCCAGCACCAGCAGGTCGGGCCGGTGCAGGATCGCCGCGGCCAGCCCCACGCGCTGGCGATACCCCTTGGACAGCTCCCCGATGGGCCGGTGATACACCGGCTCGATCCCGGTGGACGTCACCGCCTCGTCGGTGCCGCTGGCCAGGGCGGCGCGGTCGAGATTCCGCAGTCGGCCGACAAAGGCGAGGTACTCCGCGACGAGCATCTCGGTATAGAGCGGGTTGTTCTCCGGCAGGTATCCCACCCGGCGCTTGGCCTCCAGCCCCGCATCCGCCAGCGGCACCCCGTCGAAGAGGATGCGTCCACCGTCGGGATCGTAGTACTGGGTGATCATGCGCATGGTGGTGGACTTCCCGGCCCCGTTGGGGCCCAGGAAGCCAACCACCTGGCCGCGATCGACGGAAAAACTGACCCCGTCCACCGCGGTCACGTCGCCGTAGCGCTTCGTCACTGATTCGAGGGCAAGCAGGGTCATGGGAAGACTTCTCTGATCAATCAGGCCGTGATGCAATTGATGGGGCGGAACCGGATGCTCGCGCGAGCGCCCGGCGGGGACACAGTGTCACAGGGGACAGGATGACCGCGCAGTTCTGGCCACGGGGTTCACCCGCCGAACAGCCGTTGGAAGAATCCGACAATCGTGCTCCAGTTCCGGGCGATGTCATTCTTGAACGCCAGCACCATCAGGCAGACAATCAGGACCAGGCCGACCAGCGTCAGGCGCTCGCGAAGCCGGAGGGACAGCGGGCGGCGCAGGATCCCTTCTGCAAGCAGGAAGAGGAACTGCCCGCCGTCCAGCACGGGCACCGGAAGCAAGTTCAGCACCGCCAGGTTGAGCGAGATGACCGCCATGATGTTCAGGAAGGTATCGAGTCCGGCCCGCGCGGCCTGACCTGCCACCTGGGCGATCATGATCGGGCCGCCGACCTCGCTGCTCGAAATGCGGGCGGAGAGCAGGCCCTGCACCGTGCGGAAAATCGTGAGCGTCGCTTCGCGGGTCGCGCTCAGGCCGGCGCGGGGGATTTCCAGCCCGTGGTAGGGCAGCTTCTGGTAGTCCACGGCGGGTACCAGCGCGAGACCGACCTTCCCGACCACCACGTCCCCTTCGGTCACACTGTCCGGTGTGACGGTCAGGTCCACCTGGCCGCTCGCGCGCCCGACCCGGAACTGGATCGGAATGCCCGGACTCGAGCGGATCAGGTCCAGGATGACGGCCCGGGAGGTGGCGGGTCCCCCGTTGATGGAGAGGAGGGTGTCACCCACCTCGACACCAGCGAGGGCCGCGGGCCGGCCGGCCTCGACCCGGTCAAAGACGGTCGGATGCTCCGGCTCGATCGCCCCCATGAGCTGGGCCCGCTCATGCAGGGCGGCGGGATGAATCTGCACCGGCAGCTTGCGACCATCGGCGAGGTCCACGGAAAACGAGTCACCATCCGTGGTGGCGAACGCCGTCAGGATGTCGTTCCACGACGCCATCGGCTGGCCGCCGACGGCGATGATCCGATCGCCGGCCCGCAGCGCCCGCAGCGCCTCGGCGCCGGGCGGGAGACTGTCGGTGAGCACACTGCCAACCGTGGTCACCGGGTCGATCTGCTTGCCGTTGATCGCGGCAAGGGCGCTGAACGCCACGACCGCGAACAGGGCATTCATCGTGACACCGGCAAGGATGACGATCATCCGTTTCCACACCGGCTGCGACTCGAACATCTCCGACTCCGGCACCGGCTCCTCGATCCGGCCACCCTCCAGCGCGCTGCTGGTCACCTCTTCTTCCCGCGTCGCCATCTTCACATAGCCGCCCAGCGGCAGCCAGCAGATGGCATACTCAGTGTGGCCCCGGCGGAAGCTGAGCCGCGGAATCGGACTGCCCATGCCGAGGGCAAATCGGTGGACCCGGATGCCGGCCCACTTGGCCGCGAGGAAATGTCCCAGCTCGTGCACGAACACCAGCACGCCAAGGACGACAAGGAGCGAACCGATGGAGATCAGGACGTTCACGCCAGCACCTCACGCGCGTGCACCCGGGCCAGATGGTCGGCCAGGCGCACCGTTTCAAGATCGTGCACCGGCTCGCTCCGGTGCGCGTCCAGCACCCGCTCAATCGTGTCCGCGATGCGCCCGAAGGCAATCGCCCCGGCGAGAAAGGCGGCCACCGCTTCCTCGTTCGCCGCGTTGAAGGCGGCCGGCGTCGTGCCCCCGGCCCGGCCCGCCGCCACACCCGCTCCGAAGGCCCGGAAGACGTCACTCCGCACCGGTTCAAACGTCAGCGATCCGATCGCCACGGGATCGAAGCGCCGAACGCCGGCGTCCGGCAGGCGGTCCGGGTGGGTCAGGGCGTAGAGAATCGGCAGTTCCATCGACGGGAACCCGAGCTGCGCGATCACGCTGCCGTCACAGAATTCGGCAAAGGCGTGCACGATGCTCTGGGGGTGGACGACTGCCTCAAGCGCATCGTAGTCCAGCCCGAAAAGATGGTGGGCCTCGATGATCTCCAGCGCCTTGTTGGCCAGCGTCGCGCTGTCGACCGAAACCTTGCTTCCCATCGTCCAGGTCGGATGGTTGAGCGCCTCGGCGATCGTCGCCCCGGCGATCCGGTCGGCGGCCCACTCCCGAAACGGCCCACCCGACGCCGTCAGGATCAGTCGGGCGAGACCGGCCTCCCGTCCACTCACGCACTGCAGCACCGCGCTGTGCTCGGAGTCGACCGGCACCAGCTCCCCGCCTCCCTCGCGCGCCGCCGCCCGCACCAGGTCGCCCGCCATCACCAGTGTTTCCTTGTTGGCCAGGGCCACGCGCTTGCCGGCCCGCAGCGCCGCCAGTGTGGCATCGAGCCCGGCCACGCCGACCACCGCGTTCAGCACGATCTGCGCATCGGGATGGGTCGCCGCATCCACCAGCAGCGACGGCCCACACTCGGACACCAGTCCGTGCAGCGAGGGGTGAAACGTGGCGACCTGCCGGTCCAGCGCGGCCCGATTGTTCAGCGCCGTCAGCGCCACGACCCGGAAGCGCTCCTGCTGACGTCCCAGGACCGCCAGCGCACTCTTGCCGATCGAACCGGTCGATCCCAGAATCGCGACGCCCCGCATCAGAGCACGCCAAACAGGCGATACAGGGCTGCCGAGACCGGCAGGACGAAGTAGAGGGAATCGAGGCGGTCGAGCACCCCGCCGTGACCGGGAATGAGCGCCGAGGAATCCTTCACACCGGCCTCGCGCTTGAATAACGATTCCGCCAGATCTCCCGCCTGCCCGACGACGCCGAGCACGGCGGCAAAGGTCAGCCCTTCGAGTAGCGGCAGGGCGACACCGAGCCGCTCCAGGACGAGCAGGTTCAGCACCGGCACGGTGGCGAGGGCACCGAGGACACCGGCGATGCTGCCCGACCAGGTTTTCCCCGGGCTGATGGCGGGCCACAACTTCGGCCCGCCGATGGCACGGCCGGCGAACATCGCCGCGGTATCGCAGACCCAGGTGATGACGAGCGGAAAGAAGACCAGCCAGGCGCCGGCCCAGGAACGCGGCCCGTACCCAAGGTGACGGATGGCGATCAGAAACGTCGCCAGCCCCGCGGGATAGAGTACCGCGAAGGCGGTGACCGCCGTGGCGGTCAGGGGGTGCTCGTCGGGACGCCGTCGCAGCAGCGCGATCGACAACAGCAGCACCAGCCAAAGTCCGAACAGGATCCAGCTCGCGCGCGCGAGGCCGGGCAACAGCGTGATCGCGAGATAGAGATACAGCGGGAGGATGGCGGCGGAGATCAGCGCGAAGCGATCAAGCGGCGGGATGCCCTGCTTGCGTGCAAAGGCCAGCAGTTCCCGCGAGCCGAGCGCGGCGGCGGCGGCGGCCAGCGCCACGAGCGGCCAGCTCCCGAACCAGACGATGCCGAGCGCCACGGGAATGGCGACGACGGCAAAGCCGATGCGTTGGGTGAGGTTGGAGGCCATGGGGGCGTTCAGCGTTCAGCTGTCAGCGTTCAGCCACGACAACACACGCTCGGATCAGGTCCGGCCACCGGCCAGACGCTGAACGCCGAATGCTGAACGCTGACCGCCGACGCCCGCTTTCCCTCATACTGTCACCTTCCCGAACCGCCGGTCCCGCCGCTGATACTCGAGAATCGCCTCCCACAGGTGCTGGCGGCTGAAGTCGGGCCAGAGCACCGGCGTCACGAAGAGTTCCGCATACGCCAGCTGCCAGAGCAGGAAATTGGAGAGCCGGAACTCGCCGGACGTGCGGATCAGCAGGTCGGGATCGGGCCACGCGGCGGTGAACAGGTGCCGCTGGATGTCGTCCTCGTCGATCTCTGCGGCCACGATTTTCCCCGCGACAGCCTCTTCCGCGAGCAGGCGCGCCGCCCGGGTCAACTCGGCGCGGGCACCGTAGGAGATGCAGATATTGAGGGCGAGCCGGCTGCCGGTGCTGGTCTGCGACATCAGCCGATCCACTGCCTGACGGGCCGAGGGACCGAGCCGTTCGAGATCGCCAAGGAAGCGCACCGCGACGCCCTGTTCCCGGAGCTCCGCCATTTCCCGCGCGATGAACTCTTCCAGCAGTTCCATCAGGGCGCCGATCTCATCGGCGGGCCGCTTCCAGTTTTCCTGGCTGAAGGCAAAGAGGGTGAGCACCTCGACCCCGGCGGCGAGTGCGCCCTCCACGACTTCGCGCACCGCCTTCATGCCCGCCTTGTGGCCGAACGGCCGCGGCAGCGCTCGTCCACGGGCCCAGCGGCCGTTTCCATCCATGATGATCGCGATGTGGGCCGGCAGCGCCCCGTGCAGTTTGACCTGGCGGAGCAGCTCGTCCGTCATCCCGTCAGACTTCCATGATCTCCGCCTCTTTGGCGGCGATCAGCTGGTCGATCTGCTTGATGTGCTCGTCCGTTATCTTCTGCAGGTCCTTCTCGCCGCGGGTCCGGTCATCCTCGGCGATCTTCTCCAGCTTCTTGATCTTGGCGTTCGCCTCGGCGCGGGCGTGGCGGACCGAGACCCGGCCTTCCTCGCCGAGCCGGGTCATGACCTTCACCATTTCCTTGCGCCGTTCCTCCGTGAGGGAGGGAATCGGCACCCGGATCAGATTGCCCTGACTCGCCGGATTGAGTCCCATGCCGGAATCGCGGATGGCCTTCTCGATCATGGGTGCGAGCGACTTGTCGAAGGGCTGCACCGTCAGCAGTCGGGCCTCGGGCGCCGAGACCAGTCCCACCTGGTTGATCGGCACGGTGCTGCCGTACGCTTCCACCCGGACCGTGTCCAGCAGTGTCGTGGTCGCCTTGCCAGTGCGGATGGTGGAGAATTCCTTGCGGGTATTCTCCACCGCCTTGTGCATCAACTCGCGGGCGGGCTTGAGCAGGTCGGGTATCGTATTCATTGGACGATGGTCCCCACTGGTTCACCGCGCACGACGCGGTCGAGGTTGCCGGCGGTGTTCATGTTGAACACGACGATTGGGAGCTGGTTGGTCTGGCACAAACCGAACGCGCTGCGGTCCATGACCTCGTATCCGTTGACCAGTGCATCCTGGAAGGTGAGGTCGGGGATCAGCTTCGCGTCCGGCTGCTTCCGCGGGTCGGCGGTGTAGATGCCGTCGACGTTGGTACCCTTGAGGATGACTTCCGCCTCGATCTCCAGGGCCCGGAGCACCGCGGCGGTGTCGGTCGAGAAGTACGGATTGCCCGTCCCTCCGGCAAAGATAACCAGCCGACCTTTTTCCATATGCCGCAAGGCTCGCCGCCGGATGTAGGGCTCGGCGAGCGATTCCATCCGGATTGCGGTCATCACCCGCGTCTGGACGCCCTTGCGCTCCAGGATATCCTGCACCGCCAGCGCGTTGATCACGGTGGCGAGCATGCCCATGTAGTCCGCCGACACCCGGTCCAGCCCCTGCTTGCTTGCGGTGGTGCCCCGCAGGATGTTGCCGCCGCCCACCACGAGGGACATCTGGGTACTGCGGGCATGGACCACCAGCAGCTCGTCCGCAAAGCTCTCCACCACCCGGTAGTCCAGCCCGAAGCCCTTGTCTCCGGCGAGCGCCTCGCCGGAGAGTTTCAACAGCACCCGGGAGTACGCCCGCCGCATCAGCCTTCTCCGACCTTGTAGCGGACCAGGCCGGTGACGATCAACGTGCCGCCCGCGTCCCTGGCCACTTCTTTCACCAACTCGCCGACCGCCTTCTTGTCGTCCTTGACGAACGGCTGGCCGAGCAGCGTGCGCTCACTGATGAACTTCTTGACCTTGCCGTCGACGATCTTGGCGCGAATGTTTTCCGGCTTTCCCTCCGCCGCGACCTGCTCCTCCGCGATGCGCCGCTCCATGGCCACGAGATCGGCCGGAATGTCGGCCTCGCTCACCCCGATTGGGGCGGCGGAGGTGACATGCAGCGCGAGATCCCGGGCCAGCGTCGTCACCGCATCGCCGCGCACACCCACCAGCTCGACCAGCGAGCCGCTCTGGCCGTTGTGGTGCAGGTAGTGACCGACGGTGCCCTCCGCAGTATGGAACCGGGCGACCCGCTTCAGCGCCATCGCCTCGCCGGTCTTGCCGGAGATGAGCTTGATGGCCTCACCGACGGTGCCGCCCCGGAACGGCTGGCTGTCGATGGCGCTCCCGGCATGCGCGCCCAGCGGCGCGTGCGCCAGGGCGTGCTTCGCCAGGTCGTGCGCGAGCGTGATGAAGTCCTGATTCTTGGCGACGAAGTCGGTCTCGGAGTTGAGCTCGATCATGGCCGCCTCGCGGCCGCTGGGCGAGGCCTCGATCACGATCAGTCCCTGCGATGCGTTCCGGTCGCCCCGAGTGTCGGCCTTCGCCATGCCCTTCTTCCGCAGGATCTCGATCGCCTTCTGCTTGTCCCCCTCGGCCTCCTGCAGCGCCGCCTTGCAATCCATCATGCCCGCGCCGGTCATGGCGCGCAGCTCGGCGACGTCCTTGGCAGTAATCGGCAACCCCATGGCAGTATCCCTTCAATGGTTTTCCAGGGCCACGCGCCCTGTATCGCTGTCGTCTGGGCGACCCGACTGGTCACCCGATGTGAAGCCGCCGTCCCGGGCCGGGGGGCCAAGGACGGCGGCGGAAAATCGTCAGGCCGTCACGGCCCGGACTACGCTTCCGCGGCTGGCGCCGGGTCCGCGCCCCCCTCGTCGTGCTTGACCCGGGCCGCGATGATCGCTTCCGGCTTCGGACGCCGCTTGCGACGGGCCCGGCGCTTCTTGCGGTCCGCCTCCGGATCGCCCTCGGTTCCGCCATCGGTGCTGTAGGTCTCTCCTTCGTCGTCCTCTTCCCCAGCCTCACCACGCTGCGGCGTCTGGGCGCGGGTCTCGCGGATCACGCTGGCCAGCGCCTCGGTGATTAGGGCGACAGAGCGGATCGCGTCGTCGTTGCCGGGGATCGGGACTGAGATCACGTCCGGGTCAGCGTTGGTGTCGACGATCGCGACGACCGGGATCCCCAGCTTGTTGGCCTCGGAGACGGCGATCTTCTCCTTCTTGGCGTCCACGACGAACAGCGCGCCAGGCAGCCGGGCCATGTTCTTGATGCCCTCGAGGTTCCGCAGCAGCTTCTCCCGCTCACGCTCGAACAGCAGCTTTTCCTTCTTGGTGTAATTCTCGAACTCGCCCTCGGCGGAGCCCTGCTCCAGGTCCTTCAGCCGGCGAATCTGCTTCTTGATGGTCTGGAAGTTGGTCAGCATGCCGCCGAGCCAGCGCTCCGTCACCCAGAACGAGCCGGAATTGGCCGCCTCGGCCTGCACCGTAGCCTTGAGCTGCTTCTTGGTGCAGACGAACAAGACGCCTTCGCCCTTGAGCACGATGCTCCTCAGCAGTTCCTGGGCGACCAGGATCTGCTTGTACGTCTTCTGCAGATCGATGATATAGATGCCAGAGCGCTCGGCGAAAATGAACCGGCGCATCTTGGGGTTCCAGCGGCGGGTCTGGTGGCCGAAATGAACGCCGGCCTCGAGCAAGTCCTGAATCTGCGGCTGAGCCATCGGGGAACGAACCTTCCTGACGTTGGGGCGCAGATCCGCCGCGTTGACGCGGCCGGCGGCGCAGGGGTTGATCGTCCGTCGCGTTCATCTCGCCGGCGAACCTCGTGACCGAGGCACCCTGCTGGCGATCCCGCGACGTACTGGATACCAGGAGGGACACCCCTCTCTGGCTTGGAACCGGGGAGCGACCGGGGTCTCCCCCGGCCGGTCTCCCCGAACATTCCTACCGCTTGCTGAACTGGAAGCGCTTGCGGGCGCCCGAACGGCCCGGCTTCTTGCGCTCGACCGCGCGAGGATCGCGGGTCAACAGCCCGCCAGTGCGCAGCTTGGCGCGGTGCTGGCTGTCCGCTTCGACCAGCGCGCGCGCGACGCCGAGCCGGATGGCGCCCGCCTGACCGGTCAACCCGCCGCCGTTCACCAGCGCCCGCACGTCAAAGGCGCCCAGGGTGTCGGTGGCGGAGAAGGACTGCTGGATGTGCGACACCAGCGACGGCCGCGGGAAATAATCCCCCAGCGTGCGCCCGTTGATGTCCCACTTGCCGGTCCCCGGAGTCAGGTAGACCCGCGCAACGCTCGTTTTGCGGCGGCCAACGGCCTGCCAGCGGAACTCAGGCTTCCCGCTCATATCACTTTGCCTTCGGTGCGACGGAGTAAGGCACGGGCATCTGGGCGGCGTGGGGATGCTCGGCTCCCACGTACACCTTGAGCTTCGTGCGGAGCTTCTGCTTGGTCAGCGAATTCTTGGGGAGCATTCCGAAGACCGCATGCTCGATCACGCGGTCGGCGAACTTGCCTTGCAGCAGGTTCTTGACCGGCGCGTAGCGCTCATGACCCATGTAGCCGGTATGCCGGAAGTGCCGCTTCTGCTCGAGCTTGCGGCCCGTGAGGCGAATCTTCTCGGCGTTGACGACCACAACGAAATCGCCACCATCCATGTGCGGCGTGAACGTCGGCTTGTGCTTGCCCCGGATCAGCTGCGCCACCCTGCTGGCGAGCCGGCCGAGCGGAACTCCCTCGGCATCGACCACGTGCCAGTCGTGCGTGATCTCGCTCGGCTTGGCGGAATAAGTGTTCATGACCTGCGCGTGTCCTGAGTTGAAGTGCGCGAATTGCACAGTCCGCAAACCTAGCGGCGGAGAAGGGGTTAGGTCAAGAGCCGGTGCTCGAGGGAGCGGCGCGGAGCTGCACCAGCACCTGGCCCTTCTCGACCGCCTCGCCGGGAATCGCCGCCACCGAATCCACCCAGCCCGCGGCGGTCGCGCGGAGCTCATTCTCCATTTTCATCGCCTCCAGCACGATAAGCCCTTGCCCTGCTTCGACCTGCTGCCCCGGCACCACCAGCACGCGGGCCACCAGCCCAGGCATCGGGGCTCGAAGGCTCGCAGCTCCCGATCGGGTCTCTCCGGGTCCGGTCAGCGTGCGAATGTGGCGGGTCCGTTCATCCACCACTTCCACCCGCTCCCGTCCGCCCTGGACGAGCACCTCCCAGATGCCCGGCTCGGCGCGCTCCATGGACAGGGTGAGCGAGGCAGCATCGATGAGGAGATGTCTGAGGGGCGTCCCGGGCACGACCGACAGGTGCGCCTCGACGACGTCGCCGTCCACGACGACTCGTTCCCCATCCACTTCGATGATCCGTTCCCGCCCGGCGATCGTGACGAAGTATTTCACTCAGGCCTCCAGCACGGCGAGGATTTCGACATGCGCGGTCTGGGGAAAGAGGTCATACGGTTGCACGGTCCGCAGGCGGAACGCCGACGCGCCGGCACAGAGGCGGCCGAGGTCACGCGCCAGCGTCGCGGGATCACAGGAGATGTAGGCGATCCGGGTGGGGCGGTGGGCGAGGAGGGCGGCGAGTACTGGCGGCGACAACCCCGCCCTCGGCGGATTGGCGATCACCGCATTGGGCCGTCCGAGGCTCTGCACCAGGTCCTCGACCCGGCCGACGCGACGAACCATCGATGGCGAGTCGCCGGCGTTGGCCGGGACCGCGGCTGCGACGCGCCGCTCGGCAAACTCCACCGCCCGTCGGTCGAGTTCAACACTCTCCACCCGCGCACCGGCCTCGAGCAGCAGGGCGCTGGTTTCCCCAATTCCGGCGTACAGATCCCACACCTGCGCTCCGGTGAGCGGCCCCAGCGCCGCGATTGCGGCGGTACGGATGGTGTCGCCCAGCGCGGGATGGACCTGCTCGAAGACCGTGGCGGGAAAGAGCTCCCCACTGTGGTCGACCACGCGGGCAGCCCCCGCCTCGGGATGCCACCAGATCGTCGCGGGCACTCCCGCCGTGGCGAGCGCGGCTCCGAGCCGCGGTCCGTTGCTCCAGGCCTGATGACCGGCGGCCTTCACCACGACATGCCGTGCCCCGCCCCGATCGAGTCGCAGCATGATGTGGGTCGCATCGGTGGGCAGGAGTTGCAGGTGGCGCCGCAGCGCGGGCCAGAGCTGCATGAGTTCCGGCGCGGCGATGGCGCAGTGGGTCAGGCCGAAGACCCGGCCGGCGTCGCCTAACGTGTGGTAGCCGGCAAACCGGCGGCCCGGCCCCACCGCCAGGGAGATCCGGCTGCGATACCCCCAGGCGTTCTGGGCCGCGATGACCGGGGGCACCACCACCTCGAGTCGACCGATGCGGCGCAGCGTGTCTTCCACAATCTGGCGCTTGGCCTCGAGTTGAGCCGGGGCGGACAGGTGCTGGAGCTGGCAACTGCCACAGGCATCCGCGGTGTAATGCGGACAGGCCGGCTCGACCCGCCCGGGACCGGGCTCCACCAGCCGGGCGATGCGGCCGCGGGCGAAGCGCGCCTGGGTCCGCACCTGGCCGAGTTCGACCAGATCCCCGGGCGCGGTACGGGGAACGAAGACCGCGCGGCCATCGTCGAGGCGCCCGATCCCGTCTCCCCCCGCCGCGATACTCTCGATGCGGATCAGCGTAGGCCCTCCGCCCGAGCGGCACGGAGCCAATGACTGGTCGACGGGGCATCGGTCGCCACCGCGGGACGACGCTGCTGCCGCGCCTCATCCTCCGCGAGCACCGCCGCGACGGCAATGGCGGTGAGCCGGGAGGCATCAACCGCGGGCGTCAGCAGATCGGGACGACGATCGAGGAACTGGCTGTCGATGGCGCCGGCGACAAACGCTGCATCCGACAGCAGCGCAAGGTGAAAGGCCTGATTCGTCGCGACCCCGGTCACCACGAGCTCGCCGAGGGCGCGGCGCATCCGGGTGATCGCCTCCTCCCGCGTGGCACCCCACACGATCACCTTGCCGAGGAGCGAGTCGTAGAACAGCGTCACTTCATTGCCGGCTTCGAAGCCGCCATCCCACCGCACCCCCGGGCCGGCCGGCACCCGGAGGTAGCTGATCCGTCCCGCGTCAGGCAGGAAGCCGTTCGCCGGATCCTCACTCGTGATCCGGCACTCCAGCGCCCAGCCGCGCGGTTCCATCGGTTCCTGCGGGAGCCGCATGGGCATCCCCTGCGCGATCCGCAACTGTTCGCGCACCAGGTCCACGCCGTAGACCAGCTCGGTCACCGGGTGTTCCACCTGGATCCGGGTGTTCATCTCCAAGAAGTAGAAACGACCATCGTCCGCGAGCAGGAATTCGCAGGTGCCCGCGCTCCGGTATCCGACCGCCGCCGCCGCCGCCACCGCCGCCGCCCCCATCCGGGCCCGCAGCTCCGCGCTGACCGCAATCGACGGCGCCTCCTCCACCAGCTTCTGATGGCGGCGCTGCACCGAACACTCCCGCTCGCCGAGATGCACCGTCCGCTGGTGATCGGCGAGCACCTGGATTTCGACATGACGGGGCCGTTCGACGTACTGCTCGAGATAGACACTCGCGTCGCCGAACGCCTTCAGGGCCTCCGACGCGGCAGTGGTGAGCGCGGCGCCTAACTCGGCGGCCTGACGCACGATGCGCATTCCCTTCCCCCCACCACCCGCCGAGGCTTTCACCAGCACCGGATAGCCGATCTCCGCCGCGGCGGTGGCCGCCGCGACCGGATCGGTGATCGGGAGGGTGAGGCCGGGGACGATCGGCACTCCGGCCGCGGCCATCCGGCGGCGGGCTTCGGTCTTGTCGCCCATGGCGACGATGGCGGAGGCCGGCGGCCCGACAAAGGTCAGCCCCGCGTCCACCACCGCCTGGGCGAAGTGGGCCCGCTCCGCCAGGAAGCCGTAGCCGGGGTGTACCAGCGTGGCGCCGGTGCGCCGCGCGGCCTCGACCAGCGTGTCGACCCGCAGGTAGCTCTGGGCGGGCAGCGATGGTCCGATGTTGACCGCGAGGTCGGCGGCGCGCACGTGGGGGGAGAGACGATCGGCGTCGGAGAAGACCGCGACCGCCTCGAGACCTTCCTCGTGGCAGGCGCGGATGATCCGCAGGGCGATTTCACCCCGATTCGCGACCAGGACGCGACGGACGGCGGTCATGTGGAGCGACTGCGGAGGGCGGCGGAGACTATCGACCGCAAGCGTCCCGTTGCTGCGCCCCGAGCGGGGCCAGCAGGGAGCCACACAGTTCGTGGTTGGCGCGTGCGGCCTTCAGGTAGAGCCCGACCACCTCGCGGGAGAGCGCGGCGGGACGGCTCGCAGTGGCCTGCAGCAGATCGGCAATACCAAGTGCGGAGGGAAGCATGGTGTCGTCGGCGCCGGTGACCCGGGCCAGCCGCATGGCGCGCACGCCGGTGCGCGGCGTCAGGGTGCTGTCGCTCATGGGGGAATAGCAGACGGGCCGCTGCTCCGCCACCCGCGCCAGCGCCGTCCGCACCGGCAGCTCCGATGTCACCTTCAGCTCCTCCGCCATGCGCTGGCGGTAGAGCGAATCCTCGGCGTACCTGACCGGGAGAAAGAGCACGAGATCGGCCCGCAGGTGTTGCACCACGAGCGCGCTCCACACGCCGACCGCCTCCAGCTCCGAGCCGGTCACGAGCACACCGCGCGCGGGACAGGAGTTCACCAGATTGCGTCCCGCTTCCGAGACATAGCGGGGCGGCTGTGATACCGGACCGTCGGGATCCGCCATCCGCAGACTGGGCCAGCCCGCATCCTCGACCCGGGAGATGGCCCGCTCGAGCTCGACCATCGCACGGAGGTAGACACTGGAATCGGTGGGGAGGCGGAGCGATTGATCGAATGCGGTAGCGGCGAAATCCAGGAAAAGGTCGCCGGGCGGATCACCGATATGCGCACTGCGATGCCAATCCCGGCTGTCGAGCAGATACACGATGCCGAGCTGGAGCCAGGCGGCACCATCGTCGGGCGCGGTGGCGAGGTAGCGCCCGAGCATCTCGGTCGCTTCCACGGGCGCGCCCGCCCGGATCAACACGGCTGCCCGTGGAGCGATCGACGGATCGACCGCACCCTGCGCCACAAGCACACCAGGCAGGGTCAGGGTGGCCAGCAACGACAGACGACGAAATGCATGGTGTTCCATTGGCCCGCAAACTATGGCAGGGTACGGGGATGCGCTAGAGCGGAATGTTCCCGTGCTTCTTCCTCGGATTCTGATCCCGCTTGGTGCCGAGACTGCGGAGCGCATCGATCAGGCGGGGGCGGGTGTCACGGGGATCGATGACGTCATCGACGAAACCGCGCGCGGCCGCCGCGTAGGGATTGGCAAAGGTGCTGGTGTATTCCGCGATCCGCCGGGCCGTCTCGGCCTCCCGGTCGGGCGACTGCTCGATCTCCTTCTTGAACAGGATCTCCACGGCCCCCTTCGGGCCCATCACGGCGATCTCCGCCGTCGGCCAGGCGAGGTTGACGTCACCCCGGATGTGCTTGGAACTCATGACGTCGTAGGCGCCGCCGTAGGCCTTGCGGGTGATCACGGTGAGCTTGGGGACTGTTGCCTCACAATAGGCAAAGAGCAGCTTGGCGCCATGCTTGATAATGCCGCCATGCTCCTGCGCCACCCCGGGGAGGAATCCGGGCACGTCGACAAACGTCACGACCGGGAGGTTGAAGCAATCGCAGAATCGAATGAACCGGGCCGCCTTGAGCGACGCGGCGATATCCAGCACGCCCGCCAGCGCGGCCGGCTGGTTGGCCACGATGCCGACCGGCTGGCCGCCCAGCCGCGCGAACGTCGTGATGATGTTGGCGGCGTAGTCCGGCTGCACCTCGAGCAGCGAGTCCCGATCCGCCACCAGCCGGAGGACTTCGTGCATGTCGTATGGCTTGGCCGAGGCATCGGGAATGAGATCCAGCAGCCGTTCCTCGCGCCGGGTCTCGGGGTCGGTGTCGGGGAGCGCACGACGGGGTGGGCTATCGAGGTTGTTGGACGGGAGATACGCCATCAGTGCCCGTACCGCGGCGAGACTGGCGGGTTCCGAGTCGTGGACGAAGTGCGCCACGCCACTGGTCCCCCCGTGGGTGTCCGCCCCGCCCAGCGCGTCGAAGGTGACATCCTCGTGCGTCACCGTCCTCACAACGCTGGGGCCGGTCACGAACATGTAGCTGACGCCGCGCACCATGAAGATGAAATCGGTGATCGCGGGGCTGTAGACTGCGCCGCCGGCGCAGGGTCCGAGGATGACGGAGAGCTGGGGAATGACACCGGAGGCGAGCGTGTTGCGGAGGAAGATGTCCGCGTAGCCTCCCAGCGACGCGACCCCCTCCTGGATTCGCGCCCCACCGGAGTCGTTGAGCCCGATTATCGGGGCACCGTTGCGGAGCGCGAGATCCATGACCTTGCAGATCTTCTGTGCGAACGTCTCCGACAGCGAACCGCCGAAGACGGTGAAGTCCTGCGAGAAGACGTAGACCAGCCTGCCCTCGATGCGGCCGTAGCCGGTGACAACCCCGTCACCGGGATACTGCTGCTCCTCGAGGCCAAAATCGTGACAGCGGTGGGTGACGAACCGGTCCAGCTCGACGAAGCTGTCGGGATCGAGCAGCAGGTCCAGCCGCTCCCGGGCGGACAGCTTTCCCTTCTTGTGCTGCTGGGCCAGGCGCTCGGCGCCACCGCCCTGCTCCGCCAGGCCCTGGCGGTGATGCAACTGGTCCAGCAGTTCACGAGGATTGGGCATGGCGAGGAGGATGGCGAAACAGCGGCTGGACGGCAAGCCGGGTCCGCCGACGAGAACGGCCCACTGAATGTCTCAGTGGGCCGCGTATCCCGCCGTCAGGTGTCTGCCAGCGTCAGTACTGCGGCTTGGCGATCGGCAGGTAGGGGGTCTTGGTCCAGGTGACTTCGGTGGCGTGCGCGAAGCGGATCGCCGGAGCTCCGGCACCGGCGCCAGGGATATGCCAAAATGAGAAGTCGGCCGTCTTGCCCTGCTCAAGGTATTGCACCGTGTACAACGTCGAGTCCGGCGTCACCGTCGCCTTGATGTGATCGATCCGGTGCCAGGTGTAGTCCGGCGACTTGACGCTGGTCCGGAACGCGATACTGGTCGCGGAGACCTCGAACATGTGGCCGGCGTATTTGCCCTCATTGGTGCCCCAGACGCCGTAGGACTCGGAGGGCAGATGCGTTTCCGGGCTCGTCACCGCCGCCATGATCGGCCGAATCACGAAAACCCCGACGACGAGGAAGAACGCCCCGACCAGCATTGGCACCGGCAGTCGGACATTCGGCGACGAGGGGAGCGAGAGTCCTGCCGCTTTCGCTTTCTCCTGCTCCGCTTTCGCGGCCGCGCGGCGGGCCTTGGAAGGCAGCCGCAGCACCGTGTTGATCGACTGGAAGTACTCCGAGAGCGTCCACGGCTGATGGAGCTCGCCATCCGCCACCGAGCGGTAGCCCTGCGGAGTGCCTTCGACCGGGGCGCCGGGGGCGACCGGCTCGCGTGCTGTCGTTGTCGTCATGATGTTCTCCGCCGCCTAGTAGCGGGAGGCCTGCGCGAGAAACCCGCCATCGTTGGCCCGAACCAGATCGTCGAAGCTGGATGCGGCGTTGAGCGAGGTTGCCGAGACGCCATCGGCGCCGAGGCTGTAGAGATCGTAGGTGGAGTTGACCTGGACGCCGAATCGATCGACCCGCGGCGGCGCGTTGGGGAACTTGCCGTACTGGTAGGGCTGACCCCAGGGATCCACCATGTCGATGCCGATGCTCAGGAGATCATCCGGCAGCGAATCACGGGTATCGATCGTGGTCTGGATGGTCTTCATGTCGCCGATCGCCCGAGCCCGCTTCGCGCCTTCAGCGATCGCGTGGTACTTGGGGATGGAGATGCTGGCGAGCGAGCTTATCACGCCCAGAACGGCGAGGAGCTCGATCAGCGTCATACCGGCCTGGCGCCGGCGACGCTGCGCCTTGGCAGTCTGCGCATTCACTTCGGTCGATTCCATGATTCCCCCAGGTGAGCCTGCTCTGGCGGGGAGATAGGCAAGGCCCGTGCGCAAACCATAACATCTTTACCATCATGGACTTAACAGGCAGTGCGGGGTTCGGTGGGGAAAATGCCCGCTGCAGAATGCCGGTTAGTATCGGTCGGGAAGGGATAAAAGATGAGGGCAGCGAGGTGATGAACCCCGCTGCCCCCCATCCGCTCCGCGTTAGCCGAGCCTACTCCATACGGTCGTCATCCGGAGGAATGACGGGCCGAACCGGCGGGATGATCGGGAGGTCGGGATAGCCGACCACCGCGAGCACGATCCGGTGATGAATCGGGTCGACTTCGAGCACCTTCATGTCGAGCGCCTGCCCTTCCTTGACCGCATCGCCGGGGTTCTCAATATCGGCGATGCCGAGCTGGGACATCGGGACGAAGCCTTCGATGTCGTTGCCCAGGTCGACCACCACGCCCTTGTCCATCAGACGGGCCACCCGGCCCTGGATTTCGGTGCCGAGCGGGAAGATCTCCCCGATCTTGAGCCACGGATCCTCCTCGGCCTGCTTGAGTCCGAGGGAGATGCGCTTGTTGTCGGGATCGATGTTGAGGATCACGACGTTCACCGCGTCGCCCTTCTTGACCACTTCCGACGGATGCTGCACCCGCTTGGTCCAGGACATGTCGGAGATGTGGATCAGGCCGTCGATGCCCGGCTCGATCTCCACAAAGGCGCCAAAGCTGGTGAGGTTGCGCACCTTGCCGGCGAGACGAGTCCCGACCGGGTACCGGAGCGGCAGCACGGTCCAGGGATCCTGCTCCGTCTGCTTCATGCCGAGGGAGATCTTTTCCTCCGACTCGTCGACCTTCAGGACGACGGCCTCGATGGTCTCGCCGATGGAGACGATCTTCGAGGGGTGACGGACGTTGCGGGTCCAGCTCATCTCCGAGATGTGCACCAGGCCTTCGATACCCGGCTCCAGCTCCACGAAGGCGCCGTAGTTGGTGATCGAAACGACCTTGCCCTGCACCCGGGTGCCGACCGGGTACTTCTCGGCGATGTTCTGCCAGGGATACGTCTGCAGCTGCTTCATGCCGAGGCTGATCCGCTCACGCTGCCAGTCGATGTCGAGGATCTTGACCTCGACTTCGCGGCCGATCCCGACCATTTCGGTGGGATGCGAGACGCGGCCGTAGGACATGTCGGTGATATGGAGCAGGCCGTCCACGCCGCCGAGATCGATGAATGCCCCGAAATCGGTGATGTTCTTGACGACGCCCTTCCGGACCTGGCCGACGGCGAGCTCCTTCATCAGGTGCTCGCGCTTGTGGGCCCGCTCGTTCTCGAGGATCACCCGGCGGCTGACGACGATGTTGCGGCGCCGCTTGTTGAGCTTGATGATCTTGAACTCGTAGCTCTGGCCCAGCAGCTCGTCGATGTTGGGCACCCGCCGCAGGGCGATCTGGCTGCCCGGCAGGAAGGCGTCGACGCCCATCAGGTTCACGACCACGCCGCCCTTGATCTTCTTGACCAGGGTGCCCTGCACCGGCTGATCGCTCTCATGGGCCAGCTTGATCTTCTCCCACACCCGCATGAAGTCGGCCTTCTTCTTGGAGAGCACGACAGCGCCCTCCTGGTCCTCCAGGTGCTCGAGGAAGACTTCGACTTCATCGCCCGGTGAGGGGATGTCCTTGAATTCATCAAGCGGAACCGACCCCTCGGACTTGAACCCGACATCGAGGATGACGGCGCTTTCGGTGATGCGGAGAACCTTCGACTTGACGATCTCGCCCTCGACGATCTGGGACATCGTCCCTTCATACATCGAGAGCATCTGCTCGTATTCGGCCTCGGTGTAATCCTCATCGTAGAGGTCCGCGCGAACGCGGAGACCGGTGGTGCGGGCCTGAATACCGGCATCGGTAAGGGTGGAGGTTTCTGTGCTCACGGACGGGGGAACCTCGGGTGGCCGCTCCGGACAGGCTGCGGGCAGATTGTTAGTCTCTGGTCCGGACGGAAGTGCCGGATCGAAGAGCCCGCAAACTTAGTGATTGTGACGGGATGGGACAAGGCGGGTGATAGGCGATTAGGCGATTAGGCGATTAGGCGGTTGGGCGGTTGGGCGGTTGGGCAATTCCTGTCATCCTGAGCCCGAAGGGCGAAGGATCTCCTGTCCCGGAGCCGATCGCAGGCCTCTCCGTCGACCTGAAAGGATCCTTCGTCGCTGCGCTCCTCAGGATGACAGGGTACGCTGACGGCGACGACCCATGGCTGCTGGCTGAAGGCTACTTCCTGGCCAACCGCACGATCTCCGCCACCTGCTCCTCGAAGCTCAGTTCCGTCCCATCCAGGGCGACGGCGTCGTCCGCCATCCGTAGCGGGGCGACCGGTCGGCCGGCATCCGCCGCGTCCCGGGCGGCGAGGAGGGCGGCTTCGGTCTCCACCCGCCCCGTCGTGGCCCCTTCCCCGCGCTGCACCAGCCGGCGGGCGGCCCGGGTCCGGGGCGAGGCGGTAAGAAAGATCTTGAGCCGGGCCCCGGGGAAGACGACGGTGCCGATGTCGCGGCCATCGACCACCAGCGGCCGGGCCCCCTGGCCCAACGCGCGGAGCCGGTCGGTGACCCAGGTGCGGACCTGGGGCAAGGCGGAGACGGCCGAGACCAAATGGGTGACCTCCGCCTCCCGGATCCTTATCCCTACCGGCCTGCCCTCCAGCATCACACTGAAAGCGCTGCCGTCAAAGCGGAGCTCCAGGCGTTTCGCTTCAGCTGCCCGGAGAAGCGCCCCCGCATCCAGCGGAGCGCCGGACACCGCCCCGCACTCCTGGATGGCGACGAGCGTCACGCCGCGATAGAGCGCGCCCGAATCGAGGTGAGCGTAGCCCAGCGCGGACGCGACGGCCTTTGCGGTCGAGGACTTCCCGCTCGCCGCCGGTCCATCGATGGCGATGATGTCCGGTGCGGGCGATGGCTCAGCGGGCACGGATGGCCTTCAGCATGGCGGGGAATTTCGGGAAGCTGACCGCGGCACAGGCGAGATTGTCGATCGCCACCCGGGCGCCCGGGAGGGTGCCGAGCACGGCGAAGGCCATCGCCAGTCGATGATCGCCCTCGGTCTTCACCCGTCCGATGGGCGGCGCTCCACCACCTTCGACGTGCAGGTCATCGCCGTGAATTTCGGCCCGGCCCCCGAGGGCGCGAATGTTCCCGGCGATCAGACCGAGGCGGTCGCTCTCCTTGACCCGCAGCTCGCCGACATCGCGGAAGATGGTGACACCGCTGGCCTGGGTGGCGAGGGCCGCAAGCAGCGGGATCTCGTCGATGAGCCCGGGGATTTCCTCCGGCTTCACCTCGGTGGCCTGCAGCCGGGCCGGACAGGCGAGGAGATCCGCCACCGGTTCACCGAACTGGATCTCCAGGTTGTCGATCTCGACCCTCGCCCCCATCCGCCCGAGCACGGTGAGGAATCCGATCCGCGTCGGGTTCACGCAGACGCCGGTGAGACGCAACTCGCCCCCCTCCGCCAGGATCGCCGCGCCGACGGGAAAGGCCGCGGAGGAGGGGTCCCCGGGGACCTGCATGTCGAAGGGGACGAGCTTTCCCGTCGGGGCGAACTCGATCCAGCCGTCGCGCTCCTCCACCTGGTAGCCGAAGGCGCGCAGCAGCCGCTCCGAATGATCGCGGGAGCGTCCCGCCGGCTCACGCACGGCGACCGGCACCTTGCCGGCGAGTCCCGCGAGCAACAGCGACCCCTTGATCTGCGCACTGGAGACCGGCATCTCGTAGCGGAGCGGCTGGAGCGTTCCGCCACGGATGGTGAGGGGCAGCGTCCCGGCGGCGTTATGCTCGGTAATCCGCGCGCCCATCCGGGTCAGCGGGATCGTCACCCGCCGCATCGGGCGGCTGCGGAGCGAGCGGTCGCCGGTGAGGGTCGTGGTGAAGTTGTGCGCCGCCAGCAACCCGAGGAGAAGGCGGGTGGTGGTGCCGGAGTTGCCGCAGTCGAGACGACCCGCCGCTCGCCGCAGCCTCCCCCGCCCGGTCACGTAGACGACCCGCTCGTCGGCCAGCGGCGTGATCTCGGCGCCGAGCTGGCGCAGGACCCGCGCAGACGAGCGGGCGTCGTGCGAGGTCAGGATCCCGCCGATGTGACTGGTGCCCCTGGTCAGGGCCGCAAACAACAGCGCGCGGTGGGAGAGACTCTTGTCACCGGGCATCCGGACGGTACCGCCAACACGCATCACGACCTCAGAGAAGGCACGGCTCAAGACCGCGACGGGGCTGACCGATAGTTAAATGGGAAGATCGAGGAGCAGGAGCGCCTAAGACTAGGTCCCGCACTGCGCTTCCTCAACTACCGAGGCTCCCGGACCGATGCCGACTCCTGCGCCCCCTAATCCGCTGGCGAATGCCGTTGCCGATTTCCTGGCTTCTCACGGCGCACCGACGTCCCCGGTGACCACTGCTGCGCCGATGGTGCCCGCTGGGAGCGCCCACCTCGACCTGGCGAGTGCCTATGAACAGGTAGTGGAGCACGAGGCGCGGAAGGCGGTGCCGGTCGCTGAACGGGTGACGCGGTGGCAGCAGTTCGGACGACCGGCGATCAGCGCCGCGATACTCCTGGTGGCGGCGTGGCTCTGGCTGCTGCCCCCGGCGTGGCTGACGCCGACACCCGACCGCGCAGTGATCTGGCCGGAGGGACCCGCCGGGACCGACCTCCTGCTGTTGAATGCGGCAGACGCGATCCAGCTGTTCCGGGTCCATGCGGGGAGACTGCCGCAGGGAGGCGAGGTGGACTCCCTTATCCCGAACGTCGCGCTTCAAACGATCCCAGGGGGTGGGTTCGAGCTGCAGGCGCCGAACGGCACCACGCTCACCGCGCCGGCGTCCGCCGCGCTGCTGCTGCTGGGTTACGAGATCGCCAGCCCACCGGGAGGTCCCCAGCAATGACGGGTTCCACACGAGGCTTCACTCTCATCGAGCTTCTGGTCACGCTGGTGGTGCTGAGCATCCTGGTCCGCATCGCCATTCCCCAAATCGAAAACTCGAAACGCTCGGGACGCGCCGCGCAGGTCGTTGGGGCGCTCAGTACGTTGCGGACGACGGCGTATGCGTACCAGGCCAGTACGAGCCAGTGGCCGGCCAACACCGCGGTCGGGCGCGCACCGCGGGCCCTGGTGGCCCAGTTGCCAACCGGATTCGGGTTCCAGACACCGGAGTATCGACTGCAGTGGACGGTGACGCGGGTACGGAGCCGGACTGGGGTACGGGATGTCCCGCTGGTCCGGGCCTACTTCACTGACTTGCTGTTGTGCGGCCGGGTGGCCGGCCTGCTGGGCGGGGCCCGGAACCGCGATGTGGTGGCCGTCTGCCGCGGCGGCAACGCCTACGTCAGTTGGTCCTTCGACCGCTGAGCGTCCCGGGCGGGCCTTCCACTCCGCCACGCAGCGCCTGGCGGAACACTACGAGGGATCCAGCCGCCGCCGGAAGGCGCCGCCTTCCTCCAGGAACGATTCGAGTCCGCGCCGGTCCGCCGCCTGCACCAGCCGGCGCAGCTCCTCGAGTTCCCCCGACATCCGTTCCAGCGCCTCAGCGACCGCATCCCGGTTGAGCAGCAGCACATCCGCCCACATCCCGGCGGGGCTCGCTGCCAGCCGGGTGGTGTCGCGCGCCCCGGTCCCGAGGGAGGCTCCCCGCAGGCTCGGCTCCCGGGCCAGGGTCCGGGCGAGCGCACTCGCCACCGCCTGCGGCAGATGACTGGTCCAGGCGAGCTGGCGATCGTGGACGACGGCATCGACGAGGACGGTGTGCGCCCCGAGGACGTCGGACCAGAAATTCATCACCTCACGCGCGACGGCTTCGCCCTCGGCCCCGGTCGGGCAGACGTAGACGGTCGCGCCGGTGAAGCGATCGGGGCGCGCTCCCCCCCAGCCGGCGACATGGGTGCCCGCGAAGGGGTGACTTCCGGCGAAGCGGGTGCCGAGCCCGGCGTCGAGCGCGGCCCGAATGATGGGCTGCTTGATACTGGCGACGTCGGTGCTGATCGCCCCGGGTGCGAGAGCGCCGGCCAGGGTCGGGAGGAAGTCGAGAATGGCACCGGGCGCTGCCGCGAGCACGACGAAGTCGGCGCCGGACACCGCCCGGAGGGCTGATTCCGCGATGTCATGGACCGCGCCGGCCCGCAGTGCCTGGACACAGTCAGCCCGATCCGGCGCGTACCCGATCACGGAGGGCACGCCGGCCCGGCGCGCCTGCCAGGCGAGCGATCCACCAATGGCACCGAGGCCGAGCACCGCCAGCGAGTTGGGGCGCATGAGGATTAAAGGAATTGTGGTAGGTCAGCCGATACTCAGGAGGCGAATCGGGACGCACCCGATCGGCAGCAAACGTAGTCCCGGACCTCATTCACCTCAACCGAGCGGCGTAACCGCCGCCCGGTCGTCGGGCACCCGCCCCGGAACATCGTGATCGATCGAATCTCACACACCACCAGCCCGAGCGATGGTTGGCTGGCACAGACGCTGGTGGATGCGGGTGTGCTCCCCCGCACGCTGGCGGACAGCTGGCTGGCGGGAACTGATACCGGCTCGCTCTGGTCCGCGGCGGTGCAGCACAAGCTCGCGACCGATGAGGCAATCACCGCGCTGATCGCGACCCAGTTCCGGGTCAAGGTGGCCGACCTCGCCGCCGGCGACCCGCGGGCGACGCTGCTCGTGCCGGAATCGATCGCCCGCAAGCACCGGGTCTTCCCGCTCTCAGCGGATGATCGCGGGATTCGCGTGGCCACGGCGGACCCCCGCGACTTCGACGCGGAGCAGGCGCTGGGCTTCCTGACCGGCCGCACGGTCGAGTTCCAGGTGGCGTCGCCCTCGGCGCTGCAGGAGCGGCTGGATGCGGCGTACAGCCCGGAGCGCAGCATCGAGCGGATGCTGGACCGACTGGCTCCCTCACAGATCGAGACGGTGCTCGTCGAGGAGCCGACGGCGAGCCGGGACCCCATCCTCGATGCCCCGGTCGCCAAGCTGGTGGACGCCATGATCTGCGAAGGGGTTCGCCAGGGCGCGAGCGACATCCATGCGGAGCCGGAGGAAGGGGCCACCGTGGTGCGCTACCGGGTCGACGGCGTGCTGCGTGAGGTGATGCGCCTGCCGGGTTCGGCGGGCGCCTCACTGGTGCGGCGGGCCAAGATCTTCGCGCGGCTGGACGTCACCGATCCGCTCCACCCGCACGACGGGCGGGCGACGATCCGGGTGGACGGCCAGCAGATCGACCTGCGGGTGTCCACCGTGCCGATCGCGCGACGGGGGGAAAAGGTCGTCATCCGCATCCTCGACAAGTCCAATCTGCGGGCCACCATCGGCGAACTGGGCCTGAGCGAGCAGGAGCGGGTCCTGCTGGAACGGGTGCTGGGGTGCCGCGAGGGGATGCTGCTCGTCACCGGCCCGACCGGCAGCGGCAAGACCACCACGCTCTACGCGGCGCTCAACCAGCTCAATACCGGCAAGGTCAACATCGTGACGGTGGAGGATCCGGTGGAGTACGATCTGCCCGGCGTCTCCCAGATCCAGGTCAACGAGGCGCAGGGGCTCACCTTCGCGACGTCGCTGCGCTCGGTGCTGCGGCAGGATCCCGATATCGTGCTGGTGGGCGAAATACGCGATGCCGAAACGGCCAAGACCGCGATCCAGGCAGGCCTCTCGGGGCACTTCGTGCTCTCGACGCTGCACACCAATGACGCCCCCTCGGCGATCGTCCGGCTGCGCGACATGGGTGTGGACAGCTTCAAGATCGCGTCGGTGCTGCGTGGCGTGCTGGCTCAGCGGCTGGTTCGGCGGCTCTGCCCCCATTGCGCCATCCCGATCACCGCCGAGGAGCTCCCGGCGGATGCCCGGCCCTCGGCGACCTGGCCCGGTACCCCGGTGTTGCGGCGCGCCTCGGGGTGCAAGCAGTGCGGCGGGGCCGGGTACAAGGGGCGGCTGGGTGTGGTCGAAATCATGCCGTTGGACGAGCACGTCAGCCGGCTCATCGATGCCGGAGCGCCGCCGGACCAGATCGCGACTGCGGCGCGGCAGATCGGCATGCAGAGCCTCTGGGAGAGCGGACTCGACCGGATGTGGCAGGGCCTGACGACGCTGGAGGAGCTAATCCGGGTGCTGGGCGAGCGGGTCCAGGAGGATGGCGCCACGCTGCCGAACCGGCCGAGCGTCATGCTGGTGCCGGAGGAGGTGCGGGCGGCGGTGGCGGCGGCGACGGCGGCAGAACCTGGCGCAACCGCCCCGGGCGCCTCCAAGGTGCTGGTCGCCGACGACGATCCGCAGATGCGGCGACTGGTCCGGGCCGTCCTGGAGCGGGAGGGGATGCAGGTCACCGAGGCGGCGGATGGTCTGGACGCGGTGGACGCGATCGGACAACGCCAGTTCGACCTGATCATCCTCGACATGGACATGCCGCGCCTGGACGGGCTGGGCGTGCTGGAGGAGCTGAGGGCGTCGGTCTCCACCAGCCAGATCCCGGTCATCGTGCTGACGGCGCGGTCGGATGACACGGAGTCCCGCGCGCTGGACCTGGGGGCCCAGGACTATCTTACCAAGCCGGTCCGACCCACCGCCCTGACGGCGCGGGTGCGGGCAGTGCTCCGGCGGATGAAGGCGTAGGAGGCGTCCCGGATGGCCACAATTCTCATCGTCGAAGACAGCCCGGACAACATGAAGTTGTTCCGGACCGTGCTGACCCTCAAACAGCATGTGGTCATCGGCTTGACCAGCGGCGAGGGGCTGCTGGCGGCGATTGAGCAGGCCCAGCCTGCGCTGGTGTTGATGGACATCCAGCTCCCCGGCCGGGATGGCTTCGGGCTGCTGGAGGAGATCCGGGCGAGCCCCCACCGGGGCCTCCGGGTCGTCGCCCTGACGGCCCACGCCATGGAGGGAGACCGGGAGCGGGCCCTCGCGGCGGGCTTTGACGGCTATATTACGAAACCCATAGAAATACGAAGTTTTCCCGATCAGGTGGCTCGGGCCCTTCAAGGAGAACGAGTGACCCACTGATGCCCCAAGCTCCGACGCCATCCCCAGCGCCAGCCCCAGGCCAGCATGACCGGACCAAACTGCTCGAGGCGTACCAGAACCTGGTGCGTTCCGAGCAGGAAAAGCGTGCATCTGTCGCCCTCCCCGTACGGCCACCGTCCCGCGCCCCGTTCTGGATCACGGCGGTGCTGGTGATCGGGGGCCTGTCGTCTGTGCTGGTCCTGCAGCCGGAGTGGCTGTTTCCCCGGGCGCCAATCGAGACGCCGGCCCTCCAGGAAGCCAGTCTGCGGGTCCGGATGTTCGTGGAGATTGATCGAATCGAGCAGTTCCGGAGCCTGAACGGGCGGTTGCCGTTGAATCTGGTGGAGGCGAAGGCGGACAGCATGGGACTGTCCTACCGGCCCTCCGGAGAGGCCTACAGTTTCGTCGGGCGCAATGGCGCGTTGTCGTTGACCTACAACTCCTCCATGTCGCCGCGGGACTTCCTGGGCCAGAGTTACGAGCTCGTCGCGATGCGAGCCGGGCAATGAGCAATCGTCGCGGCTGGACCATGATCGAGCTGCTGATCTCCATGGTGGTGCTGGGGTTGCTGGCGTCGATTGCGGTGCTCAAGTACATCGACCTGAGCCGGACGGCCTACTCAGCCAAGATTGTGGGGGAGTTCATTACCGTCAGGCTCGCGGCGTACAACTACGAGGCGGACCACAACAACAGCTGGCCTTCGGACCAGGGGCCGGGCGTCATCCCTCCGGAGATGGTCCCCTACCTTCCCAACGCATTCTCGTTCGTCACGCCGACCTACAGCCTGGACTGGGACAATCGCACGCCGAGCCGGGACCCCTATCAACTGGCGATCTCGGTCACGTCGACGGATGCCCGCCTCATGAACTCGCTTCGCCAGACGTTGGGCAACCGGGCGCCGTACTTCTTTGCCGCCAACCGGCTGACCTACATCCTGATCGACCGTCACGGGAATTACTGAGCGGCCTCCTTCTCCCACTCCTTCGCGATCCTCAGCACCTTCGGATCCACTCGGGGAAATTCTGGCGCCATCTTCTCCAGGGTCTTCACGACCACCTGGGCAACCAGCAGATTCCGGGTCGCCTTCCGGTCGCCGGGCACGAGGTACCAGGGCGCGGCGTCGGTACTGCACTTCTCCAGCACCTCCTGGTACGCCTCAGTGTACTGCTTCCAGCATTTCCGCTCCTCAAGATCCCCGACCTGGAATTTCCAGTTCTTGAGCGGATCGCGCACCCGCTCCAGCAGCCGCTCCTTCTGTTCCTCCTGCGAGATATGGAGAAAGAACTTGAGGATCGTCACGTCGTTCTCCACGAGCATCCGCTCGAACTCGTTGATCTGGGCGTAGCGGCGCTTCCACTGATCCTTCGGCACCAGGTCGTGCACCCGGACCACGAGCACGTCCTCGTAGTGGGACCGGTTGAAGATGCCGATCGTGCCGCGAGGCGGGATGGCGTGGTGGACCCGCCAGAGATAGTCGTGGGAGAGCTCGAGGTCGGTGGGTCGCTTGAAGTTCGTGACCACGCAGCCCTGGACGTTGAGCGGCCCAAAGACGGAGCGGGTGAGCCCGTCCTTGCCGGCGGCATCCCGGCCCTGCATCACGACGAGCAGGGCGCGTTTCGATTCGGCGTAGAGGGCGGTCTGCAAATCGGTCAGGCGCTTGAGCAGTGGCGCCAGCTCGGCGTCCGCTTCCGCACCGCGCGGCGCATCGTCGTCCACGGCCCCGCTGTCCTTCAACTTGACCTTGCTGCCAGGGGCGATCGGCTTGAGCGACATGGGCGGGGCGGCCTTGGTGAGGGATGGAGGTGGAAGGTACGACGGAGAATCTTGGGAGCAAGCGGGGCGTAGGAGGAGGTTGGCGTTCGGCGTTCGGCGTTCGGCGTTCAGCGTTCAGCGTTCAGCGTTCAGCCATCAGCATAGCCTGTCAGCCTCAGGAGCGCAGCGACGAAGGATCTTCTTTCCTTATCCCTAACCCCAACTCCCCATGCTGAACCGACCTCACCTCCTTGCCACCGCGCTGCTGCTCTGCACTGCGGCCTGCACGTCGGCCCCTGACCCGGCTACTGAGCGTGCCACACTGCTGGCGGCGGACGTGGCATTCGACACCGCCACCGCTGCCCGCGGCCTCGAGGGCTGGGTGTCGTTCGTGGCCGACTCCGGTCGGCAGATCGATCGGCAGGGCAACTTTGTCACCGGACCCAGTGCGATCCGGGCCCACATGCGAGGACTGCTGAGCGACACGCTGCGCTCGCTCCGCTGGGTGCCGGACCTGGCCGATGTGTCAGGCGACGGGACGCTGGGCTACACCTGGGGCCGCTGGACGATGACGGTGCGGGATTCCAGCGGGAGCCGACCGGCCGGCCAGGGCCGCTACCTCACAATCTGGCGCAAGCAGCGGGACGGGCGCTGGAAGGTGGAGGGGGATGTGGGGACGGAGACGGAGTGAGGAGCGCGGGGAAAAGGGAAAGGGGAAAGGGGGCGCAAATCTATAACACCAGTATTTGCTTCCTTTATAGGAATCGGGATGATATCGTGGCCGACGCGGAAGCGGGTGACGGAATATAGGCGGAGCCGGCCCCGTCACCCCTCCGATACCTGACCTGACTTCCCTCCATCGTCCTGCCGGACCCCTGCCACCGTGAGGCCGTGTGCCCCTGCACTTCAAGGCTCGACTGTCTCTCCTGCTCCTCCTGCCGAGCTCGGCGGCGTGCTACAAAGATCATCCCATGGCCGCCGATTCCACCGGCTCCGGTTACCTCGTGGCCCCGATGGCGGTCTATGCCGTCACCCCGCTGCCAATGCTGCCCAGGACCGCCGAGGGCGAGGCGCGCGGAATCAACGATGCGGGAGTCATCGCCGGCTGGGTCAAGAATCGGGACGCAACCCGCGCGGTGCAGTGGTCCGGCGCCGCAGCGGTGCAGGACCTGGGGAATCTCCCCGGCCTGCCCAGTGATATCGCCAACGACATCAATCAGGCCGGGACGATCGTCGGATTCAGCTTCGGTTCGAGTCTCTCCTTTGCTCGCGCTTTCGTGTGGGAGCGCGGTCTCGGCATGCGGGCGCTGCGGGATCTCGGCGGCAACGCCGGTATTGCCCAGGCCATCAACAGCAGTGGCATCGTGGTCGGATGGGCGGCCGACAGCTTCGGCACGGTGCACGCCGCCCGATGGGACGCGGCGGGAGTGCTCACCGACCTGAATCCGCCGGGCGGCACCAGCATCGCGATCGACACCACCGACGCCGGCGACATCATCGGCTGGATCTTCCCGCTCGGCGCGGTGCAGGAACACGCCCACATGTGGCGAGCGGACGGAGCGGAAATCGATCTTGGCACGCTGGGTGGCCCGTTGAGCAACGGGTTTGGCATCAACAACACCCGAGCCGCCGTCGGCTATGCTGATCCGCACTTCCCGGATGAGAATGTCGCCTTCATCTGGGAGCAGGCGCGCGGCATGCGCCCACTGGGCTATGGCCCGCGCTCACAGGCGTTCGCCATCAGTGATCCCGGGCGCAGCGTCGGGTTGTCCATCAGCACCGGTGTCACCGGACTGACCACATTCCGCGGGGTGCTCCAGACCCTGCCGGATCTGGCCCCTGGCAAGCCGCATGTTTCCGGCCCGACGAATGTGAATCGCTGCGGCTGGATCGTCGGCTCGTCGGTCGATCCGAATCCCGCCAGCGCGGCGCTCCTGCCGGTGGTGTGGACGAATGGGGCCTGTGATTGAAGGTGGCAGGGGGCAGGTGGCAGGTGACAGGTGGCAGCCGCCGGCTGAACGCTGAACGCTGACGGCTGATGGCTGATGGCTGATGGCTGACACCCAATGGCTGATAGCGGCGGGTGGAGTGCGCGGGTACATTCGCCCCATGACTGCACCGCCCGAACTCCCCGCGCCGGTGGTTGACCCCGTTCCGCCGCCCCGCCTGCTCAAGATCCGCTCGGTCGCGACGACGGGGCTGTTCATCCTCGCGGTCTTCTACACCCTGCACCTGGGGCGACCGTTCTTCCTGCCCCTCGTGCTCGCGTTTTTCCTCGCCCAACTGCTCCGGCCGATGGTCCGCGCGCTCACCCGCTGGCGGTTGCCGGCCGGCGTGGCGTCCGGCCTGGTCGTGCTGCTGCTCGTGGGCGTCGTCGGGGCCGGCTTCTCGCAGCTCTGGGGGCCGGCGGCGGACTGGGTGGCGCGGGCCCCGCGCGATCTCGACCGGCTGGAGGTCAAACTCAAGAAGCTGCTGCGGTCGGTGGAGCAGGTCACCCGCACCGCGCAGCAGGTGGACGAGATCACCGATGTCGCCAAGCCGGGCGGCACGGCGGTCGAACTCAAGCGGCCCAGTCTGCTCGAGGTGCTCTTCGGTGGGGCCACGAGCCTGCTGGCCATCACGATCATCGTCCTGGTCCTGACGTATTTCTTCCTCTCCGCCGGCGATCAGTTCCTGCGAAAACTTCCCCGCGTGCTCCCGCGCGGTCACGCCGAGCGGGTGCTGGGGGCGGTGCACCAGATCGAGGGACAACTGTCGCGCTATTTCCTGGCGGTGTCCATCATCAACCTCAGTCTCGGCACGCTCACGGCGATCATCATGGCGATGCTCGGCATGCCGACGCCCGTGCTGCTGGGTGCGGCGGCGGCCGCGCTGAATTTTCTCCCGTACCTCGGGCCAGCGGTCATGGTGACGCTGCTGGTGATGGTGGCGTTGCTGAGCCTGCCGTCGACGGGGGCCGCGCTGATTCCGCCGGCACTCTACCTCCTGGTCCATGTCACCGAGGCCAATGTGGTGACCCCGCAACTGCTCGGCCGGCGACTGCCGCTGAATCCGACGGCGATCTTCGTCGGCTTCCTGTTCTGGTGGTGGCTCTGGGGGGTTCCGGGCGCGCTGCTCTCGGTGCCGATCCTGGTGACACTCAAGGCGGTCTGCGATCAGAGCGAGGGGTTGAAGAACCTGGGCGAGGTGATTGGGAGGTAGGCGGTTGGCCGGTTGGGCGGTTCGGCGGTTCGGCGGTTCGGCGGTTGGCAAACGCCGATTTGTCCCTCGCCTCGTGCCATCCTCCGGCGCACCAGCTCATCCAGGGCGCCCCGCCGCTGTCCCGGATACCGCAGCCTCTCGATTCGACCCCGCCCGTTTGTGCGCCGGCCACGCGACCTTCCGGGCGCTGCGCCAGGCGGCGAGGCGCGCCGGATCGGACCGAAACTCGCTACGGTAGAGAATGCCGAGCAGGGTGATTTCCTGCATCATCTCATCGGTACGAGCTTTCAGCCCGGCGCGGGCACCGACATGCCGCAGCCGGCACTCCACCGCCTTCCGATCCAACGCTTTCCACACCCCGAGCTGCGTCAGCAACTCGACTGCAGCTCCCTGCATCAGTCCGTACGGCCGCAGGGTCTCGTGTTCCAGGATGGCCTCGTTTGCGATGCGCCGGCCGGCGATGGCGAATTCGAGCTCGCCGATCCGGAACGGCGGGAGGGTGAAGCGGCCGGTGAGGCCGGTGACGCTTTCGCCTGCGACGGCTGCGATGGCGGTGATGTGACGGAGCAGCGGGTGCCAGATTTCGACCCTGAGGCGGTCGCGGGCGGTGATCGTGGCCGTGCGGGTCGCGCGCCAGCGGGTGGCCTCGGTCTCGAAGGCCTCGACGTCCTGAATGAGACGGTCGAGGACACTGAAGCGGGCTTCGATGGCGGGGATGCCGGTCGGGTTGTGGCGGCCGCAGGCGCTGATACGGTATGCCATATCAAGCTTTAGCCGAATCCAGCGGTGCATGGGGCAGCGTCTCCGGTGATC
Source organism: Gemmatimonadales bacterium (assembly GCA_039934355.1). Classification (GTDB taxonomy): domain Bacteria; phylum Gemmatimonadota; class Gemmatimonadetes; order Gemmatimonadales; family GWC2-71-9; genus JADJOM01. The sequence goes on from JBDTMI010000013.1 coordinate 49,970, forward strand.
GGTATCGCGGGAGCGGCGGCGGGACACCCCGGGGTGAATGCAAGCCCCTTGCCAGCGGTGGAGGCGGCGGATGCAGCGGTGGAGGCGGGCGCGACAGAACCGCGGACGTACGCGGAGATGGATGGCGGGAGCTCTGCAGCGGTGGTGAGCGACGGTGAGATCGTGGAGCAGGCGGGATCAGCGACGGTCACTGGCCCCGAAGGACGGTACATGCGCGGTGAAGTCGCAGGGGGGTGTGGATAAGCGGAGTACCTCGGGTGGGAAGGGGAGTGCGACGGTAGAGAAATGGTTTTCGCCGCCGAGAAAGCGTTTTCCGGCCGCACTGCAGGGGTGGAGGGGGAGGAAACAGGGGTGGAGACGGCCGGGGCAATGCATCCCATCGGCGCTGAAGTGGGGTACATCGGCACTCGAGTTGTGTGGATCGACGGGGAATTCGGTTGCAACGACGATTCGGGCAGGAAAACCGGGGCTTCGGGCGGTATCGACGTCTGGGACGGGCCAGCGGACGAGGGGGAATGGGGTGAGGCGGCCGGGGAAGCGGTGGAGGAGGTGGCGGCGGGAGATGAGGAAGAGGCGGCGGCGGGTGAGGACGACGCCGCAATCGCGCACCTCGACGGTTTGCTGTCAGGGGGAGTCGGGTAAGCGGTGGAGGACGACTGGGCGCGAGGAGGCCGTCCCCCGCCTCAGGCTGTGTGCTTCAGGTAGAGCAGCTGATAGGGATACTCCGGCGAACCGGCGGGCACGGTGGCCACGAGTTCCCACCCGCCCTTCCCTGCCGCAGTCAGGTAGTCCCAGACATCGGGGCAGGAGCCATAGAGGGCGTCGTTGTCGGCGGAGCCGAGGGGGACGGTGCCGATCCACTGGCCGTTGACGAAGGTGATACGGTTGGCCTGCTGCTGGCAGACCTGGTAGGAGAAGCGGGACATGGGGGCTCGTGGGAGTGGGGATGGCCAATTCTAAATCCATCCCGGATTTGCGGGGAGCGGTGGACGATTGGGCGATTGGGCGATTGGGCGCGACCGAAGCGCCTTCGGAGCGGCGAAGCCGCGACTCGGCGCGAGGGAGAGGCGGTTGGACGCGACCGCAGCACCTAAGGAGCGGTGAAGCCGCGATTCGGCGCGAGGGAGGGGCGGTTGGTGGGTATCACGATGAATGCGCGGTGGGCCCGGTGGTGGATGGCCGCCCCCGGCGCCGGGAAAGCGGTGATGAATCGGTTTGCAACCCTCTACCCGGACCGCTTCACCGTGGTGGGGTAGTCACCGACCGACCGACAACACTCTGGCTACGCCCGCCCGTGCGCCGGTTCCACATACGTCGGGTCATACCGCGCCCCGCTTGTCGTGCTCGCGTTTTCTCGTACCTTGGCATATGCCTCCATTCGCGCACAGATTGTGGTCGCGCTGGGGGGAAGCGTCGGCTTCTCCCATACTTCCCCGCACTCGGCCCCTGCGCCGGTTCTGGCGAGGGGGGAGTTCCGGGTCGACTGAAGTAATGGTTAGCCTGCTGAAAGGAGCTACCGATGACTACAGCGCGGATGAAGCCGCGTGTCACTTCCTTCGCCCCGCAGTTTCTTGTGGACAGCCTCGACCGCTCGATAGCGTACTACCGGAAGGTAGGCTTTGCCTTCGGCGAGCCGTGGGATGGTTTCTACGCCATCGGTCATCTGGACGGGATGGAGCTCCACCTCAAGGAAGCGCCCAAAAGCGAAGCGGAACGCCGGCACCGACGCGAGAACGAGCATCTCGACGCCGCGGCGGGCGTTGACGGCATCGAAGCGTTCTACGAGCTGTGTGTCGCTAATAGTGTAACAATTATCCGTCCGCTCATGGCTACCGCTTGGGGCACGAAAGACTTCTACGTTGAGGACCCCGATGGCTACATCATCTCCTTCGGCGGTCACCCGGGGCGCGAGTAGCCGCGTTGGCGCGTTGCCACGGGCTTCCCAGTCGAAGTTGGCCCATCAAGCAGCGCCCTAGGGGTACTTCGAGAGCAGGCTAACAGGCGCATGAAGCTGTCAAAGCGCGGCCGGTTGTGACATAGATTTCAGATCACCGCACCGCGCTTTGCGGCTTATGCGCGGTCGTTAGCCCCCGGTGATTCGGTTCTCCCTCCCCCCGGAGTGACCATGCTCGCTTGCCTCCTCCTCGTCGCAACCATTGGGTTGGCCACGCCTCCGAAGCCCGCGCCCCCTCTTGCCACGGTGACCATCCTCTACGACGCGTTCGGTGGCGGACCCGGTCTTACTCGCGATTGGGGCTTCGCCGCCTTGATCGAGTACCAGGGCAAGCGCATCCTCTTCGATACTGGCAACAACGCGGCCATCTTCGCCGACAACGTCCGCAGGCTCCATGTCGATCTCAAGCATCTCGATTTTGTCATCGTGTCCCACCGGCACAGCGACCATACTGCCGGGCTCAGTGCTGTCCTGCGCGCAAACCCCCAGGTGACGATCTATGCTCCCCGCGAAGGCTTCGGCATGTTCGGTGCCTCCGTCCCCGGCACCTTCTATCGGCCACTTCCCACTCTCCCGGATAGCATGCGCTATTTCGATGGCGTGATTCCCGACGAGATCCAAGCCGGGACGTTGTGGCCCGGCGCCCATATCACCCTTGTCGATTCCTCCCGCACCATCGCCCCGGGCATCAACCTTATCGCTCTCGTTTCGGATGCCCCTGGGACTCGGGAACTGCGGGAACTTTCCCTAGTATTGTCAACTCCTGCGGGAGACATCCTCGTTGTGGGGTGTTCACACCCCGGCATCGAGCGTATTCTTGCTGCCCGGGCGGTAACTGACACTCCAGTGCGCGTCCTCTTCGGAGGCCTCCATTTGGTGGCCGCCCCGGACTCCGTGCTCATCCCGCTGAGTCGGCGCCTGCACCGTCAGTGGCAGATCATCCAGATCGCACCGGGCCACTGCACGGGCGAACCAGCATTTGCGGTGTTGCAGGCGGACTTTGGTCGGGACTACCTCTATGCAGGACTTGGCCGCCGAATAGCTATCCAGTAGGAAGGCCAAGGCGAGCCACCGGCGTCTAACAAGCGCGTGAAGCTGACCAAGCGCGGCCCAGCCGCTGGCTCACCGCTGGACAGGCGCCTCCGCGCGTGGCAGCTTATGCGCGGGCGGTAGGCCACTCGGTATCCATGAGAGCTACTTCCCGAATGTCCACTCGTCGTCAAGCGACTCTTTACCTACCGCCGCCATACGACGCCACCGTTGAGAGCATTCGGGCCCGCTTCAATCCAGCCCAACACGCCCTCATTCAGGCCCATGTCACCCTTTGCCGCGAGGATGAGGTCGCGGACTGGGAGGACTTGGCAGGTCGTCTAAAGTCGATCGGCCCGCTCGCGGTCACATTGGCATTCGGTCCACCAGTCCGGGATCATGACCTCGTGTGCCTGCCAGCCATCGGCTCCACGGCCTCGTTCGACGCACTGCGGGAATCTCTTCTGGCCCGACCCGACATCGTGGTCCGCAAGCAAGCCCCCCACATCACGCTGATTCACCCGCGCAACGGGACTTGCTCCGACAGCGCCTTTGTGACAATTGCCAGGGAGCACGTGCCCTTCACCGTTACATTTCGGAGGGCTACCCTCATCGCACAGGTCGATGGTGGACCTTGGCGCAATCTCAATGTCTAGGACTGTGACCGGGTACGCCCGCGAGCGGCCGAACCACCGCATGACGCTGCCAAAGCGCGGCCGGAGTGCAACGCCAGTACTGGTGCGGCGCGGCCGCGCTTGGCGGCTTATGCGCAGGCGTTAAGCGGACTTGAGACGAGGCTCACGATGTCTTCCTCCATGACAGCGCTACGTGGATGGCTGATCGTATGCTGGCCGGAGACGCCAGACCGGCGGAGGTCGCTGCGGTCGAGCAGAACCTGGCGGCGCTCGACGATGCGTCCAGTGAGCCAGGGTCACGGCGCGAGCTGCACCGGATGCTGACGACCCATTGCGACCTGTTCTGTCGGCTCAGCGAGCAGATGGCCGACGCCTCGCAGCGCTACGACCGGCTGCTGGATCTGCGGCACACGCTATGGCTCCAGGTCGCCGACCTCAACGCCGAGGCGGCTCGCGAAGTGCTCGACGGGTCCGAGGTGTCGGGTCGCATTCGGGCCGCCGTGGCGGAGATCGGCGCCTACGCCGACGCCTCGGCGACGCTGCGGTTCGACATGCCGCCGAGCAGCGAGTGACCGTTCCCCTCGATCCCCAGCAGGCGGCACTCCAGCGCGCGCTTGGCGTGCAGTACGAGATCGGGCGGTTGCTCGGGCGCGGCGGGATGGGCGCGGTGTATTTGGCGCACGAGAAGGCGCTCGAGCGCGCGGTGGCGATCAAGGTGCTGCCACCGGCTCTGGCCTCCGACGCCGAGGGCCGCGAACGCTTCCGCCGCGAGGCGCGCACTGCCGCCAAGCTGACCCACCCGAACATCGTGCCGCTCTACACCTTCGGCGACGTCGAAGGGATGCTGTTCTTCGTCATGGGCTACGTTCGGGGCGAGTCGTTAGGCGACCGGATGCGCCGCGAGGGCCGGCTCGCCGAGGCCGAGGTGCGCCGCATTCTCGCCGAGCTGGCCGACGCCCTCGACTACGCCCACCGCCATGGTGTCATCCACCGCGACGTCAAGCCGGACAACGTCCTGTTGGACGACGAGTCTGGTCGGCCGATGCTGACCGACTTCGGCGTAGCCAAGGCGCGGACCAGCGGCGCGACGCTGACCGAAGCCGGCGCGTTGGTCGGCACTCCGCACTACATGTCGCCGGAGCAGGCCAGTGGCGCCCGGGATCTCGATGGTCGGAGCGATCTATATTCGCTCGGCGTGGTGGGCTACCAGATGCTGAGCGGGCGGCCGCCGTTCGAGGGCAAGTCGTTTCGCGACGTGATCGTCCAGCACGTGACGCAGGCGCCGCCGCCGCTCGGTGTGCTGGTGCCCGACGTGCCGGACGATCTCGCTGCCGCAGTGGCTCGCTGCCTGGCGAAGGATCCCGCGCTGCGTTGGCCCGACGGCAACAGCGTACGCGCCGCCGTCCTCGAGCCGGCGGACGACGCTGCCGAAGTATTGCCGCGCGAACTGCGGGTCCTCAAGGGCTCGGGGTTCTGGAACATCGTGTTCCCGCCGTTGTTTTTGGGGCTGGTGGGGATGGTGGAAGTGGCCATGCGGGACAAGGAGTTCCGGTGGATGGGCTTCCTGGTTCTGGGCGCGCCCGTGGTCTACATCCAGTGGCGCATGGCGCTGCGCAAAGGTCATCCGCGCGAGCGGGTGCGGCGGCTCATGACCAGTGCGCCTCGCTGGTGGCCGTTCTGGTGGCCGGCGTCGTGGCGAACGCCGGGGGACGTCTGGGATCGCCTCCCGCCCCTGATCCGGAGGCTGCGCGGCGTGCGCGCCGCCGGATACCTCGTGACCTACACGCTGATCCTGACGATCATCGGGATCTTCGGGGCCATGCGGCCGTTCCTGTCGGGCGTGCTGGGTACGGCGGCGATGGCGCTGCTGCTCGGACAGCCGGCCATCGTTCTGTCACTGTTTCTGGGAGCCGCCTTCGTGGTAGAGCGCTGGGGCAACCGGCACGGCCTCAACGCCGAAGAGAGCGCCGCCCTGGTCAATCGGCCGACTACCGACCGCGCCTTCTGGCGGCGTCCGCCGTTCGCGGCCCTGCTATCGGGTGCGGCCGTGCGCCCGGCGCTGAGCGCCGAACCGCAGTCGCCGGCCGATTTCGTGCGGGCCATCGCCGATGCCGCCGGGCAACTCACCGGCCCGGTGCGGGAGACCGGCAGCGAGGCCGTGACGTCGGCCCGGCAGCTAGCCGGCGCAATGGAGGCGATGGACGCCGAGATCATCCAGCTGGCGCGCGACTCCAATCCGGCCGAGTTGGCGCAGGTCGAGCAGAAGTTGGCCGCGCTCGGCGACGCGGCGGCGGACCACGAGGCCCGCCGGAGGATGCGTGCGCTGCTCGAGGGTCAGCGCGATCTGCTGCGGGGCCTCGCGGACCAGCTGTCGGCCGCCACTCAGCGCCGGGCCCAGCTGGCCGACCTGCTCAAAACGCTGTGGCTCCAGGTGGCCAGTCTGCGGGCCGAGGCGGCGTGCGAGGCGTTGGGCGCGGCGGAGATCACCGGTCGCATCCGGGCGCTGTGCGAAGAGATTGCCCACCACGCCCAGGCGGCCGCCGAGGTGCGCGCGATAGCACCGGGAGGCGGCGGCGGTTGAGGGCAGTAAGACGGAGCGTTCGACGGACTCGAGACGAGGCTGACAAGGTGTCCCCGTAGGCGGCGTCCCCGGTCGACGAAGCCATCGGCCGCCTCCGTCGACCCAAGCAACGGGAGCGGGCGAAGCGCCTGCCCAACACCGGCGATGATGGTTGGGATCCACTTGTAGCGTGTTGATAGGCTTCGGGCCCAGCTCAGTCACGCGGGGGCCACTTCGCTCGGTTTCCAGTTAAGTCCTCATATAGAGGTGCACTAGTCATCGGGGCCGAGTTCGCCGCTGACAAGGCAGAATAGTTCCGGGAAGAACTCCGTTGGCGCCGCTCCGGTTTCGAAGCAGTCGAGGGCCCTGCGCATGTGGTTGTGTTGCTGCTGCCACGCGCCGCGGCCGGCCTTTTGACCCAGCCCTGGATCCGGTTCGTGGTGTTTAAGGGCACCGCCTAACCACCGCATGCAGCTGCCAAAGCGCGGCCTGAGAGCTACGACAATAGTGGCGCGGTGCCGGCGCGCTTTGCAGCTGATGCTGGGTCGTTCGGCTGCGACACGCTTTCACACGCACTCAGCAAGGAGAGCAGTATGCGTAAGATCCTCTTGGGTGGTCTCGCCCTGGCAGGTACAGTCACGTTCCTCGCGGCCGGTCGAGCAGCAGAGACCGTTTCGGCACCAACCGACTGTCTTTGGCCCGCCGCGCAAGACGCCATTCAAGCCGCCCCGCTGAATCATCGCGTGATCTTTGAGAATGACCACGTACGAGTGCTGGATGTCATCGTTCCTCCGCATACTAAGGAGAACATTCATGCACATTGTTGGCCAAGCGTGTTGTATATCATAGAGGCTGGGCAGTATGTAGACTACGACATCAACGGAAAGGTCCTATTCGACTCGCGCTCTCTCTCGTCACCGCCCGCGCTCCCGATGACCCTATGGAAGGACCCGGAAGCACCGCATGCTGTCCACAACATCGACGACCGGCCGTTGCATCTCGTCCGCGTGGAACTAAAGCCACAGGCACGATGACGCAGCCGACCACTCGCTGGTGCGGCCCGGATCTGTCACGCCAAGTAGACTGCACTTCGTAGGGGATGCCGTTCGCCGCCGCCGAACAAGCGCATGACGTTGGCAGGGCCCGGCCATCGGTTTGTGTAAAGCCAGCACCACCTGCAGGTTACCCGACACGGCCTGGCGACCGCGCCGCGGCCTTGCCGCTTATGCGGGGACGTTAGGCCGACGCTTCGCAAACCCTCCCCTGACAGGGGATCGGCAGCCGGACACCACGATTGATAACGGCATGCGCCGGAGGTCCAGATGCGTCCCCAACCCCTCATCGCGGTCACGGATGTCGAAGCGAGCAGTCAGTGGTATCAGCGACTCCTCGGTTGTCAAAGCGCGCATGGCGGGGCACACTACGAGCGATTGGCCTCGAATGGTGTGCTCATCCTCCAGTTGCACCGGTTCGGGGTCGAACACCACCACGGGGCGATCGGGAACCGGGATGACAAGCCCTATGGCAACGGCGTACTCCTATGGTTCGAAGTCGACGACTTCGACGATGCCAGCACGCGTGCTGGCGAACTACAAGCTGTGATCGTACTCCCTCGCCATCGAAACCCGCCGGATGGGGATGGCGGGCCCAATCACTGGGAGATCTGGGTGCGAGATCCGGACGGATACACCGTGGTGCTCTCGAGCCCAGATGGTTCGGCAGATGGGAATTGGAGCCCATGATATCGGGGACGGCGCGGCCTATCCAACCCCTGCACCAGTCGGGGCGCGGCCGTTAGGCCGCCATTACTGTGCAGTTGCCTGTGATGACCTACACATGGAGGAGTCAGATGGTCTACCTCGATGGTTTCCTGCTGGCTGTGCCGAAGCGCAAGCTGTCCACCTATCGGCGCCTTGCCCAGCGCGCGGGCCGGGCACGGCGGCAGCATGGCGCTCTCGAGTACCGGGAGTGCACCGGTGACGACTTGAAGGTGAAGATGGGAGTGTCCTTAGAAGTGGACCCGGTAATCTGAACAGGGTAGATCAGTGGACAAGCGGGCTCCCCGGGCGGCATGATGCCCACAGCCAAGGAGCTCTTGATGTCGAAACGTCCCCGCCGGAACCATGCCCCTGCCTTCAAGGCCAAGGTGGCCCTCGCCGCCCTCCGGGCGGAAGGCACGCTCGCCGAGTTGGCGAAGCGCTTCGATGTGCACCCCGGTCAGATCACCACGTGGAAGGACCAGCTCCTCGCGAATGCCGCCGCGCTGTTTGCGGAGGGCGGCCGACCCAGTGAGCCCCCGGTCGATGTGAAGACGCTGCATGCGAAGATCGGCGCGCTGGCCCTGGAGAATGATTTTTTAGAACACGCGCTCGGCAAGGCCGGCCTGCTGAGCGCCAAGCGATGATCGACCGGACCCACGCCTTGCCGCTCACGCGGCAGGCCGCGGCGCTGGGGATCAGCCGGGGTGCGGTGTACTACACGCCGCGGTCGGTCTCGGCCTGGGATCTGGCCCTGATGCGCCGGATCGATGCGGTCCACCTGGACTTCCCCTTCGCCGGGGCGCGGATGCTCCGGCGACTGCTCCGCCCCGAGTTTCCCGGCGTCGGCCGGCGGCGCCTCAGCACCCTGATGCGGCAGATGGGGATCGCTGCGATCGCCCCGCAGCCCGGCACCAGCCGCCGGCACCGGGCCCACCCGGTGTTTCCGTACCTGCTCCGGCATCGCACGATCACCCAGCCGAACGAGGTCTGGGCGATGGACATCACCTACATCCCGATGGCGCACGGCTTCGTGTACCTCGCCGCCGTGCTGGACTGGGCGAGCCGCCGGGTGCTCAGCTGGCGGGTCTCGATCACGCTCGACAGCGCCTTCTGCGTCGCGGCCGTGGAGGAAGCAATCGCCCAGTATGGTTGCCCCACGATCTTCAATACCGACCAGGGCGCGCAGTTTACGAGTCGCGCCTTCACCGGCCTGCTCCTCGACCACGGCATCAGCATCAGCATCAGCATCAGCATGGATGGCCGTGGGTGCTGGCGCGACAACATCTTCGTCGAGCGGCGCTGGCGCTCGCTCAAGAACGAAGAGGTCTATCTCCACGGGTACGACTCCGTGGCGCCGGCGACGGCGGGGATCGGACGTTACTTCACGCTCGACAGCACCAGGCGCCCCCACTCGAGCCTGGCGGACCGCACACCGGACGACGCCTACTTCTTCCCGCTACCACTCGCGGCCGCCGCATGAGCCCGCTCGCCGATCCACTCATCGCACCCGGTTTCCCTGTACAGAAAGCGGAGCCACTTCTAAGCTGGAGAGGGCCCGGTGGTGGAGACGGAAGAGCGCCTCGAAAGCGGCGCTGTCCTCCGGTGGCTCCGGGGTCAGGAGATGGGGTGCGGGCATGCTCAGGGTTGCGAGGGAGATGGGGCGTAACCGCTCGGGCGACGGCGCGTAGCAGTCAGCCTTCGGCACCGGAAAGGTCTCGCGATCTCCGAGACCCTCCTGCTAGAGCGCCTGAGCTTGCACCTACCCCTATGGCCTATCGTCGCCGGAGGGGAATCTGGCAAGGGGTGACCGATTCCGACGGCTCTCCGGGACCGAGGGGAGAGGCGCCCGCGGGACGATGTACCGGGCTCACGGGAAGATCTAGTCTTCAGGCCTTCGGACAGCTCGCCCATGAGAGGCCCGGCAGCGGTGCCCGGGCTCTCGTGAGGTGAGGAAGACTGCAGGGACTACGGGATGAATGCAAAGGGCCGTTCGCATCCGCCCGACTGTAAGCGGTTGAGCGCGGGGGAACCCCTATGGTCGGCCTCACCTGGATGGATGGCAGCATGCTCGGGGCCGGACTCGAACCGACATGGGGTTGCCCCCGAGGGATTTTAAGTCCCATGCGTCTACCAGTTTCGCCACCCGAGCGGGTGGGGAGAATCTAAGGGCGGGCGGGGTGTAGGGTGAGGGAGGTGCTGGGAGCGTGGCGGTAGGCGGTACGCGAAGCAACCATCCAGCTCCGCGATTGGGACGACCTCGACCAGAGCTAGCTTCCGCCTCCCCGCACCGGGGCGACCCCGGTTGCGGGTCGACTGGTCACCAGGCAATTGCGGTAGTCGCGTGACTATCCCCTCGCAGGGTCGATTCCAGCTCCGGAGGGGAATGCCAAATGTCCTTCAGCATGCCGGAAACTGATTGCGCAGACACCTTTCATGTCCGCGAGACCCGCGCAGTGGCGATGGGTTTCCGAAAACGACTGCAGTTGTGCGATGCCTGCCTTGTCGACCTTCCTCACCACCGTCTCCTGATCGCAACCCCCACAGGACGCGGCCAACATCATTCCCTCCGTGTGAACGCTCCGGCTGATCACGCCCGCCGGGTAGGGCACCCGGCTGCGACGCCATATTGCAAACTCGAGACAAAATTGGCAAGAGGGGAAGCCGGCGGCCCGCTACCGCCCAACCCGCACCCCCGCCGCCGCCTTGGTGCTCCACACATTCGGAGCCCGTCCGAAGCCCCGCTGATACTGTCCCTGCACCTGGGCGACGATCTGCGCTTCCCACCCCGCCGGCAACAGGGCGATGACCGCCCCACCCCACCCGGCACCGGTGAGCCGAGCCCCATGGGCACCGGCACTAACCAACGCATCCACGAGCAGGTCCGCTTCCCCACAGCTCGACTGGTAGTCATCCCGCAGCGACTTATGGCCCTCGACCAGCAGCCGCCCCACCTGCACCAGGTCACGCGCCTCCAGCGCCCGCGCCATGTCATGCACCCGCGCCGTCTCGGTGACGACATGCCGCACCCGGTGACTCCACGGCGGCGGGATGTGCGCTCCGAGCCAGGGGAGGCTCGCCGCAGGGATGTCGCAGATGGCGCCCACGTCCAGCCCCGCCTGACGCACCAGGCTGAGCGCCTCGACACACTCCCCCCGCCGCTGATTCAGCCCGCCACCGCGAAGCTCGTGCACGATGCCGGTCTCGAAGATCCAGACCAGACCATCAAATGGAAGTTGGCGGAGCGCCCCGCTGCCGGTTTCGTAGAGCAGCGCGTGGCCGGTCTGCGCCAGCGCGACGATGGTCTGATCCATGGTCCCGCATTTCACGCCGACTTCGTCGTGCTCCGCCTCATAGGCAAGCCGGGCGAGACGCTCCGGGGTTACTCGCGCATCGGTCAGGGCAATGAGCGCGCGGGCCGCCGACACCAGCAGGGCCGCCGACGACGACAACCCGGCACCCACCGGCACACTGGTGGCCACCGCGGCCTGCGCCCCCCGCGGGCTCAGCCCCTCGCGCCGAAGCACGCGGACCAGACCGGCGAGGTACGCGGTCCAGTCGCCCGCATGCGGCTGGTCCGGATCAAATGACCGACTCTCGCCATCCAGCGCCGAGACGACCGTCCACCCCTCGGCATGGCCGGCGGCCACTGCCGTGCGCCGCCCGATGGCCAGAGGCAGCACCGGACCGCCGTTATAGTCGGTATGCTCACCGATCAGGTTGAGCCGGCCCGGCGCGGACGCCAGGATGCGCGGAGCGCTTCCAAACCGCTCCTGAAAGAGCGAAATTGCCTCTCCCACCGGCGACGTCCGGCTCACGACCTTCCCCGGTTCCATGGAGGCTCCTCCTTGCGTCAGTTGGTGCGGCTTGCGCTGCTGCTCGGGCTGGCGGGGATGACCCAGCCGTTGACGGCCCAACTCGCGCCCCTCGGTGCCCCCAAAGGCACGCTGCGCTTCGACCTGCAGGGCGCCTTCGAAAGCGCGGACCGGCGATTGCTCGGCGGCCAGGGAGAAGATTACCTCTCCGACTTCGGCAGCGCTGCGCTGGGCAGCGACCGGTTCCCTCTGCTCAAGAGCGCCGACTCGATCCTCGGCAGTATCCTCGGGCAATCGGGCTACCGCCTCAATCTTGGCCGGACCACTGCCAACGGCCAACTCACCGTCGGCACCGGCACGATCGGCGCCGCACTCGGGATCACCCGGCGCCTGACGCTGTTCGGCCACATTCCCCTGGTGACGACGCGGGTGCAGGCGAAGGTGGCCGTGGACTCCGGGAGCGGCGATGGCGGCCTCAACGGCGCCCACCCGACGCTCGGCAATTCGATCGATCAGGGGAACGCCGCCCAGTTCTTCGCCGATTTCGCCACCGCACTCACCACACTCGACAGCCGCATCGCCTCGGGAGCCTACAGCGGGAATCCCGCGCTCGATGCCCAGGCCCGGGCGCTCTCGGCGCGCGCCGCCGCCTTGCGTCTCGGATTGGAGACGATCACGACCGGACCACTCACCGCCGCGGTTGTGCTGCCCACCTCCGGCAGCGCTGCGGGTACGGCGATTGTCGCGGCGATCATCGCGTTGCAGGATACCCTCAGCACCACATTGGGGGTGAGCGGATTCAGCGGCACCCCCGTCCTGGCCGGCACCGACTTCACCACCGCCGACCTGAACGGCCTGCTGACCGATCCCTTCAGCCCGATCGCCGCGTTGCCGCTGGCCGAGGCGAAGATCGCCCGGATGGGTGACATGGATGTCGGCGCGATCTACACGGTGATCGACCGGTTTGACCAGCAAGGAACGACCGGCGGGTTCCGGCTCGCGGTGCAGGGTCTGCTCCGCCTTCCCACCGGTCAGCGGGACAATCCCAACAACCTGCTCGATGTCGGCACCGGCAACGGACGCTACGAAGTGGGCCTTTCCGGCACAGCCGACTTCGGCCGAGGCAATCTCGGTGTCCGGATGAGCGGCGGCTACCTGCTGCGACTCCCCTCGCTCCGGGTGCGTCGGGTGGGCGTGCTCGGCGCGCCATTCGTGGAGGTGAGTCACCTCAAGAACGTCCGCTACAACGCGGGCGACATTGCCCAGCTCAGCGTGCAACCGTTCTTCCGCCTGGCCCGGAGCTTCGCGCTGCACTTCGAGGCGGATTGGGCCCGCCAGGGCAGCGATGCGGTGAGCTATTACAGTAGCACCGATTCCATCCCCGGCGTCGATGCGTCCGTTCTGGGCCGAAACAGCAGCGCCACTTCCCTTGCGCTCGGTGTGGGGGTGACGTATGTCGGCCGGGCCTTGCGGGAGTGCGATCCGGGTCGTCGCTGCGGCTTCCCGATCGATGCATCGTGGAGCTACACCAATGTGTTCGCCGGCAGCGGCGGGCGGGTGCCCCAGTTCCGGGTGACGCGAGTGGAGATCAGGTGGTATCAGAGAATTTGGAGGTAGGCGATTAGGCGGTTGGGCGGTTAGGCGGTTGGGCGGTTAGGCGGTTGGGAGGGAACGAAGCGCCTTAGGAGGGGCGGTTGGGTGTGGGGTCCGCGCCTACTGGCCGAGCAGCGCCGCCGCGTGCTTCCGCGCCGTCTCCGCTTCCGCATCTCCCAGCATCCGCGCCAGTTCCGTAACGCGATCCTCGCCGTGAATGATCTGGACGTCACTCGTCGCGATGCCGCGCCGCGCGGCCTTGGAGACGATGAGGTGCCGGGTGGCGCGCGCGGCGATCTGCGGCAAATGGGTGATGACGAGCACCTGGCGTCGCTCCGCCACCTCCGCCAGCGCACCCGCCACCTGGGCCCCGACCTCGCCCCCGATGCCCTGATCCACCTCATCGAAAATCTGGGTCGGCACGGCGTCATGACGGGCCAGCACCACTTTCAATGCGAGCATCAATCGCGACAGCTCGCCACCTGAAGCGGCCCGTGCCAGCGGCCGCGCCTCCAGGCCGGCGTTGAGCTGGACCGTGAAGAGCACGGCTTCCTGCCCCTGCCCCTCCACCCGACCGAGCGGGGTGAGCTCGACGGCCAGCTTGCCTCCGGGAAGTCCGAGCCCTGGCAACAACCGGTTCACGCCGCGAGCGAGTCTGCCTGAGGCATCGCTGCGCCGGGCGCTGAGCGTATCGGCAGCCACCTTCGCGGCTGCCTCGGCGTTCGCGCGGCGGGTCGCCAACTGCCGCAGGTCGAGATCGGCGGTGTCGAGCAGATCGAGTTCGCGCGCGGCGTCGGCACCAGTTGCCAGGACCGCGTCCAGCGTCGCCCCATGCTTCTGCTTGAGGCGGTAGATGAGATCCCGGCGGCGCTCCAGCTCCGCGAGACGGGCAGGATCATCTTCCAGCGTCGCCGCATAGTCGCGTGCCAGGTGGGCGAGCTCGCCCAGTCCGATGGAGGCAGCGTCGAGCAGGTCGCGCCACGCCGCGAGCGCGGGATCGACCCGCTCCAGCCCGGTCAGGACCCGGTCGGCCTGACCCAGCGCGGCTAGTGCGCCAGTGTCTTCGCCTTCCAGCAACTGGGCCAGCCGCGCGGCCTGCTCGGAAAGTGTGCCGGCCTGTCCGAGGCGCCGCACCTCGATGTCGAGTGCGTCATCCTCACCCGCACGCAGCTTTGCCTGCCGGATCTCCTCGACCACATGCCGCAGGTAGTCCGCGCGCCGGCGCACCTCATCCCGCCGCAGTACCAGCCTCGCCTCCTCCTCCAGGATCACGTCGAGGCCGAGCACCGCCTCGGTGAGTGCGGTGCGCTCCTGCGTGGCTCCGGCAAAGGCATCGAGGATGTCGCGCTGGGCCTCGGCGTGGAGCAGCGACTGGGTTTCGTGCTGACCGTGGAGATCGACCAGGAGACTACCGAGTCGGGCGAGTACCCCAATGGTGGTGGGACTGCCGTTGACCCAAGCGCGGGAACGACCGTCGCTGTTCACCTCACGGCGGATGACCAGCCGGTCTTCCTCGGCATCCAGCCCGGCCGCTTCGAGGCGGCGGCGCTGGGCCGCATCCTCCAGCTCGAAGGCGCCTTCGACCACGGTGCGCGTGGCACCGGGCCGGACCATGCCACTCTCGGCCCGGGCGCCGAGCAGCAGCGCCATTGCGTCGACCAGCATCGACTTGCCGGCCCCGGTCTCGCCGGTGAGGACATTGAGGCCGGGGCCGAGCTGAAGGGTCACATCCGCGATGGTGACGAGGTCCCGCACCCGGAGCTCGACGATCACCGGATGAGCTCGCGGTCGGAGAGATCGCCCCAGTTGAGCTTCTGCCGCATGCGGGTGAAGTAGCCGGCCTCGCCGAGCCGGATGAGCGTCACGACGTTGGGATCACGGCGGACGTAGACTCGGTCGCCGAGGGCCAGCATCATGCCGACCTGGCCGTCGTACGAGACGAGCAGATCGTCGGCGCCGGGCGAGACCGGCTCGATGCAGACCGTGGCATCGGCAGGTATGACGACGGGGCGCACGGCGAGGGTGTGGGCGCAGATGGGCGTGAGGATCATCGCCTCCACCCCGGGGGCCACGATCGGTCCGCCGGCGGAGAGTGAGTACGCGGTCGAACCGGTGGGACTCGCCACGACGACGCCGTCGGCGCTGTAGGGACCGAGATCCTCACCATCGACCGTCACCCGGATGCGGACCATGCGGGCGACGCCGGACTTGTGGATGACCACATCGTTCAGCGCCTGCTGCTCACTGCGGATGCCGCCCAGGTCGCTGATGATGGTGGCATGCAACGAGAGGCGCCGCTCGAGGACGTAGCGACCGGCCACGAGGGCGTCGAGGGCGGCGGGCATCTGGTCACGCGTCGCCGTCGTGAGAAATCCTACCCGACCGAGATTGATGCCGAGAATGGGTACCTGGCGACCATGCAGGAGGCGGGCACCGCGGAGCAGGGTGCCGTCGCCACCGAAGGTGATGAGCGCATCGGGCGTGTGCTGGTCCACGAACGGAAGAACCTCGTTCCACAGGGGAGCGAGGCTCGGTTCGGTGAGCAGCTCGATACCTCGCGGCGGGGCGAGCGTCGCGAGCGAGGACAACACCGCCTTGAGGTCGGCGTAGCGCGGGTTCCCGACGACCCCGACCTTCATCGCGCCTCGACGCTCTCCTCACTGTGCAGCGCCCGCAGCCGCCTGGCGATCCCACCGGCGGTCAGTCCGAAGGTCTCGAGCTGTTCCGGCCGGGGGGCCTGCTCCACCAGCCGGTCGGGCACGCCGAGGGCGACCACCCGCACTTCAGGGTTGGTGGTCTGCAGCGTCTCGCTGAGATAGGCGCCGAAGCCGTTGACGATGGTGCCCTCCTCCACCGTCACGAGGGTGCGGTATTGCTGGGCCAGCACCTGCAGCAAGCCACTGTCGAGCGGCTTGATGAAGCGGCAGTTGACGACGCCGCAGTCGATCCCCTCGGCGGCCAATTGCTCCGCGGCCTGCTGGGCCGGTGCCACCATGGTGCCGACCGCGAGGATCGCCAGGTCCTTGCCTTCACGCAGGACCTCCCAGGTCCCGTAGGGCACCGCGGGAATCTCGGCGACCGGACGCGGATCCGCGGGGGTCTTGTCGCGCGGATACCGGGTGCTGAACGGTCCGTCGTGCGCCAGCGCGGTCCGCAGCAGGCCGATGAGTTCATCGCCATCCTTGGGCGCGGTGACGGTCATGCCGGGGACGGCGAGCATGTAGGCAATGTCGTAGAGACCCATGTGGGTCTGGCCATCCTCGCCGACGAGACCTGCGCGATCCATGCAGAAAACCACGGGCAGGTGCTGCACCGCGATATCGTGGATGACGTTGTCGTAGGCCCGCTGCAGGAAGGTGCTGTAGATGGCGCAGAAGGGACGGATGCCCTGGGTCGCGAGGCCGCCGGCGAATGTCACCGCGTGCCCCTCGGCGATGCCGGTGTCGAAGAAGCGGGTGGGGAAGCGCTTCTGGAAGACGCTTGTCCCGGTGCCACTGGGCATCGCGGCGGTGATCGCGACGACACGGGCGTCCTCCGCGGCGAGCGCGGTCAGGCCGTCGCCAAAGACCTGGGTCCAGGTCGGCGGGCCAGCGGCCTTCTTGCGCGCCTCCCCAGTGACCGGATCGTAGGCGGCGAGACCGTGCCACTTTTCCTTGTTGGATTCGGCGAGCGCGAAGCCCTTCCCCTTCTCGGTGAGGATGTGAATCACCCGGGGCCCGGTCATGGGCCGGACAAAGCGGAAGGTGTCGACCAGCTTCTTCAGGTCATGGCCATCGATCGGGCCGAAGTAGCGGAAGCCGAGCTCCTCGAACAGCATCCCCTGGGAGAAGAGGTTCTTGGCGCTCTCCTCGAGATTCCGAGCCAGGTCGACAAATTCAGGGCCGAGCACCTTTCCCAGCTTGAGGGTCCAGTGCTTGACGTGCTCCCGCAGCCGGTTGGTCACCGGGCTGGCGACGATGCCGCCGAGGGTCTTGCTGATGGCGCCGACGTTGGGTGAGATCGACATCCCGTTGTCGTTCACGATCAGGATGATGTCGCGGTCGGAATGACCGGCGTTATTCATCCCCTCGTAGGAGAGGCCGCAGGTCAGCGCCCCGTCGCCCACGACGGCGACGACCTTGTTGGTGCCACCCATGAGGTCCCGGGCCGTGGCCATGCCCAGCGCGGCGGACATCGCGGTGCCGGCGTGGCCGGCGCCGAACTGATCGTGCTCGCTCTCGGAACGCTTGAGGAAACCGGAGATGCCACCGGTCTGTCGGAGCGTGGGGAAGGCCTCGTTGCGGCCGGTGAGCAGCTTCCAGGCGTAGGCCTGGTGCCCGACATCCCAGAGCACCTTGTCGCTGGGCGAGTCGAATTCGTAGAGCAGCGCAATCGCAAGCTCGACCACCCCAAGGCTCGCCCCGATATGCCCACCAGTCTGGGAGCAGCAATCGATCAGCCGCGCGCGCAGTTCCCCCGCCAGCACGGGCAATTGCTCCCGCGACAGACGCTTGAGATCAGCCGGGGAGTGGATGGAGTCGAGGAGGGTCATGGGGGCCAGGGTTGAAACTGCTTGGCGACTGAGTGGCGCCAGGCGGTAGGCGAGTTTTGTCATCCTGAGCGCAGCGAAGGATCTCTTTGCCCCGGAGCCGTACTGTGGGTTCGCCTTCGGACCCACGAGATCCTTCGGCCGCTCCGCGACCTCAGGATGACAGCGAGGTCACACCGTTCGCGCCCACCGCCTATCGCCCAGCGCCTGCCGTTACGATTCCCGACTTACAATATACTGTGCCAGCGCCCCCAGCGATCCGGAGGGGATGCCGGCCTGTTCCAGGTTCGCCATGGCCTGCGCGGCGAGCGCCGCCGCCTCGGCGCGAGCCTGCTCGACGCCCAGCACGCTGACGTAAGTCGACTTTTCCAGCTGCGCGTCCCGGCCCGCGGTCTTGCCAAGCTGCGCACTGGTCGCGGTGACATCCAGGAGATCATCGGCGATCTGAAAGGCCAGCCCGATCTCATGGCCGTAGCGGCCCAGTGCCTCGACCGCCCGGGGCGGTGCCTCGGCTGCCATCGCCCCCAGCACACAAGCGGCCCGAATCAGGGCGCCGGTCTTGCCCCGGTGTACGGCGATGAGCCCTTCGTGATCGAGCTTCTTGCCCTCGGCCTCCAGGTCGAGCCACTGCCCGCCGACCATCCCTTCGATCCCGCTGGCCTGAAACAGCTCGCGCGCCATTCGTCCCAGCACGGGGGCCGGGAGGAGCAGGTCCTGCGCGGCCTGCGCGAGCACCAGGCCAGCCACGGGGACCAGCAGGAAGCCGACCCGGGTCGCGGTGGGGACATCGTAGGCGCGGTGAATCGTCGGGCGGCCGCGACGGAGGTCGTCGTTATCCATGCAGGGCAGATCGTCGTGCACCAGCGAATAGGTGTGGACGGTCTCGATGGCGGCGGCCACCGCCGCGATGGCCGGGGACACACCGCCCAACGAGCGGAAGGCCGCCATCACCAGCGCTGGGCGGACCCGCTTTCCCGGGGTGTTGAGCGCATAGGCCAGCGCTTCGCCGGTCCGTCCGGGCACAATGGTCTGGATCCGCTCGGCCCACGCGGCGAGCAGCCCGTCGACCCGCTCGCGCGCCTCCGCGAGCAGCAGCGGCGCGGTCAGCGAATCCGCGGTGGACAGCGACATCCCGGAGGCGGTCTCGCTCATCGCATCGAAGGCGGGTCGCCCGCATCCGCGTCGGCGTCCAACGGCTCCATCCGCAGACTGCCCTCCGCATCCTCCAGGACCTTCTGGACCCGGGCTTCCGCCTCGCTGAGCCGGGCGCGCGCGGCACGCAACCGGCCGACGCCTTCCTCGAACAGGGCGAGCGAGCGGTCGAGGTCCTGATCTTCGCGTTCGAGCTGGCGCACCACCTCTTCCAGGCGGCGGAGGTCTTCCGTCAACGACGACGGCTCCCCTGCCGGTTCCGGGGCGGGCGGCACCGGGCCGGCCTTCCGGGCTGCACTCATGAGACGTCCTCCACCCGGGCCGCAATGCGCCCGTCAATGACCCGCAGGGTGAAGCCGGTGTCGACCGGGAAATCCTCCCGCCGACGCAGCACCCGGCCTTCCGCATTTTGTGCAACGGCGTACCCGCGTTCCAGGACCCGCAGGGGACTCAGGGCATCGAGCTGGACGGCGAGGCGCTCGAGGTCGCGGCGACGGCGCTCGAGTTTCTGTTCCAGCGCGGCCTGCAGCCGATCAGCCGTCCGACCCAGCCGTTCGCTGGCGAGTCGCGTGCCCCGACTGAGCGCGGTGGCGAGCCGCACGCTGAGCGCCGCAACGTGCCGGTCCAGCGCCAGTCGGTCCGGCACGACCAGTTCGGCGGCCGCCGACGGGGTCGCCGCGCGCAGATCGGCGACGTAGTCGGTGAGCGAGAAGTCGGTTTCGTGTCCCACCGCGGAGATGGTCGGCACCTGTACCTGGGCCAGCGCGCGACAGACCGACTCGGTGTTGAAGACCGCGAGGTCCTCCTTGGCGCCGCCGCCGCGTGCCAGGATGACGCAGTCGATCCCCGGCAGCCGATTCACCACGCCCAGAGCCCTCACGACTTCCGCTTCGGCCTCGGCGCCCTGCACCCGGGTGCCGACCACGACCAGCTCCATGGCGGGCCAGCGCTTCCGGGTCACGATAATGATATCCCGGAGCGCGGCACCGTCGAGACTGGTCACGATCGCGAGGCGGCGCGGCAGCTCAGGCAGCGGTCGTTTCCGCTCGGGATCGAGCAGCCCATCCTTCCGCAGCGCCTCACGCACGCGCTCGAGCGCCAGTTGCTGCCGCCCGACCTGATCGGTCACCAACAGCTGGGTGACGGTGAGGCGGAACTCGCCCCGTTCTTCCCACACCGTCGGCGTACCGAACACAAACACCGTCGTCCCGTCCGGCGGGGGCGTCTTGTGCTTCGCCGCGCTGGCTCGCCACATCACCGAGCGGATCTGGGCCGTCGCATCACAGAGGGTGAAGTACCAGTGCCCGCTCTGGTACACCTTCAACCCCGACATTTCGCCCCGGACCCAGAGACCACCGATCGCACCCTCGACGACCCGGCGCGCCGCCTTGGCGAGCTGCGATGGGGTCCACGGGGCGTCGGAGGGCTGGGAGAAGAGATCAGGCATGGGAGAGGGCGGTTAGGCGGTTAGGCGGTTAGGCGGCTAGGCGGCTAGGCGGTTGGGCGGGTAGGCGGGTAGGCGGTTGGGTGGTTGGGCGGGTAGGCGGTTGGGCGCGTGAACCGAGAATCGCCTATTCGCCTATTCGCCTATTGGCCCAATCGCCCTACAACTGCTTTACCGCCTGAATCGTATTGGCCAGCAGCATCGCAATGGTCATCGGGCCGACGCCGCCCGGAACCGGCGTGATGGCCGACGCGAGCTCGGCCACGGGTCCGTACGCGACGTCTCCGGTAAGACGATAGCCCCTCGGCTTCGAGGCGTCGTCCACCCGATTGATGCCGACGTCGATCACCACTGCGCCAGGCCGCACCATCTCCGCCGTCACAAACTCCGCCTTGCCGATGGCCGCGATGAGGATGTCGGCCGACCGGCAGACGCCGGGGAGATCCCGGGTGCGGGAGTGACAGACGGTCACCGTCGCATCGCCACCCACGCCGGTCTGGATAAGCAAATTCGCCATGGGTTTCCCCACGATCGTGCTGCGCCCGATCACGACGGCGTGCGCGCCCTTGGTTTCAATGCCGGAACGGATCAGCATCTGCTGCACCCCGTAGGGCGTGCAGGGCCGCAGTGCGGTGGGATCACCGATGACCAGCTTGCCGACATTCACCGGGTGGAAGCCATCCACGTCCTTGGCCGGGTTGACGCGAAGCAGCACCTTTGCCGTGTTGATGTGCTTCGGCAGCGGGAGCTGGACCAGAATGCCGTGGATGGCCGGGTCGGCGTTCAACTGATCGACGATCGCCAGAAGGTCGGTCTCGGACGTCTCCGTCCCCAGCTCGACCTTGACCGAGTGCATCCCGGCCTCGAGGCACGCCTTCTCCTTGCTGCCGACATACGCCTTCGACGCGGGATTCTCCCCGACCAGCACGACGGCGAGCCCGGGCACGATGCCCTTGAGCTTCAGGCTGGCGGTGGCGACGGCGACTTCGTCGCGAATCGTCCGGCCCAGCGCGACTCCATCGATGATGCGTGCACTCACTTGGCGATATCCACGGCGCGGGTTTCCCGGATGACCACCACCTTGATCTGGCCGGGGTACTGCAGTTCCTGCTCGATGCGCCGGGCAATCTGCTCCGACAGCCCGATGGCCTGTGCGTCGTCGATCCGGTCCGGCGTGACGATGACGCGCACCTCGCGGCCGGCCTGGATGACGTTGGACTTCTCCACGCCGGTGAAGCTGTTGGCGATGGCCTCAAGCGCCGTGAGGCGCTTCACATAACTCTCGAACGCTTCGCGCCGCGCGCCGGGCCGCGAACCGCTGATGGCATCGGCCGCCTGCACCAGCACCGACTCCGCCGTCTCGTGCGGCACGTCGTCGTGGTGGGCCTGGATGCAGTTGATCACCAGCGCGCTCTCGCCGTACTTGCGCGCCATCTCGACGCCCAGTTCGACGTGGGTGCCTTCGCTCTCGTGGGTGAGGACCTTGCCGATGTCGTGCAGCAGGGCTCCGCGCTTGGCGAGCTGCACGTCCAGCCGGAGTTCGGCGGCGAGGATCCCCGCCAGCCAGGCGACTTCCTTGGAGTGCTCGTAGATGTTCTGGCCGTAGGAGGTGCGCCAGCGCATCCGGCCGATCAGCTTGATGAGCTCGGGATGCAGTCCATGCACGCCGGTCTCGAACGCCGCTTTTTCTCCCAGCTCCTGGATCTCGCTCTGCAGGTCCTTCTGCGCCTTGGCCACCAACTCCTCGATGCGGCCCGGATGGATGCGGCCATCGACGATCAGCGCCTCCAGGGACCGTCGCGCCACCTCCCGGCGGATCGGGTCGAAGCAGGAGACCACGACGGTGTCCGGCGTGTCATCAATGATCACATCGACGCCGGTCGCCAGCTCGAAAGCGCGGATGTTCCGTCCTTCGCGACCGATGATGCGTCCCTTCATCTCATCGCTCGGCAGCGTCACCGCCGACACGGTGGTCTCGGCGGTATGTTCGGCCGAGATCCGCTGGACCGCGAGCGCCACGATCTTGCGGGCGTCCTTGTCGGCGGAGCGCTTGGCCTGTTCCCGGATGTCGCGGGCGAGCGCCTGGGCGGAGCTGCGGGCCTCGTCTTCCGCCTTCTGCAGCACCTGCAGCCTCGCCTCTTCCGCGGTGAGGCCGGCGACGCGTTCCAGCTTCTGCCGCTGCTCCGCCACCAGCCGGTCGATCTCGCTCTCCCGGAGCCCGAGTCCCTTCTCGCGCTGATCGAGTTGTGAGGCCCGGCCGGAGAACCCCGACTCCTGCTTGCGGACCTCCTCCACCTTCCGTTCGAGCGCATGATCGCGCTCTTCCGCCCGTCGCTCGAAGCGCTCGGACTCTTCCCGGCGGCGCTGCGACTCCTTGTCCAGATCCTCCCGCAGCCGGAGCATCTCCATCTTGCCTTCGAGCACCAGCTGGTTGCGCGCTTCGTTGGCCTTGGCGGATGCGTCAGCGACCAGGAGCTGCGCTTCCAGCCGCGCCGCCTGGAGGGTGCGGGAGGCACTGTTGCGCTGGGTCCTGCTATAGATAAAGAAGGAAGCGGTGGCGACGACGAGCCCGGCAATGAGCCCCTCAAGGAGGGGCAGCGGGAGTTGCGGCATTCGATCTATTCTCCAAGGGGCCGAGGTGCGGCACCCGTTGTGTACGGCGGGACGGAGCCCCGCCCTTGATCAGCCCGGAATCCCCTGCGCGCCGCTCTGGCGCCGGCCTCGCTTGGCGGGCGGCAGCAGCCGTGCCAGGTCGTCGGCCATGGCGGCCAGGCGGGCCGCATGTTCCCGGTCCCCCCGGCGCGCCTGAAAGAGCTCGTCGGTAATGGCCAGCGCCGCGAGAATCGCGGCCTTGTGGGTTTCGACCTGCGGCAGCATCTCGCGGATGCGGCGCAGGGCCGCATCCAGATAGGCCGCCACTTCCCGGGTGTATTCCGCCGGCAGTTCGGAGCGGACCGTGTAGTCCTCGCCACCGATGGTCACGCGGACCGCCTGCTTGGGCACGTTCATGCGACGCCTTCTCCCGCTTCCTGCTCCAGGAACCCGAGCCGCGCGGCGAGCAGCCGCAGCCGGTCGCGCGCGGCGTCGAGACGCTCCCGCAACGAATGATTCTCCAGTTCCAGATCCAGGACCCGCTGGCGGGCCTGAATCAATTCCGGTCCGGCCAGCACGCCGCCCTTGGAGCGCGCCTCCGCCAGCTCGGCTTCCGCCTTGAGCGAGCGGCGGCGCCAGGCGGCCAGCTCGTCGCCGATGGACTGGAGCAGTTCGCTCAGGTCCTCGAGGGCGCGTGCGTCAGGACGATCGTAATCTTGCGTCAAGCTGGTGCTCCAGTGCCTTGAGGGCGCGCGCGACCGCGGCATCAACTTCTTCGTCGCGGATGGTGCGATCCGGTGCGCGAAACGTCAGACGGAACTGCACGGCGCGGCGGTCCGGCCCGAGCGCCTCCGTGCGGAACTCGCTTGCCACCTCCACCGACTCCAGCAGCGGACCGCCGGACTGCCGCAGCACGCGGAGGACCTCGGCGGCGGTGGTCCCACCCCCGAGGACCAGGTTGAGGTCACGCCAGGAGGACGGGGTTCCGGTGAGCGGCACGAAGCGGTGGGCATCGCGGGGCACGGCCGAGAGTTCGAGCTCGAACCCGAACACCGGTGCCGCCCACGCGGGGGGCTGCAGGTCGAGGCGCTGGCCCAGGCCAACCTCCTGCCCCACCACATTTTTCGCTCGCCAACGGACCCCGTCAACATGCAACGCCGCTGTCGGATTGGCCAGAGCAACCACCGCCTCGAACAGCCCCTTCAGGTCCCACAGATCGGTGTCGGCAGGCCGGCCCGGATCGCTCCAGTGCGCCGGCGTCCGCGCGCCGGTGAGGACACCGGCGACCCGCACCGACTCCGTCGGCCGCTCGCCGGGGCCACGGGCGCGGAAGACGGTGCCGATCTCGAACAGCCGCACCTCGCGCACCTGACGGGACCAGTTGGTCTCCACCGCGCGCGCCAGGCCCGGCAGCAGCGACTGCCGCAGCCAGGCCTCCTCGGCGGAGAGCGGGTTCAACAGCCTCACGCTGTCGGGGCCCTCGCTCGGCCCGAGTGGCAGTGACTGCGCCTCATAGAGGCCGAGGCCGGCCAGACCGTCGCGGACCAGCGTGATGGCGCGGTCGAGGGGCGCTTCCGCCATCTGTCCGACACGGAACGGCCGCAGGTCGGTGGGAAAGGAGTCGTAGCCGTGCAGTCGGGCGATCTCCTCGATGAGATCGATCTCCAGCAGCAGGTCGGGCCGCCAGCCAGGCACGTCCACGGCGAGGCGAGCACCGTCCGGCTTGTGGAGCACGGTGCAGCCGATGGCCACCAGGTACTTTTCGATGGCGGCAAGCGAAACGTCCGCACCCAGCACCTGCGCCACGCGGGCCAGGCGAAGAGAGACGCGCGGCGGATGGGCCACGTTCGGCCAGACATCGACCGCATCCTCGAGGTGACCGCCCGCCACCGCGAGGATCAGCGCGATGCCGCGACGCTGCGCCTCGGGGAGTCCCCAGAGATCCACCCCGCGCTCGAAACGATAGCTCGCATCGGTCGACATCCCGAGCGTGCGACGCGTCTGGCGAATCCGGCGGGGATCGAACCAGGCACACTCGAGCAGGATGTCGGCCGTGGTCTCGGTGACTTCGGCGTTAGCCGCGCCCATCACCCCGCCGACACCGACGGCACCCTCCGCATCCGCGATCACCGTCATGTCGCTCGCGAGGCTCCGCGAGACCCCATCCAGGGTGACGATGGTCTCGCCCTGACGGGCGCGGCGGGCCACCAGCTCACCGCCCCGCAGCCGCGCCAGATCATAGGCGTGGGTCGGGTGATTGAGCTCCAGCATCACATAGTTGGTCGCGTCGACCACGTTGTTGATGCTGCGGACGCCCGCTGCCTGCAACCGGTCGGAGAGCCAGGCGGGCGAGGGGCCGATCTTCACTCCGCGGATCACCCCGGCGGTGAAGCGGCGACAGCCCTCGGCGTCCTCGGTCCCGACCGTGATGCCACCCACCTGGGCCCGATGATCCTCCACCCGGCGCAGCGAGCCAGGCAGACTGGCCGGGGCGCCGGGAATCTCCGGCAGCCGGAACGCCACGCCGAAGCTGGCGGCCAGCTCGCGGGCGACACCCTTGTGTCCCAGGAGGTCGGGACGATTGGGCGTCACATCCAGCACGAAGCGATCGTCGTCGACGGGGAGTGCGTCGAGCAGCGGGGAGCCCGGCGTGATATCGGTGTCGAGCTCAAGGATGCCGTCATGCTCCTGGCCCAGGCCGAGCTCGCGGGCGGAGCAGAGCATCCCCTCCGAGGTTTCGCCCCGGATCTTGCGCCGCTCCAGGGTGAGGCCACCGGGGAGCGTCGTGCCCACACGGGCGAAGGGGTACTTCCTGCCCGCCGTCACGTTGGGCGCACCGCAGACGACATGCTGCACCGTGCCGCTGCCATCGTTCACGTCGCAGAGGCGCAGGCGATCGGCGTTCGGATGGGGGCGCACCGACTCCACCAGGCCGATGACGACCCGGTCAAGCCCGGGATGGAGTGACTCGACCGCATCCACCCCCGCGCCCAGCATCACGAGACGGCGCGCGGTCTCCTGGGCGTCGAGCCGGCGCTGAAGGAAGGCCTCGAGCCAGCGGCGGGAGATGTTCATGGGCGCCCGCCGACGAACTGACCCAGGAACCGCATATCGCCCTCGTAGAACAGCCGGATGTCCGTGACGCCGTAGCGGTTCATCGCGATACGCTGCGGTCCCATGCCGAAGGCAAATCCGGTGTAGCGCTCCGGATCGATGCCACAACTGGTGAGCACGTTGGGATGCACCATGCCGGCGCCGAGGATTTCCATCCAGCCAGTCCCCTTGCAGGCGGGGCAGCCCTTGCCGCCACAGACACCGCAGCTCACATCCATTTCGGCGGAAGGCTCGGTGAATGGGAAGAAGGAGGGCCGGAAGCGGGTCGCAACGCTGGTGCCGAAGAACTCGCGGGCGAAGTGGATCAACGTCGCCTTGAGGTCGACGAACGAGATGCCTTCGTCGATGGCCAGCCCCTCGATCTGGGCGAAGACTGGCGCGTGTGAGGCGTCAAAGGTGTCCTTACGATAGACCCAGCCGGGGACCACGACGCGAATCGGTGGCGGGTCCTGCAGCATCACCCGCACCTGCACCGGCGAGGTGTGGGTGCGCAGGAGCAGCCGACCCTCATTGCGGGTGCGGCGATCGGCGCGATCCCGCCGCTCGTGCTCCTCGCTGATGCCCGAGCTGCGGTTGCCGCGGCGATCGATCGCGTCACGCCGATCGGGGACGTCGAGGTAGAGCGTGTCGTGCATGTCCATCGCCGGGTGATCCGGCGGGAAGTTGAGCGCGCCGAAGTTGTACCACTCGCTCTCCACCTCGGGTCCGGTGGCGCGGGCGAAGCCGAGGCCGTGAAAGATACCGACGATCTCCTCGACCACACGGGTGGTGGGGTGGATTCCGCCGACCCACCGGGGCCGGCCCGGCATGGTGAGGTCACTGGCGCGCGCTTCTGCCGCGGCCCCCGCGGCGGCGAGCTCGGCGCGGCGGGCGCTGAACTTTGCCTCAAGATCGCGCTTGAGACTGTTTGCGTTGGCCCCGAGGACCCGCTTCTCGGCATCGGTAAGTCGCGGAAGCACTGATTTCAGGAAGTTATTCAGGCTGCCCTGCTTGCGTCCCAGCAAAGCGATGTACTCTACTTCAAGCTGGCGCTCATCGAGAGTCGGAATGACCTCGAGCCGAGCAGCGTACTCATGCAGGTCTTTGAAGTATTCCGGATCTTCAGACATGAAGAATCACCCTCTGAGAACGCCCACCGATCTGAACGCGTCGCTTGGCACGCACTCTACCGAGAACTCGAAAGGGCCGGGCCCGAGGTCCCCTGAGGTACCCGAACCCGGCCCCTGCACCGCAATCTCAACCTGCTAGATGGCGGCCCTGGCCAGGTCGGCGATCTTGCCAAACGCCGCGATATCCTTCACCGCGAGGTCGGCGAGCACCTTCCGGTTGATGTCGACGCCGGCCTTCTTCAGCGCGGCCATCAGGACACTGTAGCTGAAGCCGTGCATCCGCGCCGCGGCGTTGATGCGGGTGATCCAGAGGCGGCGGAAATCGCCCTTCTTCTTGCGACGATCGCGGTAGGCGTACTGCATGCCGCGCTCGACGGTTTCCTTGGCTGGGCGGTACAGCTTGCTGCGACCGCCGCGGGCGCCCTTGGCGGCCCGCATGATCTTCTTCTTGCGGGCGTGATGGGCGACGTTGCTTTTGACGCGAGGCATGGCTGTCTCCTTACGCCTGAAGCAGGCGGCTGACCCGTGGGAAATCGGCCGACGAGACCAGGGCGCTCTTCTTGAGCCGGTTCTTCCGCTTGCGAGTCTTCTTGGTCAGGATGTGGCTGTGGTTGGCGTGACCGCGCTTCAGCTTCCCGGTGCCGGTCCGCTTGAAGCGCTTCATGGCGGCGCGCTTCGTCTTCATCTTGGGCATCATGCTCTCCGTGGTCGGGTGCCACGAGGGCGACCCATGCGTTACGACGAAATACGTGTGTCGCTCAGACGGGCGGGCCTGAGGCCCGCCCCTACGGCATCACCTGGGACTCAGCAACATCACCATGTTTCGGTCCCTCAGACGGGCGGGCCCGAGGCCCGCCCCTATGGTACTACTTGGGGCCCAGCACCATTACCATGTTGCGACCTTCGAGCTTGGCGTCCTGCTCGATCTTGCCGACATCCTGGAGACCGCCGAAGAACCGGTCCAGCACCGCCCGGCCGAGTTCGACGTGGGCCAACTGGCGGCCCCGGTACATCATGGTCACCTTGACCTTGTTGCCATCCAGCAGGAATTCGCGGGCGTGCCGGCTCTTGAACTCGAAGTCATGTTCTTCGATGCCGGGCCGCACCTTGATCTCCTTCAGGTGAATCACGTGCTGCTTCTTCTTCGCGGCGCGCGCCGCCTTCGCTTCCTCGAACTTGTACTTCCCGTAGTCCATGATCTTGACCACGGGGGGACGAGCCATCGCCGCGACCTCGACCAGGTCGAGTCCCTTTTCCAGGGCGATCGCGAGCGCTTCCTCGACCGGCAGCACTCCCAGCTGTTCACCATCCGGCCCGATGACCCGGACAGGACTGATCCGGATCTGGCGATTGATGCGCGTGCGCCGTTCCCGCTCGTTCGTGGACAGTGCGACACTCCCGCGAAAAATGAAAACCGGACACCCTGGAATCCACGGGTGTCCGGCAATAGAGGACAGCAGCGCGACCGCGCTCCCGCCAGACCACTCTCTAAAGACTGGGACCCGTTTGCACCGGCGAGGCCGGGCGGAGGGTGGGGGACCGGAGTCCCCGCTTCAATTCGGGCGTAAACCTAGCTTGTGGGGGACGTTTGGGTCAACTGGGGAGGGGCGATTGGGCGGTTGGGCGATTGGGGGGCGGACGACAGGCGGTAGGCGCCAGGGACGACTAGGGCTTCCGGAAGAGCCAGCTCAGGTCCAGATCGAAGGGAGCTGAGGCGGTTGCCGGAGCCCAGCTGAGCCGGTCACGGCGGATGACCGGCGACGCTTCCGCTGGGGTCCACTCCTCGACCTGCTCTCCCTCCGCATCCACCACCCAGTAGAGCGGAATACCCTGCCGCTGGAACTCGACCCGCTTGGTAAAGCGGTCGAAACGCCGGGACGAAGGACTGAGCACCTCGACGATGAGCAACAGGTGACGGACCTGCGCCCAGTCGAGCGTCGCCATCTCCTGCGGCGGCACCACGAAGACGTCCGGCTCCACCTTGGTGTGGGTGCCGAAGACGATATCCCCGCGAGAGCCCAACACGGTGCCCACCGGTTCCCGCTCGAGGTAGGCGCTGAGGGCATACATGAGACGGGCCACAATCAGTTCGTGGCGCATCCGGGGCGCAGGAGTCACCAGCAACTCCCCGCGGATGACCTCGTAGCGACGGCCGTCGTAGGGGAAGGCGATGACCTCCTCGGCGGTGTAGAGCAGCGGCGATGCCATGGCCATAGTATGCGATCCTCGGCGGCGGCGGGGCAATAGTCGACCAGCATCTTGCCCAATACTGCCAACGGATACCCCCGGCGAGCGCACCGGATTCACGCTGCCGGCGTCATTTCCCCGCGGGCACCACCTCCGTCAGCCCGGCGCCCTTCGCCTCCTGCACCACCCGGCCCATGGCCACATGCGCATCGTGTTCGAAGATGACCCGCCAGCCTCCCGCCACCGCCTCGGCCAGCAAGGCCCGCTTCGATTCGAGGGTGCGCAGCGGTTCCAGGTCGTAGCCCATGATCCAGACCAGCGGGAGGTGGTGATGCGTGGGCATGACATCGCCGAGGAAGACCGCGGTCTCCCCGCCGCTGCGGACGACGATGCTCTGATGCCAGGGAATGTGACCCGGCGTCAGGCGCGAGGAGATGCCAGGGAGAATCTCGACGTCTCCATCGAGCAGCTGCCACCGGTTGGCGGCGGCGATGGGTTCGAAGTTGTGCGGCAGGTAGCTCGCGCGGGTCCGCTCGTTGGTGTGGCGGGCGAACTCCAGCTCGTTGCGCTGCACGATGTAGGTCGCGTGGGGAAACGCGGGTCGGATATGCCGTCGCCGATCGTGCTCCAGCTCAGGATCGATGGTGGTGTTGCCGCCGGCGTGATCGAAGTGCAAATGGGTGTTGATCACCCAGCGCACATCTCCCGGCAGAAAGCCGGCGGTTGCCAGCGCGTCCTCGAGCTGGGTGGCCCCCTCGAGGCCGGCGTTCTTCAACCCGTAAATCTCGAGGAACTTCGCCTCCTCCTTGTTGCCGGCCCCGGTGTCGATCAGCACCGGCCCGTCGGGATGCTCGATCAGCAGGCAGCGCATCACCATCGGAATCCGGTGCTTCTCGTCCGGCGTGATCTGCCTCGACCACATCGTGCGGGGCACAACACCAAACATGGCGCCGCCGTCCAGCGACAACCGGCCGACTTCTAGGAGATGGCAGCGGAGGGTGCCGACGGAGAAGGCGTGGGAGAGGGGCATGGGAGAAGGGGGGTGGGAGGTTAGGCGGTTAGGCAGTTAGGCGGTTGGGCGGCTAGGCGATTGGGCGATTCGGCGATTGGGCGATCCGGGAAGAACCGTGATGTCCCCTCTATCCCGTTCCCGGTTTCACGTTTCCCTTCCGCTGCATCGCTTCCAGATCGGCCAGGGTCCGTGCTCCGCGTTCGCGCGCCAGTCGGAGCAGGCGCTCGAGGAGCTGCGCGGTCACCAGCGCATCGCCCGCCGCCCGATGCCGAGCCGGATTCTCCAGCGCGAAATATTCGCTGAGTGCGTCGAGGCTGCGACTGGGGAGATCGGGCAGGAGCCGCCGAGCCAGCCGCACGGTACAGAGCTGTGTGCCGGTCAAGCCCAGGGCCCGGGTGCGGCGGACCTCGGCCGAGAGAAAGGCCCAGTCGAACCGGGCGTTGTGGGCGACAAAGACCCGCCCCGCGAGTGCGGCGAGGAGTTGATCGGCCAGGGCGTCAAAGACCGGCGCCTGCCGGACCAGCTCGTCGGTGATGCCGGTGAGCATCGCGATGCGCGAGGGGATGGGGACGCCGGGCTGCACCAGCGACTCGAAGACCAGCTCGCGCCGCTCCCCCTGCACGATCACGACGGCGACGTCGGTCACCCGATCCGGGCCCGTCGCGCGCATTCCGGTCGTCTCGACATCCACGACTGCAAAGGCGCACTCCTCGATCAGCGGGGAGCCCTGCGCCTCCGTGATCAGCGCCCAGCGGCCATCATCGAGCTGGCGCACCCGCGGATCCGACGCGAACAGGGCGACCGCGAGGCGCTCCGCCACACTGATGGGGGCGTTCGGCAGGAGCAGCACCTCGCGGGCGAGCCGATCGGCGGGACAGGGCGCCTGCGCCATGAGTTCGAGCGCGCGATCGACGAGGGTCCGCTCGGGGATTCCCGCGACGCCGGTCACAGCGACTTGCGGCGCAGGGGCAGCGTCATGCAGCGGGGGCCGCCCCCGCCCCGCACCAGTTCGTCACCCTCGATGGTGATGACGGTGCGGTGCTTGGTGTCGAGCCAGTCATCGAAGGCGACGAAGTCCACGCTCGGCACGACCCGGAAGCCGGCCTGGCGCAGCGCCTCGAGTGTCGCCTCGTTGCGACGATAGCTGACGATCATGCCGGGCTTGAGTGCTACAAAATTGCAGCCCGAGGTCCACTGCTCCCGGTCCTGCATGGTGCGGCGCTCCCCACCGACGAAGATCGGCTCCAGCGGACAGTTCACCGCCTTGAGCGCGGCGAAGAAGTTGGGCATTTCGTGCACTTCTGCCTCGCCCTTCTTTCGGTGGAGCACCGCGCGACGCTCGGGACCGATGAAGTACGGCGGGTAGATGACGCAGAGCTCGCGGTCGACCTGCGTGAACAACATGTCCAGGTGGATCGCGGTCGGTTCCTTGGGCATCACGACCACCAGCACATCGGTCACGCCGGTCTCGGCAAACAACACGGCGCAGAGGTTGTCGAGCGCCGCTGGGCTGGACCGCTGACTGAAGCCCACGACGATCAGATCGGGCCGGAGCACGTGGATGTCGCCACCCTCCAGGGTGTAGTCGTTGCGACGTTCTTCGGAACCATCGTAGAGCAAACCGGCGTTGGCGCACAGGGGATGAAAGGCAAAGAGCGTCTTGATGACCAGCTCCTCGGTCCAGCGCACCCCGTAGCGCATCGAGCCGACGACCGCATGCGTCCCGATCACGACGCCGATATCACGAGGAAAAAAGAGATTGGGCAGTGGCGGGAGGACGTAGCCGACGGTGTTGATCGCTCGGGCGATCGCCCCGCCCTCCGCCTCCACTCCCTCGATGATCAACCGCGCCAGGGCCCCGGCGGGCATATCACTCAACTGGCGCCCCAGCCCCTCGGACGGCACCACATCGAGCGTCGCACGGATGAAATACTCGCGCGCCTCCGGCCGCTCCAGCGCCTCGGCCAGCAAGTCCGCCACCTGATACACTTTGGCGAACCGTTCCAGCACCGCCACGAATCGCCGATGCTCCCGCTGGGCACCATCGACCTGGATCAGGTCCTCGTAGAGATAGTCCCCCTTGTTCCCCGGTGTGACCGCGCGCAACTCGGCGCCCGGGGTGTGAACCAGGACAGACTCGAGCTGGCCAACTTCTGTCGTGACAAGAAGGGGGCGGGACTGTGGCATCGGGGGCAAGTTAGTCGAGGAGAGGCGAGAGGCGATAGGCGACCGCCTACCGCCCGTCGCCTATCTGTTCTTCAACGCATAACTCAACGTCTCCAACTCCAACGCCAGATTCACTGTCTTCACCACGACATCGTCCGGCACCGTGAGCTGGGCGGGGGCGAAATTGAGGATGGCCTTGATGCCCAGGGCGACCAGTCGGTCCGCGACGGCCTGGGCGGCGTCGGCCGGGGTCACGATGACGGCGATATCCACGCCGAGACGCGCCAGCTCGGAATCCATCTCCTTCACATCGTGTATCGTGAGCCCGTTCCAGGCTTTCCCGATCTTGGCCGCATCGGTGTCAAAGATGTGCACCACCTCGAAGCCGCGGGTCTTGAAGCCGCGATACTGCACCAGGGCGCTGCCGATCTTGCCGGCCCCGATCATGGCGACACGATAGTTGCGCCCCAGTCCCAGGATGTCGCGCAACTTGCCGACCAGTTCCGCCACCGAGTAGCCGAGGCCGCGCTTGCCGAAACTGCCGAAGAAGGAGAGATCCTTCCGGACCTGGGCTGACGTCGTCCCGCCCCGGGCCGCGAGAGCCTCGGAGCTCACCGTCTCGATCCCCTGGTGCTCGAATTCCTCGAGGAACCGGAGATAGAGAGAGAGGCGTCGGACAGTGGATTCGGCGATCTTCCGCATGGGCTTTTGTGAAATGTTTCACAAATCTAGCGGGAGGGGGGAGGAAGGGGAACGGGGAGTGGGGCGATTAGGCGATTAGGCGATTAGGCGGTTGGCGATTGGGCGGTTGGGCGGTTGGGCGGTTGGGCGGTTGGGCGGTTGGGCGACTCCTGTCATCCTGAGCGTCGCG
>JBDTMI010000014.1:0-79875 GCA_039934355.1 Gemmatimonadales bacterium
CCTCCTGCCCCACCACGCTGGAAAACCAGTCATCCGCCGCCGGATCGGGCGCGACCGCGCGCACCGTGTCGTCCCACACCTGCGTCACCACCGGCCGGCCACCCAGCGGTGTCAGCGCGAGCGTCAGCGTCGGCAGCTCTGGAGCATCAAGCCGCAGGTGCGGACCGGTGATGTTCACCCGCACGGTGGCCAGCGCCGGCACCTCGCGCTGGGTGATGAATTCTCCCCGGGGTGTCACGACCATGAAGCGGCGGTCGTGCTTGAGCCCGAAGACGTCAACCTCGCTTTCGGTGACCGTGATGCCGCCGCAGGACTTGATGGGGTAGATGTGGAGGTAGGAGAGATGCATGATGTGGGCGACGGCGCTCAGGTTGAGGGTCAGTGGGGCGGGGCGAATATTGTCATCCTGAGGCCCGCAGGGCCGAAGGATCTTCTGTGGCCGGAGCCGAGACCAGAGTCATGCTCAGCGGCAAGGAGATCCTTCGCTGCGCTCAGGATGACAACGCTAACCGCCCTTCCGCCAGCTACTTCCCAATACAAAACCCGGCAAACAACCGGTCCAGCACCTCCTCTATATCCACGCTCCCGATCAGGCTGTCCAGTGCCCGCACCGCCTCCTGCACCTCATGGGCGGCCAGGACGGCATCGCCGCCGACAGCGAAGTGGGGTATCGCCGCCCGCAGCGCGCTATCCGCTCCCGCGAGCGCCTCACGGTGCCGAGCACGGGTGAGCGCAGGCCCAAGATCGGCGAGCGAGGCGCCGGTGCTGAAAAGTCGGCGGGCGATCTCCTGCCGCAGTTGGTCGAGGCCCTGACCGGTGACGACGGAAACGGCGAGGGAACCGCCTGACGCGGGGTGGAGATCGGCCTTGGTGTAGACATGGAGCTGACGCGGAGCCGAAGGCTGATGGCTGACGGCTGACGGCTGATGGCTGTCATCGCACACCACCACCAGATCCGCCGCCGCCACGTACCGCCGGCTCACTTCCTGGCCGAGCTGGTCGATGCGATCGACGCTCTCGCCGAGCCCCGCCGTATCCACCAGCCGCACCGGCCAGCCGCAGAAATCGACCGACGCCTCGATGGCATCCCGCGTGGTCCCCGGCAGCTCGGTCACCAGCGCGCGACTGGTGCCTAACAGGGCGTTGAACAACGACGACTTGCCCGCATTCGGCGGGCCGCTCAGCACCACCAGCGCCCCCTGCCGCACCCGTTCCGCCAACGGGGCAGTCGCCAGCAGCGCGGTGACCTGAGCCGACACACTCGCCCGCTCCGCTTCCAGCCGGGTGCGCGGCAGCGGGCCGTCATCCTCATCGGGGAAATCCACCTCGTACGCCAGCAGTGCCAGCAGGCCGATCAGCGATTCCCGCAGCTCCGCGATGCGGCGCGAGAGCCCCCCCTCCATCTGCGCCAGCGCGAGCCGCGCCTGAGCCGGTGCCTCGGCGTCGACCAGATCCGCCAGCGCCTCCGCCTGCAGCAGGTCCAGTTTCCCGTTCATGAGCGCCCGACGGGTGAACTCCCCCGGATGCGCCGGCCGCGCCCCGGCCGCTTCGAGTGCGGCGAGCAGTTGGGCCGGCACGATCAGACCGCCGTGGCTGTGCAGCTCGGCCATGTCCTCGCCGGTCTCGCTCCGCGGACCGGGGAAGACCAGGTAGAGCCCGCGATCCAGCATTTCCCCACTCAGGGAGCGGAAGGTGGCGAGTCGCGCTTCCCGGGGAGGATCGGTACGGAAGGAAGGGATCACTCGCGCCACAATGCCAAACACCCCCTGACCGCTCAGCCGTATCACAGCAACGGCGGAACGACCGGGAGGTGTGGCGAGGGCGACGATGGGGTCGGATAACATGGGACAACACGGGATGTTTGGGACGGATGGTGCAGGGGCGAACCGCTGGTTCGCCCCTGCCCTGGAATCCCTATTTCTTCTTCTTCGTATTCACCACCACCGGCTGCGGCTGCACCTTCATCCGCTCCTTGGCCAGCCACCACTGCTGCGGCACGCTGACCACGTTCTGGACGAAGTAATACAGATTGAGGCCCGAGGCGAAGTTCAGGAACATCACCGTCATCATCACCGGCAGGAAATAGAGCATCATCTTCGACTGCGGGTTGGGCGGCATCCCCTTCATGCCGACCTTGGTCACCGCGAACATCGAGGCCCCCATCAGCACCGGGATGATGTGCAGCGGATCCTTGAGCGAGAGGTCCGGCAGCCACAGGAACGCCTGCCCGCGCAGCTCGATGGAATTTGCCAGGACAAAGAACAACGCGAGCATCACCGGCCACGGCAGCAGCAGCGGCCAGCAGCCGCTGAAGGGATTGACGCCTTCGCGCTTGTAGAGGCCCATGACCTCTTTCTGCAGTGCCCCGGGGTCTTCCTTGTGCTTGTCCTGCAGCTTCTGCATCTCCGGCTGCAGCGCCTGCATCTTCATGCTGGCGCGCATGCCGCGCTGGTTGAGCGGCCACAGCAGGACCCGGATCATGATGCCGAAGATGATCAGCACCACGCCATACGCCAGATTGAGATGGGTGTGCATCCAGACCAGCAGCGTGCGCGCGGCGACCGCCACCGGCCGGATCATGGTGCGGAAGCCGGGCCAGCCATACGGATTGATGTCGTAGAAGTCGTGCCCGATGGCATGCAGCCGCGGGTACTCCATCGGGCCGATGTACAGCCGGTAGTTGAACGCCCCGCTGGCCGGCACCGGCAGCGCGAACGTCACCGCCGCCGCCTTGATCGTCGCCTGATTCGGCAGGGCCCGCACCAGCACCCCGCTCAGGGGCGTGTTGCTCGAATCCACCGCCAGCAGCGCGGCCACGAAATACTTCGCCTTGACCGCGGCCCACTCGAACGGCCCTTCGAGAGTGCGAGTCTCCCCCGGCTTCAGTTTGCTGAAGCGGGTGAGCTTGGACTCGTCGGTCTTGGTCACCACGCCGAAATCGTAGTGATTGGCGTTGCTGTCGGCTTCGGTCTGCGCCAGTCCCTGACCCATGCCGACCAGCAGGTGCCCGCCCACCGGACCGAGCCCCGTCACCTGGCCCGTCACGCCGATGGTGTAGTCCTTCGGCAGGAACCGGTAGGTCAGGGTGACCGCGACATTGCCCCGACTGCCGGTGAGCGTCAGCGAATCGAGCTGCGGCACCATCAGCTCCCGCGCACCCTCCGCACCAGTGAGATGCGGTGTCGCGGGAACGAAATCCCAGTCGGCCAGCGAGATCGTATCGTTGCCCACGGTGAAGGCCAGGGTGTGCACCGTGCCGCCCGCGGGGATGAGCTTCGCCAGCGTGCCGCGCGCTTCCGGGCTCAGGTCCTTGTACCCGAGAATCGTCGCCTGGGTGAGGGCACCACCCCGGGTCGAAAACTCATACCGGTAGAGCTCGGAGGCGACGGTGATCCGCCCAGCGGCGCGCGCCGTCGTCGTGTCCGCCGCACCCACGGGTCCTGCGGCTGAGCGCAGCGAACCACTCGCCTCGAGCGGGACGCCAGCCGTGGGCGCCGGCGAGGGGATGACCGCCTGAGTGGTATCCGCCCGTCGTCCCGTCGTCCCGTCGGTGCGTGGCTTCGGCTTCAGCAGAAACGTGGGTACCAGTGCGATCACCATCATCAGCACGACTGCCCAGAGTGCGCGTCGATCCATGTCAGCTGTTGTCGAGTTGTCTTAGGGGACCGGGTCGTAACCGCCCGGGTGCCAGGGATGGCAGCGCACCAGCCTGCGGGCGCCCAGCCACGTGCCGCGAAGCGCGCCGTACCGCTGCAGCGCCTCCAGGGTGTACTGCGAGCAGCTCGGCGCAAACCGGCAGCTCGGCGGAAGTCCTGGTGAGATGAACTTCTGGTAGAACCGCACCAGCAGGATGAGCAACCAGGTGAACGGCACCTGGACCCACTCCCAGGGAGAACGGGGAACGGGGAAGAGGGGCCGGGAAGGACCATCCCGCGGCGGCGGGCTGGAGGTGAGTTCGCTCACGCACCCGCCGTTCCCCGTTCCCTGTTCCCCGTTCCCGCTTCGAAAATTCCCTGAGCCAGGCCGGTGAGCACGGTCGAGAGTTCGGCGAACGTCGCCCCATACGCTTCCTTGCGGATCCGGATGAGGAGGTCTCGATTACCCTGCAGGGAATGGATCTCCCGGCGCCAGATCTCGCTCAGTCGTCGCCGCAAACGATTGCGGGCCACCGCGTTGGACTGGAACTTCGGAACGATCAGTCCCATCCGTGGGTGGCCCGTCATGTTGTCGATCCAGATGCACTCAAGGTACCGCGACCGCCGCCGCCGCCCCTTGGTCAGACAACGCAGGCGATCCGCGTTGCCGGCCAGCCGGTGCGAGCGGAGCAGTCGCTCCGCCGTCAGCTGCTCCCGTGCTTGGAGCCCAGCGACACGGTCAGCTGCTTGCGACCCTTCTTGCGCCGGCGCGACAACGTGGCCCGGCCCCAGCGGTCGGACATCCGCTCCCGGAAGCCATGCTTGGCCGAACGGCGTTTGTTGCGCGGACGATAGGACGGATTCATCAGTCAATTCCCTCAAAATGAGCCCGCAAAAGTACCCGGAAACCCCCGTACCGGTCAAGGTTGACTTTTCCACAACCGGGACCTACAATCGCTTGCCCTTGCAAACGCCTCACCCCTCCCTGAGCAGAATGCAGCAGCAGTCCGCGAAAGATCTCTGGAAGCGCATCCTCGACGAGGCCACCCGTCAGCTTCCGGACAAGGTGGTCCGTGCCTGGCTTGAACCGACCGAAGCGGTCGCGCTGGAAGACGACCGCTTGATCGTCGCCGCGCCGGACGAGTTCGCCGCCAAGTGGAACGAGACCAATCACGCCACCCTCCTCTCCCGCCTGGCGGAAGGGGTGCTTGGGCGTCCCATCAACATCACGTTCCGGGTGCAGGAGGACCGGCAGCGTCGTCCGCAGATGGATTTCTTCGTCACGCCCCCGGTCCCCGTCGCCATGGCGACGCAAAACCCGAGTGCGCAGCCGCTGAACGACCGCTACAGCTTCGAGTCGTTCGTCATCGGCAAGTCGAACCAGCTTGCGGCCGCGGCCGCCAGCGCGTCCGTCGAGGCGCCCGGCAAGACCTACAACCCGCTCTTCATCTACGGCGCCACCGGACTCGGCAAGACCCACCTGATGCAGGCGATCGCCCACGCGATGCTCCGGCGTCATCCCGAGACTCGCGTACTGTATGTGAGCGCCGAGCAGTTCATCAACGAGGTGATCGAGGGCATTAGTCGGCGCACCATGCCGGATCTGCGCAAGCGTTACCGCCACGACATCGACCTCTTCCTGGTGGATGACGTGCATTTCCTGGAGGGCAAGGAAGCCACCCAGGAGGAATTCTTTCATACATTCAACGCGCTGTACGAGGGCGGCAAGCAGATCGTGCTGACCTCGGACCGTCCGCCCAAGGAGATCCCCGGGCTGGAGGCGCGGCTGATCAGCCGGTTCGAGTGGGGCATGGTGGCCGACATCGGCCAGCCGGACCTGGAGCACCGGATCGCGATCCTGCGAAAGAAACAGGAGCAGGATCACCTCGAGATGACGATCCCGGATGACGTGCTGCGGTTTATCGCCGAGCATGTGCGTTCGAATGTGCGGGAGCTGGAGGGCTGCATCATCAAGTTGCTGCTGTACGCCTCGCTCAAGCACCGCGAAGTCTCGATCGAGCTGGCCCGGGAAGCGCTGGCCGACAAGATCCGTCCCGGCGAGGATTCGGCCGCCAGTCCCAAGACCATGCCGAGCATCGACCGGATCCAGGATGTGGTGGCGCGCCGCTGGGGGGTCACCTCGGAGCAGCTGCGCTCCAAGGCCCGGATCAAGACGCTGGTGGTGCCGCGCCAGATCGCCATGTACCTCGCCCGCGACCTCCTGCAGATGCAGCTGATCGAGATCGGGCAGGCGTTCGGCGGGCGGGATCACTCGACGGTGATCCACAGCGTCGACAAGGTCCAGCGGCAGATGTCCCGCGACCGCACCTTCCGCGATCGCATCGAAAGCGCGCGCTCCGAACTGGTTGCACAGTAGTTCTCCACGGGGCATGTGGGTGATGTGCACTGGGCGTACAACTGGCGGGGTTCCACACAAAGCTTCCCCGCGCTCCACAGCCGGTCCACAGTCGCAAACGGCGCAACTGGCCGTGATGAATGAGGTTGTCGGTTTGGTCCACATGTCCAGAGAGCCTACTACTGCTACTAGGTTCTATAACAACAGGTATTAGTAGCTCTTTCTTGCATCCCTGAGGCACCGGATGAAGTTGACGATCACGCGGGAGCAATTCCAGGAAGGTCTGCAGGCTGTCGCCGCGGCCATTCCCAGCAAGACCACGCTCCCGGTCCTGTCGAATGTGCTGCTCGAGGCGACCAGTGATGGACTTCGGTTGTCGGGGACCGACCTCGACATCGCCGTGAGTACGACGGTGTCGGCGTCGATCGACCAGGAAGGCGCCATCACGCTCCCCGCCAAGAAACTCTCCGACCTGGTACGCGAGATGCCGACCGCGTCGATTCGCCTGACCAGCTCGGGTGAGCAGCGGGCAACAATCGAATGCGGCCGGGCCAAGTTCAAGCTGCTCGGCCTCTCGCGCGACGAGTTCCCCGCCTTTCCCGCGGTGAAATTCGACGGCGCCTGGCAATCAAAGGCGGGCGATGTCCAGAAACTGGTGTCGCACGTCGCCTTCGCGGCGAGCACCGAAGAGAGCCGCCCGATCCTCAACGGCGTCCTCTGGGAATTGCGTCCCGAACGGATGCGCATGGTGGCCACGAACGGCCACCGGCTGGCGCGGATGGATGTCCCCGTGACGGCCGGCATCGGGAAGGGCCAGGCCGACCTGATCATTCCGCCCAAGGCGCTGGACCAGATCCGCCGACTCTTCAACGACACCGACGAACTCGAGATCGCCAAGAGCGACAACCACCTGGGATTCCGCTCGGCCACCACCCAGGTCTACACCCGGCTGATCGAGGGACCGTACCCCAACTACGAGCAGGTCATTCCGCGCGAGAACGACAAGACGATGACCGCGGACAAGGCGACACTGGCCTCCTCGCTCCGGCGGATGAGCATTGTCGCCAGTGATCAGACTCACCGGATTCGGATGGGACTGACCAACGGCACCTGCAAGCTTTCGGTGCAGACCCCGGACCTCGGGGAAGCGCAGGAGGAGTTCGCGGTGAGCTACGAGGGCGACCAGCTCGACATCGGGTTCAACGCGGCGTACCTGCTCGAGATCATGAAGTACATGCCCACCGACGAAGTGCGCATGACGTTCAAGGGTCCGGAGCGCGCGGCGACCTGCGAACCGGTGGGCTGGAACGACCCGGCGGCGTATTTGACGCTGGTGATGCCGTTACGGCTGGTGGACTGAGGGCGATTAGACGGTTGGGCGGAGAGGGTGGGCAACACGGCGCCGCCGAACCGCCCAACCGCCTTACCGCCCGCCTACCCACCCTATGCCCACCCCCCGCCGCAAACCCATCCACGTTATCGGGGTCCCGATGGACCTCGGCTCCGGACGCCGTGGCGTGGACATGGGTCCGTCGGCCATCCGGATTGCTGGGCTGCAGCCGAGGCTCCGGGAGCTGGGCTACCGGGTCATCGACGAGGGCGATCTCGAAATCGGCAACATGGAGGCGCTCACCGTCGGGAAGCTGCGGGCGCGCTACCTCACCGAAATCACCCGCGCCAACCGGATGTTGGCCACCAAGGTGGAAGCGGTGCTGCGCCGTCGGCACTTCCCGCTCGTGCTGGGCGGCGATCACTCGATTGCCGTCGGCACCGTGTCAGGCATCGCCGCGTTCGGCCGTCCGATGGGCCGGAAGGTCGGCGTGCTCTGGGTCGATGCGCACAGCGACATCAACACCCCGAAGACCTCGCCCTCCGGCAACATCCACGGCATGCCGCTCGCCGCGCTGCTGGGCCTCGGGCCGGCCGAGTTAGGCGCCATCGGCGGACGGTACCGGAAGGTCGAGCCGGGCCATGTCGCCCTGGTCGGCATCCGCAGCGTCGATGAGGGCGAACGCACCCATCTTCGCAACCTCGGCGTCCACGTCTACACGATGGTGGACATCGACCGCAACGGGATCCACACCGTCATGGGCGAGGCCCTGGCCAATGTCTCCGAGGGCACCGATCTGGTGCACGTGAGTTTCGATCTCGACTCGGTCGATCCCAGCATCGCGCCCGGTGTGGGGACCCCGGTCAAGGGCGGGCTCGACTATCGCGAGGCCCAGTTCATCATGGAATTCCTGCACGACTCCGGCGCCATGACCTCCCTCGAGCTGGTGGAGGTCAATCCCATTCTCGACGATCGCAACCGGTCGGCGGAGTTCGCCGTGGAATTGATCGAGTCGGCGTTTGGAAAGCGGATACTCTAGGGCCGTTCGCCTCTGGCCATTGGCGTTCAGCAGTCAGCAGTCAGCCTCTGGCTCCCATGCCACTCGATCTCAAGAATGCCCCGCCGCCACTGCTCCGCCGTCTCGCCGGACTGTCGCTGCTGACGCCGCGGTGGCACGGCATCCTGGTGGGGATGGGTCTTGCCGCCGCGATCAACTTCGGGCTGCTCAAGGGCTGGTGGTGAGCGCGCTCGTCACCCACCGCGTGCCG
Organism: Gemmatimonadales bacterium; assembly: GCA_039934355.1. Lineage (GTDB taxonomy): Bacteria > Gemmatimonadota > Gemmatimonadetes > Gemmatimonadales > GWC2-71-9 > JADJOM01. The sequence continues at coordinate 8,590 of JBDTMI010000014.1, forward strand.
GGACCCCGGCGTCCGGCATTGATCGCGGGGGTCGTGCTCATCGCGATCGGACTTGCCATGATGCTCCTGGCGAATGCGACGCTGGCTGGGTGGATCTTCCTCCTGCCGGGCGGGCTGCTGGCGCTCATCGGCACGCAACCGGGGGGAGCGCCGATCGAAGCCATCGTTGTGGACGACATGGGGCTCTCGGAACGGATCATCGGCATTGGCCCGATTCCCTGGGACCAGGTCGTTCGGGTGGAGGCAAAGCAGATCCGTCTGATGCCGGTGATCGGCATTTACCTCACCGACAGCGAGGTCTGGCTGGCGCGGATGCCCGTGAGCCACAAGCGGCTGGTGGCGATCGGTGCCACCGAGCTCGGCTTGCCGCCGGTATTCTTTCCGGCCATCCGGCTCGATGTTCCGGTGGAGCGGATCGTGGCGGAGATCAATCAGCGGGCGCGGGGAAGCAGCCGTTAGCCATTGGCCGTTCGCTCCCAGCCCAGGCCGAGGGTATGGTGTTCGACCGCCCACCGCCGCACAGTCACCAGGGGATCTCGCATCATGATCGCACTCCGACCGGTCACTCTCGAACGCTACGGCATCCGTCTCGAGCCGCTGGTGCCGGAGCACCTCGACGGGCTCCTGGGAGCCGCGGCTGATGGCCGGCTCTGGGATCTCTGGTACACCTCGGTGCCGCAACCCGGCCAGACGGCGGAGTACATCGCCACCGCGCTCGTCGGCCAGGGTGAGGGCCACATGCTGCCGTGGGCCGTGCGGGAGCTCTCCAGCGGCGCCATCGTCGGATCTACGCGGTATCACGATATCGTGGCACCGGCGGATCGGGTGGAGATCGGCTACACCTGGTACGCCACCAGCCGGCAACGCAGTCACGTCAACACCGCCTGCAAGCTCGCCCTCCTCGAGCATGCATTCGATACGCTCGGCTGCAAGGTGGTCGGTCTGCGGACCGACAATTTCAATTTCCGCTCGCAGCGGGCCATCGAAGCGCTGGGCGCCAAGAAGGACGGCGTGATCCGGCATCACTTCCCCCGTCCGAATGGAACGGTCCGTGATTCCGTGGTCTACAGCATCCTGGTCGCGGAGTGGCCTGATGTCCGCCGGCACCTGGAGAACCGCTTCATCCGGCATGCGTCGCAGGGCGATGCCTAGGCAACGCTTCGCGCCGCGCGCCGCGCTGCTGGCGATCACGCTGCTCGCATGTGCCCCGCCACCGGCCTCGCCCTCGCCACTCGACCAGCCCGCCGCCCCGCCCGAGCTGCTCGGCCGTTTTCAGGACGACTACGGCAATCACTACCGGGTGACGGCCACCGACTGGGTGCAATTGCCGCACGGGCGCTTTCACATCGCCGCCTGGTGGCCGGATGAGCAGTACCTGATTGCGCAGAACGATGCGACCAACAGCTACGCGCCGGGGTTGTGGACCCGGATCGACTGGATGCGATTCGACGGGATGGCGCCATACATCTGGGGCTATTGCCTCACGGCCTATGAGGCTCCCTCGGCATCGGCCGCAGCCGCGACACCCGCCCCCGATCGTGCCACCCCGCTCACCGGGTGCAACGGGTATCCCTTCTCCAGACTGCGCCGGGAGGCGGAGGATAGCGTGTAGGTCGCCACCACACTCCATCATGGTTACCGTGACCCCCGAGCTCATCACCCACTTCGGTCCGATCGACATCTACCTCTTCGACCAGCTGTTGCGTGGACGGATCACGCCGGCCATGCGGGTGCTCGACGCGGGCTCCGGTGCGGGCCGCAACCTGATCTACCTGCTGAAGGCCGGTTTCGAGGTGTTTGCCGCGGACGGGGATCCCGCAGCGATTGCATCATTGCATGACATGGCCGCCACCCTCGCCCCTCATCTTCCTGCCGACAACTTCCGCGCCGAGCCGGTCGAGGGGATGTCGTTTCCTGCCGAATCTGTGGAGGTGGTGCTCAGCGTCGCCGTGCTGCACTTCGCCCGCGATACCCGGCATTTCGACGAGATGCTGCAGCGGATGTGGAAGATCCTGAAGCCCGGCGGGCTCTGCTTCTGCCGACTGGCGTCGTCGATCGGGATGGAGGAAAAGGTTACGCCCATCGAGGGTCGGTGGTTCAGGCTCCCCGATGGTTCGGAGCGCTTCCTGGTCGATGAGGCGATGTTACTCGACCGCACCCGCGAGCTGGGCGCAGAACTGCTCGATCCCCTCAAGACCACGCTTGTCCAGGGTAAGCGCGCGATGACCACCTGGATCGTGCGCAAGCCCGCCTGAGACGGGCATTCGGCCATGAGCTCGCCCTCCGTCCCGCGCAGCTTCAAGACTCCGGCCGCCTTTCGGGCCTGGCTGTCGAAACATCACGCCTCGAGGCAGGAGCTCGTGCTCCGGTTATTCAAGAAGCACGCGGCGTCGCAGGGCATGACCTATGTTCAGGCGCTTGATGAAGCCCTCTGCTTCGGCTGGATCGATGGAGTCGTCGGTGCGCTCGACGACATCAGCTATGCGCACCGGTTCACGCCCCGCAAACCGAAAAGCATCTGGAGCAACGTGAATGTGGCGAAGGTCGAAGCGTTGATCGCGGCGGGCCGGATGCAGCCGGCGGGGATGGCGGCCTACGCCGCGCGCGACGCAGCCCGGACCGGGATTTATTCGTTCGAGACCGAAGCCGCGACGTTCGACCCGAGCTACCTGAAGCGCTTCCGCGCGGTTCGGGTGGCCTGGGCCTGGTTCGAGTCGCAGCCACCGGGATACCGGCGACTCATGACCCACCGCGTGATGCGCGCCAAACAGGAAGCGACTCGCGTGCGGCGGCTCGAACACTTGATTGCCGCCTCGGCGAAGCAGCTCAGGCTCTGAAGGACAGGAAGATCTTCGCGACGATCCCGCCGGCTGAGCTACCGCCCCAGCGACTTCATCGCCGCCTCCGGATACCGCGGGCCGGCGGCCACGCCATGCGGGCTGGCCGCCGCAATCGCGGCGAGCTCCGCCTCGGTCAGGTGCACAGTCATCGCGCCGGCATTGTCGTCGAGATACTTGCGGCGCTTGGTCCCGGGGATCGGGACAACATCCGGACCCTGGGCCATTACCCAGGCGAGCGCGAGTTGTGAGGCGGTGCAGCCTTTCTCCGTCGCCAGCGCCATGACCTTTCGCACCAGCACGAGATTCCTGGTAAAGTTGTCGCCCTGGAACCGCGGTGAATGCCGCCGATAGTCATCGTCCGGCAGGTCCTCGATCCGCTGGAATCGTCCGGTCAGGAATCCGCGTCCGAGCGGGCTGTACGCCACAAAGCCGATGCCCAGCTCGCGGCAGAGCGGCAGGATCTCGTCCTCCACGTCCCGGCTCCAGAGCGAATACTCCGATTGCAGCGCCGTAATCGGATGCACCGCATGCGCTCGCCGGATCGTCTCGACCCCGGCCTCCGACAGCCCGAGGTAGCGCACCTTTCCTTCCGTCACGAGTGTGGCCATCGCTCCGACCGTCTCCTCGATCGGCACGGTCGGATCGACCCGATGCTGATAGTAGAGGTCGATCACCTCCACCCCGAGTCGCGTCAGCGAGCCTTCGCAGGAGGCCCGGACATACTCCGGTCGCCCGGAGATGCCGCGGTGCTGCGGATTCGCCCGGTCTCGCACGATGCCGAACTTGGTCGCGAGCACGATGCCCTCACGCCGCCCGCGGAGCGCGCGGCCGATCAACGACTCGTTCAGATACGGCCCGTAGATGTCCGCCGTATCCAGAAAGCTGATGCCCAGCTCCAGCGCCCGGTCGATCGTCGCAAGCGACTCCACATCGTCCCGATCGGCGTAGAACTCCGACATCCCCATGCAACCCAGCCCCTGCGCTGAAACAACGAGACCCTGCCGGCCCAATGCTCGTGTTGAAATCATCGCCATGCTCCCAAATCGTTCCAACCGTCCAACCGCCACTCCCTCGCGCCGAGTCGCAGCTGCGCTGCTCCTAAGGCGCTTCGGTCGCCGCCCAACCGCCTAACCGCCAATCCCTCCGCGCTCGCTCATGAATCGGGCCACCAGCCGCGCCGTCTCCGCGTCGCGCATGATCGCGTGATGACCCAGCCCTGCTGTGCGGTGGAACCGCGCCCCCGGCCACGCGGCGGCGATCGCCTCCCCCTCGGCGAGGGGGATATCCTCGTCATCCCGGTCGTGGATGACGAGCACCGGCGTGCTGAGCTGCTTCACCAGGTCGGCAATGATGAAATCGCTGAAGTGGAAGCCAAGCCGCCGCTCCAGGTTCACCACCATCTGCTGCTGGGCCGCCGCCGGCAACCCGATCAATTCCGCGAAGCGGTCGACGAAATCCGCGGCGGCGCCAAACGGCGCGATCAGCACCGCGCGCCGTATCGTGAGACCGCGAAAGAGCGCGACCGCGATCGCAGCTCCGCCCAGTGAATGACCGGCAACCGCCTCCAGCGGGCCGAGTTGCTCGGTGACTTCCTGCAGGACCGTGGCGTACTCCGGCAGATTGGTCTCCGTTCCGGGTGAGAGACCGTGGCCCGGCCCATCGTACGCGACGACGCGCATGCCCGCCGAGACCAGTGCCGGCGCCAGCACCCGGAAACGCGCGGCGCGGCTGCCCCAACCATGCACCAGCAGTGCGACTGGTCCCGCGCCCCAGCTCCACCCGGCGAGTGTGCCCGCGCAGGTCTTGAAGCTGAGCGGCGTGCCGGTGGCCAGGAATTCCGCCTCACTCGGTCGGGGCCGTGCCGCCGGTGGTCGGCAGAAGATTCGCTCCGCCACTCGCGCCGCCTGTCCCGGTGCGGCCCGTCCCGCCGTCTGAAAGGCGGCCCGCAGGGCGAGCAGTTGCATCTGCTTGCGCAGGCTCGCCATGTCAGGGCGCGCTGTCTGGCAGCAGCGAATCCACCGGTGCCGGGTCGATCTCCTGCACGGTGGAGTCGATCATGGCGGCGGAGTCGATCGCCTCTGGTGACGGAGGCGGAGGGAGTGTGCTGTCCGCCTCCTCCGTCTCCTCTTCCGCCCTTGGCACCTCGAGCACCTCGCCCCGCATCCGGCGCAGGATCAGGTTCTGCCGCCAGCGCATGCGGCCCGGGCGGAGCCCGGGGTTGGACCGGAGCGGGAAGGGGAGCGACCCGGCAAGCGCCGCGGCCTGATCCCGGGTGAGTGTGCGCGCGCTGCGATGAAAATACTTCTGGCTCGCCGCCTCCACTCCCCAGACGCCGTCGCCCAGCTCCACCACGTTGAGATAGAGCTCCATGATCCGTGACTTGCCGAGCGCCGCTTCCAGACGCCAGGTGATCACCGCCTCCTTGACCTTGCGCAACGGATTCCGCGAGGCGGAGAGGTAGAGATTCTTGGCGAGTTGCTGGGAGATGGTGCTCGCACCGCGGAGCTTGTCTCGCCGTTCCCAGGCCTTTGGGAGCACGGTGAGTAGCTCCCGCCGGTCACGCTCGGAGCTGAAGTCGAGCTCCGCGCGACGATACCCCAGCGCCCGGGCCAGCGAGAGATAGTCGATGCCGCCGTGGGAGAGGAACAGATTGTCCTCCCCGATGATCACCGCTTGTTCCATCGCGGGCGCGATCGAATCCAGCGGCACGGGATGGTAGAGGATGCCGGGTGCCTCGGACCGTCGGGTTGCCGGATCGCCGGACCGCATCGCCATGAACGCGGTTCGCGCCGGCCAATGGGTGCGATACCAGCTCGGTGGGGGCCAGACGGCGAAGAGCCAGAAGACGAAGGCGGCGGCGAGAGCGCCGACGCCGAGGAGCGCCCGCCGCATCGATCAGCGGAGCAGGGTCATCACGAGCAGCGAAGATTCGCGGGCGGTCACCTGCTGTCCGATCGAGGGCAGCACGACCGTCACCTCGGTGAGGCGCCGGCCTTCCACGTGCCTGACCAGGGCATCCGCCCCCAGCTCATAGGTGAGACTGTCCACGCCCGACCCGGAGACGGTGATTGCCTGACCGAACTGCCTGCCCTGCCCCGACGCGGTCCGGTTGCGGGTGACGTCGATCAACAGCGTTCCTGCCGTCGTCGGCTCCGACTCCGCTTGCGCCGTGATCAGGGCTCGTTCAATGGCATCGAACGCGCTGACTCGCGCCGGTCCCGACGTGGAGTCGGTCCACGATGCGTTCGGCGTGGCCCCGGTGAGTGGCAATGGCGGGAAGAGCAGGGCGAGCTGGTCGCGTACCTGGTCGCCCACCAGCGACCCGCTCCCTCCGGTAAAGTTCTGCACCCGTCCGTTCGGCAGTCGCAAGGCAGTCCAGCGCGCTCCGCGGGCGCTGTCCAGCGCGGCCGAAGGCAGACCCTGCATGGTGTCAGCGCGGACCGAATCAACCTGGGCGGTGAGTCGGGTGCCGGAGTCGCTGGCGATCCAAGTGATCGTCACGTACGCAGTGCGCCCCAGCACCGTGGTCTGCGACTCTCCGCTCGGCATCACCGCGACGACTGAATCCCGGCGCTGGAGGGCATAGCGCTGGATCCCTGCGCCTCCCCGCGGATAGTGGATCGGAGCGGTGCCCACCGGATCGGTGTGCATCGGGTCCATGGTGGCGCGGGGTGGCGCGGGATGCGGCCGGGGGGAAGACGCAGGAGGGCCGCCCGAGGAGCATCCTGCCAGGAGCAGGAGCAAGGCGACCCACTGTGGACTGCGCATCAATCGCTCGATTACTTCAGCAGGCTGGACGTGCCCTCGACCAGCACCTTCACCGGAATCGGCTCCGCCGAGAAGGACCCGCTGATCGCCAGGTTCTGGGTGCCGTTGTACACGGCGCGGAGCGTCGTGCCGTCAGGGCCGAGGTACCAGGTCCCGGTGCCGCCGCCGGTGCCTTCGATTGCCATGGAGCCCTGGGGCCCTTCCTGTGTGCCCGACATCGCCAGACTGGACGCCCCCGCCACCTGCAGCACCTTGGCGCCGTCGAGCATGCCGCTGGACGCGGCGTAGTTGGTCACCGTGCGCACCGCGAGGCCATTCTTGGTGTTCGATTCCGTCGTGTCGGTCCAGGTCGCGCCTTCGCGGGTCCCCGGCTTCACCGGCGGGAACAGCGAACGGATCAGGCTCTCGAGGCCCGAGGCAATGGCATTCTCCGTCGAGGAGGTCAACTCGCCCACCTTGCCGTTGGGCGCCTGATATCCGTGCCAGGTTGTGCCCTTGGCTCCCGCGGTGAGTTCCGGCGGAATCGGTGACCCTTCACCGACCAGCAGCGAATCCAGCACCGCGGTCAGCGCCTTGCCGCCGGCGCTGTCGATCGTCGTCACCGAAACGAAACCAGTGGTGGAGAGCTCGTTCTTCTGTTCCCCCTGGCCCAGCGCTGACAGGTCGACCGTCTGACTGGTCTTCAGGTCGATACGATATCGCTTGACTGCTGGCGGCGCGCTCGGCGACCAGGCGGCCAGGGCAACTACCGTCAGCGATGCGGCGATCCAGGGACGAATCGTCATGACTTCCTCTGTGAGTTGGGTACGGGAGGGAGGCCCGCGGGGGTCAGGTGCCCGCCGACTGGCGCCCCACCTTGGTCTTGCCGAATACGGCGACGAGTTCCACGTCATCGCTGGTCACCTTCAACAGCTTCCAGCCACGCTTGCGCATGTCCTGACGCCAGCTGATGAGCCGGTCCCAGTCGCTAGCGCTGGTCCGGAAGACCCGGAGATCAGCGACCTGTTCCCATGATTCCGGATAGGGCTTCGTCCGGTCCTGCGATGAGGTGTGACGTGACATTTTGACATTTCCGGCAGCGATAACATCGGGAAAGTACCCCCCCGATCGGGGCAGCGGGAGGGGGAGAATGGGAGCCGCCCCCTCCCCGCCAGGGGCGGGGAGGGGGCGGCGCAGGCCAGACCGTAAGCCGAGTTCTGTTCCGAGCGCACCGACGCAAGCATCGGCACGCTGGGACGGTCATCTGTCTGGGACGGCCGTCGCCGGCCGCCTCGAGCAGCCTACCCGCGGCTCGGACGGTGTGGGTCACACCTCGCCGCTTATTTGGCCTTGCTCCGACTGGGGGTTACCGTGCCACCGCTGTTGCCAGCGGCGCGGTGGGCTCTTACCCCACCATTTCACCCTTACCGCGAGCGGATTTGACCCCGAAGGGCTGCCATCCGGCACGAGGCGGTTTGCTTTCTGTTGCCCTGTCCGTCGCCTTGCGGCGCCCAGGCGTTACCTGGCAGTCTACCCGATGGAGCTCGGACTTTCCTCGAGCCGGTTGCCCGACCCGCGACCATCACGTCCGACCTGCGCCGGGAACATACCCCCCTCAGCCCGCCCCTTCCACCTGGGCCAGGCGAGCCCGCACCCGGTCGATCAGCGGGGCGAGCGCACTGTCGGCCTCGGCCCACTGCTGCAGCGCGTCGCGGTACTCCTGCCGGGCCAGATCCTTGTGCCCCTGGCCTTCGAGAATCCTGCCCCGGAGCAACCGCGCCTGCCCCAGGAGCAGCCAGCGGATGTCGGGTGACTGGGAGGAGAAGTACACCGGGTTGAATCCCTCGAGCACCTTGAGCGCCCGCGCGTCGTCCCCCAGCTCATGCCAGGTATTGGCGGCGATCAGCATCCGGAAGCCCCACCACTGCGGTCGCATGAAATAGATCTTGTCAACGGCGCTGTCCGGCAACTGCAGCAGCGCCCTGGCCGCGGCCGAGTCCCCCCGGCTGAGCGCACTCATCGCCCGCAGCTCGGGCGGGGTCTCGCCACCATCGAGCGCCTCGAGTTCGGTCAGTGGCCCGGCGTCGGCCGGATTCTGCAGGAAGATTCCGATCGCCGCGGCCCAGCCAAAGTTGGCAATGGAACCGCGCTTGGTGCGCGGCGTCTTCCGCGCGCTGTCGGCGACGGCCGTCCAAATCTGTCGCAGCACCGGACCCTGGGCGCCGAGGGCGGTGTACAGGTGGCTGCGATAGAGCTGGCCCAGCAGGGTGGAGCCGTCGAGCGGTTGAGAACCGAGCGCTTCGGGAAACCAGGCGGCGCGTACCTCGGCGGAGAGTTCCATCGCCTGGCGGGCACGGTTCACCTGGCCGGCCCAGCCCAGGACGTTTGCGCCATTGGAGATCTCCTCGACCGTCTCGAAGGGCAGTCGCCCGCCGTCGAATTGCGCCGCCTTCAGGCTGTCCACCGCTTCTGCCACCGCGCGCGCCGCTTCCAGATAGTTGCCCTGCTGGGTAAGCACCCGGGCCCGGACGAACGGGAGGTCGGGTCGGGCCGCCCCGCCCGTGGCGTGCGTCAGCCGGTCGATTTCGTTGAATGCGGCGTCGTACTGCTTGCCGGTGGAGAGGGCGTAGATCAGCGCGTTCTGCGCGTGAATATTGTCCGGCTGGTGCGCCAGCCACTCATGCGCGCTGGCGACGCCTTCCTCCCGCGCCCGGCGGGTGGCCGCCGCGAGGCGGAGGGAATCGAGACCGAGGTAGTGGCTCGCCTCCGAGGTGGCCGTGCTGCCGGCGCCCGCGCCGTTCGATCGTCGCTGCACCAGTGAGTCGCCGGGGAGCAACGCGATGCCCGGCCGGTCCTCGGCCGCCCACCGGTAGATCTGGGCCACATGTTCGTACGCGAGGTAGTAACCGGGATCGAGCGCGATCGCCCGCTTGAAGGCGCGGAGGCTGGTGGTGAATCGGTTGCTCATGGTGGCCGGCGTCGGATCGTGGAAGCTCACGTCCGCCAGCCCGTACCAGGCATCCGCGTCGGTCGAATCCTTGCTCAGCAGCGCGCGATACAGCGTCTGTCCCCGGGCATAGTCACCCTCGAGGAAGTGCCGGTACGCCTCGATCATCGCCCGGTCGTGTTCCGGCAGCCGGTCCACGAACGCCGTCGCCCGCTGAATGGCAAAAAGGCCGATCGAATCGTGCTCGCCCGCAATCCAGCCGCGCGCCAGCGAGAGTTTGTAGTACGCCAGGCCGAAGGTGGAGTCGAGCTCGACGGCGTGTCGCAGCAGTTGCTCCGCCCCCGAGAGGTTCCACCGGCTCAGCTCTTCGATGCCGCGCAGGTACGTGCGATACGCCTCGAGCGATCCGGTGGTGGATGATGCGATGCTGGCGGTGACGCCGCTCGGCGCCCCCGAGAGATTCAGCAGCCGTGCCGCCAGCTGATCGAACAGCGGCCGCACATCGGCCCCGGACTGGCCTTCGACCTGGGCCCCCTCGATCCGCGCACCGCTGGCCACGTCGTAGACCCGCGCGACGAGCTGCAGCGAATCGCCGATCCGGGTGTACTCGCCCATCACGACCGTCCACACGCCCGCGTCACGGGCGAGCTGGCGCGCCATGCTGAGACCGACGGAAGAATCGGCATCGAGGTGGCGCCGCTCGAGCAGGTCATGCAGCCGTTCGTGGTCCACCACGGCGAGGTCACGCCACTGGGAAAGATTGAGCGCGAGCATGCTCACGCTGCCGTCGCGCAGCCACGCCACCGCAGGATCGGCCCGCACATTGGTGAAGGGCAGGACCAGCATCGAATGCCGTGGATTGACACCCGCCGGCGGGCCGCTCGGCGTGAGCGCGACCACGGCGGTCACCAGCAGCGCCAGCACGGCAATCGTGGCACCGAAGAGCCGTCCTCTGCGCCGGGTGGGAGCCGCCGGGCTGGGCAGCGGCGACGCGCCGAGCAGCATGGCGCGCAGGTCGGCCCCGCTCTGCCACCGGATGGAGGGATCTTTTTCCAGGGCCCGCATCACGACGTGCGCCAGCGGCCCCGGGGTCTCCGGCCGGTGCGAGAGGATCGGCGCCGGCGCCTCCGCGAGATGCATCGAGGCCACCGCGGCGGCGGTCGGGGCGCGAAACGGCGGCCGACCGGCGAGCATCTCGTACGCGACCACGCCGAGGGCGTAGAGATCACTGCGCGCGTCGACGGTGTCCCCGGCCGACTGTTCCGGGCTCATGTATGTCGGGGTGCCGACTGCTATGCCTGCCGCGGTCCGCAGGCCGCTGCTCTCCACCGCCATCGCCCGGGCGATCCCGAAGTCGGCCAGCATGGCACGTCCGGTCGCTTCATCGAGCAGAATATTTTCCGGCTTCACGTCGCGGTGCACCAGGCCGGCGGCTCCGGCGGCGTGCAGGGCGTCCGCCAGATCCAGCACGATCCGGGTCACGTCCGCCACCGGCAGCTGCCCGTCGCGCAGGAGGCGCTGGCGCAGGCTCACTCCCGGTACGTAGTCCATCACGTAGTAAAAAAGCCCGGTGGACTCCCCCGCCGTGTGAACTGCAACGATGTTCGGATGGCGCAGCCGAGCGATCATGCGCGCTTCGGCGAGAAAACGCTCCGTGATGCTGTTGTGGATCGCCAATTCGGGATGGACGACCTTTACGGCGACCGGGCGGTCGAGGGTGGTGTCCCGTGCGAGGAAGACCACGCCCATGCCACCATGCCCCAGCTCCCGCTCGATGCGATACTGGGCACCGAGCACCACCTGCAGCCGGCTGAGGAGTTCCGAGGGTGCGGTCACGGTAGACAAGTTAGGCCTGTGGTCCGGAGACGGCCAATCACTCCAGCGGGCGCACGTCCGATCCTGAGAGACGCTTTGGGTACCGCGAAGGTTGCAGGACGCGCCGCCGCCTGCTTGACCCCCAGTTGAGCCTCAGGGGCTAGTCTGCCCGCGACCCCTCCCGCGAGCCCCGCATGCCCGGACCCCTTGCCCTCCCCACCGCCGTCGAACCGGTCATCGCTGCCGTCCTGCGACCGGAGGAACGCTCCCGAGTCGAGGCCGCGGGCTCGGGCTGGTTTTCCCTGGTCCACCGCGAATCCATCCCCGATGCTATCCGGGCGGTCCGGGAGCGCCCCGTCGACGCCGTGCTGATCTCGGTACACCAGTGCGGCGATCGCGCCCTCGAGGCGCTGCCCGGCCTGGTGGCCGGCTTCCCCGGCATTCCCACGGTCGCCCTGGTTAGTCGGCATGATTCGCAGGGCTCGGAGGCGCTGCTCCAGCTGGGGGCGGGCGGCGTGCGGCAGGTGGTCGATGTGACCGGTCCCGAGGGCTGGCAGCGGCTGCGCCAGGTGCTGGGTCAGCCGGCCACGCGCGACGCGGCACGGATTCAGGGTCCCGTCCTCCTGGCGCTGGGCCCCATCGCACCCGATGCCCAGCTCTTTTTCGAGGTCCTTATCCGCCTCGCGCCCGACCTGTCCACCGCGCTGCAGCTCTCCGATCGGCTGGCGGTCCGCTGTACCACGCTGATGTCGCGCTTCATGCGGGCCGAACTACCGTCGCCCAAGAGCTACCTTGCCGCCATGCGGCTGCTGCATGCGACGCTGCTGTTCGAGCGGCCGGGACACACAATTGCGGATGTGGCGTACCGGCTGGACTACTCCTCACCCCAGAGTTTTGGTCGCCACGTCCGCGCCCTGCTCGGCATCACGACCTCCGAACTGCGCCGGCGTTTCCCATTTGACCTTGCACTGGAGCGGTTTATTGCGTTGATGGTGGAGCCGTACCGGGCCGAATGGGCCGGATTCCGGCCGTTGGGAAACAAGGATGAGCGGTAGCACAGGGCCACAGCAACGGGGGCCCGACCGGGCCCCCGCAGGGTATCCCGTTCGTGCCCCCGACTCGCAGGTCGAACAGCTATCGCCTACCGCACACCACCCGGAGTTACTTCAGTCCCAACCGCGTGGCAGTAGTGAGCACAACCACCCGATGCCCTGCCTTCTCCAGCGCCGCCCGGCCCCCCTCTTCCCGGTCGACCACCGCCAGGATGCCGACCACCTGACCGCCAGCTTCCCGGATCGCGTCGATGGCCTTGAGCGCCGAGCCACCGGAGGTGATCACGTCCTCGACTACCAGGACCTTGTCGCCCGTACGGAAGTTGCCTTCCACTCGGCGCGCGGTGCCGTGTGCCTTGGTTTCCTTGCGGACGCTGAACGCGTCCAGAATTGGCGGGGCGGCGACACTGGCGGCGGCGATCGCGTAGGCGACCGGGTCCGCGCCCATGGTGAGCCCGCCGACGGTGTTCGGGGCCCAGCCTGCGTCGCGGAGGGCGGCGAGGCCGAGTCGGCCGATCAGGATCAGACCCTCGGCCGACATCGTCGTGAGGCGGGCATCCACATAGAATTCGGAGGTCCGGCCGGAGGCCAGCACGAAATGGCCGGTCCGGACCGAGCGCGCGAGCAGCAGTCGGTCGAGGGCGGCGCTGTCGGTGCTGGTCATCGGCCAAAAATGTTCTGGAGGAAGCTCTTCCGTTCGCCGGTCTGGCGGAGTGCGGTGCACAGACCGGCGCAGAACTCGTCCATTGTCTTACTGCGGACAGCCAGGTCCCGCGCCAGCCCGGCGGTGATCGCCTCTTCCACCGGGTTGGGGAAGCGCAGACCCTTCACCGCCTGGTTGATAGGCACCGGCGGTTCGGTCAGCAGCTGCTGGAAGAGCTCGCGCGGCGAGCGGCCGGTATAGGGCAGGGTGCCGGTCAGCAGGTAGTAGGCGATGGTGGCGAGGCTGTAGACGTCGGCCTGGGCGCTCACCAGCTCCCCGGACAGTGCTTCCGGGGCGACATATTGCAGCGTCCCGACGAAGAACCCGGTGCGCGTCAACCGCTCCTCCGGCTTGACGTCGGTGTCCCGGGCGATCCCGAAGTCCAGCAGCACCGCCCGCTGGCTTTCCGGGTTGTACATGATGTTCGCCGGCTTGAGGTCGCGATGAATGATATTCAGGGCGTGGGCCGCCGAGAGCGCCCCGCCAATCTGCTCGATGATCGAGGCGACCAGCGCTGGCGCGAGCCGGCCGGAGCGGCTGGCAAAGCGTTCGAGCGATTCGCCGTCGACCCATTCCATGGCGAGGTAGTACAGATCCTCGGTCTGGCCGTAGTCGTAGGTCTTGACGATGTTCGGATGGTCGAACCGCGTGCCGAATTCCGCCTCCCGCAGGAAGCGCTTGATCGCGACCGGGTCCTGCGCCAGTCGGGTGCGCAGCACCTTCATGGCCGCGAGGCCGCGGTCGGGGTGTTCGGCTTTGTATACCGTGGCCGTCCCGCCTTCACCGACGTGCTGCAGAAGGCGGTAGCCGGCGACGGTGCGGCCGATCAGACTGTCATCGCTCATGGAAAGTCCAAGCTATCCTTCCCCCGAAGCCCGAGCAAGCAGCGGCTGCTCGACGCTCGTTCGCCCTGACCGCTAGTTCAGGTCCATGTCCCTACGTTTTCGTCTGACCGGCGCCTGCGCCGTCGTGTTGCTCGCCGGTTGCGGATCCTGGGGCCGGGTCGGATCCCAGCCCGGAACCAAGCCGGGCGAGACGCTCTCTCAAGTCCTCGATCTGAACGCGGTCTACCGCAAACTCGGTCGGCTCACCGCCGGCGCGCCCCTGCCCTTCGTCGCCGACGTGGCCTTCCTCGCCGGTGCCGGCGATTCGACCGTTGCGATCGTGGGACTGTCGCTGGAGAATCGGGCCCTCGCCTTCCAGCGGGAGGGCGAGGGTTTTGCCGCGCGCTACCGGGTGCAGCTATCGGCGGAGCCGGCGGCCGGCGGGACCGCCATTCAGCGCACCAAGGACCAGGTCGTCCGGGTGACCGTCTTCCAGGAAACCCAGCGGAACGATGAGAGCATTCTGTACCAGGATGGTCTCACGCTGCCGCCTGGCTCCTGGCGGATTTCCCTGCAGCTCACCGATCAGGTGGCCGGCGCGAGCAAGACCAGCCGGGCGACGGCGCTGTACGACGTCCCCGCCTACACCGCGGGGACGGTCAGCCCCCCCTACCTCGCCTATCAGTCGCGCGGCCGGGGCACGCGCGCGGCCCCGATCGGCCTCATCCTGAATCCCCGGGGCTCGCTGGCGTACGGCGGCGACACCGCGACAGCCTATGTCGAGGCCTACGCCATGCCCGGCCCGACGGCGGTGCCCATCTCGCTCGTCGATGCGCGCGACAGCGTGATCCTGACCGACACGCTGCGCTTCGTTGGCGGGCGCGAAGTCGAGAGTGCCGCCCTGCGCTTCGCTCCCGACAGCGCGCCCCTCGGCGAGTTGCGCATCCGTCAGGGGATCGGTGCCGCCGCCGAAAGCACCACCGCGATCGTCTCATTCTCGAACAACTGGGTGGTCACCAACTTCGATGACATGGTCGCGCTGCTGCGCTACTTCCCCGACTCACCCCAGCTCGACTCGCTGCGCAAGGCACCGGTGGCCGAGCGCTCCCGGCTGTGGAAGGCCTTCTGGCGCGCCAGCGACCCGAACACCGCCACCCCGTCCAACGAACGGCTCGACCGCTATTTCAAGCTGCTGGCCACCGCCAACCAGCGGTATCGTGACGAGGGGGTTCCCGGCTGGCGCACCGATCGCGGCGAAGTCCTGATCCGTCTCGGCGACGCCGACGAGGTGTTCGACGCCAGTCCCCAGAGCCAGGGGCGGCTGATCCGGTGGACCTACACCCAGTACCAGCTGGTGATCTACTTCGTGGACGAGACCGGCTTCGGGCGCTACCGCCTGACACCGGCATCGCGCGCGGAATTTGAGCGGGTTTACGCCCGGGTCAGCCGCATGGTCGAGTAGCCACCCGCCGCTTCCCTGCGAACGGGGGCCAGGTCACGCTGCCGCGTGACCCTACCCCGTCCCCGCGAGGGGCGCCATCTTGTTCCGCCATGGCTCCCCCCCGTCTCTTCCTCATCGATGGCTACGCGCTGATCTATCGCGCGTTTTTCGCCCTGATCACGCGCCCCCTGCGCACCGCTCGCGGCGAGAACACCTCGGCCGCCTGGGGGGTCGTCAACTTTCTCCTGCGGCTGCGCGACAAACATCATCCCGACTACCTCGCCTGGGTCAACGACGCCGGCGACTCCTTTCGGACCGAGCTCTATCCCGAGTACAAGTCGACCCGGGAAAAACTGGATGATCAGCTCCAGGTCGAGTTCGACCGCTCGGTCGAGCGCATCAACGATCTTCTCGCCGCGTTCCGGGTCCCGGTGATCACACTGCCCGGCTATGAAGCGGACGACGTGATTGGCAGCCTCGCGGCCATCGGCGTCGAACGCGGCTACGAGGTCGTCGTCGTGTCGGGCGACAAAGACTTCTACCAGCTTATCCGTCCTGGAGTGGCCCTGCTGAATCCCGGTCGCGGCGGGCCGGCATCGGTCGAGGAGCTCTGGGTCGGTGTGTCGAACGCCTCCGAGCGGCTCGGCGTCCCACCAACGCAGGTGGTGGACTATCTCGCCCTTGTGGGGGACAGCTCGGACAATGTCCCCGGCGTGAAGGGCATCGGCCCCAAGGGTGCGGTGGAGTTGCTGACGGAGTTCGGCTCGCTGGAGGCACTGCTGGAGCGGAGCGCGGAGGTAAAGAGCAAGCGCTCCCGCGAGGCGTTACAGCAGCATGCGGCGGCAGCGCGACTTTCCCGGACCCTGGTCACCATCAAGACCGACCTGCCGGTGCCGTTCGATCCCGAGGCGCTCCGTGAGGTGGACCCGGATCTGCCGACCCTGCTCCGGCTGTGCACCGAACTCGAGTTCTATTCGCTGGTCAAGAAGCTTGAGGCTGCCGCCCGGGCTGCGAGTGTCGTCGCGCCGGCACCTGAGGCGCGGCCTCTCGATGCTCCAGGTGCCGTTGACCTGACGGGCGAGGCGGTGGCGGTGGTGCGGGTGAGCGAACCGCCGCTTGATGGTCCGTCAGTCACGGTGATCGACGACCCGGCCGCACTGCCGGCGCTCATCGCCCGGCTGCGGCAGGCGCCGCTGGTGGCGCTCGACACCGAGACCTCCTCGCTCGAGCCGCACGACGCGGAATTGATCGGGTTGTCGCTCGCCGCCAGTCCCACGGAGGTGTGGTACCTGCCGTTTGGTCACCGGCCCCCGGCGGGAGAACTGGCCGCCCCCGCCCCGGTGCGAAACCTCCCCCCGATCACCACGCTCCAGCCGCTGGTGGACCTGCTGTGCGATCCGGACGTGGTGAAGGCCGGTCACAATCTCAAATACGACTGGCAGGTGCTGCGCCGTGCCGGCGTGGAGCTGGCGGGGGCGGCGTATGACTCGATGCTCGCGAGCTTCGTCCTCGATCCGGGGCGCCGGTCCCACGGCATCGACACGCTCGCCCTGGAGCATCTAGGCCAGCAGATGCGACTCTACACCGACCTCACCGGCAAGGGGAAGCAACAAATTCCCTTCGCCGAAGTGCCGGTGTCCATCGCGGCAGCATATTGTGGGGCGGACAGCGCCACGGTGCTGGCGTTGCACGAGTTCTTCGCGCCCTCGCTCAGGGACCATGGCCTGGAGCCCCTCCTCAAGACCATGGAGATGCCGCTGGTACCGGTCCTGGTCGACATGGAGTGGGAAGGCATTGCGATCGATCCGGCCGTCTTCGCGCGCATTTCCATCGAGCTGACCCGGGATCTGGTCGCACTGGAGGCGAAGATCGCCACCGCCGCCGGCGCCACGCTGAATCTCAACAGTCCGAGGCAGCTCGCCGTGCTCCTGTTCGAGAAGCTGCAGTTGCCGGTGCTGAAGAAGACCAAGACCGGACCTTCGACTGATGCGGACGTGCTGGACCAGCTCGCGGCGATGGGTCACGAGGTGCCGACGCTGATTCTCGAGTATCGCGAGGCGCAGAAACTCAAGTCGACCTATGTCGATGTCCTGCCGAGCCGGGTGAACGCCGGAACCGGGCGGATTCACACCAGCTTCAACCAGACCGGGGCCGCGACGGGACGGCTGAGTTCCTCCGATCCCAACCTGCAGAACATCCCGGTCCGCACGCCCCGCGGCGAGGAGATCCGGCGCGGCTTCGTGCCCCGGCCGGGTTACCGCTTCATCAAAGCAGACTACTCCCAGATCGAGCTGCGCCTGATGGCGCATCTCTCGGAGGACCCGGCGTTCATCACGGCGTTTCGGGAGGGCGGGGATATCCACCGGCAAACGGCGTCAGTGATCTTCGGGGTGCCGCTGGCGGGCGTGACATCGGAGATGCGGTCGCGGGCCAAGACGATCAACTTCGGCACGATCTACGGCCAGGGGCCCTTCGCCCTGTCCCGCCAGCTCGGCATCACGCAGGATGAGGCGAAGTCTTTCATCCAGCAGTATTTTGAGCGATTTTCCGGGGTCCGGGCCTTCCTCGATCTCCAGGTGAAGCTGGCCCGGGACCATGGCTATGTCGAGACGCTGTTCGGCCGCCGCCGATATATCCCCGAGATCAATGACAAGAATTTCAATCTCCGGGCCTTCGCGGAGCGGACGGCACAAAACTCGCCCTTGCAGGGTTCCGCCGCCGACCTCATCAAGATCGCCATGATTCGGATTCACTCCGCACTGGCCCAGGGTGGGACCGGGGGCCGGCTGCTGCTGCAGGTGCACGACGAACTGGTGCTTGAGGCCCCCGAGGCCGCCGTCGACCAGGTCGCTACGCTGGTGAAGAGCTACATGGAATCCGCCGCTCGCCTGAAGGTGCCACTCGTCGTCGACGTTGGCACCGGTCTCAACTGGCTCGACGCCAAGGGCTGAGCACTTTTCGCCGGGGTGACCGCCGGTGTCGCCCGCGTCAGGAGATGAACCATGGAAACGGAAATCCGCAGGCACCACCGCGCTGGCTTCACCATCATCGAAATGCTGGCGGTGCTGGTGGTCCTCGGCATCCTCGCGACGATGGCCTTCGCGCGGCTGCAATTCACCAAGGACAAGGCGACGGTCGCGAGTCTCAGCTCCGATCTGCACGGGATCGCCGAGGAGCAGGAGGCTTACTACTTCCAGAATCGCGCGTATAGCCCGACGGTCGATTCGCTGAATCCCAAGCTCAGCCCTGGCAACGTCGTCACGATTCTCGAGGCCACCGCCTCCGGCTGGTCGGGGCAGGCCACCAATCCGAATGTCGCGAAGCAGTGCTGGATTGTGATCGGATCGGCGACGGCGGTGGGGTCGGCACTCCCGGATGGCGGGACCAGTTGTTCGTAAGCTAGCGCCGCATCGGTCTGGGCCGCGTCGTGAGGGCGGCATGCATGGGGCCCTTACTTGCGCCGGACCCCCGGCCACCAGTTCCACTCCCCCGCCAACGTCATGATCGCCGGCACCAGCACCATGCGGATGATCGTGGCATCCAGCAGGACCGCGACGGCGAGTCCGAAGCCGAGAAACTGCATCGCCAGCACCCGCGCAAACGCGAAGACGCCGAAGACCAGGATCATGATGAGCGCCGCCGAGGTGATCACCGACGCGGTCGCGGACAGCCCTTCCTCCGTCGCACGGTTGTTGTCGCCGGTCTTGTCGAACGCCTCCTTGACGCGCGCCAGCAGGAACACTTCGTAGTCCATGCTCAGGCCGAACACTACGGCGAACACGAGCACCGGGATCACTACGAAGATCGCCGAGGTGGGGCCGCCCAGCCCGAAAAGGCTGGCGCCGAAGCCGTACTGGAACACCAGCACGATCAGTCCGAAGGTGGCGCTCACCGAGAGGGTATTCATGATGATCGCCTTGATCGGCACCAGCACCGACCGGAACACGATCGCGAGCATGATGCCGGTACAGGCGAGAATCAGTGCCACCAGCATCGGAAACCGGTGGAGCAGCAGGTCCTGCAGATCGAGCGACGCGGCGGTGTAGCCGCCCACCAGAATGCGGGCCTCCCTGAGCTGCTTGGGTGGTGCGGCGGCGAGGCGGCGGGCCAGACGCGAGACATCCATGCCGGACGTCAGGCTGGTCGTGTCGCGCAGCACGGCGTCGATCAGCGCGATCCGGCCATCTCCGCTCAGGTAGGCGTCGAGGAATGCGGCATACTGGGCGCGCGCATCCTCGAGATTGCTGTACAGCAGGGAGTACTGCAGGATCGAGGTCCCGGGTTCGAGATCCACGACGCTTCGCACCTGAAAGACGCGCGGATCGGCGCGGAGCGAATCCGAGATCGCCCGCAGGCCGCGCAGACTTGCCGCCGAGACGACGCTCTGACCCTCCGGGACCTCCACGATCACGCGCACCGGCAGGATGATGTTCGACACACCCATCGACTCGAGCGTCAGGACCCCCTGCCCCGCTTCCGTCGCCGAGGGCCACCAGTTGCGCGAGGGGAGCCCGATCTTGATCCAGAACACCGGTGCCGTCAGCAGGGCGATGACCGCACCGCCGATCACCAGCGCACGGATCGGGTTGCGCGACAGCCCGCGGGCCCAGCGTTCCCACGCGGTCGGCGCGTGGTACCAGGTGAGGCGTCGGGCCAGCCAGCGCGGCCGGTCGATCTGTCGCCCCAGCACGGCGAGGAGCGACGGCAGCAGCGTGGTGGAGAGGGCGACGGCCACCGCCACCACCACCAGCCCGCCGATGCCCACGCTCTGGGTCTCGATGAGCGGCGTGAGGAGCAGCGCCGCAAAGCCCACCACCACGGTCATGCCCGACGTCAGCACCGCCACGCCGGCCGTACTCAGCGCCCGCGCGGCCGCCTCCTGGCGCCGCAGTCCGCGATTCAACTCCTCGCGGAACCGGGTGACAATGAGCAGCGAATAGTCAATCCCGACCCCGAGGCCGAGCATCGTGGTCATGTTCAGCACAAAGACCGACATCGGCGTGTACTTGCTGAGAATCACGATCACCGCCAGCGTCACGGTGATCGCCATGAATCCGACGATGAGCGGCAGGATGGCGGCGACCAGCGCGCCGAAGGCCAGGAGGAGAATGCCAGCGGTGAGCGGCAGCAGGCGGAGTTCTCCGCGACGGCTGTCGCTGGCGACGACGCTGCGCACATCGAGGTCGAGCGCTGAGCGGCCGGTCACCCGCACTTTGTGGGTGAGGCTGTCGAGTCCCGTCGCCAGCATGGCGGCATGCACCACTGCACGCACCGGAACCACCAGCTTTGACGTGCTGTCCGCGGACGCGGTGTCGATGCCGACAATCAGGAAGGTGCGGTGCCCATCCGGGCTGATGAAGGTCGAGTCACCGGTCGACCGGAAGCTGGCGACTCCCGAGATGTACCGCTGTTGCTGCAGCCGGGTGATGAGCGTGTCGAGCAGGGTCCGCGTCGGAGCACTATCCACGAGTCCCGGCGATTCCACCGTGATCGCAAAGAAATCGCTGAGCGGCTTGCTGAACCGGTCACGGAGCAGTTGGTCCACCCGACCCGCTTCGGTGGGTTCCCGGCTGCCACCGCGCACGTTCAGCGCCTGCACCACCTCGGGAGATTTCTGCGCCGCGAGGTAACCCAGCACCGTCCAGAACAGGATGATGCCCCAGCGCCAGCGGATCAGCGCCTGCGAAAAAGGGGAAGCCACGTGCCAGGGATCTCCGGGGAAATGGACTGCGGTATGCTGGGCGGAAAGTCTAGGTGGCCGGGTGCAGCCACGCCAGCGGTGGCGCACCCCGGCATGGCGCGCTGATATTCCGCCTACACTATGCTGCGTCGCGTTCTGGTCCTCGCACTGCTGATACTTGCGGGCTTCATCGTCGTCGCCCAACTGCGACTCCTCCGGCGTTCCGCGTCGTCGGGCGCGGTCGCGGCCGGGGAGGCCGATCTCACTCGCGATGCGGGTGGTGATCACCGGACCGGGTCACCGCTGGATCTCGCCGGGGCGCTCATCCCGCCGCTCGACTCCCTCACCCGACTGACCGCGCGGGTCCGGCTCACCACTGAACCCGAGCGGCACTACCTCGACTCACTCCTCGGCGGCAACGACTCCACCATCCGGCGCTGGCCCACCGATACCGGCATTCTCGGCGTGATGATCACGCCGGGTGGGGGCGAGGGATTTCGGCCCGACATGGTGCACGATGTCCGCTGGGCACTCGATGCCTGGAGCCCGGCGGGGATCGGCCTCCGCTTCGTCGAAGTGACCGACATCGACGAGGCGGTTCTGCGGGTACGCTGGACCGACACCCTCGAGGGCGATCGCGCCGGGGTCACCGATGTGACCTGGGACCGCACGGGACGCATCAAGCGTGTCGATGTCACCCTCGCCACTCGCTCGCCCGCCACCGGTCACCCGCTGACGCTCGAGGCGCGGCACGCCGTCGCCCTGCACGAACTGGGTCATGCTCTCGGCCTGCCGCATTCCGGGCTTTCCAGCGACGTCATGTTCCCCATCGCCACCGTGCTGGCGCCGACCGACCGGGACCGTTTCTCCCTGCGGCTGCTCTATCAGTTGCCGGCGGGCTGGGTCGGCGAGACTCGAGCGGGCGCGCCGCCATGACAGGCCGCACTGACGCGATACTTCTCGCCGCATTCGCCGTGCTCGCGCGTCCCGCGCATGCCCAGCGGTTCGCCACCGCCGACTCCATCGTACGTTCCGGCGTCACTCGCGGGATCTATCCCGGCGCGGTCCTGCTCATTGGCCGGCATGACGGGGTGATCCACGCCGAACCCTTCGGACATCTGACCTGGCGTGCGAGCGCACCGGTCCCCTCCCCCGACTCCACCTTGTGGGATCTGGCCTCGCTCACCAAGGTCGTTGGCACCATGCCGGCGGTACTGCAGCTCCTCGCGACCGGCCAGCTCGCGCTCGACGCACCGGTCGCGCGGTACCTGCCCCGGTATGCCGGGGGCGGTCGCGAACTGATCACCGTGCGCATGCTGCTCGACCACAGCAGTGGACTGGCGAGCTACCTGCCGTTCTTCAAGCTGACGCCAACCCGCGACAGTGCGATCGCGCTGCTCGACCGTCAGACGCCGCGGCGGACGCCAGGCACTCGCGCCGAATACAGTGACCTCAATTTTCTCCTGCTGGGTCAGATCATCGAGACGGTGACCGGCCAGTCGCTCGAGGACATCGTGCGCCACCGGGTGCTTGAGCCCGCCGGCCTCGTCCCGATGCTGTACCGACCCCCGCCGACGCTGGCCGACCACACCGCGCCCACCGCCCAGTATCGCGGCACGCCGCTGTGCTGCCAGGTGAACGATCAGAATGCGGCCCGCTGGGGTGGCGTCGCCGGCCACGCCGGGCTCTTCGCCAGTGGCTCCGCCGTGGCGCGCTACGCCCGGCTCTGGCTCAATGGCGGGGCGTTGGATGGCCGACAGCTGCTGGACAGCTCTCTCGTTCGTCTCTTCCTCACCCCGGCTGGGCCGGGCGCAACCCGCCTCCTCGGCTGGGAGCGCCCCGACCCGAGGAATCGCGACGATTCCGCCTACGGTCACCTGCTCTCTGATCGGGCATACGGTCACACCGGCTGGACCGGTACGTTGCTGTGGATCGATCCGGCGCGGGACCTGTTCCTGATCCTGCTGACCAATCGCAGCTTTGGTTCGAAGGTGCCGCATTCGATTCGCGCGCTGCGCGGCGTTCGCGGTGCGCTGGCCGATGCGGTGGTGCGGGAGATCGACAGGAGGTAGAGCGGCGTTCAGCGTTCAGCGTTGAGCGTTGAGCGTTCAGCATTCAGCATTCAGCAGCAAGCCGACCGCGGACCGCTCAATGCTGACCGCTGACCGCTCCCACCTCCCGGTCTTTCCCTGCCCTCGCTATCTTCCACCCCATGCAGACCGACGAATCCATCCGCAAAGCCCTCCGCGGGGTCAAGGACCCGGAGCTCAATCTCAACTTGATCGATATCGGGCTCATTTACGATGTCGCCATCAGTGATGAGGGGGATGTCCACGTCAAAATGACGCTCACGTCGCCGGGTTGTCCCTCCGGACCGGAGATTGTGGGCGACGTCAAGCACACCATCGAGGAACTCGAGGGTGTCCGCTCTGCCGAAATCGAAATCGTGTGGGAGCCCTACTGGACACCCGAGAAGATGGATCCCCGGATCCGCGCGTTTCTCGGCGGCTGATTCATCTAATCGGTGGCACTGTCGGGGCGGATCACGTAGGGGCGGATCTCAGATCCGCCCCTACAAGATCCGCCCTCTTTCATTGTCCGGGCTTTCCCAGCGACGCCCGCACCAGCGCTTCACCCACAACCTCCCGCTGCCACCGACGCATCTCGGGAATCTCGTCAAGCTGTGCCATCGTCTTCGGCTCCAGTCGGGCGACCGCTTCGAGGTGCCCATTGGGGCACAAGACGCCGGGCGCCAGCCCGATCCGTTCGGCGATCGCGTTGCGCTCGGTCTTCATCCGGTCAAGTCGAGCTTCGTACGCGACGTCTGGGGCCACTCGCTTCCCCCGCTCGAACACCGGGAGACTCTCCCGTGGCGCGGCGGCGCCGCGGGCGACTGCGGCCAGGATCTCATCTCCGCGCCGCCGCATTTGGTCAGGTGAGAGCGCCTTCAGGTCACGCAGCGCGTTGGCATCCGTCGGCATCCCCTTCGCGATCGCGAGCATCGCCTCGTTCATCAGGACCCGGAACGGGGCGCGGTCCAGCTCACTCGCGATGAGTTCTCGAAGCGCAAACAGCTCCCGGAGCACCGCAAGCTGGTGGCCCCGCAGCGTGCGAGCCCCTTTCATCCGGAGATACGCTTCCTCCGCCGGGCCGGTCAGATTCCACCGCATCTTTTCGATCAGCCCGAATTCCTCTTCCGCCCAGCTCCAACGGCCCATCTCCTCCAACCGCCCCTGCATGATGTCCCGCAGCGTCGGCAGGTAGCGCGTATCGTTCGCGGCATATTCCAGCATGCCCGGGAGCAGCGGCCGCATCGACCAGTCAGCCCGCTGGAATTTCTTGTCGATCTTGACGCTGAGATACTTCTCCAGCAGCGCCGCCAGCCCGATGCCGGGCTCGTTCAGCAACTGCGCCGCGACCCGGGTGTCAAAGAGGTGGGAGGCGTGAAATCCGTAGTCACGGTCCAGGATGCGAAGATCGTAGTCCGCATCATGAAACAGCACCTCGACCGCCGGGTTCGCCATGAGCGCGCCGAGGGCGGAGAGATCCGGCACCGCAAGTGGATCCACCACGGCGGTATCGGTCCGGGTGGAGAGCTGGACCAGGTAGACTCGGTCGCGATACCGATGGAAGCTGGCCGCTTCCGTGTCGATTGCCAGCAGCGGCGTCCCGCGTAATGTGGCGGCGAAGCGATCGAAGGCAGGCTGCGAATCGAGATAGAGCATCGGTAACGCCGCCGACACCGCGTCACTCACGTGGACTCACCATTTCAAGCCCGACGGCAATCTCCTCCAGCGCCTTGGCGAGCGTCTTGTAGAAATCGGCGTCCGGCTGGGGAGTGCCACCCATCGCGGCATCCATCTGGATCTTGCGCGCCAGACGCGCGGCATGGCGGATATAGTCAGTCGGTGGTTTCATGGGGCACAATCAACCCTCGAGGTGGACCTGCCCGGACGACCCGATCGGGCTCCCGGTGCTGCAATCTAGCCGCCCCGCACGTCCGTCCCACTTTTCCTTTTCACCCAGTCGCCCTTTCCCCTTTCCCTTTTCCCCTTCCCCTTTCGCATTTCCCCGTTCTCCTTCTTCCCAACTCATGTCGCTCCCCCTCATCGCACTCCTGCCGCGTCCGCCCCTCTGGCGCAGCCTCGGGAAGTTTCCCTCCCCGGTGCAGCTGCTGCCCGATCTCGCCCGGCAGATCGGGGCCCACTCGCTGAGCGTCAAGCGGGAGGACCTCAACGGGACCCCGTTCGGCGGCAACAAGCTGCGTGCCCTGGAGTGGCTGCTGCCCACCGCAGGGCGCTCGATCGCTTCGCTCGGCGGCTTCGGCTCGACCTGGTGTGCCGCGCTCGCAACGGCCGCCAGAGTCACCGGCCGGGAGGCGCACCTGGCCCTCTTCCCCCAGCCGTGGACTGACACCGTCGCTGGCGCGCTGAATACGACGCTCGCCAACGGCCATGTCCATCTGGCCCGCACCCCTGCCTGCCTGCCGTTCGCGGTCATCCGGGCTTGGTTCGCCGCTCGGACCCAGGGGATTCCGACCTTCTTTGGACCGGGGGGTGCCGCGCCGCTCGGCGTGCTCGGCTCCGTGAACGCCGCACTTGAGCTCGCCTCTCAGATCGATGCCGGCGAACTCCCCCGCCCTGACGCCATCGTCGTTCCGCTCGGGTCCGGCGGAACCGCGGCCGGGTTGCTGCTGGGCTGTCAGATCGCTCGCCTCCCGCTCACCATCTGCGCAGTCCGGGTGGCCTCGCCCTTCTTCGCCTCCGAGCGCCGTGTCCGCGGGCTTGCGGGCCGGACGCGCCGCCTGCTTCGTCGGTGCGGTCTCGATCTGCCTGCCCTCGAAGCCCCATTGATCGTGATCAAGCATCATCTCGGCGCCGGGTATGGTCACCCGACGGCTGGAGCGAGTGCCGCGCTCGCCCGATTGTCGCTTGACGGAATCACGACGGATCTCACCTATACTGCCAAGGCAGCCGCGGCACTCGGAGACCTCGCCGCTTCCTTCCCGCACCTCTGCCTCTGGCATACCTTTGATCCACGACTCGCCCCGCCGTTGGTGGCCGAGCATTCCCTCCTGCGCCGAGCCCGGGCCTACTCGGAGTCGTTGTGGCCGCTCCCGAAATTGATCTGACGGTCTACCCCGATGAATGCGACGCCTACGGTCACCTCAACCAGGCCTCGTTTCACGCGCTCTTCGAGCGGGCCCGCTGGGAGGTGCTCGCCCGCGGGCCGGGCATGGATTTCTTCACGCGCCTGGGCGTCTGGCCCGCATTGAGGAAAACCACCATCGAGTTTCACGCACAGGTATTTCCCGGCGACGTCCTCCGCTTCAGTCAACTGTTGCTGCACCTCGGGCGCACCAGCTTCACGCTCCGTCAGACCTGCCGTCGCCTTCGTGATGACGCGCTGGTCGCGACGACCGAAATCGTGTTCGTCTGCGTCGACGCGCAGGGTCGTCCCGTCCCGGTGCCAGAGGCGGTCCCGCCTGCGATGGCCAATCGCGCCCTGCCCGATCATCTGCGACGCATCGCGGTCAACGGGGTCAACCTCGCCGCCGACGTGCGCGGCAAGGGGCCGGCAATCCTCTTTATCCATGGCTACCCGCTCGACCACACCATCTGGGAGCATACCCTCGGCTCGCTGGATGGCTGGATGCGGATTGCTCCCGACCTGCGCGGCATGGGACAGTCCGACGCCCCCGACCTGGGCTACAGCATGACCACCTACGCCGAGGATCTCTTCGCGCTGCTGAACACACTCGGCGTGGACCAGGTGGTTCTCTGCGGGTTGTCGATGGGTGGGTATGTCGCCTTCGAGATGCTCCGGCGCGCCCCGGCGCGAGTCCGCGGCCTGATCCTGGTGGATACGCGGGCGGAAGCTGACTCACCCGACGCCCGGCGCGCACGAGAGACGGCGCTGGCCCAGGTGCGCGAGGGCGGCGCGGAAGCCATCGCCGCCGCGATGCTGCCGGTCGTCCTGGGACGCACCAGCGTCGAGGCCCACCCGGCCCTGCGCGAACGCATCCAGCAGATGATGGCCGCGACGCCAGTGTCCGGAATCATCGGCGCGATCGGGGCGCTCCGCGATCGGCCGGACAGCCTCACATTGCTTCCGACCCTTGGCCATCTCCCGGCGCTCGTCATCGTCGGCGCTGAGGACGTCATCACGCCCGCGGAGTGCGCCCAGACGATGGCCGATGCCCTGCCGGATGCCAGGCTTGTCATTCTCCCGGGGGCGGGCCACCTCACCCCGGTCGAACAGCCCGAGCGGGTCACCACCCTGATCGCAGATTTTCTGGCCCAGTTGGCCGCTCCGGCCTAGTCTGCAACTTTCTCCCGCATTCGAGCGTCTTACACCCTGATGGCTTCACCTCCTGGTGCACGGCCGTCGCAGGTGCTGTCCCTCCTCAATGAACGCTCCGGTGCCGCGGCCAAGCTAGTTCGGCACCGGGGCGTCTCTCCTTGTCAGGTGGCGACTGATAGCTGACAGCTATCAGGTGATAGGGAGTGAAGTGCCCCGCTGCAAACCGGTTCGTCGACAAAGCAAAGACCCCCGAGCATCAGCTCAGGGGTCTCGTGTTGTTCCTGTAAGCTGCGCGCTGCCAGCTACTTCTTCGGCCGTCCCGGCGGCGTATCGCTGGTGAAGATCACTTTGTTCTTTTCGATGTAGCTCTGCATGTTCGCCGGCACATCCTCTTCGGGAAAGATGGCGTTCACCGGGCACTCCGGTTCGCAGGCACCGCAGTCAATGCATTCATCCGGGTGGATGTAGAGCATGTCCGCGCCCTCGTAGATGCAGTCCACCGGGCACACATCCACACAGGCGCGATCCTTGACGCCGATACAGGCTTCAACGATCACGTAGGTCATGTGTTCTGCTCCTTCAAGTCAGGAATACCGGCTTGCGCCAGTCGAGGTTCGGTGTCGTGGGGGACGGAGGCTGCAAAGTATTGCGAAAGCCTCGGGCCCGGCGCAAGGGGGCGATTATGTTTTCGTCCATGCACCGTCCCTGCCGCACCCTGCTCCTCGTTGCATCACTGCTTCTGGGCTTGGGTTCCCCCGCGTCAGGCCAGACGTGTCCTGCCGGCCCCCTTGCGCTGGTCCTCTCCGGCGGCGGGGCCAAGGGACTCGCCCACATCGGCGTCCTCCGGGTGCTGGACAGCCTCGGCATTCACCCCGATCTCGTGATCGGCACGAGCATGGGTGCTATCGTCGGCGCCATGTACGCCAGCGGCTACGCCGGACGCGACATCGACTCACTCACCCGATCACTCCCCCTCGGCGGCCTGTTCCGCAAATACGAACCGCGGACGCCCCACTCCCTCGGAGCCCGACTCCCGTTAGTCGTGTGGGAGCAGGGCGACGGCAGCTTCACACTGCAGCGTGCCGCCGTGCGCGAGTCGGAGGTCAACGGCCTGATCAACGCCGCCATGCTCCGCGGAAACCTCCGCGCACGCGGCAACTTCGATTCGCTCCCCATTCCGTTCCGGGCGATCGCGACCGATCTGCTGGGACGCGACGAGGTGATCCTGCGGGCGGGTGATCTCGCCCGCGCGGTCCGGGCCAGCATGTCGATACCGCTGATCTTCGAACCGGAACGGCTGGACGGGCGCGATCTCGGCGACGGTGCCCTGGTCGCCAACGTTCCGGTCGAGGCAGCGCGGCGAGAAGGCGCCATGCGGGTCATCGTCTCCGATGCCACCGAGCATTTCGCAGACACGGTCAATCTTCGTTCACCCATTGCGCTCGCGGAACGTCTCCTCGGCTTCCTGTTCAACCAGCCTCGGGCCCTCCTCGGGCCGGCCGACCGCTACATCCGGCCCGATGTCGACGGATTCGCCAGCCTCGACTTCTCCGGAGCCACCATCTCCACGCTGATTGCCCGCGGCTACGATGCGGCCCGGGAGACTCTCCAAGGCGACACCTGCGCCCGCTCCCCACGGCTTCCCCTGCCGCCGGCTCCCCGGCTCCGGATCGCCCACATCACCAGCCACGGCGGCAGTCCGGCCGAACAGGCGTTCGTGCGCCAGCTGCTCCGGGTCGAGGAAGGCGACTCCATCGACCCGGCGGCGACCCGCGCCGGATTCCGGTTGCTCGAAACGAACGATGGAATTGCGGCGGCCTGGCTGCAGCCCACCGGTCCGGCGGATTCGGTGGAGCTCAACCTGGAAGTGCGCCCCGCGAATCGACGCCTCACCGCGTTGGGCATCACCTACGACAATGACCTCGGCGGCCGGATGTGGGTTGGCGCATCGGACCGTCGTCTCGCCAACCGGCGATTGGAAGGCTCTGCCGTGCTCGGGCTGGGAGAATTACGGCAGGATCTCGAGCTCGGCCTCCGTACCTACACTCTGACGCACCAGCCCCTGCGCCCCGCCGTGGTTCTCACGCTGGCGCGGGAACGGGTGCGATCGTTCGACTCCATCGGTGATGAAATACCCGGGGTCAAGATTCGCGAGGCGGTCGGCTTCGTTGGTTTGGAGCAGGAAATTGGAGGGGAAGTCAGCCTTTCGATCGGCGGACGGCTGCACATCTGGCATGAGGCGGCCCGCGGGGATCGTACGACACTCGGTGGTGTCGTCCGCTTGCAGCGGGACGTTCGGCATGGAGCGACCCATCTCCTGGCGGAGGCCGCTGTACTCGGCGCCTACAAGCGCTTCGCCGCGGAGTTATTCACCCCGATGAGAATCAACCGCCGATTCCGGCTGACGCCGTGGCTGCGCTATGGGTGGGCCAGTGGCCGTGTACCGCTCCAGTCGACGTTCATGCTGGGAGGCTACGACGGATTTCCCGGATTGCACGTGGGAGAACGACGGGGGACCCGCGAAGCCCTCGGCGGGCTGAGCGCGGCGGTGACGCTGGTCGGGCCGCTCGAGCTCCAGTTTGAAGGGGCGTTCGGGCAGGTAGCCACGGGCGGCTCCGCCTTCCCCACCAGTACCTGGGAATACGGCGGGCGCATCGGGCTCGGCGCGAAGACCCCGGTCGGACCGATTCGGGTGGAATACAGCCGGGCCCGGCGCGACCGGGACATGATGTTTGTGCGACTGGGAGAATGGTTCTAAAGACCCAGCACGCCCTTCTTGAACCCCTCACCCGGGCCGGGCTTCGGCCCGATCCAGCAACGCAGCAGCGCGTCGGCGAAGTCCTTGCCCTGGATGGTGCCTCGATCGGTGCCTGCGATGTCGATCGTCGTCCCCGAGCCCGGGACGTAGCTGAGCGTCATCCGCTCACCGTTCTTGATATCCAGCATCATCCCGCAGAGCTCAGTGAACTGCTGTTTCAGCTCGGCCGATGCCCCGGGCGTGTTGTCCTTGAGCCCGTCGTTCCAGGCCCCGCAGATCTTGCCCTTGGTGCCGTGACCCGAGATGAAGTGCATGAGCATCTGCCGCGGCGCGTCGGCGGCGAGGATCTCATCGGCATTCCCGGACGGCGACGCGACGTACAGTCCCGCGACGTACACCTTGATCACGAATTTCTTGCGGAGTGCGGCGCCGTTGAGGCTCAGCGTGTGTCCACCGACTTCGATGGTCGCAGGCAGGGCGACTCCGTTGATGGTGCGGGCGGAATCGGCGACTGGAGCACCGGCGAGCAGGGTGGAGAGCAGGAGCAGCATGGGTCGCCTCGGGTTGGGATGACATTGAAAGTGTCGTTCTGTGACCGCGCACGCAACCGGCGCTCCGACGGACCGATCAGGGCAACCATGCCTGGCAACAGCCTGATACTGGCCCCCGCCGGGATCTGGACCAGCAGATCGCGTCCGGTCGGAGTCAGCGCTGGGTAGTTGCGGCCGACATCAGCGAGCATGGTCGCGAGAAACGCCTCCGGGACGGGGATACCCGAAACAGTGGCTCCGCGCAGCCGGAAGCGGGCGACCTCGGGACCGGCAGTGAGGAGTTCGATCTGCGCCTCGAGTTGCGTTTCCGGGGGGAGAATCATGACGAGTCCGGCGAGGGCCCGTCGCGCGTCGGGCGGCAGATCTGCGATCCGGCCTCCGATCCGCAGCAGCGTTGAATCCACCGTCACCCGGAAGCCAAAATCCGGGGGGAGCGCACGTGCGCCGAGCCGGGCCATCAGGTATGCGGCAAAGTCGCCGCCGTCGACTCTCGCGTTCGGCAGTTGCCGATCGACAAAGACCGAATCCACCAGCGCGGATGCCCGGAACACTCCGGCGGGAGTGATCTCGCGGGCACTGGTGTCCGATTGTCCCGCCAGCGGGATCGGGAGACCCCACAGCAGGCACAGGCAGGCCAGCAGGAGCATGCCGGCTTTCGCCCAGCGCACACGGCCCCATATTGGTGCCATCCCACCCACCGCAGCTGCGACGTCCCGTTCCGCCGGAGGGGTCATGGAATGGTCGATCATCGGACTGAATATCCTGTATGCCGTCATCGGTGTCGTGCTCATGTATGTCGCGTACCGGGTGATCGACTGGCTGACTCCTGAGGTCAATTTCGCCGAGGAGTTGCGACGGGGAAATGTTGCGGTGGGCATTTTTGTCGCGGCCATCTTTCTGTCGATCGCCATCATCATTGCCGGAGCTCTGAATTGAGCTCGAGCGCAGCGAGGGGGTTCCCCAGGTCGTCGTCGCTCCCCGCCCGCCTGCTGGGCGGAGCCCGGCCTCACCTGTACGCGGTGCTGCACTCCCTGCTTCTCCTGACCGTGGCATCACCCCTCTGGTCACAGGCGAATACCAGTCGCTTCGACGACACCTTTCAGAAGTACAGCAAGCGGTATTTTGGCGTCGGGTATGACTGGCGCACGTTCAAGGCCCAGGCGATCACCGAGAGCAACCTCGACCCGAACGCCAGGAGCTGGGTGGGTGCCCGCGGCATCATGCAGCTGATGCCCTCCACCTTCGCGGAAATTCAGACCAAGAACAGCGCCTTCCAATCGGTAGATGATCAGGAATGGAATATCGCCGCGGGGATTTACTACGACCGGAGGCTCTGGCGCCTCTGGCGCGACTCCGTCGACCAGACCGACCACGATCGCTTCATGTTTGCAAGTTACAACGCGGGGCGGGTGCCGCTGCTCCGGGCGCAGACCCTTGCCCGTTTACGGGCGCTGGATCCACGCCTGTGGGGCAGCGTTGCGGCGGTGGCGTCGGAGGTGCCACGATGGCGGCATGCGGAGACGTTGACCTACGTGCAGCGTATCGGCGCAAATCTGCAGCGGATGGATCCGCGCGGTCGGGTACTGCCGAGCCCACCCGCCGATTCTGCTACAATAATCCGCTGAGTGGAGTCGCGTAGCTGGCGCTCCTCACTTCCGGCTCGCCGTACCGCCCCTCGTGCGCGTGCTGCCGGGACCACTCCTCGCGCACACAGAACGAATCCAGTCCGTGGGGCCGGTCGACCGAAAGGACCCCATCGAGGTGATCGATTTCGTGCTGGAGCAGCTCCGCCCGGTCGCCTTCCAGTTCAACCGTGTGTGACTCCCCCTTCTGGTCCTCATAGCGCACCTTGATCCGGTACGCTCGCGAGACCCGCACCAGCAGGGTGGGCGAGGAAAAACAGTCGTCCCAGACCGTGAAGTCTTCGTTCCCGACGTCCACGATTTCGGGATTGATTAGAGCCCAGGGCTTGTCCATTTCCACGTAGACAATGCGGACCGGCGCCCCAATTTGGGGCGCCGCGATCGCCCGGCCGTAGCCGAAGCGGGACTGGAAGTCACGCAGGGTCTCCCGCAAATCGTCGATGATAACCCGGACGGCGGTCGACCCTGGCTTCGATATCGGTTCACATTGGGCGCGCAGTACCGGGTCGCCCAGCATGCGGATCCGATGAATGGTCACGGCGGTGGCTCCTCGAGAAATTCCCCTCCCAATCTTGCGTCGGATCCTCTGACCCACAATAGCCCCTCCTGAGCCAGCCCCCGTCAGTCGATCTTCGGTCGATTTTCCGGGTCAGATTTAGGAGTTGCTTATACAACTATTATATGTACTGCCCAGAGTGCTGCAACGACCGTAGGCCATCGTATGCCGCTGTCGAACCCGCAATCTGCTCATGAATATTGAGTTAACCATTAATACCAAGAGTTTGGTGTTTAGTTGACAAATCCCGATAAGGGAGGTAGGATCTGCCCCTCTATGAGTGCACCGGTGATCGCTCCCATCGACGAACAGCTGCTTCCCTCCGCCTACAAAGGAACAAGGGGCGCCGTGCTTGTCGCGCTCAAGCGGGCAGGGGCGCTCAGCAGCCGGTGCCTCGGGGAGCAGCTCGGGCTCTCCGCCAACGCCGTCCGACACCACCTTCGGGAGCTGGAATCCGAAGGATTGATCGGGTATCGCCGAGAGCGCCGCGGGGTGGGTGCACCGACATTTGCCTGGCACCTCGAGGCCTCCGGTGAGGCGCTGTTCCCCCAGCGATACAAGGAAGTGCTCACCGAGGTGTTGGATTGCGTGGCGGCGCTCGCCGGCCGACAGGCGGTGGTCGACGCCATCGAGTCCCGGTTTGTGGAGCTCGCGCGGGGGCTGCGGGCCGAATTGGCGGGCGCTCCGCCGTCGCGCCGCCGCGAGGTGGTACTCCGCGCACTGGCGGCGGGCGGCTTCATGGCCGAGTGGCAGCCGGAGCTGCAGGGATTCCGGCTGACCGAGCACCATTGCGCCATCCGCGCGGTGGCGGAGCGCTTCCCGGAAATCTGCGCGGCGGAAGCCCGCTTCCTCCAGGAGGTGCTGGGAGCGGAAGTGGAACGGGAAACCCACATGCTCGACGGGTGTATTGCCTGCGAGTACAAGGTTCACTTTCCCGACGGCGACGAATCGCACGAACGGACCCATCGGGACGCGGCGGTCCCTGAGGAGAACCCATGACGACACCGGTCGAATCGCTGGTCAACCGGGAATATCAATACGGCTTCGTGACGGATATCGAGTCCGATGTCATTCCCCGTGGCCTGAGTGAGGATGTCGTCCGGCTGATCTCGGCCAAGAAGCAGGAGCCGGCCTGGATGCTGGAGTGGCGCTTGAAGGCCTATCGTCGCTGGCTCGAGATGAAGGAGCCGCATCACTGGGCCAACCTGACGTACGCTCCGATCGACTATCAGGACATGATCTACTACGCCTCCCCCAAGACGAAGAAGCCGCTGGGGAGCCTCGCCGATGTGGATCCTGAACTCCTGCGGACCTACGAGAAGCTCGGGATCCCGCTGAATGAACAGAAGTTGTTCGCCGGTGTGGCGGTCGATGCCATCTTCGACAGCGTCTCGGTCGCGACCACGTTCAAGGCGACACTCGCCAAGTCCGGTGTGATCTTCTGCTCCATGAGCGAAGCCGTCCGGGAACATCCGGAGCTGGTGCAGCGCTACCTGGGCTCCGTGGTGCCGTACAACGACAATTTCTTCGCCGCGCTCAATTCCGCGGTCTTCAGTGACGGGTCGTTCGTGTACATCCCCAAGGGGGTCCGCTGCCCCATGGAACTCTCGACCTATTTCCGGATCAACACCGCGGATGTGGGCCAGTTCGAGCGGACGCTGATCGTCGCCGAGGAAGGCGCCACGGTGAGCTATCTGGAGGGGTGCACCGCGCCAAAGCGCGACACCAATCAGCTGCATGCCGCGGTCGTGGAGCTGGTCGCTCTCACGGACGCCAGCATCAAGTACTCCACCGTGCAGAACTGGTATGCCGGCGACGCGGAGGGGAAGGGCGGGATCTACAACTTCGTCACCAAGCGCGGCAAGTGCGCTGGCGCGCGGGCGCGCATTTCGTGGACCCAGGTCGAAACCGGGTCGGCCATCACCTGGAAATATCCCAGCGTCATCCTGCAGGGTGACGATTCGGTGGGCGAGTTCTACTCGGTCGCAGTCGTCAATGGCAAGCAGGTCGCCGACACCGGCACGAAGATGATTCACGTGGGCCGGAACACTCGGAGCACGATCGTATCGAAGGGCATTTCGGCCGGACGGGGCAACAACAGTTACCGCGGCCTGGTCAAGATGCTCCCCAAAGCGGCCGGGGCGCGCAACTATACCCAGTGTGACTCCATGCTCATCGGGAATCGATGCGGGGCGCACACCTTCCCGTACATCGATATTCAGAACCCGACCGCGTCGGTGGAGCATGAAGCCTCCACCTCGAAGATTGGCGAAGACCAGATCTTCTACCTGAAGCAGCGCGGGCTCAACACCGAGAACGCCATCAGCATGGTCGTGAACGGTTTCTGCAAGGAAGTCTTCAAGGAGCTGCCGATGGAGTTCGCGGTCGAGGCGCAAAAGCTGCTCGGCGTGAGTCTCGAGGGCAGCGTCGGATAGGGCAGGGCGGCATTGTAGGGGCGGCCGTGGTGGTCGTCCGTTCCCAGAGGAGAATCGCACGTGCTCGAGATCAAGGACCTCCACGCGAAGGCGGGAGAGAAGCAGATCCTGAACGGGATCACCCTCAGCGTGAAGCCTGGTGAGGTTCATGCCATCATGGGCCCCAACGGTTCCGGCAAGAGCACCCTCGCCCAGGTGCTGGCGGGCCATCCGGCCTACGCCGTCACCGGCGGGTCTGCCACGTACATGGGCAAGGACCTGCTGGACATGGAACCGGAGGAACGGGCGCGGGCCGGTCTCTTCCTTGCGTTTCAGTATCCGGTGGAGATTCCGGGCGTCTCGAACGCCTACTTTCTCCGTGCCGCCTACAACGAGATCCGGAAGGCGCGGGGCGAAGAGGAAATCGATCCCATCGACTTTCTCGACCTGGTCGAGGAAAAGCTGAAGCTGGTCGAGTGGGGACCGGAAATCCTGTCGCGCGCCGTCAACTTCGGATTTTCCGGTGGCGAGAAGAAGCGCAATGAGATCCTGCAGATGGCGGTGCTTGCGCCACGGCTGGCGATTCTTGACGAAACCGACTCGGGTCTCGATATCGATGCCCTGCGCATCGTGGCGGGGGGCGTCAACAAGCTGCGCCGTCCGGACAACGCCACGATCGTAGTGACGCACTATCAGCGTCTGCTCAACTACATCGTGCCGGACGTGGTGCACGTCCTGGCCAACGGGCGGATCGTCCGATCCGGGGGAAAAGAGCTCGCCCTCGAACTCGAGGCAAAGGGCTATGAGTGGCTGACAGAGGCGACGGTGGGCGCGTGAGCACCGCGTACCTGCAGGATCACGAGACCCTCCAGCAGCATGACGGCAGCACGGCGCCGTGGCTGCAGGGTCTCCGCGCCACGGCGCTCGAGCGCTTCCGTACCACCGGCTTCCCGACGACCCGGGACGAGGACTGGCGGTTCACCAATCTCCAGCCGATCACCAGTCGAGAATTCCCGCTCGCCGCCGGTGACTCGGTCGATCTCGCCGCAGGCGTTCTGGAGCCGTTTCTCTACGATATCCCCGGTGCGAGCACGCTGGTATTCCTTAATGGACGGTTCCTGCCCGCCCGCTCGACGCTGGCCTCGTTGCCCGCCGGCGTCACGATCCGGAATCTCGCCACCGCGCTCGGCACCGAATCGGCCCGGCTCGATGGCGAGCTCGGCCGGTACGCCCGGATCGAGCAGAATGGCTTCACCGCGCTCAACACCGCACTGGCCGGCGACGGCCTGTACCTGCACGTCGCACGCGACGTCGAGGTTGCAGCACCGATCCACGTGGTGTTCGCCACCGACAGCCGCGGGCGCGACGCCGCGAGCTATCCTCGCAACTTCATCCGCCTGGAGCGCGGCAGCCGGGCCGCAGTCATCGAGAGCTACATCGGGCTGGTCGACGATTCCTACCTCACCAATGCCGTCACCGAAGCGGTGGTCGAGGAGGGCGCACAGTTCGAGCATACCCGGATACAGCGGGAGAGCGAGAAGGCTTTCCATATAGGCACCACGCACCTGCACCAGGGCAGGGACAGCCGGGTGCTGTCCTATGCGGTGACTCTGGGAGGTCTCGTCGCCCGCAACACGATCGACATGGTGCTGGATGGTCCAGGCAGCCACGGTCAGATGCTCGGCTTTTACTACGGGCGCGGTCAGCAGGAGATCGGGAATCACACCTCGATCCTGCACTCGCACCCCAACTGCGACACCCGGGAGATCTACAAGGGAATCCTGGACGACAAATCCCATGGAATCTTCAACGGAAAAATCTACGTCACGCCCGACGCCCAGAAGACCGACGCCAAGCAGACCAATCGGGCGCTGCTGCTCTCCGATCAGGCACGGATCAACACCAAGCCGCAGCTCGAGATCTTTGCCGACGACGTGAAGTGCACCCACGGCGCCACCGTCGGGGCGCTCGATGACGTCGCGGCCTTCTACCTCAAGAGCCGGGGGATCGGACCGGTCCTGGGGCGGAAGATTCTGACCTACGCGTTCGCCGCCGAAGTCCTGGAAGAGCTGCCGTACGCCGCCATCCGCGAATCTCTCGAAGCCGTGGTCATGGCCCGGCTCGCCGGACTTGCCTCGCGCTGATCCCGCCATGACCACCTCGCTCACCGATCACGCCCCGGCCCGGACCCAGCCTCCGGTATTCGACGTGGCGCGGGCGCGACGGGACTTCCCGGTCCTGCAGGAACGAATCAACGGACGAGCGCTGGCCTATCTCGACAACGGGGCCAGCAGCCAGCGACCCCGCGCCGTGGTGGAGGCGGAGGCCGACTATGCGCTGCGCGAGCATGCCAACGTGCACCGCGGTGTGCACACCCTCAGCCAGCGGGCGACGACGCGGTACGACGCGGTGCGTGAATCCCTGCGCGCGTTCCTGAATGCGCCGGTGGCGGACGAGGTGATCTTCACCGCTGGAACGACCGCGGGTCTCAATCTCGTCGCGTCCAGCTATGGACGAAGCACGCTCCAGCCGGGCGACGAGATTCTCCTCACCGAGATGGAGCATCACTCCAACATCGTGCCCTGGCAACTCACCGCCCAGGCCACGGGCGCGGTCATCCGGGTCATCCCCGTCACCGAAGCCGGCATCCTTGACCTCGGCGCGCTGGATCACCTGCTCAACACCCGGACCCGCATCGTCGCGCTGACGCACGTCTCCAACGTGCTCGGCACGGTCAATCCAGTGCGACGAATTGCGGATCGGGCCCATGCCGCGGGTGCGGCAGTTGTGGTCGATGGTGCACAGGCGACCGCGCATCTTCGGATCGACGTCCAGGCGCTCGGCTGCGATTTCTACGTCGCCTCAGCGCACAAGATGTATGGTCCCACCGGCGTCGGTTTCGTCTGGGGTCGTCAGGCTCTCCTCGACGCGATGCCGCCCTGGCAGGGTGGCGGAGGAATGATTCAGTCGGTCACGTTTGAGGAGACCACCTACGCGCCCGTCCCAGACCGTTTTGAGGCCGGCACGCCCCCGATCGCCCAGGTGATGGGGTTCGGTGCGGCGCTGGAGTATCTCACGGGACTGGATCGCGCGCTGGTTGACGCGCACGAGGCGGATCTGCTGCTCTACGCCACGGAGCAACTCTTACGGTTGCCGGGGGTGCGCGTGTTTGGCGCGACCGCCGAGCGGGTGAGTGTGGTGTCGTTCGTGCTCGACGGCATTCATCCCCATGACCTCGGGACGGTGCTCGACCTGCATGGCGTCGCCGTGAGGGCCAGCCACCACTGCGCCCAGCCACTCATGCGGCGCCTGGGTGTCCCGGGGACGGTCCGGGCGTCGTTCGCCCTCTACAACACCCGCGCTGAGGTCGATGCGTTGGTCGAGGGGCTGGTCGAGGCCCGAAAGGTGTTCAGCTGATGTCCGAGGCGAATGAGCTCTACCAGAGTCTGATCCTCGATCACAACCGGTCGCCCCGGAATTTTCGCGTCCTGGAACATGCCAATCGCTGCGCCGAGGGATACAACCCGCTCTGCGGCGACCAGTTCACATTCTGGCTCAAGCTGGATGGTGATCGGATCACCGACGTCTCCTTCCAGGGTTCCGGGTGCGCCATCTCAAAGGCGTCGGCCTCGCTCATGACGACGGCGGTCAAGGGCAAGACGGTGGAGGAGGTCGAGCGGATGTTTGGCAGTTTTCACCGGATGGTAACGGGGCAGGGTGGGCCGGATGCCGATCTTCCCCCGAAGCTGGCGGTATTTGCCGGCGTACGGGAGTTCCCCGCCCGAGTGAAGTGTGCGAGCCTTTCCTGGCACGCGCTCAAGAGTGCCATTGATGGTGAAGCGAAGGAACCAGTGTCAGCGTGAGACGGGCGGGACAATCCCGTCGCGCCGCCCGCGCAATCTGTGCTGGTACACGAATACTCATGGAGTTGCCCGACAATGCCCTACGATCCCCGAATGGTTCAGCCGATGCGCGAGGAAATGGTCCGCATGGGCGTACGTGAGCTTCCGACCGTCCCCGACGTCGATGCGGCAATGAGCGATAGCCAGGGCACAACCCTCGTGTTCGTCAATTCCGTCTGCGGCTGCGCCGCGGGAACCGCGCGCCCCGGATTGTCGCTTGCGCTGAAGCACGGGACCCGACCGCGAAACATCGTGACCGTCTTCGCCGGGCAGGATCTCGATGCCACCGCACGAGCCCGGCAATTTTTCAGCGACTACGCGCCGAGCAGCCCCTCGATGGCGCTGCTGCGCGACGGCGAGGTCGTGCACTTCGTTCACCGGCACATGATTGAGGGCCGTTCCCCGCAGCAGATCGCGGCGGATCTCACGGCAGCCTTCGATCAATATTGCACTCCCTCTACGGTATGAGCGCCGCCCAGTCACACGACCACGACACCCCGGCGCACGAGACCGGTCCCCACGGCACCGGTCACGTCTTTCACCCCGGTCATTCGGAGCTTCACGGCATCACGGTTGTCGTGGAGCTCGGGACGGGTGAGCTCTACGTCGGGCGCTACCACGAGGAAACCCCGGCCGGATTGTTACTGCACGACGCCGCCCAGTTCACACCCGGCGCCTCCGCCACCACCTCCGCGGAGTTTGTGGCGCGAATGCTCAAATTCGGGGTGCGGACGGACCACCAACACGTCGTCGTGCCGGGGGCAGCGGTGCGTCGCGTGACCCGTCTGGTCGAGTGGAGCGGGGGACAGTAGGCGGTCAGGTCGCTCCCAGCCCCTTTCCGCCTGACCTCAGGGCCAGATCTGTTCCCCGTCGGAAGCGATGAGCGTGATTGCGTCGACGGGGCAGGCCCGGGCGGCATCCAGAATCCGCTTGTCCTTGGCTCCCTCAGGGTCGATCACCACACAGAAATCCTCATCGTCCAGCTCGAACACCTCGGGCGCCATCGACACGCATTCCGCGTTGCTTGCGCACAGTTCTCGATTGACGCTGATCTTGTATGGCATAGGCGCCTATAATAGGGGTCTCCCGTTCGCACGCCAGAGTCTCCCGGAGACTGCTGCGGTCAGCCCTGCCCGCCTGGCGGGACTCCCCTCAGTACCGGGCGCACCTGGTCGGGACAGTTCGTTGTCGTCCGGGTCGAAACAGCACCCGCGCCCCCGGCGTACAGCCGCCCACGCCAAGCCACCCTCCGGAGCCTAGATGACTACACCAGTCGTTGTAGCCGATCACATTACCAAGCGGTATGCCGGGCATACCGCAGTTCGGGCGCTGTCGCTGCAGGTGTCCCGCGGAGGAATTTTCGGCTTGCTTGGACCCAACGGGGCGGGTAAGACGACGACGATCCGAATGCTCCTCGGTATCATCACCCCCGATGAGGGCAACGTCACGCTGCTCGGTCAGGTCGGAACTGGTCGGGATCTTTCCGCGCGCATCGGGTACCTCCCGGAAGAGCGGGGTCTCTACCCCAAGATGCGGGTGCTGGACCAGCTCGCGTTCCTCGGCGAAGCCAAGGGGCTCGGCCGGTGGGATGCCCGGAAGCGGGCCGGAGTCTGGCTGGAGCGGCTGGGGTTGGGCGACTGGGCACTCAAGAAGGTGTCGGATCTCTCCAAGGGGATGCAGCAGAAGGTCCAGTTCGCCGGTGCTCTTCAACATGATCCTGAACTGGTCATCCTGGATGAGCCGTTCAGCGGGCTCGATCCGGTCAACAGTCAAGTCATGCGCGATGTCGTGGTGGATGTCGCCCGAAGCGGCCGGACGGTGCTGTTCTCCACCCACATCATGGAGCACGCCGAAAAGATGTGCGATCATGTGGTGATCATCGCACGGGGGGAGAAGGTGGTCGACGGGACGATGGCGGAAGTCAAGCGCGAAGGTGGGAAAACCCATGTCGCCCTCACCTTTACACGGAATGCGCAGGCGGCCAGGGGTATCCTCGCGGATCGTTCCCTCGTGGCGACGGTCGACGATGCCGGAGCGACGGCGGAGGTCGGGCTGGTTCCCGGTGCGGATCCCGAACGGTTGCTGAAGGCGCTGGTCATGCAGGACGTCGGGCTGTCACGGTTCGAGGTGGTGGAGCCTTCGCTCCAGTCGATCTTCATTGCCAAGGTCGGACCCGAGGCCGCCCACCCCGTGGCCCGATCGGAGGTCGCATGAACAAGATCATCGCGGTCATCCGGCGGGAGTTCATCGAACGGGTCCGGACCAAGGCATTCATCATCGGTACCGTGCTTGTCCCGGTGCTTTGGATCGGGTTCGGACTTCTTCCGCGTCTTCTCCTGGAGCGCGAGACCGGTGCGCAGCGTCTGGTGGTCCTGGACCGGACCCAGAGCGATGTCGGGGCGAGAATCGCTGCTGCCCTGGAGGCAGTCAAGGCGGGGGAAGGCGACGCGACCCAGTTTGCCGTCGAGCACATGGCGGTCGGGTCGGACTGGGAGTCAGTCCGAGATTCGTTGGTGCGACTCACTGGCCTCTCCGAGGCCCCGCCCTCGGCGCCCCACGGCATCCTGATTCTTGACGAATTCTCCGTCGATAGCGGCAGAGCTTCATATCTCGGGTCGAATGTCGCGAGCCCCCGGCTCACCAACGCGATCGAGCACGCCATCGAACCTGTCCTCCTGGCGATCAGGCTAGAGCGGAAGCAGCTCGACTCGAGCGTCGTGGCGGCGGCGATGATCCGGTTGTCGCTCCAGACCACGAGGGTGACCGAAGGTCATGTGACCGGCCAGAGCGGCGAGCAGACGTTCTTTCTCGCCTATTTCATTGACATGCTCATGTACTTCGCGCTCCTGTTTTACGGCATCCAGGTCAGCAGCGCCGTCATGGAGGAGAAGACCAACCGCATCGTGGAGATTCTGGTGTCGAGCCTGCGGCCGTTTGAACTCCTGATGGGCAAGGTGATCGGAGTCGGCGCGGCCGGGCTGATGCAGATGGGGATCTGGCTGGGGACCGGGTTATTCGTGAGCACGATCCTCAGTCGACCCGGCCCCGCAGGCGCGGCCCCGACGGGATTCCAGCTCCCCGAAGTGTCCCTCGCGCTCGTGGCCATCATTCTGATCTGCTTCCTGCTCGGGTTTTTCTTTTATGCCAGCCTGTACGCCGCCATCGGCTCCATGTGCAACACCCAGCAGGAAGCTCAGCAGACCGCAACACCGGTCACCATGCTCGTGGTGGCTGGCATGATCCTGATGTTCGGGCTGGTGAATGATCCGAACTCCACACTCGCCCGGGTCGTCACCTTCATTCCCTTCTTCACCGCGCTGGTCTTGCCCGTGCGATATGCACTGACACCGCTGCCGCTGCCGGAGGTGCTTGGCGGTATCCTGGCGCTCCTCCTCGGCATTCTTGGGGTCGTATGGCTCGCGGGCAGGATCTACCGCGTTGGCATTCTGTCGTATGGCAAAAAG
The DNA here is from genome assembly GCA_039934355.1 of Gemmatimonadales bacterium. Taxonomy (GTDB): domain Bacteria; phylum Gemmatimonadota; class Gemmatimonadetes; order Gemmatimonadales; family GWC2-71-9; genus JADJOM01. The sequence continues at coordinate 51,230 of JBDTMI010000014.1, forward strand.
CCGTCATTGCGTGAACTGTGGCGCTGGGTTCGAACAGACTGAGACCTGGGCCAATGCAGGGACGACGGGGTGGGCCCAGCGGGCCCACCCCGTCGTCCGTTTGCGGCCCTCCGTGAAGCCTCGGCGTACCGCATCGATGTCCCCCGAAGTAGGTTCTGATCCATGGAATGCTATGACGTCGTCGTGATCGGTGGCGGCCACGCCGGAAGCGAGGCGGCCCGTGCGGCGGCCCGGCTTGGCGCCCGCACGCTCCTCCTGACCCAGAATCTGGAGACCATCGGTCAACTGTCCTGCAACCCGGCGATCGGTGGGATCGCCAAGGGTACCGTCGTGCGCGAGGTCGACGCGCTCGGGGGGATCATGGGCCGCGCGACTGACCGCGCCATGATCCAGTTCCGAATGCTCAATCGCTCCAAGGGTCCTGCCGTTCGCTCGCCACGCGCTCAGTGCGATCGCGGACTCTACCGGCGAGCGGTGCGTACGCTGCTCGAACAGGAACCAGGTTTGGATTTCGCGCAGGGCACGGTCGCCGGTCTTGTCATCCGTGCGGGTAGGGTCGAGGCGGTCGTTACTCGCGAGGGGACTCGCATCGCCACTCGAGCGCTTGTGGTCACCGCCGGCACGTTTTTGCGAGGCCAGATTCATGTTGGCAGAGATGCAGCGATTCCGGGAGGGCGCGCCGGTGATGCTTCCTCGGTTGAACTCTCACAAGCTATTGCAGCACAAGGCATTACAGTAGAACGATTCAAGACAGGTACTCCCCCACGCCTGGACGGACGGAGCATCGATCTCGAGCGACTTCCGCGACAGGACGGGGACACCGAGCCTTACTGGTTTTCCGTTCACGCGCGTGCGCCTCGCCTTCCCCAACTCCCCTGCTACCTCGCGTGGGCAGGGAGCGAGGTGAAGGCGATTGTCGAGCGTGAACTGCACCACTCGGCTCTCTATGGGGGCATGATCAGTGGTCGTGGTCCTCGCTACTGCCCTTCGATCGAGGACAAGATCGTCAAGTTCCGCGAGGCAGAGCGCCACCAGTTATTTCTGGAGCCGGAGGGACTGGAGACGAGCGAGCTCTACCTCAACGGTCTTTCCACCTCTCTCCCTGCAGCCACACAACTGGAGCTCGTGCGGGCCGTTCCGGGATTGGAGCGGGCACTCATAACTCGGCCCGGCTACGCCATCGAGTACGATTACTTCCCGCCAACGCAACTGCTTCCGACGCTCCAACTCAGGGACTGCGCCGGGCTCTACTTCGCCGGACAGGTCAACGGGACGACTGGCTACGAGGAAGCCGCCGCACAGGGGATCATGGCGGGGATGAATGCCGCGCTCACTGCTTCCGGCCGTGCGGCAGTCGTGCTGCGGCGCGATCAGGCGATGATCGGAGTATTGATCGATGACCTGGTGACACGTGGTGTCGACGAGCCGTATCGGCTCTTCACCTCGCGCTCCGAATTTCGACTCCTTCTGCGTCAGGATAATGCGCTCAGGCGCCTGCTGCCGCTGGCTGAGCAAATCAACCTGCTCGATCAGGCGGAGCTGGAGGCCGGGCGAGAGCGACTATCCCAGGAGGAGCAGGTGCGTCGGGAGGCTGACGATATCACCCTTACGCCTGAAGATGTTAACGCATTTCTCGAGGCTAGTGATTCGACCCTGATAACGGAGCCGGTCCGGATTTCCGACTTGGCTCGCCGCCCGTCGGTCCCACTCCGAGGACTGCTTGAGGTCGCTGGTTGGCGAGGTGAACCGGACGCTGCGGAATGGCCGGATATCGAGTTCAAGTACGAAGGCTATCTCAAGCGGGAACAAGCGGCCGCAGCGCGCTTGGCCGCGCAGGAGGACTTCCTCCTTCCGATCGAGCTACCGGTCATGTCCTTTCAGACCATCTCAAATGAGGCCCGCGAAAAGCTCCTGGCTCGGCGGCCGCCCACGATTGCGAGCGCAGGTCGCATCCCCGGAATCTCACCCAGCGACCTCCAGAATCTTGTCCGTGAGACGCTCAAGTGGAGGGCCGGGAAGGCCGCTTCGAAATAGCTTACGGCCCTTCTGCGGTGCCATGAGGGTGTTTCACGTGAAACACCTCCGCCAAGGAACCACGTTTCAGCACCGCCTCGCGCCCGCTGTTGCACGTGAAACACCCCCAATTGTCGACTCGCCATTTCGCCGCTGGGCCTGCAAAGCTATATTCAAACGTTTCGAACTTTGGTGCAATACCGATGGATAATAACCAAGTTCTAATATTGTAAGTCACACAACAACAAAGACTTATAAATGGCTAGAATCATCGCCATCGCGAATCAGAAGGGTGGCGTCGGCAAGACCACGACGGCGGTGAATCTTGCGGCCTCTCTGGCGATCGCGGAGCGGAAGACCCTGCTGGTGGACGCCGATCCGCAGGGCAATGCGACGAGCGGGGTTGGAGTTCGACGCGACCAGGTGCGCCTTTCGCTCTACGATGTGATGATCGATGGCCGTCCGGTCCACGATGTATTGCTGAACGATCCCAATCTTCCCTTCCTTGACGTCCTCCCCGCAACCCAGGACCTCGTCGGGGCTGAACTGGAGTTAGTCGAGCGTCGCGATCGAGAGCACGCCCTCGCACGTGCCCTTGAGCCGGCGCGCGCGACGCACGAATACATTCTCGTGGATTGTCCGCCGTCCCTCGGCCTCATCACATTGAATGTGCTCGCGGCGGCCGATGGCGTGATCATCCCGATTCAGTGCGAGTACTACGCACTCGAGGGGATCTCTCAGCTCCTCAACACCGTCAAGCTGGTGCAGCAGAATTTCAACCCCCGTCTCGCGATCGACGGCGTGCTGCTGACGATGTACGACTCTCGGGTGAATCTCTGCCGGCAGGTCGCCGCAGACGCCAAGGAATATTTCGGTGCCCGAATGTTCCCGACCGTCATTCCCCGGAACGTCCGGCTCGCCGAGGCGCCGAGCTACGGCAAACCGATCCTGCTGTATGACATTCAATCCGTCGGAGCGAAGAGCTATCTGGCCGTCGCGCAGGAACTCGTGCGGCGAGCGGAAGCGCACACCACGGAGGAGTCCGCACTCCCTGAGGTGACCCAATGAGTGAATCCAAGCGACTGGGGCGTGGGCTGGAAGCGCTGCTCGGCCCCGTCTCGCGTCGGGACGCCGATGCGGGTGGGTCGCTTCAGGAGCTCCCGGTTTCAGCGATCCGGCCCAATCCGTACCAGCCGCGCGCTCGAATTGACGAGCCGCAGTTCCAGGAACTGGTAGCGTCCCTCGAATCCGCCGGCTTGCTCCAGCCGATTGTCGTCCGACGCCACCTCGACGGCTACCAATTGATCGCAGGGGAGCGCCGCTGGCGCGCGGCGCAGAGGCTCGGGTGGGAGAAAATCCCCGCCGTCATCAAGGAGGCCGACGACCGAACCCTCCTCACCCTCGCGCTGGTCGAGAACCTCCAGCGCGACAATCTGTCGGCGATCGAGGAGGCTACCAGTTACCAGCGGCTTATCGACGAGTTTCACGTCTCGCAGACCGAGGTGGCGCGACTGGTCGGACGGGACCGTTCAACGGTGGCGAATGCGCTGCGTCTCCTGAAGCTGCCCTCAGAGGTCACCGTCATGGTGGATGACGGTCGCCTCTCCGAAGGGCATGCGCGTGCCCTCCTCGGGCTGGGCGACCGGACTCAAATTCTGCGGCTGGCGCAGGATGCGGCAACGCAAGGCTGGTCGGTGCGAGACCTGGAGGTCAAGGTGCGCGGCGCGCGGCCCGCTACGGCACGGCGCCCCGCCGTGCGACAGCAGGCGCCAGAGCACCGTCGCGTCGAGGATGCCCTGCGCAAGCGACTTGGCACCGACGTGCGCGTCACGGCCCGCCGTCGCGGGCGAGGGATGCTTGCGATCAGCTACTACTCCGAAGACGACTTGTCCCGGGTGCTCGATATGATCCTGGGCGAACCGTTCGGGGGGTGACTGTGGACCGTCGCCACGTAACAATCGTGGTGCATCAGGATGGCACCCCCGTCTCTCGCACCTGGCGGCTGCCGGTCTGGGGCGTCCGCGCCATTTTCACCTCCACTGCGGTGATCGGCGCCCTCCTGCTTCTTGGGACAGCGCTGTACCTACCCGTTGCGACACAGGCGGCGCGGGTTCCCGGGCTGGTTCGGGAACGGGATCGCCTGCAAGCCGAAAGCAAGCGCATCGGCGAACTCGTCGCGGCACTGGATAGCGCCGAACGCCGGTACGACCGCATTCGGAGCATGATGGGGGCGGACGTCGTTCCGGACCCGATTCGCCGCAGCGGGTCGCTCCCGATTGCGCCAACGATTACCGCGCGGGTGGCCGGTTCGACAAACCGCTACGAATCAGGCGGGTCAGTGCCAAGTCACTGGCCATTGGAGGAAGCGGGCTTCGTGACGCGTGGCCAGACAAGCAGCGTTGCCGGTGAAGATCGGGGTGGGGAAGCGCATCCCGGCATTGATATCGCGCTTCCCATTGGGACGGCGGTCCGGGCTGCCGGCGGTGGGAAGGTGCTGGAGGCCAGCGAACAGGCGGAATACGGTCGCTATGTGCTGGTCGAGCATCCGGACGGCTTTCAAACCGTTTACGGCCATCTCAGCCGAATTGCTGTCGCACCGGGAAGTATCGTCGAAGCGGGTCAGGTGGTTGGCCTGACCGGAAACACCGGGAATTCAAGCGCCCCACACCTCCACTTCGAAATTCGTCAAAACGGAACTTCAATCGATCCCCGTACCCTCCTGAAGGAGCCACGCTGATGGCGCTCTTTTCCCGCCCCTCACAATCAAATCGTCCCGACTCGCCCACCCGCCGAGGCGAGGGCGCGGGGCTGACCATTATTGCAAGCGGCACAACGGTGGCCGGTGACGTCGTTAGCGACGGTATTGTGAAAATCGAGGGAGCCGTCGAAGGGACAATCCGGGCAGGGACCCAGCTCCTGATCGCTCCAGGAGCACAGGTCCGTGGGGATGTTTTCGCGCTGGAAGTCATCGTCGGCGGGGACATCCGCGGTGGAGTGCACGCCGACGAACGGGTTGAGATCCAGGCGGGGGCGATCGTCGATGGCGACATTCGCACCCAGCGGATCCACGTGGTCGACGGTGGACGGGTTAACGGTCACATTGTGATGGAGCCGGAGGGCGTCGGCCGGGGAACCGAGGTATTCGGGTCGCAGGGGCTAACGAATGCCTGACGCGAGGCCGGACTACCCACATTCGTTGATAAGCCGGTCGAAGTTGTGGAAATCAACTCGGAACTGACGGTCGATTTTCGCGCTGCCTCGTTACTGTCGAGTTAATATCGTGAAACTGTTTGTAACCATACCATGTGCGCTCGGCCTCCTGGTCCTCGCCGGTTGCGGCAACAAACCGACCGCTGCGGTTGGTTTCCGGGCGGGGCTTGTCACGCCCGGCTCGATCGCGGACGCAGCCTGGAACTCGGGGGCATATAAAGGACTGGAGCAGATCCGGGATTCGTTGCACGTCCTGGTGAGTCAAGTCGAAGCGCGTACCCCGGCCGAACAGGAAGAAGCGCTCCGCACATATGCCGCGCAGGGGTATGAGCTCGTCTTCGGGCACGGCTTCGAATTCCAGGGGGCGGCGGAGCGAGTCTCGGCCCAATACCCCAAGACCGTATTCGTCGTCACCAGCGGCGAACGAGTTCAGGGTAACGTGTCGCCCCTCATCTTCCGGCTCCATGAAGCGAGCTATCTCGCCGGGATGGTGGCCGGCGGGATGACGAAAACCAACACCATCGGATTCGTGGGCGGAATCGAACTCCCGCCGATCAAGGAGGCCGAAGCCGCCTGGGTTGCCGGGGCACGTGCCGTCAATCCAAAGGTCACATCGCGCTCCACCTACCTCAACACCTTTGACGACGTGGCAGCCGGCAGGGAGGCGGCGATTGCGCTGCTGCAGGCTGGCGTGGACATGTTCCATCACAACGCCGATCAGGCGGCACTGGGAGTGTTTCAGGCTGTGAAGGAGTCGCCCTCGGCGTTCATCCTGGGCGCGAATCTCGATCAGACGGCCCTGGCTCCAAGCCGGGTCCTTGGTTCAGCGATCATCGACCTGCCCCGCGCCTTCCTCGCGATCGCGCGAGAGGTGAAGTCCGGCAACTTCCAGCCGAGAGTCGAATCGTTTGGATTGAAGAGCGGGGTAATCCGGTATGAATCGAATCCGGCGCTCGAGTCAACCCTGCCCGAGGCGCTGCGGCAACGGGTCAACGAGGCGCGAGACTCGATCAGCGCCGCAGATCCGGGCCCGCCTGCAGCTCCGTGACACACCAGACTGTTCCACTCGCAGAAATTACGGAATACCTCGATGGGTACCTCCGGACCCGGGATGTGCCGGATGATCCGTCGGCCCTCAACGGATTGCAGGTTGAGAATGCGGGCCGGGTAGGGTGTATCATCGCAGCTGTCGATGCATCGCAGGCCACCATTGACGGGCTCCGCGGCAACACCGAGGGACTGAATGCGCCGACCTCGCCACTGCTGATCGTTCATCATGGGCTGTTCTGGGACGGGAACTTGCCAGTGACCGGACGCCGCTACCGGCGTCTCCGTGCGCTGCTCGCGCAGGATGCCGCACTCTATTCCGCCCACATCCCGCTGGACGTTCATCCGGAGGTGGGCAACAATCAGGTGCTCGCGCGCCGTCTCGGGCTGAATGACCTCGCGCCGTTCGGCCACCACAAGGGGATCCAGATCGGGATCGCCGGGACCGCTCCGCCCACCATTCGCACCCGCGATGCGCTGGTCGCCGCTTTGGCCGGTACGCTAGGAGTGACTGCGGCCGCGATCAAGGTCATCGCCGGTGGTCCGGAACAGCTGAACCGCATCGGCGTCATCACTGGCGGCGCCGGCAGCGCCATCCTCCAGGCGCGAGACGCCGGTTGCGACACATTTATCACGGGGGAAGGCGCGGCGCATACGTATTTCGATGCGATGGAGGGTGGAATCACCGTCCTGTACGCGGGACACTACGCGACAGAAACCGTGGGGGTGCAGGCGCTCGCGGCTCATCTCAGTACCCGATTCCACCTGCCCTGGGCATTTCACGACCACCCCACGGGACTCTAGCCGAGCCCCGGCCGGACTACCGCCGTCACGGCCGCCCTCCCCGATGCCTTCCGCCCTCTCGCTTCGGAACATCTCCAGGCAATTCGGCACCGTTACCGCCCTTCGTGCGGTGACCTTCGAACTGGCTGTCGGCGAAGTTCATGCCCTGCTGGGCGAGAACGGAGCTGGCAAGTCGACGCTGATGAAGGTTGCATTCGGGCTCGTGCGACCAGACTCCGGATCGATCGCTGTCGACGGAATCCCGGTGCAGCTCCGTTCACCGGTGGAGGCGCGCCGCGCCGGCATCGGCATGGTGCACCAGCATTTCACCTCGATCTCCGCGCTCACTGTCTGGGAGAATGTCGCGCTCACCGCGGGCTGGTCGGTGCGCCGTCCAGGGGTCGTGGCGGAACGGGTGCATGCGCTGGCGCAACACGCCGGCCTCGCCCTCGACCCCCGAAGCATCGTGCGCGACTTGACCGCCGGGCTCAAGCAGCGCCTCGAAGTGCTGAAGGCCATCGCCGCCGACGCACGGATTCTGCTCCTCGACGAACCGTCGTCGGTCCTGTCACCCGCAGAAGCCGAACAGTTTCTCGGCCAGATCACCGCATTCAAGGCCCTTGGCATTTCCACGGTCTTGATCACTCACAAGCTGTCCGAAGCCCTCGGGGTCGCAGACACGGTGACGGTGTTGCGGCACGGAAGCGTGGTCCACCACGGGCCGATCCGCGAGACCAACGCGAGGACACTGGCCCGCCATCTGCTCGGCGAGGTCTCGATCGACCGGCCGCAACTCCCGCCGCCGGTGCCTGGCAACATTGTGGTTCGGGCGAGTCAACTCTCGGTAGACCGGCTGGGCGTGGGTGGCACCGGTCTTCGTCGCGCGACATTCTCGGCCCGCGCGGGGGAAGTAATCGGGATCGCGGCGATCGAGGGAAACGGCCAGCGCGAACTGTTGCGGGCTATCGCCGGGCTGGTGCGTGTGGCGGGCGGGAGTCTCGAGGTCACCGCCCCGGTCGCCCTCGTCCCCGAGGACCGGACCAGTGAAGCCCTGATTGGCGACTTCACCCTGGCCGAGAACCTGGTGCTCAGCCAGGGTCGATCCGCCCCGTGGATTCACGGGCCATGGATCGATTGGCCTGACGTCCATGCCCGCACCCGCGAATTGATCGAGCGCTTCGAGGTGCGCGCGTCGGGAAGCGCGATGCTGGCGCGGGAGTTGAGTGGAGGGAATCAGCAGCGACTGGTCATCGCGGCCGCGCTCGAGCGGCGCCCCGCAGTCCTGGTTGCCGAAAATCCCACCCGTGGGCTCGACTTCAAGGCTTCTGCTGACGTCCATGAACGACTCCGGGCGACCGCAGCTGCGGGCGTCGCGGTGATTGTCTATCTCGCCGATCTCGACGAACTGCTGGCGGTCGCGGATCGGGTCGTTGTGCTGACGGCCGGCATTGCCCATGAGATGACCCCGGGCGCGTCTCGAACGGCGATTGGCCGGCTGATGCTTGCCGGGCCTGAGGAGTGACGGATGCAAGGGTGGTGACGCGCACCCTGCTCTCGACCGGTGCCGCGATTGTCATTGGGCTCGGTGTTCTCGCGATCGGGCTCACGCTCAGCGGGTATGACGCCGGCGCGGCGCTGGCCGCGATGGGCACCGGCGCCTTCGGTTCCACCGATGCGATGCTGTCGGCGGTCCTCCCGCGCGCGATTCCCCTCATCCTGATCGGCCTCGGGATCGGATTGGCGTTCCGGGGCGGCGCGCTCAACATCGGCGCGGAAGGGCAGTTTTACGCCGGCGCGATCACGGCGACCTGGGTGGGTCTCCAGCTCGGCGCACGGGTCGGTGCGCTGGGCGAACCCTGGGCCCGCATCGTTGTCCTGCCACTGGTCCTGCTGGCGGCGGTGGGGGCAGGGATAGTGTGGGCCGGTATCCCGGTCCTCCTCAAGCTGCGGTTCGGCGTCCTCGAAGTCATCAGTACGCTCCTGCTCAATTTTGTCGCCGAGGCGCTGGTGAGCCTGATGGTGCAGGGACCGCTGCAGGAATCCAAACACATCTACCCGCAGAGCGATCTCCTCCCCGCGGCGGCTCGACTCCCGCAATGGCCCGGGACACGCCTTCATCTGGGTCTCGCACTCGCGCTCCTCCTCGCCCTGGGGCTCTGGGTGTTTGGGCGACGGACGCTCGCCGGCTTTGCATTGCGGGCCACCGGCGTCGGTCCCACCGCGGCAGCTGTCGCGGGTCGCATTGACACGCGACGAGTATTCGCCCTCGCCCTGCTGGGGTCGGGTGCCCTGGCCGGGCTGGCGGGGGGGGCGGAGATCAGCGGAACCACCTACGCCCTGTTCCAGAATCTCTCGCCGGGCTACGGCTTCACCGGTATTGCTGTGGCGCTGCTCGCCAAACTCAATCCGCTGGCAATAATCGGCACGGGCCTGATGTTCGCGGCGCTGGAGGCGGGGGCGAGTGCCATGCAACGGGATGCCGGTGTCCCGGCGATCGCAGTTTATGTCGTGGAGGCGACGATCATCATCGTTGTACTCCTGGCCGACGCCAGACGACGCCACCTGGCGATGCGTGCCGCGGGCGGCGAGGGCTGACGTGACCGAGAGCCTCATCACCGCCTTCCTCGCCGCGACTGTGCGTATCGCGACGCCGCTCCTTTTCGCGGCGTTGGGCGAGACCGTGACGGAGCGTGGCGGCGTGATCAACCTTGGCATCGAGGGCGCGATGCTCGCCGGCGCCCTCGGCGCGGCCCTCGGCGCGACCGCGGGTGGGCCCTGGGCAGGTGTCCTGGCGGCGATCGGGGGTGGGCTGCTTGTCTCGGGGATCTTTGCGGCCATCACGGTGGGTGCGGGCGCCGAACAAATCATCACCGGGACGGCAATGACACTGGCCTCGATCGGATTGACCGGGGCGATCTATCGATCAGCGTATGGACCGAGTGGCGTCGGCCTGACGCTGCCGACGCTGGCCCCGCTGGCCGTTCCTGGCCTGGCGGGCATTCCTGTCATCGGGCCAGCGTTCTTCCAGCAGAGTGCCCTCACATATATCGGATTCGCCCTGGTCCCGCTGCTCTGGTGGGGGCTCTTTCGCACTCGATTTGGATTGGCGCTTCGGGCGAGTGGGGAGTCCGCGGACCATGCCCGGGCCGCTGGCGTGCGGGTGAAGCGGATCCGGGTGATTGGTGTCCTCATCGGCGGCGCGCTCTCCGGCCTGGCCGGAGCCAGTCTGGTGCTGGCGCAGGTAGGCACCTTCGCAGAGAAGATGACGGCCGGGCGTGGCTTCATCGCGATCGCCATCGTGGTGCTGGGTGCCTGGCATCCTGGTCGGGTGCTCGGAGCCGCGCTGTTCTTCGGTGCGGCGATGGCGCTGCAGTTCCTCTTTCAGTCGTTCATGCCTGACATGCCCTACCAGGTGTTTCTCCTGCTTCCCTATCTGCTCACCCTGCTCGTGCTCGCTGGAGTGGTCGGGAAGGTGAGGGCGCCGGCAGATCTGGGGCGGTGACCGGGGCACCCGAGCCGACCGTTCGACCCTGGTGCCCGGGGCGCAAACTCTCCCGTCAGGCGGCGACGGGAGGTTTCGGGTGCGACGTCAGGGCGCGTCACGGGCGGGTGGCGTGTCAGGTGGGCATCTCCGCGCGGGCGCTCGCAATCAGGTCGCGCACCCGATCACGCAATGCGGGGACATCGGCACTGGTGAGCCCGGTCGTTTCAATCGGTTCGAGGACGCGCACCTCCGCCCGCGCGGGATTCACCCGCCAGTCGTGCTTCCGCAGCGCGGTGGCGGTTCCACACACCACCAGCGGCAGGATCGGAACTCCGGCGTCAACCGCCAGGCGGAAGGCGCCATCCTTGAACGGCAGCATCTGGCCGTCGACCGAGCGGGTGCCCTCGGGGAAGAAGATGACCGACACGCGCCGGGCCAGAATGGTTCGGCAGCGTCGCATCGCTTCGACGGCACTCCGCCGGTCACCCCGTAGAATCGGAATATCCCCCGCGAGCCACATATCCCATCCCATTATCGGAATGCGCATCAGCTCGACTTTGGAAAACCACTTCATTTCCCACGGCAGGTGACTGATCAGGAGAATGTCCACAAAGGACTCGTGATTGGCGACGACGACATACGGTCGGCGCGGATCCCGTGGCAGTGTCCCCGTGAACCTGAAATCCCACAGCGGGTTCAGGGCCGTCATCACGACGGCGATCTTGCGAAAGAAGAGCCCGACCCAGTAACGCCCGGGATCGAACGGGGCTGCCATGAGCCGAAGAACGAGCATCAGGGGGAACCAGATCACGAGGCAGGCGACGAGCACGGTCCAGATCCAGATGGAGACCAGAGAAATCCAGAGACGTGACAGGACGTGCCGTTCCGGGGCCTGAAGCTCAGCCATGGGTGTGTTCATCAGGAATCTGGTCATCCCACAGAGCGAACACATTGCCATCCGGATCCGCGATCATCGCCATGACGCCGAAGGATTGGCGGGTGGGTTCAGCCAGGAACCGCACTCCGCGTTCGTGCAGATGTTCACAGAAATTCAGAATGCCATCGATGTGGAAGGTGATGCCGGTGTGCCGGCCGACGAGGGCCTTCGCGTCGGGGTGCACGGCGGGATGGATACCCAGGTTCATGGCGCCGCCAACGAACTCCGCACCGAATGATCCCTCACGGATGAGCGGAAGTTCCAGGTCGTCACGGTAGAAGCGCTTGGCGCGATCAATGTCCGTCACAAAGATGGCGACGGAATGGAGTGTTGGCGGCATGCGGGGAAGTTAGATCGTGGCGGGGGGAGGGAGAAGGGAGATTCACTCCTCTTTCGGGCCCAGAGTCTGATAAGCCGCGCGCCAATTTCGCCGCATTCGCTCGAGCCCAGGTCGCGAAAGAGCAGTATCTCCGAACCGTTGTTCGAACTCTGCCTCGTCCATCGCCTCAAAGAACTCGGCGCCCGCGCCCTCGAACGCCCGACGAGGCTGAAACTCCGCAATCTGGCTCGAGACGGCGAACCGCTCATTCCAGGGACAGACTTCGTTGCAGATGTCGCAGCCGAATGCCCAGCCTCCGAGACGCTCCCCGACCTCCGGCGGGATGGGCCCCTTCTGCTCAATGGTCACATAGGAAATGCACCGCGTCGCGTCCAGCAGCCGAGGCTCGACGAACGCCTGGGTGGGGCAGGCGTCGAGGCATCGGGTACAACTGCCGCAGTGGTCGGTCTGGAATGGTTCGTCGGTTGGGAGCAGGAGATCGGTTAAGATGGTTCCGATGAAGAACCACGACCCGACGCCAGGACGGATCAGCATCGTGTTCTTGCCAATCCATCCGAGGCCTGCACGCTGGGCGAGCTCGCGCTCCGCAATCGGTCCGGTGTCCACGTAGGGCCGGGCTGTCTCGGCGCCATTCTGTCGGAGAAAATCTGCCAGAAGCTCCAGTCTCCGAAGGGTCACACGATGGTAGTCCTCGCCCCGGGCGTAGCGGGCAACCTTGGGCACCGATGTGGATGTCAGGTCTGAGGGCGCCCTGCTGATCCGACCGTCAACAACGACCCCAGCCGAGTCGCGCTCGCCATAGTAGTAGTTATCTACAACGACTATGGCTCGGTTCGCTGTTTGATCGGCCAGCTGGGGATTCTTTCGCTTCTTCGCCTGTCGATGGAGGTACCGCATGTTTCCGGCGAATCCATCCGCCAGCCAGCGGGTCAACGCGTCGTTGTGGGGCAGCGGATCCAGGGTGGTGATGCCACAGGCCAGGAAGCCGAGGCGGAGCGCCTCGACTTTGACACGGGCGGCAACATTCTGCATCGGTGTCAACCGGGGAGGGTTGATGTCGACTCGGGAGTCGGAATCGGACCGGATGGTCGGGTTCCGGGCGGTCTGCCAGTAGCGCTCCAGTTGCCGAGGATCAGCCGCGCCCCGCGCTGATAGGTAAAGTAGGACCAGCCCCACTCGAGCATGACCCGCACCCGGTTGCGAAAGCCGATCAGGAAAAAGATATGGACGAAAACCCAGGTGAGCCACGCGAAGAATCCACCGAAATGCACGTTCCAGATGTCCGCCACCGCATGCCCGCGACCGATGACGGCGAGCTGTCCCTTGTCCCAATAGACAAAGGGACGACGCGGGCGGCCGGCGAGGTCGCCCCGAATGGTGCGAGCAGTGAAGCTCCCCATCTGCACGGCGACCGGGCAGGTTCCCGGGAGAATTCCCTCCCGCCTATCGGCGAACGCCGCCGCATCCCCGAGGACAAACACCTCCGGATGACCGGGGATGGTGCAATCGGGTTCCACGAGCACTCTACCTGCGCGATCGAGTGGCACGCCGAGGGTTCGGGTGAGAGGGCTCGCAACATTGCCCGCGGCCCAGACCACCGTCTGGGTCGGGATCGTCCAGCCGCCCGCGATCACCAGGCCTGGGCGGATGTCACTGACCAGCGTCTGCTCGCGCACCTCGACACCGAGGCGTCGGAGTTCGCGCTTGGCGCGTTCAGAAAGCTCCTTGGGATATGTCGAAAGAATCCGCTCTCCACCTTCGAGCAGCATGACCGTCGCTTCCCCAGGGTCGATGTGCCGGAAATCCCGGCGGAGCGCGTAGCGGCGGATTTCCGCAAGCGCTCCGGCTACCTCAACGCCGGTCGGCCCACCCCCGACCACGACGAAGGTGAGGTTTGCGTGGCGTTTGACCGGGTCATTCTCCCGCTCCGCGCGTTCGAAGGAGAGCAGGACCCGACGCCGAATCTCCTGTGCGTCCTCGAGACTTTTCAAGCCGGGTGCCAACGGCTCCCAGTCATCCCGGCCAAAGTAGGAATGGCGCACCCCGGTTGCGAGTATCAGGTAGTCGTATACAATACTACTGCCGTCTGTCAGGATGATTTGGCGATGCTCCGGGACGATGTCTACGACTTCGCCGAGCACGACCTCGGCATTCGGTTGATCGCGGAGAATTGAGCGAATCGGGGAGGCGATATCGTGCGGGGAGAGTGCAGCCGTCGCCACCTGGTACAGCATTGGCTGGAAGAGATGGTAGTTCTCCCGGTCGACCACGGTAATGCGGACCGGGACATCGGCCAGGTCTTGAGCGGTGTAGAGTCCTGCGAAACCTGCGCCCACGATGACAACATGCGGCTCAGACACTCAATATTCTCCTGCGCCATCGGGCAAACCGCAGCACATCGCTGACCGACGGAAGCGTGCGCTCCTCCCCGTAGGCGGTGTGGAGCCGCCAGGCCAGGTACTCGGAGTCCGGCCGGGGAAGGAAGGGCGGGATGTGCCACCAGTGGCGCCGGCGGAATGCCCACAGCATCGTCAGCAGGTCCCACGCGACGAGGGGATTGAGGATGGCATGCCCCGTCAGGCGCGCCAGCAGCCCTGCCCACCCGCTCGTTTCGTCCATGGGAACGAAGATAACCACCCCCGGTGCCACGCCGAGAGCGGGGGTGTATTCTTTTGCTCGATGACGGCGACGATCCCCACGACACTCGCGCTGCGGTATCGGGACCAGTTCCCGATTTTCCAGCACGCGGTTTATCTCAACAGCTGTTCCCTTGGCGCGCTTGCGGTCCGGGTCCGTGCGGCGGTGGGTGACTACCTCGATCAATGGGAGCGGCGTGGCGCATCGGCCTGGTATGACACCTGGCTGCCGGCGGTGGAGCGGCTGAGGGCGGGATACGGCCAGGTCGTCGGGGCGGAGGCCGGCAGCATTTCGATTCACCCATCGATTTCGTCGGCGCTGTCCATCGTGGGCGAGTCGCTCGACTATCGTCGTCGGCCGAAGGTGGTGACGACCAGCCTCGATTTCCCGACGGTGCCGTACCAATGGCTGGCCAAGGCCGGTGAGGGCGTCCGGCTGGAGATCATCGAGAGTCCTGATGGCATCACGGTGCCACTGGAACGGTTCGCCGCGGCGATCGATGAATCCACGGCGCTGGTGGCAACCAGCCAGGTGTATTTCGCCAGCGGAGCGATCCAGGATGTCGGGGCGCTGGCCGACCTGGCGCACGCGCGCGGGGCGCGGGTGCTCATCGACGGCTACCAGGGCGCGGGCCAGGTCCCGACCGATGTCGCCGCCACCGATCTCGACTTCTACTGCGCTGGTGGACTGAAGTGGCTGCTCGGCGGTTCGGGGATCGCGTTTCTATACGTGCGTCCCGCCCTGATCCCCGAGCTCAATCCGCGAATCACGGGCTGGTTCGGCCATGCGGCACCGTTCACATTCGACCCAAGGGTGCTCGACCGCGCGTCGGATGCGCACCGCTTCGACGTCGGGACACCTTCGGTCGCATCCGTCTACGCGCAGCTCGCCGGACTGTCGCTGCTGCAGGAGATCGGTCTGCCGGACGTCCACGCCACCACGCGCGCACTCGCGGAAGAGTTCATCGCTCTCGCCACAGACCGCGGGCTCCGCCCGAAAGTGCATCCGGACCCGACACGTCGCAGTGCGATCATCATGGTGCCTCGTCGTGAGCCCGCGGCGGATGTGAAGCGCCTGGCGGCCGCGGGATTCATCGTCGACGCCCGGCCGGGCCATGTGCGGGTGTCGCCCTATTTCTACAACCTGCCCGAGGACCATCGGGCTCTGCTGGAGCATCTCCCCCGTGAGTAACCGCGAGATCCGTCACAAGGACCGTCCCAGCGGCCCGACTGCCGATGAACAGCTGCTCGAGAGCGTGGCGATTCCCGAGCGACCCGACGCCCTCCGCAAGACAGATCCGTGGCGGGTCCTCCGCATCATGGGCGAATTTGTCGAAGGCTTCGAGAAGCTGGGCGACATCCAGGATGCGGTGGCCATCTTCGGCTCAGCGCGGACCGGCACCACCGATCCGCAGTACCTGCTTGCGGTGGAAACCGCGCGGCTGCTGGCCGAAGCGGGATTTCCGGTCATTACCGGAGGCGGGCCGGGCATCATGGAGGCGGCGAACAAGGGCGCCGTCCTCGGAGAGGGGCTGTCGATCGGTTGCAACATCGAGCTGCCCCACGAGCAGGGGACCAACACCTACGTGCGCCGGAGCATGTTCTTCCGGTTCTTCTTTGTCCGCAAGACGATGTTTGCGAAATATTCGATGGCATTCGTGGTGTTTCCCGGTGGATTTGGCACGCTGGACGAGCTGTTCGAAGCGCTCACGCTCATCCAGACCGGCAAGGTGAGCAGCTTCCCGGTGGTGCTGGTGGGGAAGGCGTACTGGCAGGGGCTGGTGGACTGGCTCAGTACGACAATGGTGGGAGAAGGCAAGATCGCCCGGGCCGATCTCAATCTGTTCCACGTGACCGATGATCCGGCGGAAGTATTGCGCCTCATTCAGGAGGCCAAGGGCAACGGCACGCGCAATGCGGGCGAGTTGGAACGGTAACCAGGGCCAGATCCCCAGGACGGATCATCCCCATTCACATCCACCGGCAAGACGATCAGATGACCCGACCCAGCGACAACTACCTCCGGGGCAAGCGGATCGATCCGCAGGCGATCACCGGCCGGGAATCCGCCGCCGATCTGCTGGACAACGCGTTCCTCGCGTATAACGCGGGACGGTTGCGCGAGGGATGCCAACTCTTCACCCAGCGCATGCTGGGCGACGATTCCACCGTGGGCATGAGCCTGACGGGTGCGATGACGCCGGCCGGGCTCGGCATGAGCTGCCTCATCCCGCTGATGGAGGCCGGTTTCATCGACTGGATCATTTCCACCGGGGCCAACCTCTATCACGATGCGCACTTCGCGCTGGGGCTGTCGCTGCACCAGGGCAGCCCGAGCGTGGATGATGTGGAATTGCGCGACAAGGGTGTGGTCCGGATCTACGACATCTTCTTCGACTACAACGTGCTGCTGTCGACGGACGCTTTCGTGCGCGAGGTGTCGGCAGGGGCGGATTTCCAGCATTCGATGAGCACCGCCGAATATCACTACCTCCTGGGCGGGTACTTGCGGGAGCGGGAGCGGACCCTGGGCCTCTCCAAGCGATCGGTCCTCAGCACCGCGCACGAACTCGAGGTCCCGATCTATACCAGCTCACCGGGCGACAGCTCGATCGGCATGAACGTCGCGGAGCAGGCGCTGGCGGGATCCAAGCTGCGCTACGACGTGAGCGCGGACGTGAACGAGACGGCGTCAATCGTGCTGGAGGCAAAGCGCACCGGCGGAAAGAGTGCGGCGTTCATTGTCGGCGGGGGCAGTCCCAAGAATTTTCTGCTGCAGACTGAGCCGCAAATCCAGGAAGTCCTGGGCATCGACGAACGCGGCCACGACTTTTTCCTCCAGATGACCGACGCGCGTCCGGACACCGGTGGCTTGTCGGGCGCGACACCGAACGAGGCGGTGAGCTGGGGCAAGATCGATCCGGACATGCTGCCCGGGACGGTCGTGGTCTACCTCGACAATTCGGTGGCGTTGCCGCTGCTCACGGCTTACGCACTGGCGCGTCACGCGCCGCGGCCGCTCAAGCGTCTCTATGCCAGGCGTCAGGCGATGATGGACCGCCTGGTGAGTGAGTACCGCAAAGCGCTCGCCTTCCGCGACGAACGGGCAGAGGCGTCCAAGGGCTGAGGCCAGGCGGCGGCGCACCAGCGCCTAGCGAGCACCCCGATACATCAGGTCAACCAGCTCATCGTACATCGCCTCCGCGACCGCCGGATTCTCCGAGCGGATCGCGCTGGTGGCGCAGTGCTGCAAGTGGTTGCGGAGCAGGGTGCGGCTCAGCGAACGAAGCGCTTCCTGCACCGAACTGACCTGCGTGATGATGTCGGCGCAGTAGCGCTCCTCCTCCACCATGCGATGCAGGCCCCGCACCTGGCCCTCGATGCGACGCAGGCGCGTGAGCATGGCGGCCTTGAGCTCGGGGTCGACCGCGACCGCGTGACGATCGGGGGCGGCGCTGCCGCAGGCACAGGGTGCGGGGTCGGTCATGGAAGGCGCGTCATTTCGGAGAAAGGGGTGGGTGCGAAGTTGCGGTGCCGGGCGCGAGGCGAACTGCCGTTGGCCGGCCGGCGCCACGCAGCCGCAGACTGTTGGCGACCACGCACACTGAACTGAGTGCCATCGTCGCCGCGGCGATAGCCGGGCTGAGCCGGAGGCCCAGCACCGGGTAGAGGACTCCGGCCGCCAGCGGAATGGCGACAACGTTATAGGCAAAGGCCCAGAAAAGATTCTGCCGGATGATGCGCAGCGTCTGGCGGCTCAGCAGAATCAACCGGGCCACGCCTTGCAGCTCTCCGCCAATCAGCGTCACCTGACCGGTGTGCATCGCGATGTCGCTGCCGGTCCCGATCGCGATTCCGACATCCGCCTGGGCCAGCGCGGGCGCGTCATTGATCCCGTCGCCCACCATCGCGACTCCCCGCCCCTGCCGCTGCAGCGACACGATCTCCTCCCGTTTCCCCGCCGGCAACACTTCGGCCACCACCCGGTCCGCACCGATCTCACGTCCGACGCGTTCGGCGGCGTGACGGTTGTCGCCCGTGAGCAGCACGACCTCGAGTCCGAGGTGCTTGAGTTGCGCGACGGCGGCGGTGCTGCCCGGCTTGATGGGATCGGTGACCACGATGGCACCCTCGAAATGGCCGTCGACCGCGATGAGTGCCACGGTCCCGCCAGCGCGCTCCGCGTCCTCCACTGCGGGGCTGGTCCACCCGATCCCAAGCTGTTCGAGCAGACGCAGGTTGCCCACGACGACGTCTCGTCCTGTCAGGCGACCCCGAACGCCGAGTCCGGCGATGTTGAGGAAGTCGGTGACCTCGGGCAGTGGCAGATCCCGACTGCGAGCGGCGGCGACGATGGCGGCACCGATCGGGTGCTCGCTCTGACGCTCAAGTGCTGCGGCTGTGGTCAGGAGCGCGTTCTCCGCGGCCGACCCTGCGCCGCTGGCAAGAACAATTTGGGTGACGATGGGACGGCCTTCGGTCACGGTTCCCGTCTTGTCGAGCACGACGATGCGAATGTCGCGGGAGCGTTCCAGTGCCTCGCCGCTGCGGATCAGGACCCCAAGTTCGGCGCCACGCCCGGTCGCCACCATGACCGCGGTGGGAACGGCGAGCCCCATGGCGCAGGGACAGGCGATGATCAAGACGGAGATGGCGGAGATCACCCCCTGCATCAGGAAGCGATCGGGATCGATCAGCGCCCAGGTCGCAAAGGTGAGCAGCGCCAGCACCAGAACGACGGGGACGAATACGCGGGCGATACGATCGGCCAGGCGCTGGACCGGCGGTCGGGTGCCCTGCGCGTCACGCACCATCTGGAGAATGCGGTCGAGGACCGAATCCCGGCCGACGCGGAGGGCCCGAACCCGCAGGGCGCCAGCGCCGTTGAGTGTGCCCCCGACCACATCATCACCGGGGCCCCGGGTGACGGGCATCGGTTCACCGGTAAGCATCGCTTCGTCGACGGCGCTGGTGCCGGAGAGGACGCGCCCGTCGACCGGGATGCGCTGTCCCGGGCGCACGAGGACGTCATCGCCCGCGAGGAGGGCGGCGAGCGGGATTTCCGTTTCGACATCGCCCCGGAGCACGACCGCCGAATCAGGTCTGAGGCCGGCAATCCGGCGGATGGCCTCGCCGGTCTGGTGCTTGGCGCGCTCCTCGAAGTAGTCGCCGAGGACCAGGAAGGCGACAATCCACAACACCGCCTCGTAGTACACATCCGGCGGCAGATGTCGGGCGACGAACCAGTCGTGATGCAGCGTCGTCGCGGCACTCAGCAGCATCGCGGCGCCGGTCCCGATGGCGATCAGCGTATTCATGTTCGTGCCGCCGTGCTTCAGCGCACGCCAGGCCCGCGCGTAGAACTGCCCACCGGAGAATGCCACTACGATGGGAGTGAGCAGGAGCATGCCGTACCGCAACCAATCGTGGCTGATGCGGAAGAGGCCGGGCCACAGCCGTTCGATTGGCGAGCTCACCAGCATCATGGCCTGCATGAAGGGATCGAAGACACCCGGGGCGGGGGTTCCCATCAGCGGGAGCGAGACGACCATCGCGAGGACGGCTGCCACGAGCGAGACGCCTACCTTGCGACGAAGGGTTGTGATCTCGGCGGCGCGATGGGCCGTCTCCTCCAACAGCTCAGCCTCGACGGTCCGGTCGGGTGGCGGAATAAGGGCGCCGTAGCCGCTATGCTCCACGACTTCGGTGAGCGCATGGGGGGAGGTCGCCGCCGGGTTGTAGGAGACCGTCGCCGTATTGGTCATCAGGTTCACGCTGGCCTCCGATACCCCCGGCGACGATTCCAGCGCATGCTGGACCCGGGCGCTGCAGGCCGCACAGGTCATCCCGGAGATCGTGAGGGCGACGGCGGAATCCGGCACGGTAGCCTCGACACCGGTGGTCATGCCAGGATGCCTTCGACCTTGTAACCCGCCGCTTCGATGGCAGCGCGGGCCGGCGCCCCCCCGTCAGGTCCATCCGGGACCACGAGCTCGGCCCGACCGATCTGGACGGATTTCACCGAGATGCCAGGGACGACAGCCAAAGCCTTATTGACCGCATTGAGGCAGTGGCCACAGGACATGCCAGAGATTGCTAGTGTGATGTTTTGCATTGACTTATGTACTCCAGTCCGGATGGAAACATTCAGCAGAGTGTGGAGAAGGTAATATAGGGGTGGGGGGTATACAACCCGGGACTGGCGCAATCTGATCCCCGGGTGGACCATTATGCCGCGCGCGAAGGCACAGAGCCTGCCTAGAAAGACCGCATGCCCCTGGGTAATGATGACTTCCGCCAACTGATTCCGCTGCTCCATCCCCGCACTCGCGTGCAGGACATGGACGTGCTGAAGGCGTGGTATGAAGCGGTGACGGGCGCGATGCGCCCCGAGCTGCCGGCGGATCTTTTCGCGCTCTGGATTTACGCTCCGGGTGGAGAACCGATCCTCATCGAACCGGAAGCGCTGGAAGCGGACCAACTCGACGTGCCGCGCGCCGAACCGATGGCCGACCAATTCATGCTCGACGAGCTTGAGGCTCGCATCCGTCGCGCGGGCTATGGCTCCGTGCTGTTGCGCCCGATCCGCCATGGAGGTGAAGATGCGGGCCTCATCCTGCTGGCCTCGTTCACGCCGCACGTGTATGGGTTGCGCGCCGAGGGGTTGATGGACACGGCGACCGATGTGATGGGGCCGATGCTGGGGCGGGTGACGCGGGCGAGTGTGCCGGTCGAGGAGATTGCCGGGCATCACGTGTCGGCCCCGGAGCAGGAAGTCCCGCACACGGCGACCGATCTGGATAGCGATCACGCGCGTGAAGGCGAGTTGTTCGAGGCGCTGGCCAATGCGATCAGCGGGGCAGGTACCCCTCGCGACCTGATGCTCGCGTTGTCGTTCGCGCTGCAGCCGATCCTCCCGCACGACGCCTACGAGCTTCTGATCCCTGACTCCGCCGGCAATCTGCACTACCGCCTGGGGCTGCATGGTCACGGGGTGCTCTGGGGCGAGCCGGAGCTGGTGGTGCCTCGCCACGTGCTCGATCCATTGCGGCTGATTGGCGAAGGCGGCGGCCGGCTGATCGCCGACGCGCAAGCCTCCGAGGACACGAGGGTCCCCCTCCTGGTGACGGTTCGCGGTGACGAGGTCCCGCCGCGCTCGCTGATCGCGGTGCCGCTCCGGGTGGTCGAACGACGCGTGGGATTCCTGCTGCTCGGCAGCAGCGGCCCCGATTTCTACCGCGACGATGACCTGGCGCTGCTCGACCGCGTCGGCGGGTTGCTCGCGACGCGAGTCGACAGCCTGGTGCTCTCATGGCAGCACAGTGTGTTGAAGAGCCAGTTCGACATGTTGCGCCACATCCCGATGCACCTTGCGCGTGTCGCTGAGGTGCTGGCGGGGACGCCATTGCTCGGCGAGGGGAGCAAACGATTCGTGGAGCTGGCGAGTGCCGTGCTGCCGATGGTGGCGCTCGAGTTCGCCATTCGCCTCGCCGATGACCAGCGGGTCGCGGTGGTCAAGCCGGGCAGCACGACAGCGCTGGCCGACTTGCCGCAGGAACCGATCGAAGGAACGGGCGTCGCGCAGGTGGTGCGGGGGGAGGTGCCGTTCCTGCTCACCACGCAGGAGGACGGCCCCGGATTCACCTCGGTCCTGGTCGTTCCGCTGCGGACCGGCGGCCGGATCCTCGGCGCGATGGCCATGACCGCTCAGGGGAGTGGCGTCTTCTCACGGACGGACATGGCCCTGGCGCAGCAGCTCGCCGATCTCGTCGCGCCGCATCTCGATCTGGCCCGACGGGCCGGTGGCCACGTCCCGCCACTCGTTTCCGGTTGGAAGCGACCGACGTTCCGACCGGAGAAGGAGCGGAATTCGGAGTCGGGATGAGATCGGGTGAGTGGAGGAGCAGCAAGCATTCAGCATTCAGCGGACAGCGTTCAGCAGTTCGCCGTTCCCGGAATGCTAAATCCTAAGTGCAAAATGCTGAATGCTGAATGCTGAATGCTGAATGCTCCTAGCCTCGACCTGCGACACGCACCGAACTGGGATGCATCGGCGGCGGCGTCGCTTGTGACTCCCGCGCCCAGCGGAAGAACACCACGCCGAATGCGAACCACACCGGCAGGTCACCCACGATCTTCATGAGCAGCCCGGCAACCTGCTGGTCCTGTTGCGCCGTCATCAGGGTGAAAACGCGTGGCGCCAATTCGTAGGTGGCGAACAGGGGATAATCGGCGAAGGTGAGGAACGCCGACGGGATGATCGAGGCGATGGTCGACAGGAAGAGGTAGCCCATCTTGAGCGGCCGGGTGAATCGGCCGTATTCCGGCGACGGCGCCATCGGCGGCCACCAGAGCGCCACTCCCCCAAGCATCCAGGCCAGGTCGACCAGCAGCGCCCCAACCTGCGTGCTCATCAGGCTGTCCACCACGCCGGGCAGATGGGTGCCGAGCAGCACGATGACATAGAGCGACAAGCCGAAAGCCGGGTGAGCCAACAGACGAAGTGCCGGCCCCAGCCGGGGCAATGTCGCGGCGCGGCGGAGAGTGCCGACGGGGATGCCGAGGATGATGCAGGGTGGTGCCACGAGCGAGAGCAGGATGTAGCTGACGGTGTGCGCGCTGGCGAGATAACCGGCGCCGAGGGCGCCGAGCGGCCAGTCGAGCGAGAGCCAGAGACAGAGGAGCCCGGTACCGAACCAGAGCCACTCCTGGCGCTCCGATGATCCGCCACCGCCAGCGTTCAGCGGAGGGTCAAGTCGGCGGACCCGCCAGTACCACCAGCCGATCAATGCGATGAAGAGCCAGACACCGGGATATGCCTTCCAGGCCCAGCTCCAGGTTTGTCCTGTCGCGGAGCACCACCAGGTCATGGCGGGTGCCTCATTCGGTCACAGGCCGGACCGGCACCTTGAACGTCAGCTTCCCGGCATGGGCGAAGTCGAGAATCAGCGTCAGGGAATCTCCGACGACCGGCATCCTGGCAAAGTCGGTCAGCATCAGGTGGGTGCCGCCCGGGGCGAGGGCGACGGTGGCACCGGGCGGGATGGGGAGCTGATCAAGGTGGGACATCGACTGGCCATGGAACATGGCGCCGGCGGCTTCGGGGCTCTCCGCCATCAGCAGGGTATCGGCGACAGATCCGGTGTTGTGGATGGTGAGGTAGGCTGCGCCGCTGGCCTGGATGATGGGTTCGCGCGCGAACCCATCGGTAATCTCGAGCGCGCCGATCTGCGCCCGGGCTCTGATGGGAGCGGGCGGACCGCAGGCTACCCCCAGTCCCGTGACGACGAGCAGGATCCCAGCCGGCCGTTGCATGGGCTCAGCCCTTCACCAATCGTGGCAGATCGCGGGCCCAATCCTCCTGGCGTATGCCGAAGGGATACACCACGTGGGCGAGATTATCCCGAGTAAACGCGATCACGAACGCCGAGTGGCCGATGTCGTAATTCTTGCCGTCGGGGTTCATCTCGGGCGGGGTCACCCCGACCCGGACCTGGTGGATCGCGTTCTGGATAGCGGCGCTGTCCCCGGTGAGGCCGATGAACCCGGGATCAAAATGATCGAGCCACGACCGCATCACCTCCGGCGTGTCGCGCGCAGGGTCGATCGTGACGAAGACGACCTTGATCTGGCGAGTGATTTCGGGACCGAGCTTGTGCAGCACCGCGGCGATGTTGGCGAGATGGACCGGACAGACATCGGGGCAATGGGTATAGCCGTAGAACAGGAGGGTGATGTAACCCTCAGTCTGCGGCTTGAAGTCGAATGGCGTTCCATCGGTGGCGGTCAGCACGAATGATGGCTTCGGGATCGCGGGCGAGATGAGCGGCCCGGCGAGGCCATCGGGATTGAACGGCTTCGGTGCGCTCGGCTTGCAGCCCGCTGGGACGAGCAGGCAGACGAGGGTGAGCGCGGCAAGGCGTGAGAACGGCATCAGATTCCAGGGGCGGGGAGCGCAACCAGGACCGCAGTCGCGGCAAGGAGCAGGGCGGCGAAGCAAAGCTCGAGTGATGCGGACCAACGGAGCGTCAACGTTGCGGGGTGGGTGCCGAGTTCGGGCCCGACACTTTTCCAGTTCCATCCGCCGAGGACCATGGCGAAGGCGAGGAATCCGACTTTGATCATGAGCACCAGTCCGTACTCGGATTCCCACAGATCCTCGAACGACCCGACGTACGTGATGGCGAGGAGAAGACCCGCGGCTACGGCCGTGGCGGCTCCGGTGAGCGCCACGGGCGTAAAGGTCCTGACCATCCGGGCGACTGCCTTGGCGTCGCTCTTTCGGGCGAGCATCAGCCCGCACCCGACCATGCTGAACAGCGTACCCACCCAGACGCTGCCACCGAGAATGTGCAGCGCGTGGAGTCCGACGCCAATGGCCATACCCCACGGATGTTCCACCGCGTGTCCGGTGAGCGGAGCGGTGATGACGACTGCGAGCGCACCGGTCGAGAGCAGGGCAAGGCCCAGCGTCGGACGGCGGCCAGCGAAAATGGCGAGGGGTACGCAGAGACCGGCAGCCACCACCTGGGCGATCCAGCCACGCCCCCACGTCGTGTCGATGACAATGGTTCGCGCGGCCTCGAGCGAGAAATACTCCTCCGGATCCAGAAACGAAACGACCTGCCCGTAGACGCGGAACAGGTGGCCGACCAGGAGCGCCAGCGTGGCCGCCAGTGCCAGGCGCCAGCATCGCGCGAGGACATGGGCCGGAAACGAGGACTTGTCATCGCTGTCCTGACGCCAACGCGGCATCAAGGCTGCAAAGACGCAGGTCCCGACCAGGGTCAGGGTGGAGGCACTGACCAGCCCGCGACCGACGGTGAACAGGTCGAGCGTGATGGCATCCGTGATGGGCATAGGTCCCCAAGCTCACCGGGGTCGGCGGACTGGTGAGTCCACCGGCTCCGGAGCGGCGAATCAGGGTGCAGGCGCGGCGGCGGGATCGTACGTGAAATAGTACATGCCGCGGACGGCGTGACCGTCGTCCGAGCCGGTCTTCCACATCACCATGTACTTGCCGGGCTTGAGCGCAACCGGGACCGTGCCCGCGACCGACAGCGTGTCGTCCGTGGCGGCCATCTTCACGACGCCGACCGGCGCGTGGGTCTCGGTCATGATCGTCGCACCCGAGAGTGCGATCTCCGGGCGCTCACTGAACCAGAGGCGGATCTGCTTTGGGGTCTCTTGGATCGTCCCGTCCACGGCCGGGTCAGCCTTGGTCAAGTGGGTATGGACCGCGAATGTGGCCGCGCCCATCGAGAGGGTGAGAAAACCGGCCGCGAAAAGATGACGAACCTGCATGGATGCCTCCGTGAAGTTGGGGAAAAGATAACCACTCGGGCCTCATGAAACCGAGATGCGTGAACCCGTCTCGTCGCCCGGTGCTTCGACGGGTGTCCCAGCTGGAACAGTGGCCTCCGCGCCACATGAGTGCGGTTCCGGCACGCCGCAATTCCCCGCCAGTTGTCGCCTTTCTGGCCGATTCGGGCCGGTCCGGGTGTGGTCCGAACCCTGCCTTGGAATACGATTCGAGTCCGGTCTTCATGAACGGGTTCCGGAGCCAGGCGGAGTCCGACTTCTCGACCAACCCGGTGCATCCCCAGATCGGCCCCTACCCCGCCATGCATGTTCCGCCCGGCGCATCACTCTATGACCTCGAGGGCCACGACCTTCCTCAAGCCGTCGCGACGTCGATGCTCGACGCGACACTCCGTCGCCATCGGCGGACTCCCGTCGAGCATCTGGGCACGGAGGCGCTCCGCTTCCTGCTGGAGGAGGATCCGTCGGCTGTCATCCTCCTTCGCGTCGCCATCGACCGGTTGGAGCGCGATCCATTCCTCGCCGGCGATTTTCACCTCGGTGATCTGCTGGTGGCCGTACTGACGCGACCCCCGGCCATCTTCCATGTGGAGCGCGAACTCCGGGCCCGCGCCTTCCTCGTGGCTCGAGATGCCGAGGAGCTGCTGGAATTCCTGGAGCCCGCCGACCAGGCCATTGTGGTCAATGCGATCCGGAGCTTCCGGGAGTCCGCGCTGCCACCGTCCTCCTGACGCTCGACCTCGGTCGACGGCCGCAACCCGAGTCTCAGGTCCCCGCCTCACGCGCTCGCCATTCCCCCGCACCAGCCACCAGACATTTGCCCGCTGAAACCAAATCGAGTAAACTGAGTATATGGCTATACACAGTAACCTGATCCTGGCCCGGTCGGACGGCCGTCCCATGTACCTCCAGATCGTGGAGCAGATCAGGCAGCGGGTCGCGGTCGGGGACTGGCCGCGGGGAGAGGAGATCCCGTCGATCCGTCAGCTGGCGGCGGCGCTGCGGATCAGCGTGATCACGGTGAAGCGCGCCTATCAGGAGCTGGAAAGCGAAGGGGTGATCGTAACCCAGCAGGGCAAGGGGTCCACGGTTGGCTCAGCGACCGGCCTGAGCGCGCGGCTGCACGCGCGGGAGCTGACTCGGCACCTCCGAGAAGCGGCAAGGTTAGGCGCGCTGATTGGCCTGAACCGGCAGGAGCTCGTCAATCGACTGCGCGACGTCGCCGACCACATGAATGAGGACGAAAAATGACCGACCTGGCGGTGCATTTCATGGGGGTGAGCAAGCACTATCCCCACTTCGCGCTCAATGACATCAGTCTTGAGCTGCCCACCGGGAGCATCATGGGCTTCATCGGTGCGAATGGGGCCGGAAAGTCCACCACCATCCGGATTCTGATGGGCCTGGTGCATCAGGATGCGGGCACGGTCCGGGTGCTGGGCCATCCCATGCCTGCGGAGCAGGCGGTGGCGAAGCAGAATATCGGTTTTGTCTCCGAGGATATGCGGCTGTACAAGACCGCGACGCTCGCGTGGCACATGGGATTCATTCGTTCCATCTACCCCGGCTGGGATCAGGGATACGCCGACACGCTGGTCAAGCGGTTTGACCTCAAGCCGGAGCAGAAGATCAAAGGGCTCAGCCACGGCCAACGAGTCAAGTCAGCACTCCTCCTCGTCCTGGCTCGGCGGCCTCGGCTCCTGGTGCTGGACGAGCCGACTACCGGGCTCGATCCCGTCGCCCGTTCGGAGGTGCTGGGCGCGCTGATGGAGATTCTGTCGGATGAGCGTCGCACGATCCTCTTCTCTTCCCACAACACACTCGATGTGGAGCAGATCTCCGATCAGATCACGTTCATCGACCGGGGTCGGATCATCGATTCGGGCGACAAGGAGAGCTTTCTGGAGCGCTGGCGGCGACTCCGGCTGGAGGTGCCCGCGGGCATCACGCTGCCAGGCCTGCCGGGCGTCATCGAGGTCCATCACACCGGCCGACTGGCCGTGGTCACCGCCAACCGATACGACCCCGCCATGGCCGAGACCTATCGTCAGGCGGGGGCCACGGTCCACGCGGTCGAACCGATGACGCTGGAGGAGATCTTCGTCGCCAACGTGAGCGGCAACCGGACGGAGCGCGCGGCATGAATACGGTCATGGTGAAACACCTGATGCTCAAGGACTGGTATCTCCTGCGGCCTGCGATTCTGGCCTATCTCCTGATGGGCGCCGTGGCGACGATCCTGCTCCAGGCGGGGAGCGAGGGCGCGTTCTACGCCGGCAGTGTCCTGTTGATCACGGTTGTGATGGCGGTGGGCTTCCACATGGTCATGCTCACCGTCGTGACCGAACGCACCGAGCACACCCTGCCCTTCGTGATGAGCCTGCCGATCTCGCTCACGGAGTACACCGCGGCCAAGATCCTGGCGAATGTGCTGATTTTCCTGGTCTCGTGGCTCGTCCTCCTGCTCGGCCCCATCACGG
The DNA here is from genome assembly GCA_039934355.1 of Gemmatimonadales bacterium. Taxonomy (GTDB): domain Bacteria; phylum Gemmatimonadota; class Gemmatimonadetes; order Gemmatimonadales; family GWC2-71-9; genus JADJOM01. Next base: position 79,482 of record JBDTMI010000014.1, read on the forward strand.
TGATCGCCGTCGTGCCGGAGATACCCGACGGTCTGATACCGTTCATCGCAGTGATCATGGGCGAGATCTTCGTCAACTACTGCCTACTGCTGGCGGTCGCGCTGGTCACCGAATCGCAGGGGTGGGCCATCGGCGTGATGATCACGGGGAATCTCGGATTCCAGGCGTTCCTCTACTGGGTCTCCCATCTGCCCGGCGTCGACGCGGCGAACAAGAGTGTGACCCTCGTCTGGCATCACTCGATTGTGCTCCTGCTGGTGGCGGAGGTCGTCGTGATACTGCTGCTGCTGGGACTCACCTTCCTGCTGCAGGGGCGGAAGCGGGACTTTGTCGTGTAGGGTGGATTATGGGGCGATTGGGCGATTGGGCGATTGGGCGATTGGGCGATTGGGCG
>JBDTMI010000015.1:0-71654 GCA_039934355.1 Gemmatimonadales bacterium
CCCCTACAATCGGTGATGACGGAATCGGGCCTAATCATCGGGATCGATGGGCCCCGTGCCAACGAACGATCGGGAATCGTCGGGGCGTCACAGACAACCATCATCCGCGAGCCGGATTATCCCAGATGTAATGTCGAATGCGCCACAGTTCCCGCTCGTCTCGAACGATGTGATCGTGGAAGCCGCGCTGCCAGACCCCACCTCCTGTTCTTCCCCACAACGCATTGATGTCCCGTGTGGAAAATCCCTTCCACCCGCGCACGATCTCGGACAGAGATGCCGCCACTTGGTCGGTGGCTGCTCCAGCCTCGCCTGATCTCAGCCATAGGATTGCGTGTGCATGGTTCGGCATGACGACCATCGCGTCGAGGGTAAGGAGTGGATAGTGCGAGGTGAGAGCACGCCAGCATTCCGCGACGATTGCGCCCGCCTGGCTCGGGCACAGTCGACCCCGATCCAGATCCCCGAGAATGGGGCTCCGATTGCGGGTGCAGAACGTCACAAAATGTGCCGCCGGCCAACGGTAGTCCCAGCCACGGAGGCGGAGCGACGATCGTCGGCGAACAGTCTGTCTCTGTGACATTCGACAACCCTGGCTTGGAAGCGCCTAGTTGTGCGCATCATTCCATCGCTTGGACCAGCGATTACGACGCACGGCAGGGAGCCCCCCGGTCTGCACCGCACGCGAACGAGCGTCACCTTCTCCAGTTCACGGGACGCTGGCCACGGATCCGCCAGCAGTCGGCCCCGTTCCCGACCAGCCGCCGGTGGTTGACCATCTCCGATTCGGGTACATTTCGATTTAATTTCGGGTACAGCATCAGCGCAGGATATCCGAGGCACGTGCCACACGGCCCGCTGTACCATGCCGGTCGGCAACCGCGCCAGATGAATCTCGGCGCCCTCCTCATGCCTCCCTTCGGCCAGTCTCCATCGTGAACCAGGAACCCTCGGACAAGTCGCGTGGCGTCACAATCCTCCTGGCCGCGGTCCTCGGCCCGTTCGGCGCCCACCGGTTTTACACCGGCCATCGAAGCACTGGCGTGCTCATGGCTGCGACTCTCGGCGGGCTGGGCATCTGGTACCTGTACGACTTGATCCTGGTGTCCTGCGGGGCGTTCCGTGACGCCGAGGGCCGGCTCGTCAGCCGCTGGGAAGTCGAGCCGGACTATGCTGCCGTCCTCGCTCCCGAGGTATTCCAGGAGCTCGATGCGCTCCGGGCAGAAGTCGCCGAACTCGCCGAGCGGGTCGACTTTGCCGAGCGGCTGCTGGCCAAGCCCCGGCAGGAACGCATCCCGGATGGAGGCGCATAACGGGCCCATGACCGAAACCATCTACAGCGCAGAGTCGGAATTGCGTCACCCCATCCGCTACCTCGGTTTGCCCTCCGACGAGAAACTGCCGCGGTTGCGCGCGCTGTACGCCGGGGCCCAGTCCTGCTGCTTCGTCTCCGAACACAATCGCCGACTCACCGAACAGCAACTCGGCATGGCGTTGCCCCAGGCGACCGTCGTGCGCAATCCCTTCCTCGTCCCATGGACGCCACGGACTGACTGGCCCGACGATGGCGCAGGTCTGCGGCTCGCCTGCATCGGCCGGCTGTTCACCATGGAGAAGGGGCAGGACCTGCTGCTGCGCGTGATGGCCCGCGATAAGTGGCGCAACCGCCCGCTGTTCGTGACCATCTACGGCAAAGGCGCCAACCGCGAGGGCCTCGAGGGGATGGCAGCGTTTCTGGGTCTGACCAAGGTCTCGTTCGGTGGGTTCGTCAGCGATATTGCCGAGGTGTGGCGCCAGCATCATGGGCTCATCCTGCCCTCGCGGTGCGAAGGACTGCCGCTCGTTGTCGTCGAGGCGATGTTGAGCTGCCGGGTCCCGATCGTGACTGATGTTGGCGGTAGTCGCGAAGTGGTGGACGACGGCGCGACGGGATTCATCGCGTCGGCACCGACCGAAGCCGCGCTCGACGAAGCAATGGAACGCGCCTGGCAGCGGCGCGACGAGTGGCGTGCCCTGGGAGCCGCCGCCTCGGATCGTATCCGGATGCTGGTCCCACCCGACCCCGCCGCGGTGCTGGCGATCATGCTGCACGGACTCGCGGAGCGTGGGGCCGGAGTGCACTCCCCTCGCCGCACCGTCGACCAGAGGGTCACCACCGAAGGCAATTAGGCGACACGGCAGGCAATCCCTCCCGTAGCTTTGGGCGCCCCGCGCCTATCGCCGACTCCCCGCCGGCTGCTACCTGTCACCTGCCACCTACCCCATCACCACCCCCAGCAGCAATCCCGCCAGGACGATCCGGCCGATCCCGCCGATAACCGGCTTCCACGGCAGCTCCAGCCCGGCCGCGGTGCGCAATCGCCATGGCACCTCGATCAGTGCGCCCACCAGCAGGAACAGCAGCACACTGTTCCCGTGTCCCAGACTCGCGAACCAGAGTCCCGCGAACAGCGTGAGTAGCGCGGTTTCGATCAACATGCCTGGGAGCACGACCCGCAGGGCCGCCATCATCCCGCCTGGGGTTCCTCGAATCCGGCGTTCCCCCTCGCGCCAGGCCAGAAAGAGCAGGGTGACGGCGAGCCATGCCACCACGACCCGCGCGAACGCCACTGGTCAGAATCCCGAGCGCAGCGAGTCGGCGCGGTAGAGCTGGCCCCGCACCATCACCTGCAGCACCGTACGGGTGTTGCGGATGTCGGCCAGCGGATTCTCCTTCAGCACCACGAGATCGGCGACCATGCCCGGGGCGATCACACCCAGCGAATCCGCGCCCAGCAGTTCGGCGGTATTGATGGTTGCGGTCTTGAGCGCATCGCTCGGCGTGAGCCCGGCAGCCACCAGCAGCTCCAGCTCACTGTGCAGGCTCCAGCCGGGAACCAGCATCTGGTTGTTGGCGTCGGAGCCGGCGACGATCCGGCCACCCGCGCCGCGGAAGGCGCGCAGGAAGAGATCCTGGTTGGGCCGTGCCGCACGGAACGATGCATAGTCGGCGGTGGTCCAGCCTGCCCGCGCAATCATGCCCGGGACATTCCAGACCTGCAGCTGCGAGTCGGGCAGGGTGCGCAGGTCCTCGGGGTGGAGATTCTCCGGCTGATCCAGCCGGCTGAAGGTCTCATGCACCACGAGCGTCGGGATCATGGTCACCCGCGCCTGCGCCAGCGTCACCGCGGCCTGAGTGAGGGCGGCCGAATCAAGATCCCCCCAGGCACGCTCGAACGCGTTCCAGCCGCGGAAGAACGAGGCCCGGTGCTCGGCGTAGATCTTCTCCGGATTCTTCACGAGCGCTTCGGGAATTCCGGTCAGGTGTTCGATGCTCGACACGCCAAGCCGTGCGGCCGTGAGCGCATCGGTCAGGCCGAGGTGCGCCGTGACCCGCAGGCTGAAAGTGTTCGCCTCGTCCATTAGCGGCTTGAACAGTGCCGGCGTGATGCGGGTGTAGGCCTTGATGTAGTCCGCGCCGCCGACGGCGAGCTGGTCCACCGCCTTGCGGACCTCGGCGGCGTTGGCCACCTCGGTGGCGCTGGGATAGGTGGCGGGCGCACCGTCGATCATGGCGCCGGCGCTGAAGATGCGCGGGGCGATCAGCCCGCCCAAGCTCACCTCTTCACGCAGCGCAAGGATCGAATCCTGCTGGCCATGGACATCGCGCACCGTCGTGACGCCGGCGGCAACATAGCGCGCCAGGGCCCACCGCTCGGTGTGCGCGTGCCCATCGATCAGTCCCGGGATGATCCACGCACCAGTCACGTCCACGGCCGTCGCACTCTTGGGGATCTTGAACCCTTCGCGCGGCGCGACCGTTTCGATGCGCCCCTCATGGACCACGACCACGGCGTCGCGGAGGATCGGATCGCCGGCGCCGCTGATGACATTCGCGCCCACCAGAGCTATGCGGTCCTTGTGCCCTGGCGCGCAGGCGGCGAGCACCAGGGCGGCGGCCAGGAGCACACCGCGGGCGGCCCGGGTCAGGACCCCGGGTGGGCGCCGACCCTCAATCATTCGACGTATGATCATGCGGGATCTTCCAGCCATCGATGCGCTGCTCCGTTGGGCGCCGGCCATGCAACCAGTGTGGTGGCAAACGCTGAAACGTGGCTGGCGCTCCTGAGTGGCGCAAGGTGATCTGGCGCCTGTCTGCGTCCCCGGTCGGGCTGTAGTATTGGGCATGTCCCTGCTCTCGTTCCTCCGCCGCGCGCCGCTTGATCCGCTGATCGTCATCAGCAATCGCGAGCCGTTCGTGCATGAGCGGACCCTCGATGGCACTATGGCGGTGCAGGCTCCCGGCGGCGGGCTGATTGCCGCGCTGCAGCCGCTGATGGCGACGCAGGGTGGGAGCTGGGTCGCGTGGGGCAGTGGGGCCGCCGATTTCGAGGTCCCCGGCGAGGACGACGGCCTGCATGTTCCCCCCGAGTCGTCGGCATACCGCCTCCGCCGCCTGGCGGGCACCCCGGCAACGGAGACGATCGCCCGGGAGCTGCGGCAGCGGCACCTGCCCAACGGTGGCCAGCTGCTGCTCGGCGTCGACCGCGCCGACTACACCAAGGGACTGCCACGCCGCTTCCGCGCCTTTGCGCGCATGCTGGAGGAGCATCCCGAGCTGCGCGGCCAGGTGACGCTGCTGCAGATCGCGGTGCCGACGAGAAGTGACCTTCCCGAATACGTCGCCCTCGAACGCGGTGTGCTCGATCTCGCCACGGAGATCAACACGATGCTGGGCCAGGGCGACTGGCAGCCCATCCGCCTGGTGCAGGGGAGTCTCGACCAGGCCACGCTCGCGGCGCACTATCGCGCCGCCGACGTCTGCATCGTCACGCCGCTGCTCGACGGGATGAACCTCGTGGCGAAGGAGTATGTCGCCTGCCAGCAGCGACCCCAGGGCGTCCTGGTGCTGAGCCGCTTTGCCGGTGCGGCCCGCGAGCTGCGCGAGGCGCTCATCGTCAATCCCTACGATCTCGGTGCCGTGGCGGCCACCCTCCACGCGGCGCTCACCCTTGCCCCGGACGAGCGCGAGCGGCGGATGCGCACGCTGATTCGGCGGCTGGAAGGCAACACCGTCCAGGACTGGATGGATGACAGCTTCGCCGAAGTGCGGCGGCTGAGCCGGGACGACGAATGATCCCGCTGAGCCGCGCGCCCGGGCTGGTGACCCGCTGTGTGGAATCACCGCATCCCCTCTTCCTGCTCGACCTCGACGGCACCCTCGTGCCGATCGTCGAGCGGCCTGAACTCGCGCTGCTGCCTGCGGCCACCCGTCGCCTGCTGGTCCGCCTGCGCGCCACCGGGGCCCGGGTGGTCGTCGTCTCCGGTCGGTCGATTCCCGCCGTGCAGCACATCCTCGACCTGCCCGTGGACGCGATCATCGGCGATCATGGCGCCGAGGCGCTGATTGATGGTCACATGCGCCGCTGGCTGCGCGCCCCCGAGGCGCCGCTGGCGCGGGCCAGCCGCGAAGTCGTCGAGCGGATCGACGGCCGGCACGGAATGTGGCTGGAGGCCAAGCGCCACTCCCTGGCCGTGCACCTGCGATTGCCCCCCGCGCGCCGCGCCGCCGTCATCCGGGAAATGACCGCCGTCTTGCGCAGCGCCGGACTTCGCGTCCTGCGGGGGCACCGCGTGCTCGATGGTCAGCTGCACGGGATCGACAAGGGGCGCGCGGTGGTGCGCTGGCTCGACCAGTCGCCCGGAAACCGGATGGCGCTGTATGCCGGTGACGATACCACCGACGAGGATGTCTTCCGTCAGCTCCGCAAACGGCACGACCACGCCGTCACCGTCGCGGTCGGCGACCGTCCCAGGGGCGCCGGCTTCCGGACCCGTTCACCGGCGACCCTGGCCCGCTGGCTGGCGCGTGTGGTCGGCGCCCGGGAGCGGCGCTGATGCCCCAGCCCCCCATCTCCTCCTACGCGATCATCGGTGACATGCGCACCGCCGCACTGGTGGGTCTCCACGGCGGCATCGACTGGTGCTGCCTCCCCCGGTTCGACAGTCCCAGCGTCTTCGCCGCCCTGCTCGATCCGGTCCGTGGCGGCACCTGGACGATCGCACCGTCGGTGCCGTGGGAATCGGCGGCACGGTACATCCCCGGCACCAATGTGCTGGAGACCATCTTCCGCACCGCCGACGGCGTGGTGATCGTCACCGACTTCATGCCGGTCACCCAGGACGGCCGCCCCGACGGTCCGCTGCCCGAGATCCATCGCCAGGTGACATGCGTGAATGGCGCGGTCCCAATGCAGATCCGCTTCATGCCACGTTTCAACTATGCCGCCCGCACCACCCGGCTTGAGGTCCTCGGCAGTGGGCTCTTCGCCACCGACCGCTCCGACCAGGTGCTCACCCTGTCGAGCGCCGCACCGTTCGACTGGCTCATTGAGCAGGGGGTGGCGACCACCAGCTTCGTCGCCCAGGCGGAGGATGTCCGCTGGCTGGTCCTGCGCTTCGACGACGACGACATCCACCCCGTGGATCGCTATGAAAGCGCCGGCAAGCTGGACCGCACCACCACCTTCTGGCGCGACTGGAGCCGCAGCGTCCGCTACGTCGGGCCCTATCGCAATGCAGTAGAGCGCTCCGCACTCACGCTCAAGCTGCTGACCCACGCGGAATCGGGGGCGATCATCGCCGCGCCGACCACTTCGCTCCCCGAAGTACCGGGCGGCAGCCGCAACTGGGATTATCGCTTCGTCTGGCTGCGCGACGCGGTCTTCACCCTCGACGCGCTGCAGAGCGTCGGGCATCTCGCCGAGGCGGGGGAGTTCATGCGCTTCCTGCGGCGAGTCTGCCGCCAGGAGACTGCGGGACATCTGCAGATCATGTACACCATCGATGGCGGCCGCGACCTGATCGAGCGATCCCTCGACCACCTCTCGGGTCACCTCGGCAGCCAGCCCGTCCGGGTGGGGAATGGGGCGGCCGGTCAGTTGCAGATCGATGTGTACGGCGAAGTCCTCGAGGCCGCGGATCAGTGGCGCCAGCACCACGAGATGAGCCCCGGCACCTGGCGCTCGCTGCGGCCGCTGGTGGACTGGGTGAGCCAGAACTGGACTCGCGCCGACTCCAGCATCTGGGAGGTCCGCGGCGAGCAGCGGCACTACGTGTACAGCAAGGTGATGAGCTGGGTTGCACTCGATCGCGGCATCCGGATGGCGACGGAACTCAAGCTCGAGGGCGACGTTCTCAGCTGGGCCAGCGCCCGTGAGGCGGTGCGGGCCGATGTGCTGCGGCGCGGGTGGGAGCCGACGCTGAACTCCTTTGCCCAGGCCTACGACCATCCGGGCACCATCGATGCCGCCCTGCTCGCGATCGGGCTGGTCGGTTTCCTCCCCTGGGACGATCCCCGTATCGTCGGCACGGTGCGCGCCGTGCAGCGCCTCCTCACCACCCCCGATGGCGACCTGGTCTTTCGCTACCGCACCCCGGACGGCCTCGACGGCGAGGAAGGGGCGTTCTCCATCTGCACCTTCTGGCTGGCCGAGTCGCTGCTGCGCATCGGCGACCGCGCCGGCGCTGAACGAATCGTGCGCCGGATGCTGCGGTACGCTAATCATGTCGGGCTGTACTCCGAGGAGATCGACCCGGTGAGCGGCGCATTCCTCGGCAATTTCCCCCAGGGCTTCACCCACATCGCGCTGATCCACGCCGCCGTCGCGCTGGCTGAGTAGCGTAAAAAGAAAGCGCCCCGGGGAATCCCCGGGGTGCTCGCTGGTGGGCCTTCGCGCTCGGACCGACTAGCGCTTCTTCTTGCCCTTGCCGGCCTTTTTCTTGGCCTTCCTGGCCGCCTTCTTCGTGACCTTCCTGGCCGCTTTCCTCACCACCTTCTTCTTCGCGACCATCTTCTTCTTGGCGGGCTTCTTCCTGGCGGCAACTTTCTTCGCCGGCTTCTTCTTGGCAGCAACTTTCTTCGCCGGCTTCTTCTTGGCGGCGGCCTTCTTCTTGGGCGCAGCCTTCTTCGCCGTCGGCTTCTTCGGCGCGGGCTTCATGGCAGGTGGCGAGGCCATGGGCATCGCCGGTTTCGGCGTGCTCGGCGGTGGTGGAGCGGGGGCTTCCATCGGGGTCGGCGCGGGATCCATCCAACCGGAGTCCGACCAGCTCATTTCCATATCATTCAACTCGGCCATGGGCGCTTCCTCCAGAGACTGCCGCGGCGAGAAACCCGCCGCCGGTGGTACCGCGGGCCCCCGCCCGCAGCGTTGAACACAGCGTAAGATGCACTTCTTCCGATCTTGTGCAAGCGGTTGGGTCACAGCACGCGCCCTTCGTGTGGCGCGAGGGCATTGATCATGTTGCCGCCGGCAGGCGCTCGGCAGTGAATCATGGCATACAGTTCTAAGTCTTTGGAACACAATGGCTTAGCGTAGCATTATGCCCCGGCGAATTGGCTTCGGTCAACAATCGACGCCGACTGTGGTGACACGGCGGATCGATCGATCGCCGTTGCACAGGTTGTCTGGAAGTCCTCGGCGGCGTGGATCGCATCGCACGGCTTGGCGGATCACACGCGCCTCCCTATGCTACGCGATGCCCTCCATTCCACCATTTCGCATTGTCCTCACCCTCCTGGCCGACGGCCTCCTCTTCCTCCCGGCAGGCTCCGCCTCTGCCCAGGCACCCGTCGCCCATGCCGTAGCGGACTCGCTCTATACCTACACCACGACGCATGGCTTTCTGACGGCGACCGACGGAACCCAGCTCGCCGTCACCTGGTGGATCCCCACGCCGAAATTCCCTGAGGAACGCTTTCCCGCCCTGCTCGAACTGCTGCCGTATCGCAAGGACGATTCGTTCTACGCCCGGGACTTCCCGCTCTACGATTATTTCACCAGGCGCGGGTTTCTCATGGCCAAGGTCGATATCCGGGGGACGGGCGGCTCGGGCGGGATGCTGCCGGACCGCGAGTATTCCGACCTCGAACAGGATGACGCCGTGGAGATCATCCGCCAGCTCTCGGCGGACCGGCGCAGCAACGGGCAGGTCGGGATGTGGGGGATTTCGTGGGGCGGCTTCAACGCACTGCAGGTGGCCATGCGCCAGCCGCCCGGGCTCAAGGCGATTCTCGCCCTGCACGCCTCCGATGATCTCTACCATGACGACGTGCGCTACATCGACGGCGGGCTGCACATCGATCCCTACACCCTGCAGATCGATCATGAAAATGGCCTGCCGCGCACGCCCCACTACGCCATCGACGCGGCCTACTTCCGGGACCGCTTCGACACCTACCCGTGGGTCCTGACCTACCTCAAGCAGCCGGTCGATGGCCCCTTCTGGCGCGATCACGGGCTCCGCTTTCATCCCGAGAAGCTGGTGGTTCCCGCCTACTTCATCGGCGGGCTGCTCGATGGCTACCGCGACACCCCGATCCGCGCACTCGGCTACCTGACCCGGGCACCGGTGAAGGTTGAAGTCGGTCCGTGGGTGCATGACTGGCCCGACAACGGGACGCCGGGTCCGAATTACGAGTGGCGCGCCCGCGCGGTGGAGTGGTGGAACCACTGGTTGCGTGGCCTGGACACACCGCTGCTCCGCGAGCCTCGCCTGATGGTGTTTGAACGCGCCGGACAGGGGCCGGACCGCGACCTGGAGCAGACCGCTGGCCGGTGGCGCTTCGAGGACTGGCCGATCGCCGGTGCGCGTGCCACCCCCTTCCGCCTCGCGCCTGACAGCCGCCTCGTGTCGTCGGTTACACCGGTCGCGCCTGCGTCTGTCGTGCTGTCCTATCAGCCCGGCTCCGGCACTACCGCCGGCGACTGGTGGGGCGAGCCCACGGGAGACATGCGCCCCGACGATGCCGGCAGCCTGACCTTCGACGCTCCCATCATGGACAGCGCCATCACGGTGATCGGTTTTCCCGCGGTGCGTATCCAGGTCATCGCCGGGGCACCGCTGGCCACCTGGGTCGCTCGCCTGGAGGATGTCGCGCCGACGGGGGAAGTGTCGCTTGTCGCCGGCGGGGTGCTCAACGCCACGCAAGCCCGTTCGATCACCCAGCCCAGCCGCCTCACGCCGGGTGACACCCTCGATCTCGCGTGGGAACTGCACTTCACGACCTGGGTGTTTCGCCCTGGGCATCGCATCCGGCTGGCCCTGGCGAACGCCCAGTTCCCCATGATTTGGCCCACGCCCTACCAGATGATCTCGACCATTCTGTTAGGCAGCGACCGCTCGGTGCTGAGCCTCCCGGTGGTTCCCGGCACCAGCGCCTATTCCCCGCCCCAGTTGCCCGTGCCGGAGCCCCGGGCCGAACGGACCGACGTCACCTGGCTCGACAGCCCCGCGCCGGTCGAGCGGATCACGTTTGAACCGCATACCGGCACCACGACGATGGAATGGCGCACCACGTATGCCGAGCGGATCGGCAAGGTACGGATCGACAATGACGAGCACGAGCGCTACACCGTCGCCGCACCGGATCCGGCCCATGCCGGCTTCGAGGGTCACGAGACCCACCGGATCCGGCCGCCGGGCCGGGACCTGTTGCTCGAGACCACCATCGAAATCGAGGGCGACTCGACCGCGCTGCACGTCCTCGTGCGGCGCCGGCTCTCGAGCGCGGGGCGGCTGGTGCGGGTGAAGGAGTGGAAGGAATCGGTGCCGCGGGACTTCCATTGACCCTCCCCTGCGGGCATTCCGCCACCCCTCTCGCGCCTTCTGGCGAGGGCCTGCACTGTGGTCATTGCCGACATATCCAAGCCATTACTGTGTAATGTTTTAGGTAGCAATTATCGTGGTCCGCACCTTGCTCATCGTGGCCGTCATCTCCCGACGATCGCGACTCATGCGCCTGCCCCATCCCTGCGCCCTGCTGGCCGGTGTTTTCCTTGGCGTCGGTGCTCCCGCCCTGGCTGCCCAGACCGTGACCGAACTCTACGTCACTCCCGATACCGTCCGGCTCGACGCCGGGAAGCGTCAGGGCCTCGGCGTGCAGGCCTTCGACGACGCTGGCAACGCGGTGATCGCCATTCGCTACCGCGTCATCGACTCGCTGATTGCCCGGGTGGCGCCTAACGGGACTGTCACTGCCGCTCACGAGGGCCGCACCCAACTCATCGTCGAGGCCGGCCGCAAGAGCCGCGCGGTCGTGGTGATCGTTGCCGGCGCATCGTCTGCCCCCGCCCCGGCGGTGAAGCCCATCTTGATGTCCGCCCCGGTCCCCGAGGTCGGGCTGCTGGTCGCGGAACCCGCAGGGCTCGCGCTGCTCCCCACCGAACGCGGCCGGGCGAACCTGCGCGCGCTCCGGATCGATGGTACCCCGGTGACGGGACCCGTTCGCCTCTCATGGAAATCGCTGCGACCCGACGTGGTCTCGGTGAACGATTCGACCGGTACGATCACCGCCATGGCGACGGGCCAGGGTGTGGTGCAGGCGACCGCACCTGGCGGGGCCAGCGTGAACGTCCCGGTCACGGTTTCACTCGCCGAATGGGCGCTCAACGAGACCAGCCTGGTGCTTGCGCCCCAGGACGCCGACACGCTGCGCGCCACCGTCGGCACCCACGGCGGACGGCGCCTCCGCGGCGAGGACCTGCAGTGGAGCGTCAGCGATCCCGCCGTCCTTGCGGTCAGCGCCGATGGCATCGTGCAGGCGCTTGCGCCGGGCCGGGCCGAGGTCGTCGCGCAGGGCTTCCTGCAGCAGCGCTACGTCACGGTCTTCGTGCACCAGCGGATCGCCCACTTTCTCACGGCGCCGCGTCTCACCGAATTGGTCCGGATGCCGCTGCGCTCCCGCCGCGAATTCACCCTGATTCCGCAGACGGTGGACTCACTCCCGATTGAAGGGGTGGATGTGACCTGGGGCGTCGCCGACACGACCATCGCGAGCTTCGATCTGGCGACCGGCCAGCTTACTGCGCTCGCGTCAGGCACGACGACGCTAGGCTTCTCCGCCCGCGGATTCCTTCCGAAGGCCTGGAACATCGAGGTGCTGCCTGGCGCGCTGTCGCTCGGCCGGGCCAGGGTCGCCCTCCGCTCGGGAGACAGCACCAGCTTCACGCCACAGCTGATCGATGACCGGGGCGCGGCCGTGGCGCCGGCAACGGAAGTCGCCTGGGTCACGAGTGATGCTGGAGTGGCGCGGGTGAGCGCCGAGGGGACGGTGCGCGCCATCGCCCCGGGTCGGGCGACGATCACCGCGCAGGCTCCCGGCGGGACGCCTACGGAAGTGACCATCTTCGTCACCGGCGATCTCCTGGTGTCCTCCACCCGCAGCGGCCGTTTCGGCGTCTACGCCCTCATCGCGGCGGCACCAGAACGCTTCATTCCGGTCATCGCCGACTCCGTCTCGAACGCGCTCAATGCCGTCTATTCCCCCGATCGCACCCGACTCGCCTTCACGTCGGATCGGGCCGAGACGGGCAACTACGACATCTACGTCGCCGATGCCGACGGCAGGAATGCCGTCCGAATCACCACCGAGCCCGGATTTGATCTGCAGCCGGTCTGGACCGCCGATGGCACCCAGCTCGTGTTCGTCTCGGCACGGAGCGGCGTTCGCCAGGTCTATGTCATGGCGGCAGACGGAAGCGGGGTCCGGGCGCTCACCACGCTTCCCGGCGGTGCGGAGGAGCCGACCTCGTCTCCCGACGGGCGGCAGGTGGCCTTCACGGGGTATCCCGGCCGGCGCGATGAACAATCGGATATCTATTCCGTGGCCCTCGCAGGCGGACCGCTGCAGCCGGTGACCGCGAGCCGGGACCGACGCGAGATGCGTCCCGCCTACCTCGCGAGCGGAGAACTCAGCTGGGTGCTCTTGCGCCGGGACCGTAACGACGCCGACGTCGTCCTGCGTCAGGCGGGACCGGGTGCGCCGGCCGCACCGCTGGTCTCCAGTGACCTCGCGCTGCAGGACCTCGCGTTTGCGCGCGACGGCTCCCGCATGGCCTGGGTGGCGAGTCGCCCCGCCGATCGCAACCGGGCGGTCCCCGAGTTTACATTGCAGTGGCGCCTGCTCTCCAGCGGCGCGGAGACGTCGGTACGCCTCCTCCCCGGCGAACGGATTACGAGCCCCGCTTTTTGAAAGCGCTGACCCTCACGACGACCGGTGGTCTGGAGCACCTCGTGCTGCAGGACATGCCGGTGCCCCGCCCCCGCGCCCCGGATGAGGTCCTCGTCCGGCTGCATGCGGCCGCGCTCAATCGACTCGATCTCTTCGTTGCCGACGGGTTGCCCGGCGTCGCGCCAACATTTCCGCTCATCATGGGCGCCGACGGCGCCGGGATGGTGGAAGCGGTGGGCCCGGCGGTGGTCGGCTTCGATCCCGGCGATCGGGTCCTGATCAATCCGGGCCTGGCGTGTGGAAAGTGCGAGTGGTGCGTCGCCGGCGAACAGCCGCTGTGTCCCGGCTTCCGCATCCTCGGCGAGCAGATTCACGGGACCATGGCGGAGTACGTCGTGGTGCCAGCCCGCAACCTCGCGCTGATTCCGTCGCAGATGACGTTTGCTCAGGCGGCCGCCTTTCCGCTGGCCACCCTGACCGCCTGGCGGATGCTGGTGACACGCGCAAAGCTCAAGCCGGGCGAGACAATCCTGATCTGGGGTATCGGTGGCGGAGTCGCGCTGGCCGCGCTCAAGATTGCCCGGCTGCTCGGCGCGCGAACCATCGTCACCAGCTCTGCCGACTGGAAACTGGAGCGGGCCCGGGCGCTCGGCGCGGACGTCACGCTGAATCACGCTACGACCGATGTTCCCCGGGAGGTCCGCTCGTTGACGGAGCGGCGGGGGGTGAACGTCGTGGTGGACACGGCGGGCGCAGAGACATGGGAGCGCTCGCTTCGCTCGCTGGGTCGCGGCGGGCGGCTGGTAACGTGTGGTGCGACGACGGGACCGATGGTGATCACCGACGTCCGCAAGCTTTTCTGGTATCAGTGGTCCCTGCTCGGCTCCACGATGGGCAATGACGCGGAGTTCCGGGCCGTCACGGCGCTGGCGGCGCGCGGCGAGCTGTGGCCCGAGGTGGATACGGTGCTACCGCTTGATCGTGTGGTCGAGGCGTACCATCGGCTGGCGTCTGGCGTGCAGCTGGGGAAGGTCGTTATCGAGGTGAGGGCATGAACGAACTCCTGGATCGACTGCTCATCGGCTGGAGCGAGCTGATGGATGTCCTGCCGGGCCTCCTGGCTGCGGCGCTGATCATGCTGGCCGGCTATTTCATCGCGCGACAGCTGCAACGCTGGATCGCGCGCACCCTGCACCGGATGCAGTTCCGCCGCCTCGCCGACGCCGGTGGCCTCACCGAGGCGGCCAGCCGCGTCCGACTCGATCCGGTGCGGGCCGTGAGCAAGCTCGGCTTCTGGCTGGCGATGCTCGTCGTCGTGCTCCTGGCCAGCTCCGCCCTCGGCCTGGAAAATGTGCGCGAGATGTTCAGCCGGATGCTGGCCTTCATTCCGACGCTCATTTCCGGCACCGTGATCGTCATCCTCGGCATGATCATCGGCGAGTTCGTCCGGGCGCTGATCGTGGCCTCGGCGGGCGGCGTGGAAGGGGTGGGGACCGTTGCGAAGCTCACCAAGGGCACCATGGTGCTGATCGCCGGCTTCATGGCGCTGCAGCAGGTCGGTGTGAGCGAGGAGATCGTCACCTCGGCGTTTACGCTGATCCTGGGGTCGATCGCGCTGGCCGCCGCGCTGGCCTTCGGGCTGGGCAACCGGGAGCTGGCCGGCGAGGTCACGCGGAGATGGTACGAGGAAGGCCGGCGTCGCAACCGGCGCAGGAGCGATCCGCCGGAATCGGTGGAGATGGCGGAGGAAGAGGGGGAGCAGCCATCAGCCGACAGCCCTCAGCCGTCAGCCGCCGGTGAGTCAACGGGAGGCAATGGGCGATAGGCGCGGGGCGTCTACCATCCGCCAACCGCCCAATCGCCTACTTCACCACGTACTTCGCCACCGTCTGCCGGCCCTCGCTATCGCGCAGGATCAGGTAGACCCGCCCCTCGGGACCGAACCCGCCGACCGAGGCGCCCCGCGGCAGTTGCACGGTCCGGATCGCCTTGCCATTGCGACCGATCACATCCCACACCGGCAGTGAATCGGCAAAGGCGCGTGAGCGCTGGAGCCAGACCTCGCCGGTGGGCGTTGCCGTGGCCGAGCTGAACGGTGGCTTGGTGTCGGCGAAGGGGTAGCTGAGTTCGATGCCCGCCGGGGCTCCCATCTGCATCATCTGCACCCGCAGTTTTTCGAGGAATGCGTCCTTCTCCTCCTGCGACACAGGGATGACGACGAAGTGTCGTTTCTCGCCCCGGGTCCACTCGCCAGTCGGAGAACGCCAGTCGACCCTGTTGTCATTGGCACGAGCGGCCCAGAGCGACCCATCCGGCAGCACGCCGAAGACGTCCCGGCCCGAGAAGATGGTGGAGACAATCTTGACCGTCTCGCCGAACTGTCCCCGTCCCCACACCGGCAGCTTCATGCGGGCGACGGTGTCGGCCACCGTATCGCCTTCGGTGATCCGCATGACGGCCAGGCTGTCGAAGCCCAGTTCCGCGCCCGGTTCGAGGCCGCCGAGCACGGTGCGCAGGTCTTCCTTGTAGGCGTGGCCGCTCCAGTCCCACGCGAGCGCCTGATTGGTGCCACCGACCTTGCCCCCGCTGACTAGGCGAAGAAACTGCCCCTGCTCGTTCCACAGGCTGGTCCGTTCGGCGGCAAAGTCCACCAGTCCGACGGTATCGCCGGCGAAGCGCAGGACGTAGCCGGGCAGCTTGTGCATCCCCGGCGCCGGGTCGTCTTTCTTGATGGTGTCGGCATGGACCCCGACGGGCGTCGCTTCGCCGGTGGCGAAATTGATGAAGAGGAAGGTGCGGTCCTTCAACTCGGCGAGCGCCACCCGTCCATCCCGCAGTTCGATCACGTTGCCGACCTGCTGGAAGGTGCGGCCCAGGACCTGGACCGGCTTGTCGAGCACGGTGAGCGGCGACGCGGTCTCGCGGCAGGCGAGCAGCACGGCGGCGGGAGCGAGGAGGACGACCCACCAGGACCTGACCATCATCACAGGGACTCCGGGAAGCTGCGGTTGGCGTTAGGCTCCGCCGGGCGTCGAGCGCACCGGCAGGCGGAAGAGAAGCAGACGGGTGCCACCTTCGTAGTGTTCGCCGACCAGGGCCAGGCTGTCGCTCAGCGCGAGCAGGCGGCCGAGCCCGGCGTGCCGGGCCGTGGCGACGAGGTGGCCCTGCTGATCGATCAGTTGATACCCGCGAATCGTGTCGCCCACAGAGCGGCT
Organism: Gemmatimonadales bacterium; assembly: GCA_039934355.1. Lineage (GTDB taxonomy): Bacteria > Gemmatimonadota > Gemmatimonadetes > Gemmatimonadales > GWC2-71-9 > JADJOM01. The sequence continues at coordinate 16,207 of JBDTMI010000015.1, forward strand.
CTTCATCAGCCACGCCATGCCATCGGTGGCGACCACGGCCTGCTCGAATGGCGCCTTGATCGCGGCAAAGGGAATCGCCTCGACGGTCGGACGGAGGTCGGTGTCGAACTGGTTCAGGAAGAGGTCGCGGTCGTTCTGGGTGATCGGCAGGACGGGATCCGGAAGGCTGGCGCCCTCGTGCCACTTTCCATCCGGTCCGCGCCAGTCGACCCGATTCTCCTTGATGCGGGCGACCCACACCGTGCCGTCCGCCAGAATCCCCCAGCGATCCTGACCCGAGAGGAGGCGCCGTTCCAGGCGACGGCGCCCGTCGGAGATGACTTCGGCGAGATCAAACGGCGCCAGCCGCGCGACGGTGTCTCCGTGAATCAATCCGGCATCGAATCGGGCGATCGTGGCAGAGTCGCGATTCCCACTGCCGTCGGGACCGGGGGCGGATCGGAGCTCGAAGTACCAGTGGCCCGATGCATCGCGCTCCCGCGGCAGGGCGCCGCGCAAGGCATCCGGTGCGGGCAGGGCGGTGCCATAGGCGCCGGCGAGGCTCCAGGAGGTGAGCCGGCGCCGCAGCCAGTCGGCGACATACACTGAATCGCCCGAGCGGAACAGATGGAACGGCTGCTCCAGCTCGCGGGTGCGTGCCGCACCCCAGGGGCGCAGCGCGTGGGTATCGAAGTCGGCGGAGGCGACCGCCTTGTCCTGCGGGGCGAGCACGGCGAATCGCCGCTGGCCCAGCCAGACGGCGCTGGTGACGTCGCCATATGGGGCGAGGATCGTGTCGCCGGTGGCGGCGAGCTCGAGCGTCGGTGCCGGTGGCCGCGCCCCGCCGCAGGCGGCGAGCAGCACGACAAACGTCAGGAGGAGCGGATGGGAGCGCAGGGCTGGGAGCATGGGGCGGGAAATGTAACTGGAGGACCGGGGGGCGGAACGGCCCGAGATGGGCAGGGTGGGGGCGGTGACCCCCACCGATTCACGGCATCCGAACGCCCCCGCTCACGGGTGCCACCAGTAGCTCAACTTCACGGCGAAGATGTGGTTGCCGTGCGCCTGGGCCAGTTGGCTCAGCGAATGCCCGAGCCGAAAATCGCCGTCCTGCGCGAAGTCGGACCGGTCCTGAGTCCAGACCAGATACAGCGTCGACCCGGTCAGATACTCCCAGCGCAACACCGCGTTGCCGCGCAGCGACGCGAAGCTGAAGTCGAGGTTCGGCACGGCAAACGTGCTGGTCCCACTGCCGGTGGGATCGACGGTGTATTCCTGCACGATCCCATCGGGATCTGTCACCGGGGTGATCGTGGACCCGTTCAGGCCGTAGCGGTCGAAGGCGAAACTCTTCGGCCGGGCAAGTTCCTTGTAGCCCCGGTAGTTCCCGGAGGCGATGAGCGGCTGGGCATAGAGCTCGAGACTGAGCCGGGGCGTGAACGTCCAGTTGATCCGGAAGCTGCCGGACACCGTGGTCTGCTCCAGTTCGGCGAAGACGTAGCGGTGCCCGAACGTGCGGGAAGCGGACGGGTCATCCACCGTGCTGACATATTGTGCGTCGCTCCGCTGCCACTCCACCGATGGTTCAAAGCTGAGCGAGATCTGGGTCGCCGGCTTCCATTCGATGCTCGGTCCGATGTTCCAGTACGGCCCGGCGAAATTGCCCCCGCCCCCGGACACCCCGAAGACCACCGAGCGACGATCATCCGAGTTGATCTGGCCGAAAATCTCCTGGCCGGCAGGATTGAGGGTGAGCGGCCCGCCGCGGGTGCGGCGGGTGTTGATCGTCTGCGGATTCCAGGATCCGTTGAGATGGATCTGGTAGTAGTTCCGCAACTGACCGTTGAAGTTGCTGAACAGGCCCGTCCAGGTCTTGTTGCCTTCGAAATCGTAGCTGCGGAAAGTGGCGAGATTGACGTTGGAGTTGCGGAAGAGCTTCCCCGGCTGGGTCCAGGCGTAGCCACCGACCACATGCCCGTTGATGACGTCGGTGCGGAACTGGAAGCCGATGTCGTTGGCGTCAAAGCCCGGGCTGATGGTGCCGAGGGCCGCGTTGAACTGCCAGTTGCCGGATTGCTTATTGAGCGCGAAACGTGACATCCATCCGGTCAGCGTGGTGGCGTTCGAGTCGACGCTGATGTGACTCGCGTCAGGTCGCTGGTAGTAGTGCTGGGCGCTCTCCTGCAGCGCGGTGATGCGGTCAGTCGATCCGCTCACCCGGGTGCCCGCCACCAGTCCCGTGACCACCCACATCTTCTTTGCGTCCAGAAAGGTCCAGCCATCGACGCCAACGGAAAAGGCGTCGCGATTGAACTGCGGCTGCAGTACAGGGTCGCCCAGCGAGCGTACCGTGCTGGTGGCGATGAGTCCCAGGCTTCGGCGTCCCTGGCCGAATTCGCGCTGCGCCCGCAGGACGCTGTAGGAGGTCAGCGGTTCAACCCCGGTACGGAAGCGCCCGCCCGGCGCGTCCAGGCGGGCCTCCTCCCGATCGGTCAGGGCGCTGAGGACGCCGAAGTTCCACGCGCCCCCCAGCTTGCCGCTCAGCTTGGTGGCGCCGAGGATGGTGGTGCCACTCGGCACATCGGCGTAGCTGGCGTCGGGGAGGCCTCCTGAGGGGGCGCGACCGATGCGACGGCTATAAAAGAGGTCGGGCCGGGGAAAATTGAAGCCCCAGTTGTTGTTCGCCCCGCCGGAGCCGAAATCGAATATGGACGCGCCCTCGACGAAGAAGGGTCGCTTTTCGGGATAGAACGTCTCGACATCGCTGAGGTTCACCACGGCCGGGTCCACCTCGACCTGACCAAAGTCGGGATTCACCGTCGCATCCAGGGTGACGTTGCTGCCGAGGCCGAGCTTGAAATCCGCACCGGCGCTGGCCCCGAGGCGGGAACCATCATTGAATGGATCGTTGGGGGCGTGCTCGAGAAATTCGGCCTTGCTCGTGACGTACGGCAGCACTTCCAGTCGTCGCGGCGGCCGTACCCGTTCCATACCGGTGAGGTCGCTGAAGTGCGACACGAACCCGCTTTCCGTCCGCGGCACCATGACGAGGTAGCTGGTCTCGTTTCGGCGGGCGATCTCGCGCTTGAAATTGATGCCCCAGATGTACTGCTCGCTCTGCTGGAACCGGAGCTGGGAGTAGGGAATGCGCATCTCGACCGACCAGCCGAGGGAATCGCGCTGAACCTTGGCGTCCCAGTTTCCATCCCAGGTGTCGTCATCCCAGTCATCATTGAGCAGGGTGCCGTCGAACAGACTCCCCGCGGCGTTTACGCCGAAGAAGTAGCCGGTGCGCCGGTCGTGATAGGGATCGAGGAACAGCACGAACGCGTCGCTGGTGACGCCGTTGTCCCGGCGCGCGAGCCGCGCGATGATCGAATCGGGATGGGCATCGAACAATCGGGCGCCCACGTAGAGGGCGACGTCATCGTACAGCACCCGCACTTCGGTCGGCTCGGTCGGCGCCGCACCCTCTTCCGGGTCCCGTTGCCGGAATCCGGAGACGACCTGGGCCGTGGCCCAGGCGGGATCCTGCAGTGCGCCGTCCACCGTGACCGGCGCCGCGGCGCGGACCGCCCGCACTCCGGCGCCGCCGGCGGGGGGCGTGGGCAGCCCCTGCACGGCGGCGATCTGCAGCAGGGCGGTGCCGAACACTGCTGACAAGGTGAGCAACATGGTGATCCCCGGAGATTGGTGCCGCGACTTAGATGGACGGCAGGGCCCGGGGGTTGGATTCAATCTGGCTCCGTTGCGCGACGGGGCGCGACAACCGGGCATCCCTGCATCGTTCCCTCGTCCACCAACGTGATCGCCGCAGTGGGATTCCCGTCAGGCAGGAGGTGCTGCAACGTGCGCAACGTGATTCGTCTGAGTCTGGTGACACTGCTCTTCGCGCCACCACTGGTCGCACAGGGGCAGGTCGTCCGGAAGGTCCTGACTCGCCCCGAGGCGGAGTTCACCGAGTCGTTCGATCAGATCCAGAGCCTGCGGGAGCTGTCCGCCGGCCGGGTGCTGGTCACCGACCTGGGTCCCCGCACCGTCGTGCTCGCCAATTTCTCGAGCGGAACCGTGACCCCCGTCGGTCGCAATGGGCAGGGTCCCGGGGAATACCAGCAGCCGGGCGACCTGATCGCCGGCACCGCGGACACCACCCTGCTGGTCGACCGAGCGAGCCGGCGGTTCCTCCTCATCAAGCCCGATGGGACGATGGGACCGACGGTGCCGTTTCCCGATCAGCTCATGGGCTTTCCCGAGCCGCGCGGGGTCGATCGCCAGGGAAGGATCTACTTCCAGGGGAGTCCATTCGGCGGTCCCGGCGCCGAGACGGCCGAGATTCCCGAGTCCGTCGCGGTGGTGCGTTGGCAGCGCGGTGCCACACGGCTGGATACCGTCGTGACGGTCAAGATCCCCTCGATCAAGATGCAGGTCTCCAATCAAGGCAATGCGCGGGCGGTGATGATGCGGCCTCAGCCGTTTGCCGCGCAGGATGAATGGCAGGTCACCACCGATGGCCGGGTTGCGGTGGGCCGGGTCGGCGACTATCACGTCGAATGGGTGGGTACCGGCGCAGCGGTGGTGGGTGCGCGGGTGGCGTATCAGCCGGTCAAGGTCGACGCCGCCGATCGCGCGGCCTTCCTGAGCGGCATGCGCAATACTCGCAACCGCATCACGGTGAATGTGGGCGGGGGCGGCCGGGAGCTCAAGCCGCCGGAGGTGAACGAGGCGGATTTCGACTGGCCCGCAGTCAAGCCGCCATTCACCGGGCGCGGCAGCTACATGGCGCCGGAAGGCCAGCTCTGGCTGCAGCACAGCACGGCGACCCAGGATTCGACGGCAATGTACGACGTGTTCGACGGGACCGGACGCCAGACGGCACAGGTGACCCTGCCGCGGGGGCGGCGCCTGGTCGGGTTGGGGCAAGGGACACTCTACGCCACTCGCACTGATGCCGACGGTCTGCAATGGCTTGAGCGGTATCGCCGGTAGCGCAGCAGTTCACCTCGGGGTCGCAGTCGATGTCGCAGGATGAGCTGCCGGGGCAATCGTCCCGGCAGTTCGTCGTGCTGTGACGGATGTTGAACCCGTCATCACCGGCTGAACGCCCCACTGATTCGCTGTCTCGGCGCTTGCTCCACCGCGCCCAGCTGGCGCAACGCCGATTCCAGCACCCACTCCCAGCCCACCCGGCCAATGAACGCCGCCCATGAGAGATCGGTGCAGAGCCGGAGCCACCGCCGCAGGGTGCGCGGATCGATCCCCGCGTCCAGGGCGGTGATCTCGAGCGAGGCGGTGCGCCATGGCCCCGGTGTCACGGCGAGCTGGGCCATCCGGGCCACGCCGCGCCAGTCGCGCACCTCCAGCGGCCCGATGGCCTGGAGCCGGCGGGTGAGGGTGCGGGGCGGGCGGCTCTGCATGGCTCCGGCGCCGAAGCAGGCGCCTAACGTCGAGGCCAGGCCTGGGCGGCCCATCCGGAGTTCCAGCCAGAGCGCGATGATCGAGAGCGGTGGCACTGGACGCCGGGCGACCGCGCGCCGGATCCGTTCGGAGGGTGGTAGCCAGCCGAAATCACCCGGATAGAGCAGGGCAAAGCTGCCGGGAACCGTCTCGAAGGGCTCAATGGTGCTGGCCGGGAAGCGGGTATCGCCAAGCCGCATGACCAGCGGGCACCAGGGCACTTCGCGCTGACGCTGCACCGCGTCGGCGAGCGCGGGGATGCCGCCGCCCAGATCGGCGATCAGGATCGCCCCGGGAGCCGGGCGGTCGAGGGTGGAAGGGATGGGAAGATCGGAACGTGGGTCGAGTACCAGGAGGGTGGTAGGCACAGGATAGTCCCCCCGCGCACCGCGGGCCGTGGGAACTCAGGGGTCCCCGAGCGGTCGCACGGGCAGGGATAGAGAGCACCGCGGCGAACGTTCGTCAAGCGGGATGGCTTCACGATCCCGCCGCAGGTGGCGCAATCCTGCCTTGGGATTTTCGGGCGAAGGGCTATCGTAGCCTGTCTTCTTCTCTCCCGGCGGCCATGCGTCCTTTCCTTTTATATGTCGGCCCGTTCGGTGCTCTGCTGCTGTCGCTCGTGGTACCGGTCCAGGCCCAGGTGTGTGGTCGTGGAGCGCTGGGACTTGAAGCTGGTCAGGTCCGTCCGTTGCCGCCCAACTTCGGCATTCAGGGCACGATTGTCGCGCCCGATGGACGCGTGGCGCTCTGGTCGGCCGGGGGCGAGTTGTTGCAGAGTGTCGCGGGCGACTCGATCGTGAGCACCCAGTTTTCCGAGCGGATGGTCATCGCCGGGCTTGCGTTCGGCCCGACGTCGGGGTCGTGGCGAGTCGCCGATGCATGGACCGGTCGCGAGCTGCTCTTTGACCGCGACGGTAATCGTGAGGGGGAACGACCGCTCGCGCTGGCGCAGGGGCAGCTGCTGGAGCAAGCCATCTGGCGCGAGGAGGGCTGGTTGCTGGCCAGCCGGGACGCGGCGACCCGACGGTTCGTGGTGGTGCGGGAGACCGCGCGAGGCGCCGTGCCGCTCTTTCACGGTGAGACGGCGGACAGCTTCGCCGCTATCGCGCGCTACCACATGACCGCGCTTCCGGCGCAGCTGTTGCTGACGGAAGTACGCGCGCCGTTCCGCGTCATCCGCGTGGCCCTCGCCACCGGTCAGGCGGATACGCTCCTCACGCCGCCGCTGCCGATTCCTCACGATAGTCTCTACCTCTGGCGGGCGCTCCCGGCGCTCGCCCTCGACTGCGGTACGCTGCTCGCCGTGGCCAGCCTGGCCGGGGACCAGCGGCTGCTGGTGCGCTGGGATGCCACCGACCGAGTCGTGAAGGTGACGGCACTTGCCGTTCCCTTTGGACTGGTCGCGCGTGTGCCGGGGGAACAGTCACTCCTTGCCGCCCGGCGGACCGGCGGCCTCGAACTGGTGACGTACCACTGGCACTGGACCCCTGATTCCCTCGCTTCCCATCCGCCTGACACAAGGAGTTCGCGATGATCCGCACGATGTTTCGCACCGCTCTGCTCGCACTCACGTTGATCGCCCTCGCACCGCCGGCCGCGCAGGCTCAAGGCCTCGCCGCGTTGGCGGTCGCCACCAGCACCTCGGGTGGGGGCGAGTCCTCCGCGCTCAGGGAAAAGGCCGGCTGCTGGGATTGCGTCACCGCGGGACAGGTCTACAACTGCATGGGTGGACAGGTGCCCGGCTACTGGAACTGCAGCGTGACGCTGTACGGGTGCAATCGGAGCAGCTCCGGATGCGGCCACTCCGCCTCGATTCCGGTCGACATAGATGGCGCGGCACAGTACGTCTCGCGGAACGTGATCCGGTTGCAGGAGTCCTCCGAGGAGCCGGGGGAGCCGGGGGAGGAACGCAACTGCGACGGGGTGATAGTGGCGCGGCAGCAGTCGCCTGACAATATTGCAGCGGTCCGGAATCGTACCGCGGCCCTCTCCCTCTGAGCCGGCGCCTCCGGACCCATACCATGACGATTCGCCTGACCTTGCAGGCCACCGTGACACTCTCCCTGTTCGCCGGGGGAGTGCCCGCCGGTCCCAGCATACCCGCTCCGGTGCGACAGATTGCCCGGCGGGATGCTTCGTTCGTCGTGCCCGACAGCGTGGTCGCCCAGCTTTCCTACGTCAGTGACATGGCGGTCTCTCCCGACAATCGTGTCTTCGTGTCCGACGCTCGGCTGGCGACCGTCTTCGAGCTGGAGGCCAGCGGGTCGCTCCGCCGCACCATCGGGCGGAGCGGCGGCGGGCCGGGCGAATTCTACGCCGTTGCCATGCTGGGGTTCCGAGGCGACTCGCTCTGGGCGCTGGACGCCGGTCTCAATCGGGTCTCGCTGTTCCCGCTTGATGGCGCCGGCCGGCCGCTGGTGATCCGGTTGCGCGGTGTCGTGCCGAGGGCCGGAAGCGGCCCGGCCGATTACGCCTTCAGCGGAATGCCGGAGAGCATGTTGTCCGACGGCACGATGCTGACGACGCAGCAGGAAGGCGATCGCTCCAAACCGGTGGCCAGTCAGATCCACGTCTTCCGCACCGGCCGCGATCTCGCGATTCTCGATACCCTGGGTGTGATCTCGCAGCAGCATGCGGTGATCTTCACCGAGTGGACCGATGGGGCGAGCTTCATCATGCAGCCGTTCAATGACATGCCGATCTTCACGGCGGCGCCGGACGGTTCGCTGGTCGTGGAGGTCGAGCGCATGGCCTCGGCCTCGAGCGCCGAGACCAGTTTTCGGCTGGTGGGGCGCAACGGCAGCGCCATGCCGCTCTTCACCCGCGACATCACCTACCGTCCGCGCCGTCTCCGGAATGCGGACATTGAGCGGGCGCTCGCGATCTTCAGTGATCCCGGCGTGAAGCTGCCGGGACCGGTCACCGTCGATTCCATTCGAAGCAAGCTGTATCGGCCGGGATTCTTCCCTCCGGTCCGTGAGGTGCACGTGGGCCGGGATGGTACGACCTGGCTCAGAGTGAATTTTGCCGACAGTCCGGCGACGGGGGTGGACTGGCTGGTACTCAGCCCGCGTGGTTTTCCGCTGGCCCGCGTGACCACGCCGGCCGATTTCCGGCTGATGGAGGCCGACCGGCACACGCTTTGGGGGGTGGAGGGTGATCCCCTGGATATCCCGGTACTGGCGAAGTACGTGGTGGAGGGGTAGGGGAGGGTCAGCCGTCAGCCAAAGGCCGTTAGCCGTTAGCCGTTGGCTAGTGGCATCCACCGCTGTGCAGCCGCCTCGGTTCCTTACACCGTGCGCGGCGCTTGACCCGCTGTCATTGCGAGGAGGCCCCGCAGGGGCCGACGTGGCAATCTCCCTTCGTCGAAACCGAGGCCCGGCAACGCCAGCCGGTCAGGCACGAGGGCCTGACCTACTGTTCTTTGCCTGCCGGTCATGCACCGGGGCCTGACCTACCGATTCGCTCCCAACTCCCTACACCCACCCTGCCATCGCCGGCACCGCCTGTTCCGCCGAGCTCCGCCGACTCGGCCTGGGCCAGTGGATGAGTCGGTGGTGCCGGAGCCCGGCCTCAAGCTTCCATTCCCAGCCCGGATGAGCCAGGGCAACGGCGAGATCCACACCGATGTGCTCCGAGACCAGGGCGCGCAGTGTGCGTGGATCATGCTCATGGTTGCCCGCGAGCTGGTCCATGGACGGGGCTGCGGATTCGAGAATCGGAAGCAGGTGAATCAGTGCACGCCATTCGCGGGCACGGAGCAGGCTGTGCTGCGCGAGCACCCGGTTGATGGCGCTCGGGGAGCGCGGCTGCGCCATCTTCGCGGTGTCCGTGTCCGTGTCCGTGTCCGTGTCCGCGTCCGTGTCCGTGGAGAGGGCGAGGGCATCCTCCACCGCGGCGATCAGGCTGCGATCGAGCTGCCGGAGGCGGAGATATTCGGTCGCGTCGTGGCGGGTGGGCTTGGGGCGACCGCGGACGGCCTGGTGGACGACGTCGGCATTCACTTCCTCGCCGTGCACCAGCGTCGCGACGTGACGGGGCATCAGTCGAACGAGGCGGCTCAGCTCCGTGACCGGCAGCGGTTGCCGGGCGACGAGGATCACGGCGCACCATGGCGCTGCTCTCAGCGTGGCCGCCACCAGTTCCATCTGATGTGGGATCCTGGCCACATCCACCAGCAGAGTATCGCCGAGGGAGGGGAGGATGCCCGGTTCGTGCGGCATGGGTCGGAGCGCGGTACTGCAGAAGATCCGGACGGGGCTCGGCATGGATGGCGTGGGGTAGCAGGGGGGTGACCGCAATCTGGTGGCCGCGGGCGCGTGGCGCTAGGCGTTAGCCGATCCTGGGCGATTCCCGAGCACCGTTGGGACTGACGGCGACGGCCGCCCGGCAGAAATGGCCGCGTCCCAAACTATCTCCGGAGGCTCAACCGATCGTCAAATCGCGGGTTAGAGGTTGGTGGGGAGCGCATTGTTACATGGACCGCGCGAAAACGCGCGGTGAGTGTATGGCGGGGCTGGGGGCGACCTATCAGCTTATAGGTTCGAATGAAGGGTCTGACCTCCATTACCCCGTCAGCTTTGCCAATTTTTCGATGGCCTGACCGCCACTTTTGCCTCACCTGCTGGAAAACGAGCTATGATTTCGGACATGGAGTTGCTTCGAGGTGTCTACTCATGTACGCCCCCGTACGCTCAGGTTGTGCGCCTCACCAAAACACGTTTGCTCGACATTGGCACGATCTTACTGGCTGATCTGGATGAGGGTGGTGCGGCGCTGGGAAATGCTCTCCTCGTCGCCCGAGTCTCACCTTGGTGCCCGGTTGTTGTCCGACTTGGAAAGCGCCCGGCCGACCCGACCGTGATCGAAGCAGCCATGACCTGCCCTTTCCCACCGGCATACCTGGTCGACACCACTCTCAGCTTTCTGGATCCGGAGCTGTTGGTCGGTACCGTGAAGGGGCGCAGGTGGCCAACTCCGGCTGAGACGGCTTCTTACATTCTTCGGCGTACCGGCTGGAGTGGTGCAATTGCAACGGCGCTCGCCCATTGCGTCGAGCTGAGTGACGCCATGTCCAAGAAGGACGTGCATCGCAGCACGACCTGGCGGAGACTCGAGAAGGCGGGACCCCTGACGCCCCGGGACTGGATGGCGGTGGGTCTCCTGGTCCAGTCCAGTCGCGACGCTCAATGTTCGCTGGAGGAGATGGCGCTGGCAGTAGGGTGGGAGACCAGTACACTGCGCGCACGCGCCAGAACTCTTGTGGGCCCAGCGTTCGAAAAGCGTCGTCAACTCGTCGGGTGGGAATGGATACTGGAGGCCGTGTTGCGAAAATCAAGGTATGTGAAAGGCGAATACCCCATGCCTACGGAACAACAGAACTCAGTCAAGTCCTGATACACAGCGCACCCAGCTAGGGGGAACTCGTCGTCACGCGGTGGCGTTCACCGGCTCGTTCGCTCTCTCGTTCGGTTCGAGCGCCACGCTTGCAAATGCTGGTGATAGTTAACCATCGCGACTCACGGAGACGGCTGCTCGATCAACTCAAACAACTTCAGCAGCGCGCTACCCTGGGCTGCTTCCGGCGCTCCGCAAAGCAAGGCAAGCCAGCGCCCATTCAGCGACCAGCTCTGCGCAAAGTCGGGGCAGCCGAGGTTGACTCGTCCCAGGAAGGCCGTATCCGCGAAAATATCGGCAAACGTTGTGTCCTCGGAGACGCCTAGCACCCAAAGTCGACCAGCACCATCGAATCCGAGACTATGGGTATGCGAGAAGTATGGAACTGTCTTGGATCTCATCTCACTCGCCATGCGAGCGACAGCCACAGGATCCATTCGCTTGCCGTCCGGTCCGCGCCATCCCGTCAAGCTTGACGCCGCCCGTTCAGCGGCGCGCTTGGTGGGGTGCTCGGGTGGAAGGTCACGACCGAATGAGCCGAGATACCTCCCGTCCCGGTCATACCGGTAGAGCCGATAGCTCGTTCCAGCTCCCAGAATGAGCCGATCCGAAGTGCTTGCAGTGGCTGGGAAGAATTGCTGTTGATCGTCTGGGGAAGCATTGAGAAATGGCTCAGTAAACACGACTCGAAGGATTGAATCGCCGACGGACAGCCACCCGCGTGCGGGACCTCGCAACCCCTCTCGACTTACCACAAATCGACCCTGACTCATCGCGACGACATCGGCCGAGTCACCGTGTACCGCAAAGGGAAAGACGACGCCATCGTACTGACGCTGGCCTTGGGCCTTGCCGCTCAACGAATAGGAGGTAAGCCGTAGGTTAGCCCAGTCGTACACATCCAGCCGGGAATCGGCAAAGAAAAGTCGCTTCGGGTTCTGGAGTTCGCCGGGGCCACGGCCAGTGCGCCCAAATGCCGCGAGAATGGATCCAGTCGTGTCGACAACTCTAAGTCGCCGCTCATCCTGCGATTCGAGCGGAGCAAAGGCGATCGCTCCCTCAGGAGAGACCGCGATTTCCTGGTTCGCCTGTTCTGGCCCGTTTGGAAAATCGCCGGAGATAACCGGACGCAGCACGGGAAGTGATGTGAGGGGAGCGGTCACGGCCTGATCGGCCTGTCGGGAGGGGGAATCAGCGCGATGGCAAGCGACGAGGAGGAGCAAAAGACTCGCGCCCAAGCAATTGCATGGTGACACGTCGCACTCCAGGCTGAGAGATGAGGGTGGGGCGGCTTGGCGAATAGATACGCGATCATTTCTTAACTTGAAAGGCCCACTCTGCTCCGATAGCTGGGGCAGGGCTCATGCGAGAGGCCGTTGCAATTCCGCAACCGCATTGCCTTGCGGGGGCTAGGCAATATTCCAATTCTTAGTGAATCCGCATTCACCTCCACGCTCCACATGCTTCTTGAGGATTTCTCGTGAATGCTACGACGAAACAGGAAGCGACGAGATCGAACGCGCGATCCGATCGATTCTTGAACGCGGCTGCGATTCTTACCTTGGGGGTTGCGATCTATCTCGCTTTCCCGACCGCTAAGCGAGCTTGGGTCGGCTCGACGGACGAGCCAGCGAGGATCAGAGATCTCGAGAATGTCGCCGTTGATTCCCTGATCGTTGCCGATGGGGTTGCAGGTGGGGAGCGAGTCGTTTCCCTTCACGGCAAACCTAGAGTTCTATACGTCTTCGCGACGACTTGTGCTTTCTGTCGCTTGCAGCAGCATCATATTGCAACACTTCTCAGCTCGCTTGGCAAAGAGGAAGTCCTTACGGCTTCGGGTGAGCCACCCATGGTGACAGCTGACTATTGGACCCAGGTCGGTGCGCCAATTGGCCCGCCACTTTCGTTGAGTCAAGCCTCGCTGACGGCTCTTCGCGGCTACAGCGTTCCGCAGCTGTATTTCATTCGTGCGGACGGACGGATAGAGAAGGCTTTTCTCGGGACCGTATTGAAATGGACAGAAGCACGATTGCGAAGAGAGTTGCATGGCGTGATGCCGTAGTTCCTTCGCTCGGCCCAACAAAGGTCCGCTGGCGTCCCGGATAATCGGAAGTTCACGCTTCGCCCACCCAAAGGAGAATCCATGTATTCAATGTCCAAGGCTCAACGGCGATTGGTCCTCGCGCTCGCTCTCCTCATTGGCTCAGCCACCGCTGCCTCTGCAACGACCGCCAACTCCTGTTGGCTCTACAATGGCAATTGTTGCGAAGGCGGCGGTAGCCACTTCTGCTATACTGGCTGCGGACCTGGGAGTGGTGAATATTCGACTGTTCTTGCGGCGGCTGGCTGCGGTGGCCACAACTGAGTGCCTCTAGGCACTAAGTATGGAGAAGCGAAATCGTGGACACCCGTGTCGGCGACGTGATGTCACCGCCAGGTGCTTCGCGCAGCAATCGTCGAGTGCCGTAGGCGGAGGTACCGCCTGCGGCACTCGAATGCCGCCGCTCAGGAATTGGCCCTGGGCTCTCGGCATACGTCGTCCGGCGACTGCGCACCTGAGGACTGCCGACGGCATCTACTCATTCTAGTCGGGTCGTTGGAAGATGTGGATTGCAAAATGAAAGACCTGGGTGCCTAGTGGAAGGCTCAAGTTCCCAGGTTCCTGCCCGCACCCTACCCCTCCCCTCCTCCACGATGCACCTTTCCCTCACCCCCGCGACCCTCCCCCAGGGTTCGGGCATCCTGAGCGGGCTGATCACAGCCTCACGAGACATCGATGATTGACCGCCGGTCCGGCCCGCTCAGCCGCCCAGGGGCCTTCCACATCCACCTGCCAGCCCTCGGCGCCATCGCTGCGGCGGCACTGCTGCTCGGCGCCTGCCGCGACCGCGCCGCTGCCGCCGATCCCGGCACACCGGCCGGAGTCGGGGAGGAAGGGAGCGACGGCAGCACCGGCCTCGCCCTTCCCGTCGTCGGTGAGCCGGTCACCCGCGGCGACCTGGTGCTGACCGTCGCGACGACCGGGCAGGTCCGCGCCGACAGGATCGCGCGGCTGCGGGCGGAAACCGGTGGCACCATCATTCGTCTCCTCGTCACCGCCGGCACTGCTGTCCATCAGGGCGACACCCTCCTCCAGCTCGACCCACGCCCCTTTGATCTTGCCGTGCGTGAGGCCGAGGCGGCGCTGGCCGAGGCGGAGATCCGGCTGAGCGGGAACATCTCCAGTGATTCGATTCTCCTCGGCCCCGGTCAGGATACCATCCGTGCCCGCAACGCCGTGGTGCTCTCCGGCGTGCCGGCGGCGGAGGTCCGGCTGGAACGCGCCAAGCTCGATCGCGAGAGGGTCGCGGTCACCGCGCCATTCGACGGTGTCATCGACCGGATTGACGTCTCGCCCGGTGAGCGACTCAGCGTTGGACAGGATATCGCCACCGTGGTCGACATGACTCACCTGCGAGTGACCGCCCAGGTGCTGGAGCACGATCTTCCCTTCGTCCGCGTCGGCGGTGTCGCCCTGATCACGACACCGGCGCAGGGCGGCGCGCCCATTCGCGGCCGCATCCTCTCCATTCTCCCGCTCGTCGACACCGTGGCGAGAGCCGGACGCGTCGATGTCGCGCTGCCCGCCGGCGCCGCCTCCCTCCGTCCTGGGATGTACACCGACGTGCGGCTCGAGGCGACGCGCCTCCCCAATCGCATCCTGGTGCCCGCGCGCGCGGTGATCGAACGCGATGGTCGGCCACTGGTTTTCGTCGCGAAAGGGGGCCGGGCCCAGTGGGTCTACATCTTCCCCGGTCGTTCCAACGGTCTCGACACGGAGGTGCTGCCTGACTCGAGTACCGGTCAGATCCCGGTCGGTGTGGGAGATACGGTGCTCGTCGAAGGGCACCTCACCCTGACTCACGATGCGCCGATCCGGGTAACGGCGGCGGCGGAACGGGCACCGTAACGGCGGATCGTGATCGGCGTAGGGGCGGATCTAAGATCCGCCCCTACAATGACGATCCCCGCCGTTACAGCGCCCGTTCCGCACCGTCCCGACCAACAACCCATGTCCATCGCCGCATCCGCGCTCCGCCGTCCAGTCTCGACTGTCGCCGCCACCCTCGCCCTGGTGCTGCTCGGGCTGGTGTCGCTCGGCCGTCTGCCCGTCGCACTCCTTCCGGACGTCACCCTCCCCGTCCTCACCATTCGCACCGTCTGGACCGGTGCCGCTGCCACCGAGGCGTCGCGCTTCGTCGGGGAACCGGTCGAAGAAGCCATTGCTGCCACACCCGGGCTGATCGAGCTCCGTTCCGTCAGTCGCAACGGCGAGGTGACCACCACGGCGCGTTTCGGCTGGGGCACCGACATGGCTGCGACGATGCTCGCGGTCCGCGAGCGACTCGACAACGCCCGCAGTCGCCTTCCCGAAACCGCCGCACGTCCCACCCTGCTCACCAGCGATCCGGGGCAGCGCCCGATCGCCGTCCTCGGCGTGAGCGGTCCGCAGGATCTCCGGGCGCTGGCGCGACTCGCCGAGCAGGTGCTGGCCCGCCGACTGGAGCAGCTGGATGGGGTGGCGAGTGTTGCGGTGACCGGCGTGCCGGAGGACGAGATCCGCGTCGAACTGAACCCGGAGCGGCTTCGCGCCCTCGGCCTGACACCGGACGATGTCGCCATCGCCGTGCGCGCCGCCAACGTCAGTGCCCCGGGCGGCACGATCCGCCGGGGTCAGTTCCGCTTCGCGGTCCGCGCACTCACGGAACTGCAGACGCTGGACGATTTCGCCGACATCCCCCTCGCGAGCCGGCAGGGTGCGGCCCGCCTTCGGGATATCGCCACCGTCTCGCTCGCGCTGGCGGAGCCGCGCACCCTCACCCGACTCGATGGCGCGCCCGGCATCGGGCTGCTGGTGTACAAGGATGCCGGCGCCAATACCGTCAGCGTGACCCGCGCGATGAGCGACGCGGTGGCGCAGCTCACCACCGAATTTCCTGACATCAGGATCAGTGTCGTCGCCGCTCAGGCGCGCTTCGTCAACGACGCGCTCGGCAATCTCGGGCAGGAAATCATCCTCGGTGGGATCCTGTCGCTGCTGGTGATCCTGCTCTTCCTGGGCGACTGGAAGAGCGCCCTCGCGATCGGCCTGATCGTACCGCTCTCGGTGCTGGTGGCACTCACCGCGCTGCAGCTCCTCGGAGTCACCATCAACGTGCTCTCCCTCGGTGGCCTGGCGCTCGGCGTCGGCCTGCTGGTGGACAACGCGATCGTCGTGGCGGAAGCGAGCGGACGGTTCCGGGAGCAGGGCATCGGGCGACTCGACGCGGCGCGAATGGCGGCGGAAGATGTGTCGGGACCGTTGATCGCCGGGACGCTGACCACGCTGCTGGTCTTCGGGCCGATTGTCTTTGTACGGGGCTTGGCCGCGGCCCTGTTCCGCGACCTGTCGCTGAGCGTCGTGACCTCCCTCACCGCGTCGCTGGTGCTGGCGCTGACGCTGATGCCGGTGATGCTGGCGGGGAAACGGCGGGGTCAAGGGAACAGGCGGTTAGGCGGTGAGGCGGTTGGAGAGGTGGATGAGCCGAGTGTTCAACCGCCCAACCGCATAACCGCCCGACCACACGAGCGTCTCGGACATCACATCGCTGAACTCTACGAACGCGGCATGCTCTGGTCGCTGGATCATCCCCGCACGGTCTTCGCCTCCGCGGTGCTGGCGACGGCCCTGGCGACGGTGATCGGACTCCGGCTGCCGCGCGAGATCCTGCCGCAGGTCGACGAGGGTGTCGCCGTGGTTTCGCTGCATCTGCCCGAGGGTACCGCGATCACCGAGACCGCCCGCCAGGTCGCCCGACTGGAGCAGGCTGCGCGTGGCCTCGGCGTGCGCGGCGTCTATGCCCGGGTCGGCTCCGCCACCGATGAGGAGCTGGTGGCCGGCGCGGCACCCGGTGGCCCGGGCGAGGCCGAGCTCCTGCTGCCGGTGCCGGACGGGGCGAAGGCCGAACGCTTTGCCGACGCGCTACGGGCCCGGGTGCCGGATCTCGCCGCCGGTGCGCTCGCGATCGATCTCGCGGGACAGTCGGAGTTCGGCAGCCTGATCGGTCGGGAAGGGCGACTGGTGCGGGTCGAAGTCAGCGCCCCCGAGCGTCAGGCGGCACAGCGCTGGGCCGACAGCGCCGGCACCCGGTTGCGCGCGCTTCCCGGACTCGTGGATGTGCGCTCGGCGCACGCCGGCACCCAGCCGGTGGTCGAGCTGGCACTGGAACGCGATCGCATTGTCAGGCAGGGACTCACGGTGGACGAGGTGGCCAACACGATCGCCGGCGGGCTCGGTGGAATCGCGGCGACCGAGCTGCGCGAGACCGACAAGCGTACCCCGATCCGGGTGCGCTACGCCGGCACGGGCAACGAGGATCTCGCCACCGCGCTCGCGGCGACGGTGCGGGGCGTCCCCGTGGGGCAACTGGTGCGGGTGCGCGAGGTGCAGGATCCGGTCGAAGTCGTGCGGGTCAACCAGCGCCCGGTCGCGGTGCTGGAGGCCGCGGTGGCACAGGGCGGCACCGCGCGGGCGGTCACCGAGATCGAAGCGGCGCTCGCCGCGCTCCCCGCTCCTGCCGGTCTCGCCTGGACCCTGGCCGGCGCGGATATCGAGCAGCGCCGCACGATGTCGGAACTGAGCGTGGTGGCGCTCCTCTCGGTCGCCTTGGTCTTCCTGGTGCTGGCCGGTGAATTCGCCAGCTTCACCACACCACTCATCGTCATGCTCACCGTGCCGCTCGCCGCGGTCGGCGGGATCGTCGTGCTCTGGCTGACGGGGCAGAGCCTCAATGCCGTCTCGCTGATCGGGATGGTGGTCATGATCGGGCTCGCGGACAACGATGCCGTCGTCAAGCTCGATGCGATCCGCCGCTTCCGCGCCGACGGTTACCCGATTCGTGAGGCGGTGCTGCTGGGCGGTCGCCAGCGTCTCCGCGCGATCGCCATGACATCGCTGACGACCATTGTGGGGGTGCTGCCGATGGTCTTCGGCTGGGGCAGCGGCGGCGAACTGTACCAGCCGCTCGCCGCCGGCATCATCGGCGGGTCGATCACGGCGACGCTGGTGACGTTCTTTGTCCTGCCGACGGCGTATGCGGTGATCGAAGGCCGCCGATCGCGTGCGCTTGGCGATTCTGGTGTGGCCGCGGGTCTGAGACCCGCGGCTACGCCCTTGGCCGACAGAAACCACCCGTCATGATCCGCTGGTCCGCTGATCGTCCCGCGATCGTCTGGTCGGTCGCCGCCGCGCTGCTGCTGGCCGGTGGTGTCGCGCTGACGCGCCTTCCCGTGGCCTCCCGGCCGTGGGTCGAACTTCCCTCGCTGGCGGTCCGGATGAACTGGCCCGGCGCCTCCGCCGAGCTGGTCGAGACGTATCTGGGTGCGCCGATGGAAGCGGCCATCCAGGGGGTGCGCGGGGTGCATCGGATCACGTCTGAGTCGAGCGAAGGGAACGTGAGCCTCGACATCGAACTCGAGCCGAGCACCAATGTGCAGCTGGCGCGGCTGGGGATCCTCGAACGGCTCGAGCTGCTGCGTCCCGATTTTCCGCCGGGGTCCTCCGGTCTCTCGGTGAGCAATGCGGTGCCCGAGGGGCTGGATGAGGAGCCGCTGGTCGATTACACCATCGCGGGGCCCTACACGCCGGGAGCGCTGCAGGAGCTGGTGGAGCGCGATGTCGCCCCGCGCATCAGCGCGGTGCCCGGTGTCGCGGGGGTGCAGACGCGGGGCGGGGCGGTGGTGGGCGTGTCGATCGCCTACAATCCGGCCCGGCTCCGGCAGCTCGGCCTCACGCCGGCGATGCTGTCGACCGCGCTCGCGGGGGCGCGCGAGGTGCGTTCGCTCGGCAGCGAGCGTCGCGGCGCGTCGGAGCGCGCCGTCGTGTTGCGGGATATCCCCGGCGCCATCGAGGCGCTGGGCGATCTCCCCGTCGCCGGTCTGGCCGGCCGCGTCTTCCATCTGCGGGAGCTGGCGGCGATCCGGCGGGAGGAAGACGACGAAGACACCTTTTTCCGTGTGAATGGCGAGCCGGCGGTGCAGCTCTCCGTCGCCCGACTCCCCGGTGCGGATGCGATCCAGACGGCGCGCGGGGTGCGCGAGGCACTCGCCGACCTCGCGCCCAAGCTGCCACCCGGCGTGCAGTTCCGGGTGACCAGCGACGAGAGTGTCCGGCTGGGCGAGCAGCTCGACGATCTCGGCCGTCGCGGTGTGATCGCCGCGATCGCCGTGCTGGTGGTGCTCGCCCTGACGCTGCAGGCGTGGCGCGCGGTGCTGCTGGTGGTGCTGAGCGCGCTGGTGGCCATCGCCGGCACCGTCCTCGGACTCTATCTGCTCCATATCCCCGCCAACCTGCTCACCCTTGCCGGCCTCGGCATGGGGATCGGGATCCTGGTCCAGAACGGCCTGGTCGTGGTCGATCGTTTCCAGACGGTGCCGGACACCGCGGCAGGACGGGCGGACGCCGGACGGCGGATCACTCCGGCGGTGGTTGGTGCCACGCTGACGACGGCCGTGGTGCTCGTTCCGTTTCTGTATCTGCAGGGCGATGCCCGCGCTGCCTTTACGCCGTTCGCCGTCGCCTTCGGGCTGGCGCTGGGTTGGTCGGTGCTCACCGCGGTGGTGATGGTGCCCGCGCTGGGTGCGCGGCACGGCATGCATGCGGTGCGCTGGGCGGCGTGGCGGCGGGGCTACCTCTGGCTGGTGATCCGGCTCCTGCGCTGGCGCTGGGTGACGATCGCGGCTACCGTCGTCATGTTAGGCAGTTTGACCTGGATCTTCATCGTGAAGGTGCCGCGGAACAGCTTCGCCGCCTGGTGGGGTCAGCGGAGCACACTCAGCGCATCGCTCTCCTTTCCCACCGGCTCGGATCCGGGAAGCCTCGACGCCAGCATGCACGAGCTCGAGCGGGTGGTCGTCGGTCGGTCCGGGGTGGAGGTGGCAACCGCCATCGGGAGACCGGACGGCGCCTACCTCACCGTGGTCTTCAGCGATGCGGTCGCCCGCACCGGACTCCCGCTGCAATTGCAGGAGGAGCTGACCCAGCGCGCCGTATTGATCGGTGGCGCCGCCGTCAGCGTCTTCGGCCGGGGACCGGCCTTCGCCAGTGGCGGGAGCGCCAGTTCGATGCAGACCTTCCGTATCAAGATCCTCGGATTCTCCTTCCGGGGGGTGGAGCAGCTCGCGCTCGATCTCCAGTCGCGACTGCAACGGATTCCGCGGGTGAAATCGGTAGACATCAACGCGGCCAGTTTCTGGTTTGGCCAGGAGAAGGCGCATGACGTGACGCTGCGCCCGGCGCGCGCACAGCTGGCGCGTTACGGACTCTCCGCCACCGATCTTGCGAGCGCGGTCACTCGTGAAGTCGGCGGTGCCGCGGGCCGGCAGCGGGTGGAGATCGCCGGGCAGCAGCTCTGGCTCTCGCTCAAGACCGAGGGTGCCCGGACCCGCACCCTCGAGGAGCTGCGTGATGCCGCCGTGCCGGCCCCCGGTGGGGCCCGGGTGCGCGTGGGCGACGTCGCGTTCGTCGAGGAGCGCGCCGCACTGGCGCGGATCAGCCGGGAAGATCAGCAATATGTGCGGGTGGTGAGTTACGAATTCCGCGGCCCGCAGAAACTGGCCGATCGGACCCACAAGGCGTTCATGGCGTCGATCACCGTCCCCCCCGGGTATGTCGCGAGCGACGAAGTCACCGGGTGGGAGCCGGACAAGAGCGAGCAGGGCCTCTGGCTGGTGTTCGTGATCGGGCTGGTGCTGGTGTTTCTGAGTGTCGCGCTGGTTTTCGACTCCGTGTGGGGGGCGGCCATGGTCCTGCTCAGCCTGCCAATCGCGCTGGGTGGAGTCGTTGTCGCCTTCTGGCTGGCCGATGCGGCATTCACCCGCGAGGCGGCGGTGGGCGTGATCCTGGTCGTCGGGCTGGCGGTGAACCAGTCGATCCTGCTGGTCGATGGCGTGCTGGAACGTGGGCGGCAGGCGGTCCCTGCGGTCATCGCCGCCTGTCGCGACCGGTCCGGGATGATCACTCTCGTGACGCTGACGACACTCGCATCGCTTATTCCCCTCGCGGTCGGGACCGGAACGGACAATCTCTTCGGGGCGATCGCGCTCGCGACAGCGGGGGGCACAGTGGCGGGGACCATCGGAGCGATGCTGGTGCTGCCGGCCCTGCTCCTCAAGCCCAGGCGAAACTGAACCGGGGCCCTTCCGACATGTCGCACCATCTGGTTGCCGCTCGGTGGGCGACGGCAGCAGGGATCGCGACCTCGGAATCGAACCCTTACCTTCTCAACGTTCCATCCACCCTGCACGTAACGTCAGGAATGCCACTGCGACCCATGGTATGCGTTGGTCCGCGAACGACTCTCTCGGCGTTGCTCCTCGCAACGGCGTGCGCCCCCGCGCTCCCCGGTCCGGGTGGTGCCCGGCCCACCGCGGCGCGGGCGGACACCCTGTGGACTCCGCCGGCGTCGCGCGCGCTGCCGACGCCTCGGCCGGCCGCCCCACCGGAGCTGCCGCCCGAGTTGCTCGCCCGGCGCGGTGCCCTCACCCTCGAAGACATCGTCGGGCTGGCGCTGGAAGGGAGCCCCGACGCGCGCGCGAGCTGGGCGACAGCCCGGGCCCGGGCGGCCACCTACGGCGCCGCACGCGGTGCCTGGTTCCCCGCGGTCGACGGCGACATCACGGCCACCCGGCTCAAGACGGCGGCGACGCAGGGACGGTCCGCGGTGCAGCAGACGATTTATGAGCCGAGTGTCTCGTTCACCTGGCTGCTCCTCGATCTGGGCGGACGGAGTGGCAGTATTGCGTCGGCCCGCAACGCGCTGCTCGCCGCGAACTGGACCCACAACGCGACCATTCAGAATGTCGTGGCGCGCGCCGCGGGCGCCTATTTCGAGTACGCAGCGGCCAAGGCGCTGCTCACCGCCCAAGAGACCTCGCTCCGCGAAGCGGAATTGAATCTCGCGGCCACAGAGGAGCGTCGGCGGGTGGGCGTCGCGACGATCGCCGACGTGCTGCAGGCCCGGACCGCTGCGGGCCAGGCCCGGCTCGACTTCCAGACCATCGAGGGCGACCTCTTCACGACCCGCGGCGCGCTTGCGGCCGCGACCGGCCATCCGGCCACGCTGGACTATGACATCGATACCGCCGCGGTTGCCGCACCGGTCGCCATGCTGGCGGAACAGGTCGATACCCTGATCGCCCGCGCGCTGATCGAGCGACCCGATCTCGCGGCGGCGCGCGCGGACTATGAGCAGGCGCGGGCCCAAGTGCGGATGACCCGCGCCCAGCGCTTGCCGTCGCTCACCGCCGGGGGATCCGCGTCGCTGGTCTACCGGCCGGGCACCGCCTCCGGCAGCGACGCCTACTCGATTGCCCTCGGGCTGCGCATTCCGCTTTTCAACGGCTTTATCTGGGAATACAACCAGGCCGCCGCGAGCGCGGAGGCGGATGCCGCGCTGGCGCGGGCACAGGGCTTGGCACAACAGGTCATCTTTCAGGTCTTCAGTTCGTACTACGCGCTCCGCACCGCGACTGCCCGGGTCGGCACGGCGGATGACCTGCTGGCCAGCGCGACCGAATCCGCCGCCGCAGCTCGGGGCCGCTATCAGGGTGGGGTCGGCACGCTGCTCGAGCTGTTGACCGCCGAGAATGCGCTGGCGTCGGCCAGGGCCCAGCGGATCCAGGCCCGGCTGGGATGGCAGGCCTCGCTGGTCCAGCTTGCGCGCGACGCCGGATCGCTCGATCTCCAGGGTGGGAGCCCGCTCCGGCTCACGCCACTCCCCGCCTCCAACGATTCGCTCCCATGATGCCGCGCGTCTCTGTTCTGCTGCTCGTGCTCGTGCTCGCGCTCGCGCCTGGCTGCCGCAAGTCCGCTCCCCCTGCGTTGGTACCGGCCTCGGTCGTGGTCGCGCCTGCCAGCAAGAGTGACGTACCCCTGATCGTGCAGGCCACCGGGACGGTCGAGCCGATCCAGTCGGTCTCGGTCGAAGCGCAGGTCGCCGGCATGCTGGAACGGGTCCTGTTCCGCGAGGGTGATGACGTGCGGGAGGGGCAGGTCCTCTTCGAGATCGATCCACACCTGTACGCATCGGCCTATGCCCAGGCGCAGGCCACCCTGACCCGGGACCTGGCGCAGACGGCGAATGCCGAACGCGACCGGCAGCGATTCGAGGACCTTGCAGTGAAGGAGTTCGTGACGGCGCAGCAGGTGGATCAGGCGCGCACCACCGCCGTCGGGCTGGTCGCGACCTTGCGGGCCGACTCGGCGGCGCTGAACCGGAGCCGCATCGACCTGGAGCGTGCGGCGGTCCGGGCGCCGATCTCGGGCCGGGCCGGCGCGCTGCTGGTGCGCGAAGGCAACCTGGTCCGGACCACCGCGGGCCAGCCGCTGGTGCAGATCAATCAGCTCGCGCCGATCCTGGTGCGGTTCGCGGTGCCCGCGACCGAGCTATCGGGCATTCGGCGCGCCGGCCCGGGGCTCGCCGCCCTGGCTTCCCCGGTGGGCGACACCACGGCCGCGGATTCCGGAGTACTGGTCTTCATCGATAATGCCGTCGACTCGATGACCGGAACCATCCTGCTCAAGGCCCGGTTCCCCAATGCCCGCCGCACGCTGTGGCCGGGCGGTCTGGTGCGCGTGCTGCTGACGGTAGGCGTCGACCGGGGTGCGACGGTGGTTCCGTTGAGCGCGGTGCTCATCGGACAACAGGGCGCCGCGGTCTTCGTGCTGACGGATAGCGCGACGGTACAGCTTCGGCCGGTCACCGTCGGGCGTACCACCGATTCGCTTGCCATCCTGCATGCGGGTGTCAGAGCGGGAGAGCGCATTGTTGTCTCTGGCCAGGTTCGCCTCACTGACGGGGCGCAGGTGAAGGTGATCGGCGCCGACAGCTCGGCGGCGGCGCCATGAGCATCTCCGAACTTTTCATTCGCCGTCCGGTCATGACCACCCTGGTCATGGCCGGCATCCTGGTGTTTGGGCTGGCCGCCTACCGCAACCTGCCGGTGAGCGATCTCCCCGCTGTCGACTACCCCACGATCTCAGTCAGCGCGAGCCTCCCCGGGGCCAGTCCAGAGACGATGGCGTCGTCGGTCGCGACGCCGCTGGAAAAGCAGTTCTCCACCATTGCCGGTCTCGATGCGCTCACCTCGAGCAGCGGACAGGGCTCGACGTCGATCACGCTGCAGTTCGCGCTCGACCGTGATATCGATGCCGCCGCAGCGGATGTGCAGGCCGCGATCGCGCAGTCATTGCGGCAGCTGCCCCAGAACATGGTGCCGCCCAGCTACTCCAAGGTGGATCCGTCGGCGTCGCCCATCATCTTCTACGCCCTCACGTCCACGACGCTTCCGCTTTCCGCGCTGGATGAATTCGGCCAGACGCTGATCGGGCAGCGACTCTCCACCGTGGAGGGGGTCGCGCAGGTGCAGGTCTATGGATCGCAGAAGTACGCGGTGCGAATCCAGCTGGACCCGCAGGCGCTCTCGGCCCGCGGCATCGGTCTCGATGAGATCACCCAGGCTGTGGGCAACGGCAATGTGAATCTGCCTTCCGGCATTCTGTGGGGGACCGATCGGGCGTATGCGGTGCAGGCGGAGGGGCAGCTCACCAATGCCGCCGCGTTCCGTCCCCTGGTGATCGCGTACCGGAATGGCACGGCGGTGCGGCTGGGCGATCTCGGCCTCGTGGTGGACAGCGTGCAGGACACCAAGACGGCGAGCTGGTTCAACGGGACCCGGGCGATCGTGCTCTCGGTCCAGCGGCAGCCGGGCACGAATACCGTCGAGGTGGCGGCCCGGGTACGGGCGGTGATGGCCCAGGTCCAGAAGCAACTCCCCGCCGCGGTGCAGGTGCAGACGCTGTACGACCGCTCCGAGACCATCGAGGAGTCTGTCCACGAGGTGAAGTTCACGCTCTACCTCACCCTCTGCCTGGTCGTGCTGACGATCTTCCTGTTCCTGCGCAACCTGTCAGCGACGGTCATCCCCAGCCTCGCGCTGCCGATGTCACTGGTGGGCACCTTTGCGGTGATGTACGCGCTGGGGTACAGCCTCGACAATCTCTCGCTGATGGCGCTCACGCTCTCCGTCGGCTTTGTGGTGGACGACGCCATCGTGATGCTGGAAAACATCGTGCGCCACATGGAGATGGGGAAACCTGCCAGGCAGGCGGCGCTCGACGGCGCAAGGGAGATCGGCTTCACGATTCTTTCCATGACGCTGTCGCTGGTGGCGGTTTTTCTCCCGCTGCTGTTCCTCGGGGGGCTGATCGGGCGGTTGTTCCGTGAATTCGCGGTGACGATCAGCGTGTCGATCCTGGTCTCGGGATTCGTATCGCTCACCCTGACGCCGATGCTGGCGAGCCGGTTCCTGAAGCCCCCGTCGCACGCGGGGCACGGCCGGTTCTACAACGCCACCGAGCGGATCTACGATGCCGCGGTCCGCCGGTATCTCGCCTCGCTCGGCTGGGTGATGTCGCGCCGCCGGGCAACCCTGGCCGTCTCATTGCTGGTCTTTGCCGCCACGATCTGGCTCGCCGTGATCATTCCGAAGGGCTTCCTGCCCAGCGAGGATACGGCCCAGATCCGCGGCACCACGGAAGCCACCGAGGGGACGAGCTTCGACGCGATGTTCACCCAGCAACAGCAGGCGGCGGCGATCGTGCAGCAGGATCCGAACATCGCCGGCTTCATGTCAGCGGTAGGCGGTGGGCGCGGCAACGTGAACCAGGGGCGGTTCTTCATTCACCTGAAGCCGAGCCGGGAGCGGTCGCAGACGGCGGATGAGGTGGCCCGATCGCTGTCGGCGAAGATGTCCTCACTGCCCGGATTGCGGGTCTTCTTTTCCAACCCGCCGCCGATCTCGATCGGCGGGCGGAGCGCCAAGAGCGTGTATCAGTACACGGTGCAGGGACCGGACATTGCCGAGCTCTACGAGACCGCCGCGAAGCTGCAGACCCGATTCCAGGAGCTGCCGCAACTGCGCGACGTGACCACCGACCTGCAGATCAAGAATCCTGAAGTGCGGGTGCGAATCGACCGGGAGCGGGCCTCGGCCTACGGGCTGACGGTCAGTGCAGTGCAGCAGGCGCTGTACGATGCCTACGGCGCACGGCAGGTCTCGACCATTTACACCGCCACCAATCAGTACTCGGTGGTGCTCGAGTTGCTGCCGCAGTATCAGCGGGATCTGAGTGCCCTGAACCTGATCGGCCTGCGCTCCGCCTCCGGCGCCCTGGTGCCGCTCTCGGCCCTCGCCGAGGTGACGCCCGACGTGGGGCCGCTCACGGTCAATCACTCGGGCCAGCTGCCGTCGGTCACGCTGTCATTCGACCTGACGCCGGGCAGCTCGATCGGACAGGCGGTCGTGGCGGTGGAGGAGGCAGCCGCGCCGATCCTGCCCGCCGCCATCACGGCGGGCTTTGCCGGCACGGCACAGGCGTTTCAAGACTCCCAGCAGGGACTGCTGCTCCTGCTGGTGCTGGCGATCGTCGTGATCTATCTGGTGCTGGGAATCCTGTACGAGAGTTTCATTCACCCGCTCACGATTCTCTCCGGGCTGCCGTTCGCGGGATTCGGCGCCCTGGTGACGCTGCTGATCGCGGGGCTCGACCTCAGCGTCTATGCCTTTGTGGGCATTATCATGCTGGTGGGGCTGGTGAAGAAGAACGCGATCATGATGATCGACTTCGCGACCGGAGCGGAGCGGAATGAGGGGAAGAATGCGCACGACGCCATCATGGAGGCCAGCGCCGTACGGTTCCGTCCGATCATGATGACGACGTTCGCGGCCCTGCTCGGCACGCTGCCGATCGCCTTTGCCACCGGGACGGGCGCCGAGTCGCGCCGACCGCTCGGCCTTGCGGTGGTGGGCGGGCTGCTCTTCTCGCAGCTCATCACCCTCTACGTGACGCCGGTCGTCTACACCGTCATGGCCGACCTCACCACGCGCCGGAGACCGCGCGCCGCGGCCACCTTGGCGCCCGCCGGTCTCGCACCCGCCGAGGCGCCGCGCGCCCCAGAGGCCTGAGCTCAGGGCTTGGTCAGCAGTTCCTCGAACAATGCCAGCGCGGCGGGGGCCTCACTCTGGCCCAGCCAGAAGATCGCCTTGCGCCGGATCTCCGGATCGCGGTCGCTGCGGGCCAGCCGCACCAGCACCGGCACACCCTCGCCCTCGGGCCGCTGCGACAGCGCGAAGACCGCCGACTCCCGGATTTCCCGATCGGCGCTCTCGTCGCCGACCAGCGAATCCAGCCCACGAGTGGCGGCGTCACCCGCGGCCTGCCCCAGCCAGAAGACGGCGCTCTTGCGGGCCTCCCGGCGGATCCCGTCGTTGCGCGCGATCCGAAGCAGCGAGGGCCAGGTTACCACGCTGTCCGCCAGGGTGGCCGGGAGAATCGCATCGTCGGCGGCGGGTTCATTCCGTTCTGCCAGCGCGATCAGCCAGCGCGACGCCTCCGCTGCGCCGACGGTGCCGAGGTCGAGCGTCGCGGTGCGCCGCCACCGCCCGCCGACGTAGGTGCGCAGCGCCGTCGTCCGACCCGCCGCGCGCGTCACCACCACCCGCACCGGGCCTCCGGCGCAGCGTCCCTCCCACTCACCCTGATTGTTGCCATCGTGGTAGCTGATCGAATGGTCTCCGTCGCCGCAGACCCCGGGGCGGGCGGCGAACTCGAACCGCACTGCCCCATCCTTCACGCCACCGACTCGGCTCTCCAGCGACTGTGCCGCCAGGCTCGCCGTCATTCCCGCGCTCAGCGCGAGCAGCATGATGCATCGCATGGCGGATATCCTAGTCGTTGAGGATCTGTTCGATGTACTGGGCCGCGCGGGGATTGTCCGACTGGCCCAGCCAGAAGATCGCCTTCTTGCGCATCTCGGGATTCGGATCCTTGCGGGCGATGTCGACCAGCCGGTCCACCACCGTCGAGTCCTCGCATTGGGCCAGGGCGAAGATCGCCTGCTCCTTCAGCTCCGGCTCAGTCACGCTGGCATAGATCGCGGCGAGCTCGGTGGCCGAGCTGCCCGACTGGCTCAGCCAGAAGATGGCCTTCTTGCGGAGTTCGATCGAGCTCTTGGGGCTCTTGGCCATTTCCAGCAGCCAGCGGCGGTCCTCGGCGGTGTTGGACTGGGAGATGCCGAAGATGACCTTGTCGCGCAGCTCGTCATCGTCCAGCCGGTCGTACAGGCCCCGCAGATACCTGCCGCCGTTCTTCTCCGACTGCCCCAGCCAGAAGATGGCCTTCTCCCGGATCGATCGCGGCATGTCCTTCCGCTCCGCGATTTCCCGGAGCGACTGGTTGGCCCGGGCGTCATTCTGCTGCGACAGGGCGAAGACTGCCCGTTCCTGCAGCTCCGGGTCGCCGGTGCGCCGGGCGATCGAATCGAGCGCCGCGACCGCCTCCGGGGTGTCCACCTGCGACAGCCAGAACACCGCCTGCTTCCGCACCTCGGCATCGGGATCGTTACGCGCTGCCCCGACCAGGATCTTCGCGGCATCCCCCTCGGCGGCCTGCGCCACGAGAAAGACCGCCTTGCGCCGCAGGCAGACCGAGCCGGGGTCGCGCCGGGCCAGTACCCGGGTCAGCAGCGGCAGGGCCCGGCTGGCATCCATCTGCAGCACCGCGTTCAGCGCCGCCACCTTCACATCCGACTCATCCTCGCAATCACCCTTGCCGGGCCGCACCTGTCCCCCAGGTTCGGTCGCGGCGGTCGCCTCCACCATGACGCTCTCGGCGGACGTGGGATCGCCCTGCTTCGCCAGAACGCCGCGAATCCGCGCCGCGAGCGCCTCGCCGTCACCGCGCGTGGCCGCCGTGGCGTAGCGACTCCGCTGCACTTCCAGCAGTTCGAGTGACTTCTTCAGATTGTCGTTTCCGCCGGTGCGATACTGCGCGAACGCCTGCCAGTACAGCGCATCACCGGCGTAACCGGACTTCGGGAACTTGCGCACCAGGTCACCGAAGAGCGTGGCCGCCCGGGAGAACTGTCCTTTGTTCAGCGCCTCGCGGGCGATGCGATAGAGCGAGTCGGCCGGGTCCTCGCGCAGCCAGGGTGCAGGCGCGACGGACTGGATCGAATCGGACTGACCGGCCCAGGGAAGGGTGGTCAGGTGCAGGTCGCTCGTGGCCAGTGAGGCGGCGAGCGCGAATCCCAGATACCAGCGGCTCATTCAGCTTTCTCCTTGCAGGACGGGGGCGTGGCCCGTCGGTACGGCCGACCGCAGACGGGCGATGGTGCCCCGTCGATCGAGTCCGGTGGTGATCAGATCAAGGTCCTGGCCCGATTCCGCGGGCAACTGCGCGATCTCGGCGAGCACGAGTTCGAGATCTTCCAGCAGCGGCTGAATCCGGGCATCGCGACCACCCGGGCTGTCGAGGAGGATCCGGGTGGCGGCGAGCAGTCGACGCGCCTCGTCGGGCGCAACGGCATCGGCCCTGCCGCTGCGGACGTCGGCCCGGAATCCGGTGAGAAATGCCTCCACCCGACCGAGATGGTCGCCGGTCGTGATCCGCTGTGCCTCGGTCGGGGCCGGCGTCCCGGCCCGCGTCCCACTGCGGTCCGCTGGCGCAGCCGTCCCCGGCCCAACGGCGACGACGCGCTCTGGCTCCACGCTGATCCGCCCCAGGGTGAAGGTGAGGAACAGCAGTGCCGCTGCCGCCGCGGGAATCAGGAATGGCACCGCCCGCCGCCAGGGTGAGCGGAGCGGCGTGACGGGGGTGGCTCGCGCCGCCGCGATCACGGCCCACATCTGCTCGCGCGGTGCTTCGGGCGCGGTCCGCAGTCCGCGGACCAGCTCGGCGAGTGCGGGATCGAGTTCATCGTCGGTCATGCTAGGCTCCGGTCGTTGGGACAAATGAGGCGAGTGACTCCCGCAGCCGGCCGCGGGCTCGATGCAACTGGGCCTTCGACGTTCCTGCGGTCACGCCGAGCATCTGGCCGATCTCCTCGTGGGTGTACCCCTCGACATCATGCAGGACGAAGACCGAGCGATACCCGTCGGCCAGTGCGTCGATCGCGCGGTTGAGCCGGTCGCCCAGATCGGCGTCGGCCACCCGCGGCGCGCGATCCGCGATGTGAGTTCCCGCCTCGAGTGGTACCTCTCGCTCGAGCTTCTTCTTCGAGGAGCGCAGCCCTCCGAGCGACACTGAGACGGCGATCGCCCCGATCCAGGTGCCCAGCCTCGACTCGCCCCGAAAATCGGCGAGCCGGCGAAAAACCCGGATGAAGGTCTCCTGGGTCCAGTCAGCGGCCCGGTCGCTATCGCCTGCGAAGCGCCAGGTCATCCTCCAGACCTGGTCGACATAACGATCGTAGAGGGCGCGTTCCGCACCCTGATCTCCCGCGAGCACGCGGGCGATGAGGTCGAGTTCTGTCACGGCACTCCGGAGTCTGGTCGTGTCATTCGGCCGAACCAGCGTAACTCTGACGCAGGCTTGAGAGGAAGGGTTGCGCGGGAGATCACCAGGAGGTCGGAAGTGTTACCGTCAGGGGAAAAACCGAAGGGCGACCGGTCCGGTCGCCCTCAGGTTGTTGCGCAGAGGCTGTCGGCGAACTAGTTGTCCATCTCCCCATGATCGTCCGGCGCACCCTCGAAGACCTCGGTGCTGCTGGTGACGTCAATCGTGATGCCGAGGATCTTGAGGAACGCGACCGGAGGTGGTGCGGCGGTAGTCTCGAGGTTGTCGGCGTCCACGAAGATCTCGATTGAAGGCTCGTCCACCCGGTCGGCCAGGCGCAGATCATTGGCGGCAAAGGCCCCGTCGGTGGGCGCCTGCGGTGCCGCCGGAGCGATGCGCCGCACCTCGATCGGGGGCTGCTGGCCCTGGGCCAGGGCGTCGGTGATGGCGGCTTCCCAGGCGGCCCGGCTCACCCGGCTGTCGGACGGAGTACGAAAGCGGGTGGCGTCGGTGTAGCCCACGACCAGCCCGCCCAGGGCGAGGATGACGGTGCCACTGGCGGGGTCGATCGCGGTGACCTGGGCTTCGATCTTCTCTTCATTGTCGTCAGCCTCTGCCTCGATCTCTCGGGCGACGAGGGTACCGGGGTGGAGCTTCACCTCGATGCGCCGTGGACCGCCGTCGAGCGTCGTTCCGAAATCGGCGAGACTCATCGCCACCCGAGGGGCAGCGACGGTAGGATCGGTGGCCGATCCGCAGGCCGCGAGGAACAGGATGCTGAGGGCACTGAGGGTGCCGGTGATGGAGCGGGACATAAGCCCTCCTGGGCTGATGAGTTCTGGTGTCGGGGCTTTTCCCTGACTGGGAGGGGTAAAGGCAGGTTGGGTGCCGCTGCTCCAGCGGCGTAAGTCGTTATGCTGCAATACTTGGATCGCCAGTCACCTGTCTCGGAACGCTACGGTTGGAATGATCTGGTACCCCTGCCTCCGATCGCGGGGGGGTGATGGAGGTGAAAATGGGCCGGATCCCCGGGCTGATCCCGTTCACAGCCGGACGCCTCCGCCGCCCCATTTGCCCGGCACAATTGTCCGCTCCAGCCCGCCAATTCGCTTGCTTCTAAGTATTAGCCTCTGAACAACTTGCGGGACTCGCGAACGATTGCGTTCGGGCGCCGGGCGCGGCTATATTCCCGCGTCTCACGGGCCGGCTCCCAGCCCTTGACATCGCTTGCCAGCTGAAATCCAGGACGGGCGACCCGGTGGGTCGCCCCGGCGTTCCGCTCCAGACAGCCACAACCACGGATCCGCATGACCGGCCCGAATCCCAATGAGCGCATCCTCCCCAGACTGATCGAGGAGGAGATGCAGCAGTCGTTCATCAACTATTCGATGAGCGTCATTGTCTCGCGCGCGCTGCCGGATGTGCGTGACGGGCTCAAGCCGGTGCACCGCCGGATCCTGTATGCCATGAACGAGCTGGGCCTGGTGCCCGGCCGGCCGTACAAGAAATCGGCGACGGTCGTCGGCGACGTGTTAGGCAAGTACCACCCGCATGGCGACAGCTCGGTCTACGACGCGCTGGTGCGCATGGTGCAGGAGTTCTCGCTCCGGTATCCGCTGATCGACGGGCAGGGCAACTTCGGCTCGGTCGATGGCGACCCGGCGGCGGCGTATCGGTACACCGAAGCGCGACTCACGCCGATCGCCGTCACGATGCTGGAGGATATCGACAAGAACACCGTCGATTTCCAGGCCAACTACGACGACCGGCTGCAGGAACCCACGGTGCTGCCGTCGCGGGTGCCGAACCTGCTGGTCAACGGATCGAGCGGCATCGCGGTCGGCATGGCGACCAACATCCCGCCGCACAATCTGCGCGAGGTGGTCAAGGCGACGCAGGCGCTGATCGATGATCCGGAGCTGACCATCAGCGATCTGCGCAAGCACATCAAGGGTCCCGACTTCCCCACCGCCGGCTACATCTACGGCAAGCAGGGGATCAAGGAGGCCTACGACACCGGCCGCGGCAAGATCATCATGCGGGCGCGGGCCCAGATCGAGGAGAAGGAGTCGAGCGGCAAGAGCCAGATCGTGATCACCGAGATTCCTTACCAGGTGAACAAGGAGAACCTGGTCAAGGCGATCGCCGAGCAGGCGATCGAGAAGCGGCTCGAGGGGATCAGCGGGGTCAACGACGAGTCGGACAAGGACGGCATGCGGATCGTGGTCACGCTCAAGCGCGACGCGATTCCCAACGTGGTGCTGAACCAGCTGTACAAGCACACCGCGATGCAGTCCACCTTTGGCGTGATCATGCTGGCGCTGGACGATGGCGCGCCCAAGGTGATGAACCTCAAGACGATGCTGGAGCGCTATATCGCGCACCGGCACGAGGTCGTGGTCCGGCGCACCCAGTTCGACCTCGACGCGGCGCAGGCGCGGGAGCACATCCTCGAGGGGCTCAAGATCTGCGTCGACAACATCGACGAAGTGGTCAAGATCATCCGCGAGTCAAAGGACGTGCCGGAGGCGGATGCCCGGCTGCGCAAGCGCTTCGGGCTGTCGGAAAAGCAGGCCGATGCGATCCTTAACATGCGCCTCGCCAAGCTCACCGGCCTCGAGATCGAGAAGCTGGAGGCGGAGCTGGCGGAGGTCCGCGCCGAAATCAAGGAATTGAAGAGCATCCTCGCCTCCCGGCCCCGGCGCATGACCATCCTCAAGGACGAACTGGAGGAGGTCGCCCGGAAATACGGGGATGACCGGCGCACGGAGATCCTCGCGGACCAGGACGACTTCTCGGTCGAGGACCTGATCGCCGAGGAGGACATGGTCATCACGATCTCGCACACCGGCTACATCAAGCGGATCGCGGTGACCACCTACCGGCGGCAGCGACGCGGCGGGCGCGGCCTGCAGGGGGCCACGACCAAGGAAGAGGACTGGATCGAGCACCTCTTCATCGCCAGTACCCATGACTACCTGATGTTCTTCACCAACACCGGGCAGGTGCACTGGCTCAAGGTGCACGAGATCCCGCAGGGTGGGCGCGCCAGCCGGGGTAAGCCGGTGGTCAACTGCATCGCGATCCGGCAGGACGAGCGGGTGGCGGCGACGGTGGCGGTGCGCGAATTCAGCGCCGACCAGGGGCTGATCTTCGCCACCCGCAACGGGACGGTGAAAAAGACCAGCCTGGCCGAGTATGGCAACGTGCGGAGCACCGGCATCCGGGCCATCAACATCGAAGCGAGCGATGAGCTGATCGATGTGCAGCAGTGCGACAGCGAGAGCGACATCGTGCTGGCGACCGCCGACGGCATGAGCATCCGGTTCCACTCGGGTGACGTGCGGTCCATGGGGCGCGTGGCCACCGGCGTGAAGGGCATCGAGCTGGACACCGACGACCATGTGATCGGCATGGTGATCATCCGGCGCGATGCCACGCTGCTGGTGGTCTCGGAGAAGGGCTTCGGCAAGCGCTCCGAGCTGGTGGACTATCGGGTACAGAGGCGCGGCGGCAAGGGCATCATCACGCTCAAGCGCACTGACAAGACCGGCGCGCTCGTGGCCCTCATGGAGGTGCAGCCGGATAACGAGCTGATGCTGATCACCAAGCATGGGGTCATCATCCGGATGCCGGTCGATTCCATCCGGGTCATCAGCCGCAACACCCAGGGCGTCCGGGTCATGAACCTCGATGCCGGCGACACGGTGGTGGACGTGGCCCGCGTGGTGAACGAAGATGAAGCGGGTCCGGCGGAAGGGGAACCGGAACTCCCGTTGGCGGATGATGCGGAATAGCGCGCCCCGATACCGGGTATGGTCGTTCCCGTGACCGCATCGACCACCGCGCCCGCGGTGTCCCTCGCCGCCATTCAGGCGGCGGCGCGCGCCCTGGTGGGCGTGGCGGTCCGCACCCCGATGGTCGAGGTGGCGGGCCGGCCCCTCTTCCTCAAGTGCGAGCACCTGCAGCTCATCGGCGCCTTCAAGATCCGAGGGGCCTTTACCGCGATCGCCGGGCTGACTCCGGAGCAACGGGCCCGCGGACTGGTGACCTCCTCCAGCGGGAACCATGGGCAGGCGGTCGCCGCTGTCGCCCACCGGTTCGGGGTCCCCTGTGTGATCGTGATGCCGGAGTCGGCACCTGGCGTGAAGGTCGCCGGAGTGCGGCGCCATGGGGGCGAGGTCGTCTTCGCCGGCAAGACCCGCTCGCCCCAACAGCAGACGGTGGCCGACGGCTACGTGACGGAGCGTGGCATGACGATGATCCCGCCGTTCGATCATCCCGGCGTCATCACGGGGCAGGGCACCTGCGGACTGGAGATCGTGGAGCAAGTGCCGAAGGTGCGCACCGTGCTGGTGCCGGTCGGTGGCGGCGGGCTCCTCTCCGGCGTCACCCTCGCGATCAGCGCGCTCCGGCCCGACATCGAGATCATCGGCGTCGAACCGGCCGGGGCCCCAAAGCTCTCGGCGGCGCTCGCCGCGAATCGGCCGGTCACCCTGGATCAGACGGCGAGTCTGGCGGACGGGCTGCTGACGCGCTCCATTGGTACCCTTCCCTGGTCCATCATCCAGGGCCGGGTGCGGCGCGCGGTGCAGGTCACCGAGCCGGAAATTGGCGCGGCGGTGCGCTGGCTGTATCACACCCAGGGGCTGACGGTCGAACCGTCGGGAGCGGTGACGGTGGCGGCGGTACTGGCGGGCAAGGTCGAGGGTACCGGTCCGGTCGTGGCCGTGCTGAGCGGCGGCAATGTGGATCCCGATCTGTTTCAGAGCCTGATCACCTCATGAGCTTTATCCCCCGGATTCTCGTCGCCGATGACGACCAGGCGCTGACCCGCACACTCTCCTGGATTCTCAAGGAAAACGGCTACGACGTCGCCATCGTCACCAACGGCGACCACCTGATCGATCGCCTGGCCGCCGACCCGTACGATTTGCTGTTGCTGGACATCATGATGCCGGGGGCGGACGGACTGCAGCTGCTGGAACAGGTGAAGGCCGACCGGCGCGTGAGTGACGTGCCGGTCCTCATGATCTCCAGCATGCCGCCCGAAGAAGCCACGGTACGCGCCCTGGGACTTGGGGCGGCGGACTTCATCTCCAAGCCGTTCCGGGTGCGGGAGCTGCTCGCCCGCGTGAAGGCGCATCTGCGGGTGGGACGCGAACTCAACCAGGCCCGCGCCGAGGCGCGCAGCCGCTCGGAGATGGTGGATATCCTCCAGGAGGTGACCGCGACCCTCAAGCCGGAGGAGATCTACCACATCCTGGTCCGCCGGGTGGCGCGCGGGCTCAAGATTTCCAAGTGTTCGCTGATCTTCGCGACTCCGGGCGAAGAAGAAGCGCTGGTGGTCGCCTCCTACGAAAATCCGATGCTGCGCGACCTGCGCATCGGGCTGGGGCGCTACCCCGAAATCCGGCGCGCGCTTGACACCCGCCAGACGGTGCTGGTCACTGATGTCACCACCGACCCGCTGTACGCCGAGGCGCGCGTGGAGTGGGAGGCGGAAGGCTGGAAGGTGCCGACGCGGTCGGCGATCGCCATTCCGTTCGTCATGAAGGATCAGCGCGGGGGCGTCTTTTTCCTGCGCACCACGATTGAGGACACGCCGCTCAACGCCTCCGACATGGCGTTTGCCGAGCAGGTGATCAAGGCGGCAACCCAGGCGCTGGAGAAGGCGTACGATCTCGAGAGTGCGGTGGTCGGCCGCGAACAGATGAAGCAGCTGGCCGAGACCGATGCGCTCACCGGGACCTTCAACCGGCGCGCGCTGGCGGAGAAGCTGGTTCAGGAAGTCGAGCGGGCGAACCGCTACAATACCCAGCTGGCCTGTCTCATGATCGATGTCGACAACTTCAAGCTGATCAACGACTCCTACGGCCACCTCGTGGGCGATACCGTGCTGCGCCAGCTGGGCGCCATCCTCCGGCGCGAGCAGCGTACGGTGGATGTGGTGGCCCGCTACGGCGGCGAGGAATTCGTGGTGCTATTGCCGGAAACGATTTCGGGCGGCGCACGGATCTTCGCCGACCGCGTGATCAAGAAGGTGGATGGCTATGCGTTCGGAGAGGCCGGGGTCGCCATTCACGCGACGATCAGCATCGGCATCGCCAGCTTCCCCGACCCGCGGGTCCAGGACGGCGAGACCCTGCTCACCCTGGCGGACCAGAACCTGTACAAGGCCAAGCAGGACGGCCGCAACCGGTATCGCGATTGAGCAGCCGACGCTGCCCCCGCTGCAACAGGATCTACCCCGATCCGGCGCGCTTCTGTCCCCAGGACGGAAGCCCGCTGGTCGATGTCGCCGGCTCGGCTCCCGTACCCGCGCCGGAACAGACCAGCGCGGGGCTGCGCACGCTGGTGCGGCAGGCCGCGCTCAAGCGGGGACCGGGGATGGATCGCGCCAGTACCCTCACCAACGCGTTGCTCGACGACCGGTATCAGGTCGGCAAGCGCCTCGGTGAAGGCGGCATGTCCTACGTGTACCTGGCCAAGGACATGACCAACGGCGAGACCGTCGCCATCAAGGTGCTGACCCCCAAGCTCAAGGAAGACAAAAGCTCGGTGGAGCGCCTGCGGCGCGAGGCGGGGCTGGCCATGCGACTCGACCATCCCAACGTCTGCCGCATCTTCCGGCTGGGCGAAACCGAGGACGGGTTGATCTACCTGGTCATGCCGTACCTGCCGGGCGAACTGCTGTCGGATCGCGAAGTCCGTCAGGGCGCGCTGCCGATCGACTTTGGCGTGCCGCTCCTGGTCCAGATGTGCCGCGGGCTGCAGCATGCGCACGATCTGCAGATTGTGCATCGCGATCTCAAGCCGGAAAATGTGATGCTGGTGCCGGATGAGCAGGGTGCCGGTGGCGTGCGGGCGGTGGTGATGGATTTCGGCCTGGCCAAGGAGCGCCGGCAGGAACCGGAAGTCGCCAAGCTCACTGCGACGGGGATCGTGCTCGGCACTCCGGAATTCATGAGTCCCGAGCAGATCCGCGGCAAGGTGCTCGACTTGCGGAGTGATATCTACGCCCTCGCGATCGTGGGCTTCGAGATGTTCACCGGGCAACTCCCCTTTCAGGGTCGCAACGCGCAGGAGATGATGATCGCGCGGCTGCGGGGCAAGCCCAAGCTCCTCCGGGAAGTGAAGCCGGATCTTCCGGGCCGGCTGGAACAGGTGCTCAACAAGGCGATGTCCCTCGACCCGGGCGACCGGTTCTCCACGATGGGCGCCTTTGCCGAGGCCATCGAGGGGGCGGAGGAGAGCGGGGTGTTCGCCCGCCTCTTTCGGAAGTAGGCGTTTGACGAGAGGCGAGAGGCGGTAGGTGTTTGGGCGATAGGCGATCACGCCAATCGCCCAGCGCCTGTCGCCTTCTGGTTCTCAACCCATCTGTTCTCAAGGAGCCCGCATGCGCCGCGGTGCACTCTCGGTTTCGATGCTCGCAGTGATTGGCATGATGGCGGGTGCGCTCGCGATGTGGACCCTCGCTCGCAGTCCGATCTCGACCGGCGCAGGGCTGCACGTCGGCCCGACCACCCACGGCGAATGGATCCGGATCGCCAACGCCGCTGGCGATTCGCTGCGGGCGTACGTCGCCTATCCCGAACGCAAGGACAAGGCGCCTGCGGTGATCGTGATTCACGAGATCTTCGGCCTGAGTGAGTGGGAACCCACCGTCGCCGATCGGCTCGCCGGCGCGGGGTACGTCGCCATCGTCCCCGACCTGCTCAGCAGCCGCTTCGGGGCGACCCCGGCCGATCCGGACAGCGGACGCAAGCTTACCGCGCTCCTCACCCCGGAAGGTGTGACCGCGGATCTCGATGCCGCGTACGGGTACCTGAACCGGCTGCCGGCAGTGCAGCGGGACGACATCGGCACGATCGGGTTCTGCTGGGGCGGCGGGAAGAGCTTTGGCTACGCGACGTCCAATCCAAAGCTCAAGGCTGCCGTGGTGTGCTACGGCACCGCGCCCGACTCCACCCTTCTCCCGGGCATCAAGGCGAAAGTCCTCGGCGTCTATGGAGAGAACGATGCGCGCATCACCGCCTCGCTCCCCGATGTCGAGCGACAGGCCAGGGCCGCGGGGGTCGGCTTCCGCTACGAGATCTATCCCGGCACCGGTCATGGCTTCCTGAAGCCCGGCCGCAAGGGATCCGATGGGCCCGAGGTGGAGCGGGCGTGGGGCAACATCCTGGCCTTCTATCAGGACGCATTGCGATAGCGCTCCCCGGTCGGGCCGGGGTCGACCCGCGGTCGACCTCAACCGGTGCGACTCCCACACAGTCACGGAACGATGCCATGATTCAACATATCGTCTGTTTCCGCTTCACGGCCGGCGCGACGGTGGCGCAGATCGCCGAAGCCGGCGCCGGGCTCCTCGGGATGACGGGACGCATCCCGGACATTCGCCGGATCAGCTTCGTGCCAAATCTCGCGCCCAGCGTCACCGAGTATTCGCACGTCCTGACGGTTGAGCTGGACGACATGGCCGCGGTACAGCGCTACGCCGATCATCCGGTCCACGTCGAGACCGTCGCCCGGTTCCTCGCTCCGATCCGCGAGGCGCGCCTGGCGCTGGATATCGAGGCGTCATGATTCTCTCCCTGCTGCTGCTGCTCCAGGCCCCTCTCGCGGGCCGCGCCGACCCCGATTCGATCCTCCCGCAACACACCGCGCTGCACCACGATCTCACAATCATCCTGCCCGACACCGGCCGCCACATTCTCGGCGTGCTCACGACCACCTGGCTGCTGCGCTCAGACAAGGGCCTCGAGCTCGAGCTGGACTCGGTGTTCCGCGTCGTCCGGGTGCTGACTGACGGCAAAGGGGAAAATCGACTGGCTCGCGCCGAGTATGCGCTCCTGCAGGGTGGTGGTGTGTATATCCCCCATGCGAAAGGCGCGGGCGACACGCTGCACACCACCGTGCGCTATCACGGCGATGTCCGCAACGGTCTCATCATCCGCACCGACAGCGCCGGACGGCGCACAATCTTCGCGGACAACTGGCCCGACCGGGCCCACGACTGGATCCCGCTCTACGATCATCCCAGCGCCAAGGCGACGGTGACGCTGCACGTCGAAGCGCCGGACGGAATGACGGTGGTGGCCACGGGTGTGTTGCAGGACATCGATACCCTGGTCCGCGGGCGCAAGTTCTGGCACTTCGAGCAAGCGGAGCGGATTCCGCCGTACGGCATCGTGATCGGGGCGGGCCAACTGGCGACGACACCGGTCGCCGCGGTGGCCTGCGACCTGCGCTGCGTACCGCAGGCCGTCGTGACGTTCCCCGAGGATTCCGCCGCCGCCGTGAACGGCCCCTTCCACCGGGTTGGCGACATGGTGGACTTCTTCAGTCACTACATCGGGCCGTTCCCCTACGCCCGGCTCTCGCACGTGCAGTCCACCACGATGTTCGGCGGGATGGAGAATCCGACCGCGATCTTCTACGATGCGACCGCAATCGCCACCGGAAAGCTGAGCGAGGAAACCGTCGCCCACGAGACGGCGCACCAGTGGTTTGGTGATGCGGTCACCGAGGCCGACTGGCACCATCTCTGGCTCTCCGAAGGCTTCGCCACCTACTTCTCCGCCCTCTGGCTCAGCCACGCCGAGGGCGACAGCGCATTCCGTCGGACGATGCGCAGTGGCGCCGAGCGGGTGTTCACGTCGCCGGCCACCGAGCGTCCGATCCTCGATCTGACGACGAATGACCTCATGGGATTGCTCAACACGAACAACTATCCCAAGGGCGCGTGGGTGCTGCACTCGTTGCGCGGGCTGATCGGTGACTCCGCCTTTCAGGCTGGCATCCGCGCCTATTATCAGCGCTACCGCGATTCCACCGCGCTTTCCTCAGATTTCGCCGGCATCATGGCCGGGGCCGCCGGTCAGGACCTGAGCTGGTATTTCAGCCAGGCGTTGACCCAGCCGGGGTATCCGAAGCTGGCCGTGACCTGGCAGTTTGCGGCGGGGCAGCTGACGATCGCCATCAGGCAGACCCAGTCGATGGCCTGGGGCTCGTACCGGATACCGAACCTCGCGGTGCGGGTCGACGGGACGCCAGTGCAGGTGGATGTCGCCGGCCCGGAGACGGTGGTTC
Organism: Gemmatimonadales bacterium; assembly: GCA_039934355.1. Classification (GTDB taxonomy): domain Bacteria; phylum Gemmatimonadota; class Gemmatimonadetes; order Gemmatimonadales; family GWC2-71-9; genus JADJOM01. Next base: position 56,543 of record JBDTMI010000015.1, read on the forward strand.
GGGTCCGGCGGCAGCGGGCGCCGAAGTCGGTGGTGGTTGATCCCGATGGCTGGTGGCTGCTGCAGGCGACGGTCGAGAAGGCACGGTGATGCGGCTCGGCCTGCTGGGCGTGATGCTGATGCTCTCCGCTTGTCGCGGTTCGCTCTCACCACTCTCGAACAAGTTGAAGGTCGGCCAGGAGGCCTACGTCGTTCTTGTCGCCGATGGCGAAGACGATCTCGGCGATCTCTTTGCTTCGTCGACCGGTGGTGGAACACCCTTCCAGATCACCTTCACCCGGGTGGACGAACGGCTGCCCGCGCTCGCACCCGACGGGATCAGTCTCGCCTTTGTCCGCAGCCGCGCCCCCGGGGACACCACCGAGCTGCATGTCGTGGTGATGAATCTCCTCAATGGCTCCGAGCGGCAAGTAGTCCCGCCTGACGGGATGCGGGTCGATCGGCTGGCGTGGTCGGCGGATGGGCTGGAGATTTATGTCCACGCGCCGGGACAGCTGCTGGTGAGTCGGGCCCCACCGGCCCCGACGGCATTCACCCCGGTGCCCGCCGCGGCGCTGGCGGTGGCGGAATCCGCGTTCGTCGTCCTGCTCGGGACACCACCGGTAGGAATGGCGGAAGGATGCGCGGGAGCGAGCGGGCTCTGTGTACGGCTCCGGGATGGCCGCGTGGTCCCGCTGGCGCCGGAGGGGACGGCTCCGCTCCGGTGGAGCGGAGATTCGGTGGGTTATCGCGTGGCGGAAGGCTATGTGGTGCGACCGCTGGCCGGCGGCCGGGCCCGCGGTCTGAGCTGGGAGCCGCCGCTCCGGCATCCGCGGCAGGCCACCCTGTATCCGGGCAGTGGCGTGCGGGAGGGGCCGAGTTAGGCAACCACCGACGATGCCGACGCTCTGGCGGCGATGGCATCCCACGCGGCTTCGAGCGTCATCGTCACTGTCGCGCTGTCGGCGGGCCAGTCACCGGCGGCCACCCGCTCCGCGACGAACCCCACCACCGTGAGCCACACCGACGCCCACAACTCCGCCGGACCCGACCGCACCTGCCCATCCGATTTCGCCATCGCCACCAGTCCCACCAGCCGGCCCAGGACCTCCCGGGCGACCGCCCTGCTCTGATCGTCGAGATACGAATCCTGCCCTTCGCCAAAGAACATTCGCACCAGCGGCGCGTCTGTCGCTGCTGTTTGGATGATCTGTCGCGCGAGGATGGTGAGGCGCTCGGGCGCACGCCTTACCCGATCGGCCTCGACCGTGTCGAGAAGGCCCAGCGCCCAGCGTTGCGCGCGGCGATAGGCCTCGTTGAGCAGATGTTCCTTGCTGGAGAAGTGGCGGTAGATCGTGCCCTCGGCGACCCCGGCCTGAGTCGAGAGGGCGGGCGTGGTGGTGCCGAGGAATCCGGTGGTGGTATAGAGGGCGAGCGCGGCGGTCAGGAGGCGTTCGCGGGTGGCGTCGCCGTCGCGGCGGGACTGGCGGGTCATGCTCAGAATCTAATCCGCCACTGCGCTCCGCGCCCCGGCTTGGATACGTTTCGAGCAGGCTTCCATTCCGAGGCAACATGGTGACATTGGATTTCAGGACGCTGTGGGACGCCGCCATCGATTTCGGCGCGTTCGTTGACCAGTCGACGGAACAACAGGATCTCTGGGCCGGTACCTATCGGATTGCACGCATCCCCGATTGGGCGCGGATCACCATTCCACCGGGTGAGCAGCGCCGGTTGCTTGCCCTGGCCGAGGATTGGTGCGTTGACACCGCGAGCACCCTGCCGGTGCTGGCGAAGTGGGCCGCCGAGGTGCCCGGTCTCTCACTCCGCATCCTGCGGCGAGACGAGAATTCCGACTTCATGGATCAATATCTCACCGGGGGCGCCCGCTCGATCCCCGTCGTCGTTGTGCTCGACAACGATTTTCGGGAGCTCGGGCACTGGGGTCCCTATCCCGTGCCACTGTCTGGCTGGGCAAAGGATCACAAGCCGCCGGTCATGATGCAGGAGGAGTACGTGAAGGGGAAGCGCACCTGGTACGCGAAGGACCGGGGGGAGACGACGCTGAGGGAAGTGATGGCCAAGCTGGGGGTCTAGATGGCCGTCATCTTCGCAGGCACCAGCGGATGTCAGCGCAACCTGGGCGGTCATGCTGAATGCGAAGCCCCATGCCGCGCCGGATCAGTGAACACCACTCCGCCTCCGCGACCTCCGGGCCGTCCGGCCCACCCGCCTTCGTTCCCGCAAAGGTCAGCCGCCCATGAACGCACGACCGCTGGAGCTCTTTCGCTGCCTCACAAATGGGGTCTACGTCGTCGGGGTGGCGCATGGTGAACAGCGCGGCGCCTTCACGGCGGCGTGGATCACTCAGGTCAGCTTCGAACCGCTCCTCCTGGTGCTCAGCATCAATCCGGCCCACGCCTCCTTTCCCCTGTTGACCGCCTCAGGGACCTTCGCGGTGAGCGTGCTGGGTCACGGGCAGCTCGACCTGGCACGCCAGTTCGGAACCCAGTCGGCTCGAGACGTCGACAAGCTGGCGCACCAGCGCTGGCAGGCCGGGCTTGCGGCTGCCCCGGTACTGTCGGATGCGATCGCGTATCTCGAGTGCCGGGTAGTCACCCGGCATCCGGCCGGCGATCACGAACTCGTGGTTGGTCAGGTGGTCGGTGGGCGTCTGATGGGTGCGGAGGGGCGGCCATTGATCTATGCCGAGACCGGGAATCTCGACGGGAGTGCGGTGTTGTATCCGGCATCCTTTGAGGACAGCAGCCGTCACCGTTCAGCGCCGAACGCCTAGGGCCTACTCCCCCACGCACCGCCCTCGCCCCGCACGCTTTGCTGCCAGCAGCCGGGCATCGGCACACGTGAGCAAGGCCTTGGGGCTGGAGGCCGGCACGTCGGCTGGGGTGCCCGCGATACCGGCGCTGAAATTGACCGTCAGCGATTGACCGTCACCCAGGTCGACCGGCGTGTTCACGATCTCCTGCCTGAGCACCTCGACCCGCGCGAGTGCCGCATTCCGAAGCGTTCCGGGCATCAGAATGACAAACTCCTCGCCACCGTAGCGGGCGACGATGTCCGTCCGCCGCATGGCCCCGACCAGGCGGTCAGCGACCTGGCAGAGGACCCGGTCGCCAAGGGCGTGGCCGTGGAGGTCATTGACCTGCTTGAAGTGATCCAGGTCGAGGAGCGCGAGCGACAGCGGCTGACCATCGCGTGCCGTGGTGTCCATCGCAGCGCCGAGTGCCCGGTCGAGATGGCCCCGGTTGAACAGGCCCGTGAGCCGGTCGCGCGAGGCGAGATACAGGAGGCGTTGGGCTCGCCGCACGATCGTGACAGCCAGAATCGTCGCGATGCCGAGGAGGATCAGGCGGGTGGCAAGGTCCACCGGATGGTATGGTCCCGCGTCGGCAGCGAAGCGCGGACTGTTCAGGTGGTAGTGGGTGGCGGCGTAGCCCCAGAGTCCGCCGTACTCGGCCAGCGCCAGCAGTCCGACGACGATGCAGATGCGCGCATCGTAGCGCAGGCTGGTGGCGAGGACCGCCAGGAAATACATCTCGAAGGTGACATTCGAATTGAGCGCGGCCAGCGGTGAACGCACCATGAGAAAGCTGACCAGTGCCGTGGTGACCATCGACACGTCGAAGGCGCTGGAGGCAAACCCGACCCAGGGACGCCAGCGCCCGCGGCGGAGCAACAGCCAGATCCCCAGCGCCATGATGCTGGCAGCAAGCGTCACGAGGAAGCCGGTGACGTGGGTCGGCTCGCTCGGCTCGCGAACGAAGTTCCAGGTGGGCGCGATCATCAACAGGGCCATCGCGAGCAGTCGCACCCGTGCGACGACGAGCTCCCCCTCGATGCCGGCGGCGGCGAGCGCCGGATCGGGTCGTTCCCAGATCGGTGGCGCCGCGGCGCCGGCAGTGTAGCTGTTGGAGGGGCGGGGGGAGGGCATGGGGGAAGATAGTCGTCAGGCGCCGGTCGGGAGCTGCGGTTTCGGGGTCGTTGGGCCGAAGCCCGAAAGCCACAGCCCGGCGAAGGTCTGTCCTTTGCGGAAGTCCCAGGAATCCCCGGATCGCGACCGTCCGTCTCGGGGTGTAGTGGGGATGACCGCAGCCGGCGAGCATGCGCGAGTCGATGACCGTGGGCGTCAGGTCGGCAACCAGGTGATCGCTGGCATCATATCGGCCGCTGGCGCGGAGATGGGCCTGAGACCGAATCGGCTGTCATGCCGGGACTGGTTGAGGGCCCTGCCTCGGATCAGCACGGACTCAGGCGGTGCCCATGCACCGAGCCCGGCCAATCATCGCGGGGCGTGCCGGACCACCCGCCAGGCCCAGAGCATCAGTCCGGCGGCGACCAGGGTAATGGCGATGTAATAGGGATCTCTCGCCATGTTCGGCTCGGCCACCAGCGCGCGCCAGAGATGCGCCAGCGTGAGCAATCCGAACAACGTGCCGGTGGTGATGACGTAGGTCTTCATGGAGCGTCCCCTGGTGGAATCCGGTGAGCAAGCATCTCTGGCGATGCTCAGCCAGCGCCCGGTGGCGGTGGTGTCACCCGGGTAGTTGCCGCGGGAGCGCCGCGCAGAAAGGCAATAAGGTCGGTTGGCGAAGGCTCCAGACCTGCCTGGCGCAGCAGCAGATTGATCTTGCCCCGGTGATACTGGGCGTGCAGGGCGACGTGCAGCAGGATGTCTCGCGCGGTGCTCTCGAAGGCATGACCCGCGGAGTTGGTGTAGGCGACGGTCCGGTCGAGGGTCCGATCGTCGAGGGTGGCCAGATACAGGCGATAGCCCTCATGCACCGCTGCCGCGACCTCGGCCAGTTCAGCGAGTGTGAGTGAGGGCCAGACGGCAATGCGTGGCGATCGGCCCAGCAGCCGGGCCAGCCAGACTTCGTCGGCACCGAGTACATGGCCATACTCCTCCAGGACCCCGGCGGGCGGGGTAGGGGCGGCCCGCACGGCCCCGAGCAATCGGGCATCGGCCCACGCGAGGTGCAGGAACAGCTTGTGAATGTCACCTGACATCAGCTGCATCCTCGCAGGCAGGGATTATGACGGAAGCGGAAACCGGAACTGTGCCATCCACCGGTCAGAAACTCCAACCCGACCCTGCGCTGAACTGGAACCCGTCCGGCCCGCCACCGAAGTTGAACGTCCAGATCGCGAATCGGAGTATCCGGATCGCCAGCCCGCCGCCGGCGCCGATCTTCATGTCTTTGGTGGTCAGGCTGAAGCCTTCCTGTTCGAACACCCGCCCCGCATCGAAGTACCCGATCAGTGTGAAGGCGCCCAGGTCGCCCAGGCTCAACAGGTCATGGCGCACTTCGGCGTTGGCGAAGAGCACGCCGCGCCCGGCCAGTCGCTGAAAGGCCACGCCACGATTGGAATAGGTGCCGCCCAGCACCGGCACATCGGTCTCCCAGGCCGGCATCTCGTACCGTGCGTTCAGCGGTGCATCCTTCGTCATCCCCGAGCCTGCCACCCGGAGCGCGAAGACGGTGCCTTCCCGAAGCGGCAGATAGCCGCGCAGATCAGCGGTGATCCGGCTGTAGCCGTCGCCACCGGTCCCGCCGCCGACCGACGCCTGTCCGAACACGCCACGGGTGGTGTTGAACTCATTGTCGCGGGTGTCGAGCACGAGCGTGACCCGGCCGCGCAGGTCGGTGTCGGAGAGATCCGCCGTGCCAAAGTCGGTGCGGAAGAGCGAGGGCCCCGAGAGGTCGCTCAGGTTGCTGTGCTCTACCCCCGCCGCACCCGCAATCCACACTGGACCGGTGAGCCGGCGTGACACCTCGGCCTGACCGAAATACCGGGTCCGCATCGCCTCGTAGAAGTGCTTCTGGCTCTTGGTGACGAGCTTGCTGTCAAAGACCGTGTTGTTGCCCAGTCCGAAATAGCCGAGCCGCGACTCGCGGGTGGTGCCGGCGGTGGCGGCGAGCCGCCAATCCTTCCACAGCAGCGGCGCCTGCAGCCGGGCGACCGCCATGCGCGCTCCAGTGAATCCGCTGCCGAGGTCGATCGAGAAGAGCCCCGAGTACGGTGTCCGCGCGAAGTAATCGGCCGCGCGCCGCAGCTCGAGGTGCATGGCGATCAGGGGAAAGTTGTTGCCCAGTGACGGGAAGAAGGGGTAGAAGCTGTCCCGCCATGGCTCCCCTGGTTCCGGCGCAGCGGCCGTCGCGGGCGCGGGCGCCGAATCGCTCTGGGCGAATGCGACAGCGGGTGCGGCCACGACGCCGAGGAGCAGCAGACACATAAGAGGAAGGGCGCTTCGCGCGGCGCGGTCGCGTGGCGCCGCGGGCATCATGACGTCGTTCGGGCGCATCACAGAGGCCGATCGTAGAGGAACGCCGTATCGCGCTTGGAGACTCCGCTGGCGTCGGAGGCGGCATAACTGCTCGGATAGATCGACGCGGCGCCGACCTCGCCCCGCTTGTTGAGGGCGTAGAAGTTGAGCTGGAACATGGGCCGGCCGTTGGGATGAAGCCGGCGGGGCATCGTCATCGCGACGACCCGCTTGAGGGTCTCGAGCGCGGCGTCGGTCGGCTTCATGCCGCGGCGCATGTGCTCCACCGTGAGGAACCCGCCGCAGACCATGATGTTGGCTTCGCCGAGTCCGGTGGAGCCGGCAGCCCCGATCTCATTGTCGGTGTACTGACCCGCGCCGACGATCGGACTGTCGCCCGCCCGCCCCGGAATCTTCCACGCCAGACCGCTGGTGGTGGTCACCGACGAGATATCGCCATTGCGATTGATGATGCACAGGTTGCAGGTGCCCGTGGGCCGAGCCACCAGCTGGTCCGCATCCGTCACGTCGAGGTAGTCATCTTCATGGCCGCGGTTCGCCCGCCAGTGCAGCCACTTCTCCCGTGACGCGTCGGTCAGGAGATCCGCTTCCTTGAATCCATAGGAGAGCGCAAACCTCTTGGCCCCCGCGCCGACCAGCAGGACGTGATTGGTGTACTTGAGGATCAGCTTGGCGACTTCACTCGGCGTCTTGATGTTCTCCAGTGCTGCGACCGCCCCGGCCCGTTTCGTCGGCCCATGCATGCAGGAGGCGTCGAGTTGCACCACCCCCTCCTCGTTGGGAAGGCCGCCGTACCCCACCGAATCATCCAGCGGATCCAGCTCCTGGATTTTGACCCCCTCGACCGCCGCATCCAGCGTGTCGGCGCCGCCCTCGACCATGGGGATCGCCTGCGTGATGCCCCGCTCTGCGTTCGTCGAGCCAACCGCGGCGGCTCGGTTCGGTCCGCGCAGATGGAGCGCTGGTGCCCCCGGCTCGAACGGCACGGGCGCACGAAGAGTCGGGAGCACCGCGCCGGCGGCGAGCGCGGCACTGGTCCGACCCAGGAAATCGCGACGGGAAAGATCGTCTGACACGAGAGCTCCGGCAGCGGGGGAAACCACGGTACAACGGGAGGGATTTAGGCACCCGCCGGCGCTCCTGTCAACTTGCCGCCCCCGCTGGGGATTCCTACCTTCCGCAGCGTGTCGACCCCTCCTCCTCCGGTACCCATGGCTGATGCTCAACACGCGTCGAGGCTGGTGGGAGTACTGCTGGGTCTCCAGGATGGAGCGCCCGAACCAGCCCAGGATTCCTAGTGGATGATCCCACGGTCCGTCACGAACACCCCATGGAACCGGCGGGGACCGATCCCGCCTTTGTGGGTCGTATCGATCCCCTGCTGCGGGCGCTGTTCCGGACGGCGCACCCGGTGGCGACGCTGCCTGTTCCCGGCGCCATGGCGCGGGAAATCTGTCTCGACGCGGCCATCGAGCATCGGGCGCTGGTGCTGATTGCCGGTGCCGATGGCGAAGCGCTGGCCGCCACCGCGGAATCACTGGGCAAGGAAGTCCTGCGGGTGATCGTGCCCCCAGGCTGGCAGGTGGAGCCGGCGCATCTGCACCGTTTTCTGCAGGGTCCGGAAGTCGATACCGTGGTGGTGGCCCAGGTGGAGTCGACGACCGGCACCGAAGCACCGCTCGCGGAGCTGGCCGATGTGCTGCGCTCGCGGAGGGAGATCCACCTCTTCGTCGATGCGTCGCTCTCGGCCGGGGCCATCCCGCTGGAGACTGATCGCTGGGAGCTCGACACTGTGCTCGCCTCCGGCGACGGTTCCCTCGGCATGCCCCATGGGGTGAGTTTTGTCGCGGCATCTCCCCGGATGCTGAAGCGGGCCGTCAGTGAGCCGGGTCGCGGACGTCAACTCGATCTCGTTGCCCACCATGCGGCCGCGGTCGAAGGGCGGATGCTGGCACCGCTCGACGCCGCGCTCGCCCGGTCGGTGGAGGCTCAGCTCTCTCGCATGATCGTGGCGGAGGGACTGCTGTCGCGCTGGGAACGCCAGGCGCGCCTGGGCGAACTGGTGGAGCGCTGGGTCGCGGCACGGAAGAAAGTCCAGCTCGTGGCCGTCCCCGGTCGCCGTGCCGCGACGCTCAGCTGCCTGCTGATCGCCGCTGGAGCGGCTGTCCGTCAGCGGCGGAGGCTGGATCATGGTGGGGAGATGACGCTGGCAGAATGCGCCGACGTGCTGGCCGCGCTGGGCCGGGAGCTGGATCTGGGAGCAGGGGGTGGGGAGTAGGGGGAGGGCGCACCCCGGAGAACGGGCTGCCGCCCGCTACTCAACCTTGAACTTCCCCATCTGGGCAAACAACCCCTGCGCCGTCTCCGCCAGCGTGTGTGCCGACCCCGCCACCTGTTCCGTGGACGCGGAGAGCTGTTGTGCACTCGCGGCGATCTCTTCCGCCGCCGCCGCAACATCCTCGGTTCCGCTGGAGACTTCCTGCATCTTGCCGGCAATCCCGCCGATGAGTGTTCGCACCTCGCCGGACGACTCGCTGATCTGCCGGCTCCACTGATCGGTCTGTTGCGCTTCGCGGGCCAGTCGAGTCAGCCCTTCGGCCGCCTTGTTCGCGGTGTCGCGGGCAGACTGGCCAGCATGGGCGAGACGCAGGAGTCGCTCGCGCGCGCTCGTGACCCGCTCCTGCACCACCCGAACGGTATCGCTGGTGAGGGTGGCGGCCTGAGCCGCCTGTCCCGCGAGCTTCCGCACCTCCTCCGCCACCACCGCGAAACCTTTGCCCTCTTCTCCGGCGCGCGCCGCCTCGATGCCGGCGTTGAGCGCCAGCATGTGGGTCTGTCGGGCAATCGCCTTGGTCTGGATGACGAACTTCTCGATCTCCTCCGAGGCGGCTGCGAGGGCATCGGATTCGACCGCGCCCTGCTCCGCCTCTTCGGCCAGCCGGCGCAGCTCAGTCGAGCTGGCGTCCAGGTCATCGCGATGCTGCCCGGCCATCCGGGAGAGGGCGGCGTTGCGCTCGGCGGCCTCACCGGCGCTGGTCGCCAGGCCGGTGGAGATTTCGAGAATCTTGGCGGCGTCGTCCGCCGCGCTGCGCACCAGCGCGGCCTGCCTGGTGGCCCGATCGGTCAGATCGTTGCAGGTGCCGGAGACCTCCTGAGTGGAGGCACTCATCTGCTGGGTGGAACTCGAAATCTCCTGCGCCATGGCAGCCGCCTCCTGGGCGCTGCTCCGGATGGCGACGGCGAGGTTGCGGAGTTGTCGGACCATGGTGCCGACGGCGTTGGTCAGGGCGTCAGCCTGGCCGCTGCCGACCGAGCCCAGCGACACGGTCAGGTCGCCCTGGGCCACCCGGCTGGCGACCACGATGGTGTTGCCGAGAGGGCGAAGGATGGCGCGCACCGCCCAGCTCACGATGAAGGTGATGACCAGCGTCCCGAGCACCAGGTAGACCATGACGGCCAGGGCCACCGCATTCCAGAAGCCGGTTGGGTCCGTCTGGCGCCCATAGAACAGCCAGATCGTCAGGATCAGGACTGCGCCGAGGGCAACCAGGAGGCTTCCGGCCGTGAGGTACATCCGTTGCACGAACGTGCGGCGTTCGTCGGTCATGTCGGGGGCTCAGCGGGGAGAGGAGGCGACGCGTGAAGTTAGGGACGGGAGAGAGGCTCGGGCAAGTGAGCAACAGCGGGCGAGAGGCCGTGGGTGCCAGGTGAGCTTCGTCGCGCCTGCCGCCTACTCCCTACTCCCTCCCGCCCCCCGTAGATTCCCGCCCCTATGACCGACACACTCCCCGACAGCTACCGGCCCGACCAGGTGGAAGCCAAGTGGCGGGCTCGCTGGGCCGAGCGCGGTACCAACCAGCCTGATCTGGATCGCGCCGCGCGGCCGTTCTACAACCTCATGATGTTCCCCTATCCATCCGCCGAGGGGCTGCACGTCGGGAACATGTTCGCCTTTACTGGCAGCGATGTGTATGGCCGGTTCAAGCGGCTTCAGGGCTACGACGTCTTCGAACCGATCGGCTACGACGCGTTCGGGATCCATAGCGAGAACTACGCAATCAAGGTCGGGCTGCATCCGGCCGAGCTGATCCCGCGCAATATCGCGAATTTCCGCCGGCAGCTGGAGCGGGTGGGGGGGATGTTCGACTGGAGCCATACACTCTCCACCACCGATCCCGCCTACTACAAGTGGACCCAATGGATCTTCCTGCAGCTTCTCAAGGCGGGAAAGGCCTATAAGAAGAAGGCGGCGGTTAACTGGTGTCCGTTCGACAAGACCGTGCTCGCCAACGAGCAGGTGGTGGACGGCAAGTGCGAACGGTGCGGCACTGCGGTGGAGCAGCGCGACCTGGAACAGTGGTTTTTCCGCATCACGGAGTACTGCGACCGGTTGCTGGCCAATCTCGATACGCTCGACTGGTCCGACACCACCCGCACCGCACAGCGCAACTGGCTGGGGCGGAGCGAAGGGGCCGAAATCTCGTTCGAGGTGGTGGGAAGTCGGGCCGGCGGACAGGCAGGTCAACCGCTCAACCGCCCAACCGACTGTCCCCCGATCACCGTATTCACCACCCGCCCCGACACCCTCTTTGGCGCCACCTTCATGGTGCTGGCGCCGGAACATCCACTCGTGGCGCAACTGACGGCGCCGGCGCAGGCCATTGGGGTCAGGGCGTACATCGAGGCCGCCGCCTCCAAGGATCTGGTCGCCCGCAAGGTGGGTGACCGGGAGAAGACCGGCATCGCCCTCGGCGCCACGGCCATCAATCCGGTTACCGGCCGCGAGATTCCGGTCTGGATCGCTGACTACGTGCTGATGGAGTACGGCACCGGGGCGATCATGGCGGTGCCCGCGCATGACGAGCGCGACTTCGAGTTTGCGCGGAAGTACGGACTGGAGATCCTCCGCGTCCTCGCCCCCGATTCTCGTACGATCTCACCCGTCTCTTCCGTCCTCTCCGCCGCCGAAACCGAAACCGACGGCTATGTGCTGGTAAACTCTGGAAGGTTCGATGGGTTTTCCGCCGACGCAGCCAAGCGGAGTATCACCGCCGAACTGGCGGCGAAGGGGCAGGGGAAGCCCGTCGTCCAGTTCCGTCTGCACGACTGGTGCATCTCCCGGCAGCGCTACTGGGGTCCGCCGATTCCGGTCATATACTGCGACGCGTGTGGTCCGGTCCCAGTGCCGGAAAAGGACCTGCCCGTCATCCTGCCTCCGATCGAGGACTTCCGGCCTGACGATTCCGGCATCTCGCCGCTCGCGCGGCACGAGGAGTGGTATTTCGTGCCCTGTCCCACCTGCGGCAAGCGCAGCCGGCGCGAGACCGATGTCTCCGACACCTTCCTCGATTCGGCCTGGTACTACCTCCGTTATCCGAGCAGCGAGTTCGACGACGTGCCGTTCGATCCGGCACGCACCAGGAAGTGGTGCCCGGTCACGACGTATATCGGCGGGAATGAACACGCCGTGCTGCACCTGCTCTACTCCCGGTTCCTGGCCATGGTGCTGAAGGACCTCGGACACATCGATTTCGAGGAGCCCTTTACCCGCTTCCGGGCCCATGGGCTGATCGTGAAGGATGGCAGCAAGATGTCCAAGTCGCGCGGCAACGTCGTCATTCCCGACGAGTATATCGCGCAGTGGGGTGCCGACACCTTTCGCCTGTATCTGATGTTCCTCGGCCCGTTTCAGGAAGGCGGCGATTTCCGCGATGCCGGCATCAGCGGGCCGCGGCGCTTTCTCGAGCGGGTCTGGCTGATGGTGAACGAAGTGGAAGAGGGTGGCGAGCTCCACAAGCCGCTGGTCGTCCGCTGGCATGCCACGAAGAAGAAGGCGGCGGAGGATATCGAGGCGCTGCACTACAACACCGCAATCGCTTCGCTCATGGAGCTGGTCAACGCCATGAAGGAAGCGGGGTCCCGCGACCGGTCGATCGTCGCCGACCTGGTCGTGATGCTGGCCCCCTTTGCGCCGCACTTCGCCGAGGAGTGCTGGGAGCGGCTGGGTCACACCACCAGTGTGTCCGATGCGCACTGGCCGGCCTGGGATGAGCGACTGGTGGTTTCCGATGAGATCGAGATGCCGGTGCAGATCGGCGGCAAGACCCGCGGGAGGATTCAGCTGGCCCGCGGCTCCGATGAGGCCACGGCGGTGGCCTTGGCACAGGCGGAAGTCGGCGTGAAGCGGTTTCTGGATGGCAAGACGATCCGGAAGGTGATCTTCGTGCAGGATCGGCTGCTGAATCTCGTGGTCGACTAGTCTCTCAGCGAGCGAGCTCCCATGAAGCGCACCGCCGTGTTGCTCCTGCCGCTGCTCCTCACGATCGCGCCGGCCACTCTGTCGGCGCAGGCGACGCTGCTCCAGTCCGACTCCACCGCCATCGTCACCGCCCGAGACTTTGTGCTCGACACGATGGCGCAATTGCGGGCACCGGGCGCATCGATCACCGTCATTCGCGACGGGATCATGATCTGGAGCGAAGGGTTCGGCTTCGCCGATCTCGAACAGCGGGTCCCGGTCACGCCGCTGACTCGCTTCCGCGTCGGCAGCGTTTCCAAGCCGCTGACTTCGATCGCGCTCGGACTGCTGGTCGAGGAAGGAAAGCTTGACCTCGACGCACCGGTGCAGCGCTACGTCCTCGACTTCCCGGTCAAGGCATGGCCTGTGACCACGCGACAACTGGCCGGTCATCTCGCCGGTATCCGGCACTATCGGGACAACGAAATGGAGAACACCCGGCACTACGACACGGTCCGGGATGGACTCACGATCTTTGCGAGCGACTCGCTTCTCTTCGAGCCGGGTACCCAGTACGCCTACTCGTCCTACGGCTGGAACCTGATCAGTGCCATCATCGAGATGGCCAGCGGCGAGTCATTCCTGCCATTCATGGCGCGCCGGGTCTTCGGGCCGGCCGGGATGACCCGCACGGTGCCCGAGTTCAATGACAGCCTGATTCCCTACCGCGCCCATTTCTATGTCCACGCTGATACGGCGGCCCCTGCCACGAACGCGCCGTACGTGGACAACAGCTACAAATGGGCGGGCGGGGGATTCCTCTCGACGACGGAAGACCTGGCGCGCTTCGGCAGGAAGCTGCTGGAGGGAAAGCTGCTGCAACCCGCGACGCGGGATCTGCTGTGGACCTCGCAGCAGACCCGGGAGGGAAACGCGACGGGTTACGGGATGGGTTGGCGCTCAGGGCGGGATGCTGCAGGCCGGCAGTGGGTGGGCCACACCGGCGGGTCGGTTGGCGGCACGGCGAATCTGCTGATCTATCCGGAGCAGCACCTGATCATTGCGGTGCTGGTCAACAGCGACCAGACCTTCATCTCGGCGGCGCCGCGTATCGCGGAGCTGTTCATGCATTGAAGGCAAGCACGGAGGCCTGCCCTACCCATCTTCGCCCAACCGCCCCTCCCTCGCGCCGTGTCGCGGCTTCGCCGCTCCTAAGGCGCTTCGGTCGCGCCCATCCGCCCATCCGCCCAACCGGCTACCAGGCTACCTCGGCCGCTTCATCTCCCGCCAGTCCTCATGCAGTTCGGTCGCCGGATTGAAATTGGGCGACTCTGACAGGATGTACTCACCCTTCCCATTGCTCCACGCCTGCGCGTAGCCACCACTCAGCTCGATCGTCTCGTTGGTCCGCGGGTCCACGTAGCTCTCCACCCCCCGAATCGTCTGGCTGAATTGCTCGGCAGTCCGATCCTGCACCACCTGGTTTTCGCGGTAGGTCTGCTGGATCGAGTTGCTGATGTAGTTCTGCGCCTCGCGCCAAATCTTCTGCCGGTCCATGTTGCCCTGATTCTGCGAGCGCTGCATGCCCTGCAGGAACTGGCCCACGGCCGCCCCGTACTGCGGATTGGGCCGGACCGACGTCAGAATGGTCGCGAAGAGTTTCGCGTGCTGTTCGAGTTGGCCCTGTGGGGCATGCACCGCATAGATGTCATGGGCGTAGACGCTGAACAGGTTGGCCGTCATGGCCACACCTCCGTTCATCAGCGCCTGCGAATTGGCGCTCGGCGCGGCGATGGTGGAAATCGTCGCGTTCATCCACTCCTCCACCGGTTGCCCGCCGACCGCGTAGCTCACCCGCACCCGTCCCGACTCGGCCCGCACCCCACGGAGCAGCTGCGCCTGGATCATCTGGCCGTATGCCGCTTGCAGCTTGGCCTGTTGCGTCTGGGCCAACCGGGGCAGCGGCTCGCCGCCGACCACACGACCGCCGCGGCGCACCGAGGGAATCACCAGGCGGGCGAGGAAGTCCATCGGGCTCATCAGCGGACGCGCATCACAGCCCATGTTGTTGGCGGCGCTCTGTTGCGTGGTCTGCTGGGTGAGCGGATCATCGGCCCACGCCCAGGCATACGTCGGCAACACCTCGAACCCCAGCAGTCCGTCGGGCGAGGAGGCGCGGAAGGACACCTGAATGATGTTCTGCGGGCAGCGCACCATGCCCTGGGTCCACTTCGCCCCGCCCTCGGAACGCCAGTCGGAGGGAATTAGCAGGCGCGCCACCTCAACCGGCTGTCCCCACCCCTCGGTGTCCATGATGCGGACCAGGCGCATGCGCATGACACCTCCGGGGGCTGATCGTGGAGCGGTGGGGCGGGGCTGCTGGGCTTCCGTGACCACAGGGAGGGCCGAGAGTGCGGCGGCAAGCATGAGCAGGGCGCGAGATTGCATGGCGTGTCTCCGGTGAACCGTCTGCACCTGGCCATTGGCCGCTAGCCGGCTGCCGTTGGCAACAAATACTAATTTCCAGCATCGTCTCGCCCAACCGCCCAACCGCCCAACCGCCCAACCGCCCAACCGCCCAACCGCCCA
>JBDTMI010000016.1:0-68008 GCA_039934355.1 Gemmatimonadales bacterium
CCACGTCGGGATCAAAGTAGCTGTACCTGATCGGTGCCAGCGGCAAGGTCCCGGCGGAATCCGCGACCAGCAGGAACTTGAAGGTCCGGGTGCCAGCCAGCAGGCCCGCGGTGGTCGCGGATCGTTCCTGGGAAGCCTCGGGATAGACCCGCACCCCGACGGGCCAGCGGACATCAGGCTGGGGCCAGAGTGCGACGTTCCCCTGGCCTGACAGAACGATCTCCGCCGCAAAGGCCTCGCCTTGGCGGCCGGTTGGCGGGGTGAGTGTCTGCCGGACGGTGAGACCATGGCCGACCGCGCCGAGGAATCCCGGATCACGACCGTCGAGCGGCAGCGCCTGGGCGACGAACGACTCGGGTTCGCTGATGAGCGTATACCGCTCGTCCTGACTGAAGAACTGGTAGGCGAGAGGCACGCTGTACTGCAGCTTCGCCGGCAGGACCTTGACGGTGCCCGGCGTGAGCGGAAATACGATCTGATGCAGCACGAAGAGGTCGTACCACTTTCCGCCCACTTGCCGGGTCGAGGCGATTCCACCGGTCACCGGCTCCTGGTAGCTCCACACGCCATCGAGATGGGGCGACTCGACCGTCGGCGCCCGGCGCAGATCCTGTCGCAAACCACGCTCGAACCAGGCGATCGTCACCACATCCACCTGCTGCCCAACGACCACCACCGGGTCGGAGATCGCCACGGTGACGGCGGCTGGTCCGAGGACCCCGGGAGGGGGAGCGCGCTGCAGCAGCCGAGCCAGCCGTGGGCTGAGGTTGGCCGAAACAGCCGGGGGCGTGCCTCCCTCGATCGTGGCCATGATCGGATCTCCGCGGGCGTACGCCGCGCCCTGGAACGCCTCCACCGGACCGAGCCTCCACTCCCCTGGTGCCTCGGCACGGAGCCGGAGTTCGATGACCGTGCTGCGGCCGGTCGCGGTGACATCGCTCCGCTCGGAACGCGACTCGAGGTCGAACCCGCCGAGCTTGGGGAGCGCGACCCGAATCGTCTCGGGTTGACCGCTGGTGACCCGCACAGTGAGCGTGAGGATTTCGCCGGGCGAGACACGATCCCGGTCCACCCCCAGGATGACTTCGAGGCGGGCCGGCTGCTGAAGCGCGAGCAGAAGCAGCGCGGCGATCACCAGTCTTTCTCTGTGCTGAGAGGATTGTGCGCCTTGCCGAGGCGGCGCACCCGCGTGTCCCGCTCTTCCCGGGAAACGGAATTGAGAATCTGCTCCGCCTGGGCCTGCGACAGGTTGGGCGTCGCCCGCCCCGCCCCGCCCTGCCCCGCCTGGGGATCCTGCGGCTGCTGCCCCTGCGGCGGCGGCGGTTGAGGCGAATTGCCCCCTCCACCGGAAGGTGGTGGCGGCCGCCGCCGCTCGGCGAGTTCCAGATTCCACTTGGCGCGACGGCTGCCCGGGACGAGACTCAATGCGTCGCGCAGGTTGTCGCTGGCATCGGCCAGCAGCGAATCCCTCGCGCTGCTGTCGGTACCCGCCTGCCGGAGCGCGGCGACCCCTTCATTGTAGAGGGCCCGATAGCGCAGGTCGGGATCGAGCGAGCGTCCGGCCCGGGCCAACGCCTTGCGCGCCCCGACGTAGTTGCCGGCGGCGAGCAGCGCGGTCCCGGCGTTGTACCACGCTGTGTCAGGCGACTGCTCGGTGAGCCGGCGCACCAGCAACGCCGCCGCCTCCGCCATTTTCCCCTGGCGCCATTCGGCCTCGCCCGGCGCGGTGCGTTGCGCGGAGGCTTGACGGCAAAGCAACACCGCCGCGATCGACACCAGCGCCGCGGTCCGACGACTGACGGTCTGCGCCGCCAGGCAGGTCGCCGCAATCAACGCGGGAATCCAGACCAGCGGCAGCAAATCCTGGGTGCTGGAGCTGGAGGTCGGCACCCGCTGATATGCCGAGAGCAGCTCGCGCACCGCGCCCGCCTGATCCGACAACTCTGCCGGCACCAGTGCGCCTTCAGCCGCGTCGGCGACCTTCTGCAACACATCGTCCCGCCGGCGGGTCTCTACCGTCTTGCCCTCCTCATCCAGCTTGTACTCGACCACCTGTCCGGTACTGTCCCGCAGCGGAATGGGCACCGGTCGCGGTGTTCCCTCGGCGACCAGCACCAGCCGCACCTGTTCCTCGCGCAGGCGCTTGGCCGCCGCGATGACGTCCGGGAGCGAATCGTGCGTCTCGCCATCGCTGAAGACCACCAGGACGCGATCGCCGGCTTCGCGCGATGCGTTAAGCAGTTCCATCCCCTGGGTGAGGGCGGCGGCGAGGCCGGTGCCGCCCTGACTGGCGAGCTCGGGGCTCAGCGCGTCAAGGAACAGGGTGACCGCGCCACCGTCGAGGGTCAGCGGGCTCAGGATATAACTCCGGCCGGCAAAGGCCACGAGGCCGACCCGGTCCTGACTCAGATCCTGGACCAGGCGGCGCGCTTCCTGGACCGCTCGTCCCAGCCGACTGGGGCGGGTGTCCTCGGCCAGCATCGAACGGCTTATGTCGACCGCGAGGACCACGCTCAAGGACTGGGTCTGCACCTTGACCGTCGCGCGTCCGCCCCGGGGGCCGGCCAATCCGATCACCGCCGCGAGTGCGGCGATGGCGAGGAGCACCGGGCCCCACTTTCCGGTCGCGCGGGCCTGCTGCTCCAGTTCAGCCGACCAACTCGCCGCACGCACGATCCGACGCCGCCGGGCCAGCAAGGCAAGCCCGCCGAGCAGGAGGGCGATGAGTGGCGCGAGGGCGAGGAGGACGGGTGCGTCGAAGCTCATGGCGTGCGCACCACCAGCGTGGCATTCAGGAGCAGCTCGAGCGCGAGGAGGAACATTCCTGCGAGCAGCAGCGGCTTGGCGATCTCATCGTACTTCACGTAACGTGTCACGTGAATGGGAGTCTTCTCCAGTCCGTCGATCTGGTGGAAGATCCGGC
This sequence comes from Gemmatimonadales bacterium, assembly GCA_039934355.1. GTDB lineage: Bacteria > Gemmatimonadota > Gemmatimonadetes > Gemmatimonadales > GWC2-71-9 > JADJOM01. Next base: position 2,924 of record JBDTMI010000016.1, read on the forward strand.
TGAGCGCCTCGCTGTCCTTGGCCCGGAAATACCGTCCACCGGTGCTCGCGGCGATGTCGCGCAGCAGCGGTTCATCGATCTTGACTGGCAGGATCTCATAGCGAAACCCGGAGAGACCGCGTCCGGTGGGAATCGGTGCCTCCCCCTCGGTCCCCACCCCGATCGTGTAGACCTTGATCCCCAGCGCCGCAGCGGCCCCGGCTGCCGTGCGGGGATCGACGGTGCCCCGGTTGTTCTCCCCATCGGTCAGGAGGAGGATCACTTTCGATTTGCCGGGTGCCTCACGGAGACGATTCACCGCGGTCGCGAGTCCGGTGCCGATCGCCGTGCCATCCTCCAGCAATCCGATGCGGAGGTCATTGACCGCCTGCTCCAGCACGGGATAGTCCACCGTGATCGGCACCTGCGTCAGCGCCTCGCCGGCAAATGCGACCACGCCGATGCGGTCCGCCGTGCGTCCGCGGATGAATGTGATGGCCTGCTGCTTGGCGACTTCCATCCGATTCGACGGGGCAAAATCCTCGGCGAGCATGCTGCTGGAAATGTCGACCGCGATCACGATTGCGATGCCTTCTTTCTTCACCTCCACCTGCGATCCACCCAGCCGCGGGCCAGCGGCGGCAATCGACCACGCGGCGAACGCCAGCGCCCGCAGTGCCGGCGGCACGCGGGGCAGCCACCGTCGTCCTCCCACGGCACTGACCAGGCGCAGGTCGCTGTAACGCGTCCCGCCCGGGATTCGGCGCCGCCGCCACCACCACCACCCGAGCGGGAGCAACAGGATGAGCAGCAGCCACGGGCGCGCGAAACTCACCGGACCCCTCCCGCCGGAGTCGTGATGCGCTGCGCCAGGTCCATCGCGCGAGTGGCGAGGGCAAGGGATTCGCCCTGCCCGGTCTCGCTGAACTGGGCGACTTCCAGCGCCCGCAACACCGTCGCCAGCTCCGGGACGGGCCATTGGGGCCGCTGCTCCTCCATGATCCGCACCAGGCGACTGTCGACCAGACCGGCGGGAACGCCGGGTAGCTGACCGAGCATCGCCAGGCGCAACACCCGATGCGCGATCGCGGCGACGGCTCGGCTTTCACCCGCCTCACTCCACGCATCGAGTGGCAGCGCGGTGGGACCGGCGGAGGGCACCATCGCGGGCATGGGGGGACCACGACGACGCCACCACCACCGGATTGGCAGAAAGAGGAGGGTGGCGAGCAGGAGAAAGGCGACGAGCGGCCACGGCTCAGTGATCCGCTGACTCACGAGCCCCGCCTCGGGCTGGACCGCCAGGCGCTCCGGAGCGGTATCGGCGGGCAACACGCTGAGGACCTGCAGGGTGCGGCTCTCCGGGGGCAGCGAATCGGTGCGGCCATCCGGCAGGACGATCACCGGCCCCGGGACGACGACGGTGTGGGTTCCGGTCCGCCACGCCACCGCGGGATACCGGATCGTCGCCTCACCACCTGCGCGCTGGACGATCGGGCGACCCAGCAGCCCGATGTCACCCTCCGGCAGCCACTCCCCGGGCCGCACGTCAGCGCCCGCCGGAAGCGTGACCGTGCGCTCGATCCAGATCGTGTCGCCGACGGTGGGAAGGCCAGCCTGCAAGAGCAGGAGCAGCGCGATGCTCATCGCTGCAACCGTCGGGTGCGCAGGGCAAAGGCCCGCCGCAGCGCACTGGCGTACTCGCGCGACGTATCAAGCAGCACGTGATCGACTCCAGCGGCGCCGAAGGCGCGGCTTCGCTCCTCCCGGCGCTTTTCCGCCAGGGCGCGCAGCCGCCCGCGCGTGGCACGGTCGCCGCTGTCCACCACACGCCGCTGGCCGGTCTCGGCATCCTCGAGATCGAGCCAGCCGGCATCAGGAAGATTCACTTCGCGCGGATCCTCGACCGCGATGGCGACAACATCGTGACGGACGCCGAGCTGCCGCAGCGGCTGCTCCCAGTCCTGGGCCAGAAAATCCGATAGCACCACGACGATGCTCCGGTGCCGCAGCAACCCGGTGGCGTAGCGCAGCGCGGCGGCGAGGTCGGTCCGGCGATTGCCCGGATGGAAGGCCACCAGATCGCGGATGACCCGGAGCGCATGCCGCCGGCCTTTCGCGGGCGGAATGACCCGTTCGATCTTGTCGGCGAAGAGCAGCGCCCCCACCCGATCGTTGGTGTTGGCCGCGGCCAGCGCAAGCACGGAGGCGACTTCGATCGCCAGCGCCGACTTGGTGCGCGGCGTACCGAACCAGGTGGATCCCGAAAGATCCACGATCAGGAGCAGGGTCAGCTCCCGCTCCTCCATGTACGTCTTGATGTAGGGGTGACCGAGACGGGCGGAGACGTTCCAGTCGATGGAGCGGAAGTCGTCGCCGTGCTCGTACTGCCGCACTTCGGCGAACTCTAGGCCCTGCCCCCGGAAGACGGAGCGATACTCGCCGGCAAAGAGACTGGTCACCAGCCCACGCGAGCGGAGCTCGATGGCCCGGACCTGCTTCAGGATGTCGGGGGAGATGGGGGGCATGGAAGCCGTGAGCCGTTGGCCGTTAGCCGTTAGCCGTTAGCGGGCGGGCGGTGGTACCAGATCGGATCGCCATCGGGACCGGAGCTCCAACAGCTAATGGCCAATGGCCAATGGCCGTCATGGCACCGGCACCGCATCCAGGATCCGGGTCACGACCTGATCGCTGTCCACCTCTTCGGCCTCCGCCTCGAAGGTCAGCAGCACGCGGTGGCGCATGACGTCGAGGGCCAGGGCGCGCACATCTTCGGGAATCACGTAGCCGCGGCCCCGCAGGTAGGCGTGCGCCTTGGCCGCCTGGGCCAGCGCGATCGACGCCCGCGGAGAGGCGCCGAATGCCACCAGCGGCTTGAGATTTGGCAGCCCCACCACCGAGGGATCCCGGGTGGCCCGCACCAGATCCACGACATAGTCGACGATCTTCTGGTCGAGGTAGGTCGCGGCGATGGTTTCGCGGAGGGCGAGAATCGTGGTGGGATCGAGCAACTGGCGGACCGGGGCATCGATCAGGCCGGTGCGACGCAGCAACACTTCCTTTTCCTGGTCCCGAGTGGGATAGCCCACCCGCACCTTGAGCATGAACCGGTCGAGCTGGGCTTCCGGCAATGGATAGGTGCCTTCGTTCTCGATCGGATTCTGCGTCGCGAGCACCAGGAAGGGCTCTTCCAGCGGGAAGCTGGTGCCACCGATCGTGACCTGATGCTCCTGCATCGCTTCCAGCAGCGCGGCCTGCACCTTGGCCGGGGCGCGGTTGATTTCGTCGGCCAGCACGATCTGCGCGAAGACCGGCCCCTTCTTGACCCGGAACTCCTGCACCTTCTGGTCGTAGATCATCGTCCCGATCAGGTCCGCCGGCAGCAGGTCCGGCGTGAACTGAATCCGGGAGAAGCTGACGTCGACGATCTGCGCGAGGGTGCGAACCGCGAGTGTCTTGGCCAGCCCAGGCACACCTTCGAGCAGAATATGGCCGCCGGTCAGCAGGCCGATCAGGAGCCGCTCGATCATGACTTCCTGGCCTACGATGCGACGGCCAACTTCGGTCACGACCTGTTGCGCCGGCCCGGGGTCCACGGTGCGGGTCTGGAGAGAAGGGCGTGCGGTCATGAGGCAGGGAGTAGGGAGTAGGGAGTAGGCGGTAGGAAGTAGGCGATTGCACGCTCCGACATCTCCAAGCTAATGAGATGCCGGATGCAGCAAAGTGGGTCACATCACCGTTTCGGTCTGCGATCCCGGTCGGAGGAAGGGCGCGGCTTGGCCGACCGGATGTCCTTGCGGCGCGACTCCCCGCGGGAGTCACGGGTCCCTGCCCCGCCGGCACGTTCCGTCCTGGGGCGCGCTCCGGTCGGACCGGGCTTTGCCTGTGACTTGGTGGCGGCGCGCTTCGCCTCACGCTTTTCGATGAAGCTCGTCCGGGGTGCTGGCTTCCCTTCCCGATCACGTTTGCCGGTTCCGCGGTGCCCGCCCTCCCCCGGTTCCCGCGCCCGCGGGCGCTTCATCATGGGACCCTCGCTCATCTTGATCGAGCGATAGATCATCTCCTCCTCATCCGGCGTCAGCGGCCGGGACTGTCCGGAGGGAAGGTCACCAAGCCGCACCGGGCCATACGTCAACCGGGCCAGCCGCTCAACCTTGAGCCCCATCTCCTCGCACCAGCGGCGCACCACGCGATTTCTGCCTTCCACCAGCGTCAGATCGATCAGGGTGCGCCCCTCCTTGCCAGGCCGAACCCGGACTCGGGTCGCCTCCACCTTGCGTCCGTCCAGGATGACCGGCTGCGTCACCGCCTGACTCACTTCCGCGGTCGGGCGCCCGTGCACCATCGCGACGTAGCTGCGGGGGATCCGGTATTTCGGATGGGTGAGCCGGTGGATCGCGTCGCCATCCGTGGTGAGCAGCAGCAGCCCCGTCGTCATGACGTCGAGGCGCCCGACGTACGCCAGACCGCGCGGCTCCTTGATGAAATCGAAGACGGTGCGGCGGCCTTCTTCGTCGTCCGCGGTGGTGACGACACCTAGCGGCTTGTGGAAGGCGAGCCAGCGGCGCTCGATCCGTGGCAGCGGTCGGCCACCCACCGTGATGCGCTGTTTGTCGGGGTCGACCTTCATGCCGAGAGTGGCGACCTTGCCATCGACCCGGATGTTGCCCGCCTCGATCAGCACCTCGGCAGCCCGACGGCTGGCGATTCCCGCGCGGGCCAGGGCCCGTTGCAACCGCATTTCACTCATGATTCCGAAGGCACGGAGGCGGCGGAAGAATCCCCATCGGGGGTCGTCATGACATGCGGCTGGAGGGCGACGGTGAACTCCTCCGTCCGGGGCAATTCGGCCAGATCGCGCAGGCCCAGCAATTCCAGGAATAGCGCGGTGGACCCATAGAGCAACGGGCGACCCATCGTCTCGCTTCGGCCGACGACCTCGATCAACCCGCGCTCCTGCAGGCTGCGCAGGACGCCCCCGGCCGACACGCCCCGGATCTCCTCAATCTCCGCCCGCCCCACGGGCTGGCGATACGCGATGACCGCGAGCGTTTCCAGGGCGGCCGAGGTCAGTCGTGGCGTGCGCATCGTGATCTGGGCCCGCTCGATCGCTTCGGCGAAGACCCGGCGCGAGAGGACCTGATAGCCACCGGCCAGCTCGATGACCTCGACGGCGTGTCCGTCGAAGTCGTAGTGCTCGCGGAGCTCGTCGAGCGCGGTGCGGACATCGGCCAGCGCGGCATCGGGATCGAGAGTCTGCAGCTCTTCGACCGTCAGCGGCCGGTTCGCCGCGAACATCGCGGCTTCAATCAACTGGGTCAGTGGTGTCAGCGGCATCGGCGGCAGGGACCAGGGTGGCCGGAGTCGACTCCGGAGGCGTCTCTCGGCGAATCATGAATGGGGCGAACGGCACCGGCTGCGCCAGGGAGACGGCGCCGCGGCGGGCCAGTTCGAGCAGGGCGAGCAGTGTGGACAGCACATCGACGATCGTGGGGTGCGGACCCAGCGCTTCGAGCCAGGAAAACTCGGCCTTTTCCACCAACAACGCTTCCAGTCGGCGGAAGGCGCCCTCGGTATCCAAGGGCCGGGCCACGACACTGTGCAGCACCGGCGAGGGGATCGCCGCAATCACCGTCTCGACCGCCTTGAGCAGGGCGACGAGATCCATGGTGAGCGGCAGCGGCGGCAGCTCGGGCGGCGGCGGCAGGTAGCCCCGGGGATGCTGGTCGGCCCGGCGCTCCACGGCGCGCTCGAACCAGCTGGCGACTTCCTTGACGAGCTGGTATTCGAGCAACCGGCGCACCAGCTCCGAGCGCGGGTCCTCCCATCCTTCCTCCCCATCGCGCCGGGGAAGCAGCATCTGCACTTTCAGGCGCAGCAGGCGCCCGGCCATCTCCAGATAGTCCGCCGCCTGATTCAGGCCGAGGCCACCGATGGCATGCAGAAACTGATCGGCGATCCGCGCGATAGGTATGTCCGCAATGTCGATCCGCTCTTCGCGCAACAGATGAAGCAGCAGGTCGAGCGGCCCGGAGAACTGGTCCAGCTGGACCACGAAGCCGGGATCGGCACCGAGCGCGGCGGTCGGGGCGGGTCGGCTCATCCCCGGGTGGTGAAATTCCAGATGTCGCCCAGCCCGTAGGGCGCGACCCAGGTGATCAGTGAGCTGGTGAGCCATCGAGCCGGGAACAGGAAGAAATCGACCAGCGGGCGGAACAGAAAGAGCACCGCCATCAGCGGCAGGAATCCAAACTGGCCGAGCTGCCGGTAGCGGGCGCCCCACGCCGGCGGCAGCGCGTGAAACAGGAGGTGGGAGCCGTCGAGCGGGGGAATCGGGATCAGGTTGAAGAAGCAGAGCATGAGATTGAGCCAGACGCCCCACATCATCATGCGCTGGAGAATGCCGAGACCATCCGCCACACCGGGCGCCGCGTGCCCGATCATGCCGAGCACCAGGAAGATGGCGGAGCAGCAGAGCGCGATCAGGAAGTTTGTGATGACACCGGCAGACGAGACGATCAGATCGCCCTGGACATACTTGCGATACTTGCGCGGCACCACCGGCACCGGCTTGGCGCCGCCGAAGGTGAAGGCGCCGCCCGACGCGAACCAGAGGACCGCCGGCAGCAGAATCGTCATCCACGGATCGATGTGGGGCAGCGGATTCAGGGTAACCCGGCCCAGCATGTACGCGGTATCGTCACCCTGCCAGAGCGCGGTGCGGGCGTGGGCGTACTCATGCGCCACGAACGAAAACAGCAGGACGGGCGCAATCAGGATGAATTCACGCAGCTCGAACAGAAGCGACCCGGGGTGAAGGGGACCGATGGCGGAACGGCGTCAGACGGCCGCCCGGGGCATGTCGGGGCGGTAATCTAACCCGCGGCCCCAGCCGCTGAAACCCCGTTCGCGCTTGACCTTGCACCGCTCACCCTCTAGTTTCACCGCCTCCTCCCAACCCGCCTGTGGTTGGTCCCGTACGTTCTGAACCAAGGGTCGTCCGTGCCGCGCATCAAGTCCGCCAAGAAGCAACTGCGGAAGTCCCGGGCCGCCAACGAGCGGAACCGGCACCAGCGGAGCCAGCTCCGCACCGCCATCAAGAAGGTTCGCAGCGCCGAATCGCCCAAGGAGAAGGAAGCCGCTCTCAAGGAGGCGACGATCCTGCTCTCCCGCGCCGGTCGGAAGAACCTGATTCATCACAAGACCGCAAGCCGGACCAAGAGCCGGTTGGCGAAGGCGGTGGCGGTGAAGAAGTAGGCGGGACTGCAGGCGCAGGGCGGCTGGCGGAACGTGTCGAACGAGCAGAACCAAGGGCCCCCGGCTTTTCAAAGCGGAGGGCCCTTTGAGTTGCTGTTTCGCCCACCGCCTATCGGCTATCGCCGACTCATAGCGCAGCGAGCTCCGCCCCGCACCGCTCGCAGTACCACTCCGTCGGCCGATTCAGGGTACCGCACTCACCGCATTTCAGGGTTTTCTGGGCACCGCTCGGGCGATCCTTTGACTCCGCAGCCGGCGGGGGCGCGGCCGGGACCGGCGGGTGCGCGGCAGGGGTTGCGGGGGGCGACGCCTTCTGGATGACGGGCTCGGGCGCGGGCGGTGGTGTGATCGGTTCGGCCTGACGAATAAATCCACCGCTGGCGCGCGGCTTCTGGGGAGGCGCCGATCCTGGAGCTGCGGGAGCCTCGCTCCCGGTGACAGACTTCAGGAACGCGAGTTCATCAAGCTTTTCTCCGGTGCCATCGTTCGGCTTCCCCGAGGGAAACCAGAGCGTCCGACTGGCGGCTTCTTCCTTCTTGGGTGCCGGCTTCGGCTGCGGTTGGGGCTGAGGCCGGGGCGCCGGAGCGCGGAAAGGAATCTCCGTCCCACCGACTGGCGCCGTCGGGGCGACCGGTGCGGTGGCCACGGGCCGAACTGGGGCTGGTGCCGGTGGCGGCGCAACCGGCTCCGGAACAATCAGGAGCGGCTCCGGGAGGATCAGCTCCGGCAGCACCGCCGGCTGGGGAGCGGTGATCACGACGGGAGCGGGCGGCGGCGGCGCTGGCGGCTCGATAACCACGGGAGGCGTGGGTGGGATCAGCGGCGCCCGGATCGTAGAGAGCACTTCGGCCAGGCGGTCGATCTCCCGGGTGGTATGGCCGAGCTCGTCCCGCACGGCGAGCATCACTTTCATCAACTCGGTGCGGATTCCATCCCAGCGGCCTTCGTCATACTCCCCCACCAGGTGGCGGATCTCCGCCTCCGAGAGCTGTTCCTCCTGCTCCCGCTCCCGCTTGGCGAGTTCGTCGCGCCGGGCGGAGAGCCCTTCGACCTGACTGTCGATCGCGGAGGTGTGGCCCCGCAGCTCTTCCACGACCGCGGTGAGCCGCCGCTCATAGTCGGCCCGCACCCGCCCGCGCACCGCCTCTGGCACTGCGGGCGAATCGGTGGACGAGTTGAGTCGCGTGAGCCAGCTGACGAACTGGGCCCGGTCCTGCAGCAGCCGGTCGATGGGGGAACTGCTCTCGTGGGTCGGCTTGCTCATGTCCGAATTTCCCTCTGGACGCGGTGAGGGCGTGGATCTGGCGCTGGATCAGTCGCAGGAGCCGGGAGGCTCACTCCATGACGAGGGCACCCGCCCCCGCCGACGCTGCAAATGTAACTCCCCCGCTGTCTTACGAAAGACGCCCGGGACGGGAATCGGGCCTCAGGCATCCCGTCGGTCGTAGACAACCCGGCCCCGGACGATGGTGAGGTCGGCCCGGCCAGTCAGGGTGCGTCCCGCGAAAGGGGTGTTGCGGCTCTTGGAGAAAAACCCCCCCGGCTCAACTACCCACTGCACCGCCGGATCGAGGATAACGACGTCGGCGGGTGCCCCCACGGCCAGGGTTCCCCCCGGAAGGCGGAAAATTCTTGCCGGCAGGGTGCTCATCCGGTACACCAGCTCCGGCAGCGTGAGCAGGCCGGACAGCACCAGTTCCGAATGGGTGAGCCCGAACGCCGTTTCGAGTCCGATGATCCCGTTGGGTGCCTCGTCGAACTCGCGCTCCTTGGCGTCGTAGTGATGCGGCGCATGATCAGTCGCGATCACGTCGATGGTGCCGTCCTTGAGCCCCTGCCTGAGCGCCTCGCGATCCGCCGCCTCGCGCAGCGGCGGGTTCATCTTGGCGTTGGTGTTGTACCCTTCGCAGGCATCGTGGGTCAGGGTGAAATGATGCGGGGTCGCCTCCGCCGTCACATTCAGCCCCTTCTCCTTGGCGCGTCGGATCAGATCGACTGATCCGCGAGTGGACATGTGGCAGAGATGGACATGTCCCCCGGTCAGCTCAGCCAGGATGATATCCCGGGCCACCATGATTTCTTCAGCGGCCGACGGAATGCCCTTGAGCCCTAGGCGGGTGGACACGATCCCCTCGTGCATGCAGCCACCCTCGGCCAGCGACATGTCCTCGCAATGGTCGGCGACGGGAATGCCGAAGGTTCGGGCGTACTCCAGCGCGGTCCGCATCATGTGGCTGGTCATCACCGGCTTGCCATCGTCGCTCACCGCGACGGCGCCCGCCCCGACCAGCTCGCCGAACTCCGACAGCGTCTCGCCGTTTTGGCCCAGCGAGACGGTGCCGATCGGATAGACTCGTGCCTTGCCCGCTTTCTGCGCCTGGCTGATCACGAAGCCGATGGCACCCTGGTTATCGAGCACCGGATCAGTATTGGGCATGGCGCAGACGGCGGTGAAGCCGCCCGCCGCGGCCGCCATCGCCCCGCTGGCGACGGTCTCGCGGTCCTCCTGCCCTGGCTCCCGCAGGTGCACGTGCAGGTCGATCAACCCGGGGGCCACCACCTTCCCCGAGGCATCGATGATCTGGGCCCCGTCCTCGCCGACGATATTGCGGCCGACCGAGACGATCTTGCCGTCCTGCACATAGACGTCGGCGATCCCGTCGCTGTTGCGCGAAGGATCGATGACCCGCCCGCCGCGGATGAGAATCGAGCTCGTCACTCACTGCCTCCCTGCTGCTGCCAGTCGGGCCCGCCACCGGCGAGCAGATAGAGTACCGCCATCCGGATGGCGACGCCGTTGGTTACCTGCGGCAGGATGACGCTGCGCGGGCCGTCGGCGACGTCGCTGTCGATCTCGACGCCCCGGTTCATCGGGCCCGGGTGCATCACGATGAGCTTGTCAGACGCCCGCTCGAGGCGTTCCCGGGTGACACCGAAGACCCGGTTGTATTCCCGGAGCGACGGGATGAAGCCGCTCGTCATCCGTTCCAGCTGGAGCCGGAGCACGTTCAGCGCATCGGCCCAGCGAATCGCATCCTCGATCCGGGTGAACACCTCGACCCCCAGCTCGCTCACATTGCGCGGCATCAGGCTGGGCGGCCCGCACACCGCCACGTCGGCGCCGAGCTTCTTGAGCCCCCAGATGTTGGACCGGGCGACACGACTGTGCAGCACGTCGCCGCAGATGGCGACCTTGAGCCCGCTGAGCGAACCGAACCGGTCCCGGAGGGTAAGGATGTCGAGCAGGCCCTGGGTGGGATGTTCGTGCTTGCCGTCGCCGGCGTTGATCACATTGGAGCGGATCCGTTTTCCCAGGAAATCGGCGGAGCCGGAGGCGGGGTGGCGGATGACCACCATGTCGATCCGCATTGCCTCGAGATTCCGGGCCGTGTCGACCAGGGTTTCACCCTTCGAGACGGAGCTGCCACCGGTGGCGACATTCACGGTGTCTGCCGAAAGCCGCTTCTCGGCGAACTCGAAGGAGATGCGGGTGCGGGTGGAGGCTTCGAAGAAGAGATTGACGATCGTCTTGCCGCGGAGCGCCGGGACCTTCTTGATCGGCCGCTCGCTGACTTCCTTGAAGGCTTCGGCGGTGTCGAGAATCAGCAGGATCTGTTCGGCCGACAGGGTCTCGAGGGCGGTCAGGTCCTTGCCCAGGCGGGGCGTCATTCGGCGCGCACCAGCTCGACCGCATCGCGACCGTCGAGTTCGGTGATGAGCACATCGATCCGGTCCTTCGGCCCAATTACCTGGCGCAGGCCGACGATATCCGGCTGGATGGGGAGTTCCCGGCCGCCCCGATCGACCAGCACGCAGAGCAGGATCCGCCGGGGCCGGCCAAAGTCGGCCAGCTCATCCAGGGCCGCGCGGATGGTGCGACCGGTGTAGAGCACGTCGTCCACGATCACGATCGTCCGGCCGTCGAGTGCGGTGGGGAGCCGAGTCTCGCCGACGACGGGGCGCGGTCCCACCGCCTGCAGGTCGTCGCGATACAGGGTGATATCGAGCTTGCCGGACGCGATGGGATGTCCTTCGAGACCTTCGATCAGGCGGGAGAGCCGGGCGGCGAGTTCCACGCCCCGGCGCTGGATCCCGACTAGCAGGACGTCGTCCGTCCCGTGGCACTGCTCCACCAACTCCGAGGCCATGCGCGTGAGCGCGCGGGCGATGGCCCGGTCGTCGAGGAGGGTCGAGCGCGATGTCATGTTGAAGCGGGAAAGTAGCGGGGGGGAGGGGATGGGGGAAAGGGGAACGGGGAAAGGGGCGCGAGGAGGCAGGAGGCAGGAGGCGGGCGCAACTGAGCCGACTCGCGATCACACTACCCGCTGACTACACCTCGCGCGGAGCTGCGGGACTGACCAGGCGGCGCCAGGGCACCCGCCAGAGCATGAGCAACGCGAACACACCCCCGTAGACCAGTCCCTCCCGCAGATCCAGCTTCTGCACCATCAGGTAGTGCAGGATCCCCAGCGCCGTCGCGAGATAGATCAGCTTGTGCAGACGGCCCCAGCGCTTGCCCAGGCGGCGGATCATCCTGTCGGTCGAGGTGATGGCCAGCGGAATCAGAATGAGGAACGCGATGAAGCCCACCGCGATCCGCGGGTGCTTGATCGTGTCTTCCCAGATGAGCGAAGGGTCCAGCGACTGATCGAGGATGAAATAGATGAGGGCGTGGGACAGGACATAAAAGAAAGCGAACAGGCCCAGCATGCGCCGCAGGCGGATCAGTTCGGACCAGTGCAGGATCTTGCGCGCCGGGGAAATCGTGAGCGTCACCAGGAGGAGCACTAGCGTGGTCAATCCGGTGGTGACCTGGAAGGTCTTCACCGGATCGGCGCCGAGATCGACGCGGCCAAGCACACCGAGGCCGAGCCAGGCCGCGGGCCCGAGCGCGGCCAGAAAGGCTGCCGGTTTGAAGAAGCGGGTGGTGAATTGGAGGCGGGTCATGAGAGGAGGAGCATTCAGCGTTAAGCGTTCAGCATTCAGCGGTCACTGTCACCCGGATGGATCGCCGCCCTTCGAAGGCGGCTGAACGCTGAATGCTGAAGGCTGATCGCTCTCTCAGAAATTCCGGGCCAGATCCATGCCCGAGTACAGCGACGCCACCTGGTCGGCGTAGCCGTTGAAGGGCAGCGTCCTCCGCTTGAAGAGCTCGCCCAGCCGGCGCTCCCGCGCCTGACTCCAGCGCGGATGATCTACCGCCGGATTCACGTTGGCATAGAAGCCGTACTCGTCGGCGGCGACCTCATTCCATGTCGTCCGCGGCTGGGTTTCGGTGAAGCGGATCCGCACGATCGCCTTGCCGCCCTTGAAGCCGTACTTCCACGGCACCACGAGACGGATCGGCGCGCCGTTCTGATTGGGCAGCGGCTTGCCGTAGAGCCCCGTCGCGAGAATGGCGAGGGGATGCATGGCCTCATCGAGCCGGAGCGCCTCGACATAGGGCCAGGGCAGCACACCGCGGCGCTGACCCGGCATCTGGGCGGCATCCTGCAGGGTGGTGAACTCGACGAACTTGGCGCGCGACGTCGGCTGTACTTTCGCCACCAGATCCTTGAGCGGAAAGCCGAGCCAGGGAATGACCATGCTCCAGGCTTCGACACAGCGGTGCCGGTAGACCCGCTCTTCCTGCTTGTAGGGCTTCACCAGATCATCGAAGTCGTAGTCGCCCGGCTTGGCGATCTCTCCGTCGATTTTCACCTTCCACGGCCGCGACTTGAAGTTCTTCGCCTGCTCCGCCGGCTCGTCCTTGCCCGTGCCGAACTCGTAATAATTGTTGTACGTGGTGACTGACTCGTATGGTGTGAGCTTGTCCTCATCACCCGCCAGGAACGATGCTCCTTCCCGGGCCACCGATTGGGCCAGGGCGCGGCGCTCGCCGAGGGTCAGCAGGAGTCCGCTGCCCGCCAGTCCCGCCAGGAAGGCGCGGCGGCCGACATAATACCGCTCCTCGGTGATCTCGGATGTGGGGAGCTCCGGGGCGCGGCGGATCAGCATGCGAAACCTCAAACCTGGGGTAACCATCGCGGCCAGCCGGCAGTGTGCCGCGTGGCGCAGTTGAGAAGATACGCCGGATTCAGTCCAGCGGTTCCCTTCCGGGACCGATCACCAAAAAGCAGCCGGCCCGCCCCGAAGGACGGCACCGGCTGGCACCACGGACAGGGCGGGATTCGAACCCGCGTAACCCTTGCAGGTTAACACGCTTTCCAGGCGTGCGCCTTAAACCACTCGGCCACCCGTCCCCGAGGCATTACCCGTTGCCGCGCAATGGCTTCGGGCGGCAAGAGTCTCGCCGGGCGACTGCCGCAAGTCAATGCCCGCAGCAGCATCGCGCCACTCCTGTCACTCACCCGCCGCGGCCGATGTCCCACCCTGTCGCCCTGCCCCGCCGCGACGTAGCTTTGCGCCTCCTCCAACATCCCGGGGCTGGTGCATGGGCAAGCTGATCTTTGGCGGGCTGCTGCTGTTCATTGCGCTCATACTCATGGTCGCGCGCTCGTCCGGCGAGCAAAAGGGCCGGCCCTCGGGCAACCTGCTCCGTGTCTTCTCGTTGCTCTTCGCCAGTCTGGGCGCGCTGATCATGGTTTCGGCGCTCGTCGTCGTGATCGACCCAGGACAGGTGGGCGTCAGGCACGCCTTCGGCACCGTGGATCCGCAACCGCTGCTGCCGGGAATTCACATGGTCACCCCGTGGTCGTCGATCGAGAACTATTCGACCCGGGAGGAGCAGTTCCCCCAGGCGGGCGATGAGTCCGAGGCGATCGCAGCGCTTTCGAGCGAGCAGATGGGGATGACCGTTGACGCGGGTCTGCGCTGGCAGATTAATCCCCAGGACGCACCGCGGATCTTCACCGAAATCGGCGTCGAAGAGCAGATCCACTCGATCGTTCACAATGCTATTCGGCAGGGCGTTCGCGATGGAATGGTGCGTTTCTCCATCAACGACATCTCCAAGCGCACCGAGATCGCCGCCTTCATGCAGTCATTGGTTGACTCGGCGCTCATCACCCAGCCCCGTGCCGGCGGTGAGCCGTTCCGGATCGCGGAGGTGACCGCGTTCTTCCTGCGGGACCTGCAGCCGCCGGCCGAGGTTGTCGCGGCGATCAACGGCAAGATCGCCCAGGAGCAGCAGATCCAGACCGAGCGCCACCGCGTCGAGGTGGCCCGGCTGCAGAGCGATCAGCAGCGATTGCTGAATGTGACGCTCACGGCCGAGGCGCTCACCAAGCAGTACCTCGAGGTGCTGCACGACATGAAAGGCTCGAACAACCTGGTCATCCTCGTGCCGACCGAGGGTGGCATCCCGATGCTCGACATCGCGAAGCTGCGGGGCAACCTGCGGGAATAGCCGGCTCCGACAGCAGCGCGGGCCGTCACCCCACCGGGGAGACGGCCCGCGTTTCGTTGCGGCCCTGGGAGCGACGGACTATGTCGCGGGCAAGAGCCGGGTCGCGAGCGCGGTGAGTTCGGGCAGAAGGCTGCTGCCGTGGTCGGTCAGTCGCCGGAGGTATTCATCCGGCAGGGCCCGACGGCCGCACCTGGCGCCGAGGATCGAACCGGTCATCGCGGCCATGGTGTCGGTGTCCCCACCGATGCTGATGGCGGTGCAGACCGCGTCCCACCAGTCATCCGGCGATTGGAGCACCGCGTAGAGACTCCAGCAGACGCTACTCGTGACATACGAGGAGACCCCGTGCCAGCCGTGAACTGCCTCCGGCTCCAGGCCGTGGTCGGCGATGAACCCGGCAGCTTCATCGGGTGGAAGGTGAGCCCAGGTGGTGAGGTCCCAGATGGCGGTGGCCGTACCCGCATCGATCGGCTCGACCCAGCGGCTGAGCTCAACCAGGAATTCGGCGCGATTGATCGGCTCATCCCGCGCGGCGATGGCCACCGCCCCCGCGATGGCGAGGGCGCCGGCTGCCGATCGCGGATCCTGATGGGTGACTCGCGCCTGATCCGAGACGACCTGGGCCAGGTGGTGTGGATCGCTTCCGAACAACAACCCGAGCGGTCCCGCGCGCATGGCGGCGCCGTTGCCGGCATAGGGCGCCGGAATTCCCGCGTCGAACCACGGCACGCCGAGGGCGAGCTGCCGTGCCGCGGCGATCGGCGCGTGACCCCCCTCCACGAGGCGGCCCGAGACCACTATCTGGAGCAATCGCTCGGCAAAGACCGCCGGACGAAATTCGCCGGTGGACGAAATGCTGAGCAGCAATTCGCGCGCGAGCTGGGTGTCATCGGTCACCTGCCCGAAACGATGGCTGCCCGGCCCGCGCACCGGCAACAGCCTGGGACGCAGGACCGTGTCGACGTAGCGCCGGGCATCCGCGGGAGGCTGTGCCTCGACCACGGCGCCGAGGGCGTCGCCCAGGGCGAGGCCCAGGAGGCAGCCAGCGTACTGATCGATGAGGGGATTCACGGTGATCCGTCTGGAAAACATGGGCCTACTATCGGCCGGTGTGGGGGAAAGGGAAAGGGGAGGACGAGTTGCTCTCGTTCTCCCCAGGCTCAACGTCTACGGACAGGGTGGGATTCGAACCCACGAAACCCTTGCGGGTTTACCGGTTTTCGAGACCGGCTCCTTCAGCCACTCGGACACCCGTCCAGCGGCGCCCAAGATACTGCCCCTACAGTGCTTGCGGCAGTGGTTCCGATGTCGCCACACGAGGTAGCCTCTCTCGCCGCTCACCTCGTGTACTCCCGTTACCCTTCGAGAACCAGTCGGCGGGCCACACGCTTCATCGCCGGACGGCGTGCAACCGCGAGCTCAAGTCTCGCGGCCAGCGTCCGACACTGTAGACACGTCATCGACCGTGGGGATTTTCCCCAGGGACTGTCCGTGCCGATCCCCTCGAGTTTCGAACGGATGACGACGTGCCCCTCCACCGCGCCCCCACTCGCACCGACCTCGGCCGCCTGCCGGTCTCGCCAACGCCTCGCGTTGCGACGCAACCCTGGATTCTCGACGGGCGTCACCGCCATGCGTGACACCATCCTGCTGGTCGACGACGACCCCGACACCATCCGGGTGCTGGGCCGGATTCTCGCGCCCCTGGGGGAGGTGAAGTTCGCCACCAATGGGCAGGAGGCGCTGCGGCTGGCGCGACAGGCCGCGCCCGATGTGATCCTGCTCGACGCGGAGATGCCGGGTTTGAGCGGGTTCCAGGTATGCGAACGACTCAAGTCGGATCCCGCGCTCGCCGACGTTCCGGTCATTTTCGTCACCAGTCACGGCGAGCCGACGTTCGAAGTTTCCGGTTTCGACATCGGCGCAGCGGACTTCATCGCCAAGCCGATCAATGCGCAGCTGGTGTTGGCACGGGTGAAGAACCAGCTGCGGGTCAAGCATATGGCCGACGAGCTGCGCCGGATCGGCGCCGTGGATGTCCTGACCGGCGTGGCCAACCGGCGCCGTTTCGATGAGGTGCTGGAGCAGGAATGGCGGCGCGCCCGCCGGACCGCCGAGCCGCTCACCCTGCTGATGATCGATGTCGACCACTTCAAGCTCTTCAACGATCACTTCGGGCATCCGGCGGGCGACGCCTGCCTGCGATCGGTGGCGCAGGCGGTCGTCGGGTCCAGTCTACGCCCCGCGGACCTGGTCGCCCGCTACGGGGGCGAGGAGTTCGTCATGCTGCTGCCGAAAACGCCGCGGACCGGCGGAATGCACGTCGCGCACAGCATGCTTGAGGCCGTTGAACACCTCGGCATCGCGCATCCGGAGTCGCCGACGGCACCGATCGTGACCGTGAGTGTCGGCGCCGCCTGTTACGACGAGGAAAGCGATTACTGGCTTCCACGCTGGTCCGATTCCCGCCTCACCGAGGACCGGCGTGCGGGCTGCACGGCCCAGCGACTGGTCGAGGCCGCCGACCGGGCCCTCTATGCCGCCAAGCATGCCGGACGGGCCCAGGCCATGCTGCGGGATATCGCGGACACCGATGCACCCATACCGACGATGAGTACCGCCACGCCGTCGCCCGCTGGGGATCGCGGGACGGCCGAGTTTCCGCCCCAATAGTCTGACCCTCGTCCCTGCACCAGCGGGGTGGGGCCGCCGAGCCTGCTCTTTGAGAGAGGTTGACCATGTTCACCCCGATGCGCGCGCCCACCGTACCGCCGGCGCCCGCTCCTCAGCGCGGTGCGCTGTCGCAGTTCCTCTTCGCGCCAGACCAGCTCACACCGTGGCAGTCGTATCTGTTCGCGGTGGGGGTGACGCTGGCCGCGCTCGGTCTCCGCCTGGCGCTCGAGGGGCCGTTGCGAGGGCAGCCGACGCTGGTGATACTCACCGTGCCGATCATGCTCAGCGCCTACCTGGGCGGACTGCGTGCCGGTCTGCTGACGACGGGTCTGGCCGTCCTCTTGGCCAGCTTCTTCCTCTTTCCCCCGCTCCACAACCTCGTTGTCGCCTCGTCAGCCGCACGCTGGCAACTGCTGCTCGTGGCACTGGCCGGCGCGGTCATCAGCGTTCTGAACGAGGCGCTCCATCGGGCGCGCCGTCGCGCCGATATCGCCACGCGCCGCCATGAACGGGCGGAAACGGCGCTGTACGCCACCGAGACAAAGTTGCGCAATGTGATCGACGGCCTCGGCCCCAACACCTTCCTCGGTCTCATGACGGCGGAGGGCATCCTGATTGATGCGAACCGTCCGGGGCTTGTCGCTGCCGGCCTTGAAGCCAAGGACGTGCTGGGCCTGCCGTTCGACCAGACGTTCTGGTGGGAGCACTCCGAGACGGAGCGGGAAGCCCTTCGCGCCGCCATGACGCGTGGCGCAGCGGGCGAACCATCGCGCTACGATGTGCAGGTGCAGGTGAAGGATGGCGCCCTCCTCTGGATCGACTTCTCCCTCAATCCGGTCCGCGATACGACCGGACGCGTCATCTACCTCGTGCCCTCTGGCGTCATCATCGACGAACGCGTCCGGGCAGAGGTCGCGCTACGAGAGCGCGAGAAGCATTTTCGCTTTCTCAATGACCTGGTCGAAGCGACACGAACGCTGGCCAATCCGGCCCAGATCATGGCCGTGATGGCACGGATGCTTGGCGAATACCTGCGGGCCTCGCGCTGTGCCTACGCGGATGTGGAGAGCGACGGCGACCAGTTCACCATCCTGCATGACTATGTCGATGGCTGCGCCAGTACGGTAGGCAGCTACCAACTCTCGCGCTTCGGCGCGCGGGCCGTGGCCACGCTGCACAGCGGGCAGACCCTCATCGTCCGCGATGTGAAGGCCGAGCTCCTGCCGGCCGATGGGGCGGAAATGTTTGGCGCCATCGGCATCCAGGCGATCATCACCTGCCCCCTGGTCAAGGAGGGGCACCTGCGCGCCATGATGGCCGTCCATCAGACGACACCGC
The DNA here is from genome assembly GCA_039934355.1 of Gemmatimonadales bacterium. Lineage (GTDB taxonomy): Bacteria > Gemmatimonadota > Gemmatimonadetes > Gemmatimonadales > GWC2-71-9 > JADJOM01. The sequence continues at coordinate 21,519 of JBDTMI010000016.1, forward strand.
GCGATTGGCAGACGGCCGAGATCGCCATCGTCCAGGATGTCGTCGAACGGTGCTGGGCCACCATCGAGCGCCGGGCGGCGGAGGCCCAGGTGGTGCTCGAGCAGGCGCGCTTCAAGCTGATTTTCGAGTCCATGCCGATCGGGATCACCTTTTCCATCACGCATCCGGACGGGCAGTGCACCCGCATGATCAACGATGCGCACCTGCAGATCTGCGGCCTGACGCGCGAACAAGACCAGACGCCGGACATCTACCAGCGACTGGCCCATCCCGAGGATGCCGTGCTGCAACAGACGCTAGACCGCGAGGTGCCGGCAGGCCGCGTCGGGAAAGTGTCGGCGGAAACGCAATTTGTCCGACCGGACGGCACCGTCGTCTGGGTCGCGTATTCTTTCCAACGCCGCAAGTCTCCTGATGGCAGTTTCACGGAACTGACCACCGTGGTGGACATTACAGCCCGCAAGCAGGCGGAAGCGGCCCTGCGGCAGGGGGGGGCGCTGCAGAGCGCCATCTTTAACAGCGCCAACTTCTCCAGCATCGCCACGGACGAGAAGGGCGTTATCCAGATCTTCAACGTCGGTGCCGAACGCATGCTGGGCTACGCGGCGAGCGACGTGATGAACAAGATCACCCCCGCCGACATTTCCGACCCAGAGGAGGTGATCGCCCGGGCCAGGGCCCTGAGCGAGGAACTCGAGACGCCGATCACTCCAGGGTTCGAGGCGCTCGTCTTCAAGGCCTCGCGCGGGATCGAAGACATCTATGAGCTGACCTACATTCGCAAGGATGGCAGCCGATTCCCGGCGGTGGTCTCCGTGACCGCCCTGCGCGACGCGCAAGACGGCATCATCGGCTACCTGCTGATCGGTACCGACAATACGGCACGGAAACTCGCGGAAGAGGCCCTGATTCAGGCCGGGGCGCTGCAGGGCGCGATCTTCAACAGCGCCAATTTTTCCAGCATCGCCACCGACGCGAACGGCGTCATCCAGATTTTCAATGTCGGGGCCGAACGCATGCTGGGCTACGCGGCGGCAGATGTGATGAACAAGATCACGCCCGCGGATATTTCCGATCCCCAGGAAGTCGTTGCTCGCGCCAAGGCGCTGAGTGCCGAACTCGACACCCCGATCGCCCCCGGCTTCGAAGCGCTCGTGTTCAAGGCCTCGCGCGGGATCGAGGACATCTACGAGCTGACCTACATCCGCAAGGACGGCAGCCGCTTCCCGGCCGTCGTCTCGGTCACGGCGCTGCGCGACGCGCAGGGCGGCATCATCGGCTACCTGCTGATCGGCACGGACAATACCGCGCGCCAGCAGGTCGAGGAGGAGCGCCGGAAGCTCGATCAGCGGCTGCGCGATCAGCACTTCTACACCCGCTCGCTGATCGAGTCCAACATCGATGCGCTGATGACCACCGATCCCCGCGGCATCATCACCGACGTCAACAAGCAGACGGAGGCGCTGACCGGCTGCACCCGGGACGAACTGATCGGCGCGCCGTTCAAGACCCACTTCACCGATCCGGTGCGGGCCGAGGCGGGTATCAATCGGGTGCTGGGCGAGGGTAAGGTCACGAACTACGAGCTGACCGCGCGCGACCGCACCGGCCACGAGACCGTCGTGTCGTACAACGCCACCACGTTCTACGATCGGGACCGCAAACTCCAGGGCGTATTCGCCGCAGCCCGCGACATCACCGAACGGAAGCACTACGAGGAGTCCCTGCGAGACGCGACCCATCGGGCCGAGCAGGCCAACCGTGCCAAGAGCGAGTTCCTCGCCAACATGAGTCACGAGATCCGCACCCCGATGAACGCCATGATCGGCCTGTCGTATCTCCTGGGACGGACATCGCTGGACACGCACCAGGCCGAGGTGCTGGGAAGAATCACCCTCTCCAGCAAGGCGCTGCTGGTGGTCCTGAATGACATCCTCGACCTGTCGAAGATCGAGGCCGGAGAATTGATCGTCGAGCGTGTGACCTTCAGCCTGCCCACCCTGCTGCGGGAACTGGCCGAGGTGATGATGCCGCAGGCCGACGCCCGGGGGATCACCTTCCTGATTGACGCACCGGATACGCTGCCCCGCGCCCTGGAGGGCGACGCCACGCGCCTCAACCAGATCCTGATCAACCTGCTCACGAATGCCGTCAAGTTCACCGAGCACGGCGGCGTCACCCTGCGGGTGCGCCGGTTCTCGACCACGGCGGCCGGGATCACGCTCAGCTTTGTGGTGCACGATACCGGCATCGGCATCGCCCCCGAGGTCCAGGCCCAGCTCTTCACACCGTTCGCCCAGGCCGATGCATCGATCACCCGGCGCTTCGGCGGCACCGGCCTGGGCCTGTCGATCGTGAAGCGGCTGGCCACGCTGCTGGGCGGCGAGGTGAGCCTCGAGAGCACACCTGGCGTGGGAAGCGACTTCAAGGTAGTCCTGGGATTCGGGCTGGCATCTCCCGAGGCGATCGCGCGCCTGGACGCGATTCCCGACTTGCCGGGTGAAGGTGCGCTGGTGGGTGTCCGCATCCTGGTCGTTGATGACAGCGACATCAATCTGGATGTGACCAAGCACATCCTGGAACTGGACGGCGCCGAAGTGCGGCTTGCGCGCCACGGGCAGGAGGCGCTCGACGTGCTCCGGGTGGAGCGGCATGGCATCGACCTGGTGCTCATGGACGTGCAGATGCCCGGCCTCGATGGCCACGAGGCGACGGAACGGATTCGCCATGACCTCAAGCTGATCCGCGTGCCGATCATCGCGCTGACCGCCGGCGCGTTGAGCAGCGAGCGTCAGCGCGCCACGGCGGCCGGCATGGACGACTACATCGTCAAGCCCTTCGATCCCCAGACCCTGGTGCGCACCATCCTGCGACATGTCCGTGGCAGCGGCGACGCTCGCCGCCAGCCCCCCGCCACGGAACGGGCAGCGGCGGATCCCGCGCGGCTCCCGTGGCCGGAGATCGACGGAATCGATTCGAACGACGCGCGCGAACGCTTCGGCGGTGATACCCGGCTGTTCCTCTCGTCGCTCACCCGCCTCTTGACGCAATACACCGATCTCGCATTGCCCTCGGCTGCGGAGGAGGATGCCGAGGCCATCGCCGCCCATGCCGCCCGCATGCACAAGCTGCGGGGCAGCGCGGGAATGCTGGGCGCCACGGAGCTCCGGCAGCTGGCGGAAGAGGCGGAAAGGGCGAGCATCAGCGGAAATGTGGCTCGCGTCGGGCAGCTCACGACCAGCCTTCGCATCCAGTTGCAGCGCCTCCGGGCGGGCGCGGCTCCGCTGATCCTGGCCGAGAAGGTTCGAGCAGGGGCGTCCGCCGTGGCGGCAGGCGGGGAGTTGGTGCCGGGCCAACTCGCCGATCTCATCAGCCTGCTGCGCCAGCAGAACCTGGCGGCGGTGGACCTCCTCGGCGCCCTCTCCCCTCAACTGCAACAGCTGCTCGGGCTGGAGTCTTATGGCGTTGTCCGCGACCATTTGGACAACCTGCGCTTTGGCGACGCGGCGGACGTGCTGGCGGGAAGTCAAACGTAGGGCTGCAATCAGCCGTCAGCCGTCAGCCGGGCGACAACCTAAGGTGCACGACCGATAGGTTAGTGCTGCTGGGGGTTGCCCTGCCCTGCCTGCCCCACCTACCATGCGCCCCGCGCACACCGGGCATTCGGCACCGAGCGGCGACACTGGCCCACTGGAGTCAGACAGGCAGCATGTCCCACAGCCCGACGGAATCGATTCAGCCCGCGGGCCCGACCTCCCCCGCGCTCGCCCGGCTTCATGCGGAAGTGATCCGCCGCCGGACCTTTGCGATCATCAGTCACCCCGACGCCGGCAAGACCACCCTCACCGAGAAACTGCTGCTCTACGGCGGCGCCATCCACCTGGCCGGTACGGTGAAGGCCCGCCGGGCCACCCGTCATGCGACCTCCGACTGGATGGAGCTCGAGCGCCAACGCGGCATCTCGGTCACCTCCAGCGTGCTGCAGTTCGAGTATCAGGGCTACCAGATCAATCTGCTGGACACGCCCGGGCACCAGGACTTCTCGGAGGATACCTACCGCACGCTCGTCGCCGCGGACAGCGCGGTGATGCTGCTCGACAACCGGAAGGGGGTCGAGGAGCGCACCCGCCAGCTGTTCGAGGTCTGCCGGCGCCGGCGGATGCCGATCTTCACCTTCGTCAACAAGTGCGACCGGCCCGGTGGTGATCCGCTCCAGTTGCTCAGCGACGTCGAAACCGATCTCGGCATCTCCTGCTGCCCGATCACCTGGCCGGTTAATGGCAGCAGCGGATTTGTCGGCGTGTACGACCGGCGCAGCCGGCGGGTGCTGGTCTTCGACAGCCGGGGCGACCACGGGGCCAGCGCGACGGAGTTCCACGCCATTCCGCTTGAGAGCGGAGAGACCCAGGCCCTGCTCGGCGACTCCACCTACCGGCAGTTGCGCGAGGAGATCTCGCTGCTGGACGAGGCGGGCAATGTGTTCGATGCCGCCAAGGTGCTGACCGGCGACCAGTCGCCGGTGTTCTTCGGCAGCGCGCTCAGCAACTTCGGGGTCGAACCCTTCCTGGCTGACTTTCTCCCGCTGGCGCCGTCGCCCACGTCACGGATGTCCACCCTCGGCCCGATCGAGCCGGAGCGCGAGGACTTCAGCGGCTTCGTCTTCAAGATCCAGGCGAACATGGATCCCAAGCACCGGGACCGGATCGCGTTTGTCCGGATCTGTTCCGGCCGGTTCGAGGCGGGCGAGGAGGTGCGCCATACCCGCACCGGCAAGCGCATGCGGCTGGCGGCCCCGCAGCAGTTCCTGGCCCGGGAGCGGACCAGCGTCGAGGAGGCATGGCCGGGCGACGTGGTCGGGATCATCGACCGAGGCACGCTCCGGATTGGCGACACGCTGTGTGAGGCGGGCAACTTCAGCTTTCAGGACATCCCGCGCTTCCCGCCCGAGCATTTCGCCCGGGTCTACCCCGCCGATCCGTTGCGCCGCAAGCAACTTGATGCCGGCCTGCGCGAATTGTCCGAGGAGGGCGCCGCCCAGGTGTTCTACGCCGACGGCGAGGCCGGTCCGACGCCGATCGTCGGCGCCGTCGGCATGCTGCAGTTTGACGTGATGCGCTTCCGGCTGGAGCACGAGTACAACGCCCCATGCAAGTTCGAGCCGATCTCCATGCGCTTTCCGCGCTGGGTCACCGGCCCCGCCGAGGCGATCGACCGGGTGGCATCGCTGCGAGGACGACTGCGGTTGTTCGACACGAAGGGGAACCCGCTGGTGCTGTTTGAGGATGAATACGGTCTGCGCTCCAGCCTCGAGAAGGACAAGGAGCTGACCTTCCACGACGTGGCGCCATAACGAATCGGGGCGCGGATGCAGGTCTCGTCAGCCGGGCCCCTCCCGGCGCCCGGGGCGCCGCGCCTGAAAGAAGTCCTGCAACAGCGCGCCACACTCCGCCGCCAGCACACCGCCCACCACTTCTGCCCGATGATTGAGCCGGGGATGGCGGAGGAGGTCGCCGACTGAACCCGCCATCCCCGCCTTGTCATCCCATGCGCCGAAGACCACGCGACCCACCTTGGCCAGGACGATGGCGCCGGCACACTGGGCGCACGGCTCCAGCGTCACGTACAGCGTCGCCTCCGGCAGGCGATCCGTTCCGGTGGCGTAGAGCGCCTGCTGCAGCGCCAGGAACTCCGCGTGAGCGAATGGCTGCCCGCTCGTGCGAGTATAGTTGTGAGCCGACGCCAGCTGCTCGCCTTGCTGCAGCACGACCGCACCCACGGGCACCTCGCCTGCCGCCAGCGCCGCATGCGCCTGGCCGATCGCCAGCCGCATCCCCGTCAGATCCCCGGGATCGAACGGTGCATCAGCCACTCGTCGCCTGCCGCACGAACCTGAGCCCGTCGCCTCCCCGTTCCACCGTGATGGTGTCGCCCTCGTTCCAGCTTCCCTCCAGGATTTCCAGCGCAATCGCGTTCTGCAGCCGCCGCTGGATCACCCGCTTGAGCGGCCGCGCGCCGTAGACCGGATCGTACCCTTCCTGTGCCAGGAAGTCCCGCGCCTCCGGGGTGACTCGCAGCCCGATGTGCCGCGCCGCGAGCTGCTTCTCCAGGTGCTCCAGTTGCAGCTCGACGATCTTGGCAATCTCCCGGCGTCCCAACTGGCGGAAGACGATGATCTCGTCCACCCGATTGAGGAATTCGGGACGAAAGTGGTGCCGCAGCTGGTCGCGGACCTGCGCCTCGACCGTCATCCAGCTCGTCTCGCTCTGCTCCCCCGCTTCCAGGATGAGCTGGCTGCCGATGTTCGAGGTCATGATGACCACGGTGTTCCTGAAATCCACCACCCGGCCCTGACTGTCCGTCAGGCGCCCGTCATCGAGCAGCTGCAGCAGGACATTGAACACATCCGGGTGAGCTTTTTCGATCTCGTCGAACAGCAGTACGCTGTACGGCCGGCGGCGCACCGCCTCGGTCAGCTGACCGCCCTCGTCGAACCCGATGTAGCCCGGCGGAGCGCCGATCATCCGTGAGACCGAGTGCTTCTCCATGTACTCCGACATGTCCAGCCGGACCAGCGCCTTTTCATCGTCGAACAGGAATTCCGCCAGTGCGCGGGCGGTTTCGGTCTTGCCGACCCCCGTGGGGCCGAGAAAGATGAAACTACCGGTGGGACGATTCGGGTCGGACAAACCCGCCCGGCTGCGACGCACCGCATTCGCGACCGCCTCCACCGCCGCATGCTGACCAACGACCCGCTTCGCCAGCTCGCTTTCGAGCTTCGCCAGCCGCTCACGATCCGACTCGAGCATCTTGGTCACCGGCACGCCGGTCCACTTGGCGACCACCTCGGCGATGTCCTCGGAATCGACTTCTTCCTTGAGGTACTTCACGCCGGACTGGATCTGGCTGAGACGCTGTTCCTGGGTCAGGATCTCGCGCTCCAGCTCGGGGATCCGGCCGTACTGCAGCTCCGCGGCGCGCTGCAGGTTGCCGCTCCGGCGCGCCTGGTCCATCTCGGTGCGGAGCGCCTCGACTTCCTGCTTGCGGCCCTGAATGCCCTGGATGCCGACCTTTTCCGCCTGCCACTGCGCCTTCATCGAACTGGACCGCTCCTTCAACTCCGCGATCTCCTGCTCCACCGCCGCACGCCGCTCGCGTCCCGTCTTGTCCTTTTCCTTCAGCAACGACTGGCGCTCGATCTCGAGCTGCAGCAGACGACGCTCCACCTCGTCGATCTCCTGCGGCAGGCTGTCGATTTCCATGCGCAGCTTGCTCGCCGCCTCGTCGACCAGGTCGATGGCCTTGTCCGGCAGAAACCGGTCGCCGATATACCGATCCGACAGGGTGGCCGCGGCGACGAGCGCGTTATCGGTGATGCGAATCCCGTGATGGACTTCGTACTTCTCCTTGAGGCCCCGCAGGATCGCGATCGTGTCGATCACGCTCGGCTCGCCGACCATGACCGGCTGGAATCGCCGCTCCAGCGCCGCATCCTTCTCGATATGCTTGCGGTACTCATCCAGCGTCGTCGCCCCGACCACGTGCAGTTCCCCGCGCGCCAGCGCGGGTTTGAGCAGGTTGCTGGCGTCCACCGCCCCTTCGGCGGCGCCGGCACCCACGATCGTATGCAGTTCGTCGATGAAGACGATGTAGCGACCTTCGGCCTCGGTCAGTTCCTTGACTACCGATTTGAGGCGCTCTTCGAATTCGCCCCGGTACTTGGCGCCCGCCAGCAACAGGCCGATATCCAGGGCGATGATTTCCTTGCTCTTGAGCGATTCCGGCACATCCCCGTTGACGATCCGCTGCGCCAGCCCTTCGACGATCGCCGTCTTGCCCACGCCAGGCTCGCCAATCAGCACCGGATTGTTCTTGGTCCGCCGGGAGAGCACCTGCATGACCCGTCGCACCTCCTCATCCCGACCGATGACCGGATCGAGCTTTCCGGCCCGGGCCTGATCAGTGAGGTTGCGGGTGAAGCGGGCGAGTGACTGGTACTGCGTCTCGGGCGACTGATCCCCGACCCGATGACTGCCGCGCACCTCGGCCAGCGCATCCTTCAACGTCGGCGCGGTCACCCCTTTGGCGCCGAGCAGCTCGCGTGCGGTCGTCCCCTTTTCCTCGGCGAGGGCGACAACCAGGTGTTCGGTGGAGACATACGCATCGCCGAGGGTCTTGGCATCGGCCTCGGCACGGTCAAACACCTTGTGCATCTCACGGGAGAGGGTCGGTTCCCCGCCCCCCTCCTGGCGCGGCAGCCGATCCAGCTCGCGACTGACTTCCTCCTGCAGGGCGGTCACGTTCAACCCCGCCTTCTGAAGCAGCGGACGGACCACGCCCTCGTCCTGCGCGAGCAGCGCGAAGAAGAGGTGCGTGTCGTTGGCAACGGGATTCCCGCGGCGGCTCGCCTCGGCGGTCGCATCGCGAAAGGCTTCCTGCGCCTTGAGGGTCAATCGGTCAGGGCGAATCATCGATCTCGATCTCCTTAGAATCGCGCCGCGCACCGTCTCGCCGGCACATTGGCTGTGGCCGGCGGTCTGGAAGTAAGACCGGTTTGGGGGTCCGCGGTAGCGGAAGGCAATCGGCGGAGCTGGGTTCCGCTGGCGAGCCGGGCAGCATTCATCCCGGGACACAGCAATGGCGGGCCTCCGTTGTCGGGAGCCCGCCAATGTAGTGCCGGCTACTTCCTCACCAGCAACTGCCGGGTGTAGCGCTGCCCGTCCACCGTAAGCTGCACATAGTACAGCCCAGGACTGACCTCACGTTTGCCAGTCGGTGTGCGACCATCCCAGAATGCCTCGTACTGTCCGCACTGGAGCCGCACGCCAGCCAGGGATTCACCGTCTGCATTGAGCAGGATGGGCGCCCCGACAACCTGCGCCAGCACATTGTAGATCTTCAGACTGACCAGGGGCTGATGACCTCGCTCGCATAGGTCCGGTTGGAGGACGAACGGAATCGTCGTCGAGGGAAAGAACGGATTCGGGTAGTTCTCACGCAGCTCCACCAGCGGCGGCGGCCGTTCCTGCGCGGAAGCCGAACCGGTAAACGCCAGCAGTAGCGCGAGCGACCACCCGGCCCAATGCCAGCGGGCCATGGGAGGCTCCTTTCAGCGTGTCATGCGCACGGCCGCTCGAACTCCGCACCGTGAGTCCAAGTTTACCGACTGCCCCCCCTCGCGCAAGGAAGGTCAGGTCGGGGCCGGAATACCCAGTCTCGGGCCGGGGATTCGGCTGTCACCCCGCCGAATTGTGAGGCCGGAGGCATCGGCCCATTCCAGCAGCGGGATCAGGAATTTTCGAGACAGGCCGGTGCGCTCGCGCAGCGCGGCCGGAGTGATGCCCTTCGGCGCCAGCTCGCGGAGCGCGGCGGAGAATGTCGCGATGGCGACCGGCGAGTAGTAGCGGTCCGGTTCAACCTGCACCAGCCGGCCGGCACGGGCCGCAAGGCGCAGCGCATCGGCGACGGCATCGCCGCCGGACTCGAGCTTCAACTCCCCGGCCGAAGGCGGCATTAACCCCGCCTTCTCGATCTGGTCCACCAGCTGGTCGAGCACCGTTGCGCCGCCGGCCACCCCAGCCTGGAAACCAGGCGTCGTCACCACCGCCGCCGAGGCGACCAGCTTGCCCGAGGTGAGCACGCGCTCCAGCGCCACTTCCGCGACGCCGCGAAACCGATCAAGTGCCTGACGCAGCGTCTGCCGAGGCATTCCTGGGGCGGCAGGATGCTCCCGGTGCCAGGCCTCGACCCTGGCCACCGCGAAGTGCTGGGCCTCCCCGATCCGGCCAGGGGTGAGCAGGAGGTCGTGATATCGAGTCACTGGTGCGGCGCGCAGCAGTCGGACCAACTCGCGTGGAGACACGCCCAGGACAACTGGGGCAGACAGCATCGAAAGGCCGTCCGGCCGCCGGTCCACGAGCGCCACAAGTCGATCGGCGGGACTCTCGTGTGCGAGAGCAGGGACCCATTCCGCCCGCTGGCGCGGCGGCTGAGGATCGACCACCCAGCCACCCCCGACCGTCGTCACTGGGCTGTAACTCCGGAGAACGAGTCGATCTCCCCCTCGCGCGACGGCCGGCGACTCCAGGACGAGCCGCGCGAGCCCTGCGCCTCCCGGCGGGATTGACTCGCGCAGGTGGATGCGTGCCATCGTTTCAAACGTCGCGAGGTGGACCCGCACCCGCGTCTGGTGGGTCAGCGGATGGGGCGCGCTGGACAACAGCCCGAGCATCGCGTCGATCACCGAGGTCACCTCCCACCCCTCCCCAGGGCGAACGATGGTATCGCCCCGGCGTACCTGGGCCCGGTCGACCCCCGCAAGCGCCAGCGCAATCCGCTCGCCCGGGGCGGTGACCTGCACCGCGCCTCCATGGCGCTCGATGCTCCTGATGCGCGCCTCATGCCCCGCCGGGAGCACGAGGACGGCCTCGTCCGTTTGCCATTCGCCCGTCCACGAGGTACCGGTGACGACCGTGCCGGTACCTGGCAGCGAAAGCACCCGGTCCACCGGCAATCGTGAGAGATCGCCGATCGTTCGGTTCCGCCCCGCCTCGCAGGTGGCGATCTGCATCCGCAGCGCGTCGATGCCCAGTCCGGTCACGGCGGAGGTGACGGCCACGGGCCCGAACCGGACCGGACTGTCCCGCAGCCACGCTTCGACATCGGCCTGCACCAGCGCGAGCCAATCGGGATCGACCAAGTCGGCCCGGGTGAGCACCGGGATGCCGAAAGGAACGCGGAGCTGCTCGACCACCGCGAGGTGCTCACGCGACTGGGGCATGATGCCGTCGTCCGCGGCGATCACCAGCAGCACAAGGTCGAGCCCGGCGGCGCCGGCCACCATGGTCCGCACGAGATCCTCATGCCCGGGGACATCGACCACGCCAGTCACCCGTCCGTCAGGCAGTGCCAGCGAGGCTACATGAAGATCGAGGGTGATCCCGCGTCGACGTTCATCGATGAAGGGATCCATCGCCTTCCCGGTCAGCGCCTGCACCAGCGCCGTCTTGCCGTGATCGATATGCCCTGCAGTGCCGATGATCATCGCGCCATCCAGGCGTGGGTGCCCCAGAACTCGAGCGCCGGGAGGGGGGACCCCTCGCCCACATGGTGACGCAGGTAGCGGATGAGGAGCCGGCGATGGGCGGCGGCGTGTCGCTGGTCAAGCGCCGGGAGGGTCGCGACCGGGTCGAGCAGCAGCCGGAGGGTGTCGGCCGCGGTGCGCGGCAGAGCGAGGACCTCGGTCCCCCTGGTGCAACCCGGACAGAGGAACCCACCGTCAGCGATGCTGAACCCGACCTCGCCATCGACCGCCAGCGGGCGGCCATCGCGGGCGCATCGCTCCAGGGCGGGCTGAAATCCGAGCGATGCGATCAGGCGCCACCCTGCGCGGAGGGCGGCCGCAGGAACGTCGGCATCCGCCACCTCCTGCAGTGTAACGAGGGATGACTCCAGCAGGTCGAAGCTTTCGGGATGGGCATCGGCCGGCACCAGGCGCAGCATCAGCTCGGCCAGCATCATGCCCGTCGCATAACACGGCACCCGCGCCGCCAGTCCGACCGGAATTGTGACCACGTCGAAGGCGGTGAGGGTGTGGAGGTCCCGGCGCTCGGAGAGGAGCAGCTGGGCCTGCCCGCCGGAGAGGAGCTGGAGGGCCGCACCGAAGCGGCTGCGCGGACGCAGCGCGCCTTTCGCAATGGCGCTCTGGACGCCGTGCTCGCGGGTCGCGAGTCGGACGATCTTGGAGGTTTCACCGTAGCGCATCGCGGAGAGCACGATGGCGGGCGTCGAGACCAGCGGCATCAGCGCGTGGCTCCGCGGCCCGCGCTCAGGGCTCGGGCTGGATCTGGACGATCGCCGCGCCGCTGGGGCAACCCGGCAACGGCAGCGCGCGGCTTTCGCTGAGGTCGCCGCGGAGGACATGAAGCGTTCCGCTGGCCCCCGGCGTGCAGGGTCCCGGTTCGATCGCGTAGATCCGGCCGCGACTGTCCACCGCCACCGAACTGTTGCCCGCGATCGGTACGCCATTCCCGGCACCCCGCAGCACCTCGCGATTGAGCAGATCGAACACCATCAGGCCCTCGGTGGGCGAACTGACAAACAACCGGTCCCGACCGTTGCTTGCGATCGGGCCGGGCGCGTCCCCAAATCCGCCGAAGCTCCCCAGCTCTTCGCGATTGACGGGATCGACCTGGGAGAGCCGGGCCGGGGTCCCGGGACCCACCGGTCCGCGATTCAGCACATACACCGTTCCATCCGGGGTGAGCGTGCTGAACGCCGCGTTGCCCGGGCCCGGCAGCAGAATCGAATCCACCCCCGTCGCGAGACGATTGGTCACCGGATCCACCACCGAGATCCAGCTCGGGGCGCCGGGCGTGCCGCCAAGGTTGCCATTGAGGACGAAGACCCTGCCCCGCGTCGTGACGAGCCCCTGCGGTGTCCGACCCACCGCCACGCTCGCGGTGTCGCCGGTCAGGTAGTTGATCCGGGTGACGGTATTGAGACCGGGATTCCCAACGTACGCGATCGAGTCATCCACAATCGTCGCGCCCGTCGCCCCGGAACCCACGGCGAGCGGGATGACGCGGGAAACCGAATCCCCGCGCAGATCGACGACCACCACCGCATCCGCAGGTCCGAGCGGCACCACGGCCCAGCCGTCCCGCGCGGCGACCTCTTTGGCGACGGCGGGCGCCCCGACCAGGGGAATCGTGGTGCCGGAGTTGAGTCCATTGACGGACCGGACCGAAAGCGAGCCCGTCATCGAATCGGCGATGATCAGCACTTCTTCCGGCGGAGGCAGCGGCTCGGAGGCGCGGGCGCAGCCGAACAGCACCAGGGAAAGCAGCAGCAGCGCTGACGGGCAGCGAGAGAGACGAATCATGACAGGAATAATGCCCCAACCGTTTCTCCGGCGCGACCCTTCCGGCTCAGGCCGGTGGGTGCTCCAGCTTTCCCGCCCCGGAAGATCGCTGCGCCGCCTCGCGGGAATCTGCGCCGGCGGCGCCAGCGAGGGATACCGGACGCCAGCCAGCCACTCCCACTGGCGTTGCTCATCCACTTCGTACAGCGGCATTCCGGCCGCGAACCGCCCCCCGGCTTCGTGGTCAATCTCCCCGGCGCTGGCATCTTACGGACCCCATCAGGGAATCCATCAGGCCAGGCGAGCGGAACTCAAAACACCACCCGGGCGCCGCCGAACACACCGCGCGGGCGCCCCCGAAATCCGAATACCGTCTGATACTTCGCGTTCAGCAGATTTTCCGCCTTGAGTATGGCCGTCACACCATAGCGTCCTGCACCGGGCCGCACGAGATCGAACGCGGCATCGGTATCCATAAGCGTATAGCTGGGGAGCGACACCCGGACCGAGGGAAAACCCGAGAAGTCGACATCATCCCGCCGGCCGGCATAGGTGACCGCGGCACCGAGGGAGAGTCGCTCCCGGAGACGGGCGCGGCCATCGAACCGGAGACTGTGCCTTGGACGGCGGATCAAGGGTTTGCCATTCTCGAACACTCCGCCGACCACGCTGGCGAAGCCGGCGTCATCGACACTGGCCTTGAGCCAGGTGTAGGAGGCGCCGAGCGTGAGCTCGCGCACCGGGCGGACGTTGGCGGAAAGCTCCACACCGCGACTGCTGGCTTTCGCGACGTTCTTGTAATTCGGTGCCCCCGGTGCGGCGCTGGCGTCGTACTGGATCAGGTCGCGAAATCGCTGATCGAAATACGTTGCAGCGAATATCGCCACTCCATCCGACAGGCTCTGTTCCAGGCCGACTTCCCAGCCGGTGGACTGTTCTGGCCTGAGCAGTCTATTGCCGACCTCGAAGGGATCGCTGATGAAGTTTTCCCGCAGCGACGGCTCCTTGAAGGCCGTTCCGATGGAGCCGCGGACACGCATTCCGGCGCCCAGCGTGACAATTGAACCCACCCGGGCGGTCGCGTGCGTACCGAACTCCTGGTTGTCATCCAGTCGGCCACCCAGGTTGAGCAGCACGCGACTGGTGAGGTCGATCACGCCTTGGGCGTATACACCGGCGTTCCGTCGGCTGTGATTGAAATCCGTGCCAGGCTGTGGTGTCGGGCCCGACCCGACATTGTAGACGGCATTGGTGAACTGGCGCAGTTCCTGGAACTCCGCCGTTCCGCCGAGGGTTACCCGCACGTCGCCAGTCGGCTGCAGGATGGCGCGCACATCGGCTGATCGACGCAGCAGGCGAGACTGATCCCTGCTGGAGACCACGAAGCCGAGTGTATCTCCCGGATTGTCCGGCTGGTTGTCATCGAAGATGGATTCGCCATAGGAGCCGAGCAGAACCCGCACTTCCACTCCCCCACTGACCCGACGACCGCCCTCAAAGCTCAGCGTCGTGCCGTTCAATACCGCGTGCTGGTTGCTGTCGGATGCGACCCCGCTGCCATTGGTGGGGAAATGGGTGTCGCTCTCGCCGTTCCGGACGGTCAGCGTGAAGTCGGTGTGGTCGTCAGGATGGACGGTCAGCCCGCCGCTCGCGACCGTGTTGGCGTACCGGCTGTTGAACCGGTAGATCCCGTCCGTTGCGAAGCGACCCAGCGAGGCGCTATAGCTCAACTGATCGGTCCCGCCGTGAACGCTGACGTCCCCGCTGTAGCTGCTGAAGGAACCGGCCCGGCCCGACACCTCGGCGGCAAGCGGCCCAGCGCCTTTGCGGGTGAAGATCTGCACCACGCCGGTCACCGCGTCGGTCCCGTACAGCACCGATGTCGGGCCGCGCACCACCTCGATACGATCGATATTGTCCGTCGTGAGTCCGGCGAAGTTGAACGAGCCGCCCGACTGGTTCTGCGCCACACCGTCGACGAGCACCTTCACGTAGCTGCTCTGACCACCCCGGAGAAAGAGCGACGTCGCGCCACCGTAGGAGCCGGTGGGCACGATCGCCGCGCCGGGCACCGCGCGCAGCGCGTCATCAAGGAAATACACCCCTCGCTGACGCAGCTCCGTCCCGGTGATCACCGTGGTGGATGCGATATTGCGTGCCGCCAGCGTGGCGGAGCGGTCCGCAGTCACGACAATGTCCTGGAGAGTGACCGTGTCGCGGCTGACCTGCGCGGCCAGCGTCATGGGGCCGAGCGGAAGACTGAGCAGCGTGCACGCGAGCGCACGGTGGAACCGATTCAGATGAAACACTGCGTGAGTCCTTTCACCCTGCCGGCGATTCGCCGGGTTTGAGCGGGATGACTTGCGGGGCGCCGTCGCACCAGCTGGTGATGGCGACGGGCCATTCGAATACCTCGGCGAGCGTCCCGGCACGCAGCACGTCGGCCGGCCGGCCGTCAACGACCAACCGCCCCTGGTGGAGCAGCAGCATCCTGTCGGCGTAACGAGCAGCCAGATTGAGATGATGGGTCACGAGCAGCGTGCCTATGCCCTCGGTGCAGAGGCGCCGGATCAGTTCGAACACCTCCATTTCGTGGCGCACGTCGAGGGCGGCGGTCGGCTCATCCAGGACCAGCAGCCGCGGTTCCTGCGCCAGCGCGCGGGCGACACGCACCCGCTGCCACTCACCGCCGGACAATGTGTCGGTGCGGCGCATTGCCAGGCCGGCGACATTCGCCCGGCGCATCGCATCCGCCACCGCGGCCTCGTCCGCCGCTCCGGGTGCGGCGAGGGCGGCCAGCCTGGCATATCTCCCTAAACCGACGCTTTCTCTCACCCGGAGCGGAAACGCCATCTCCTCGCGCTGGGTCACCACGCCGATCACCCGCGCCAGGTCGCGCGGGGTCCATGAATCGAGCGCCCGGTCGAGGATTTCCACCCGGCCCGCACTCCGCGCGAGGGTGCCGAGCGTTGCCCCCAAAAGAGTCGTCTTGCCGCCTCCATTCGGGCCGACAATCGCGACCAGCTCTCCCGCATCGACCGCGACGCTCACGCTATCGAGGGCCGGCGTCGTGGAGCCGGGATAGCACACGGAGAGGTTGGTGGCGCGGAGGATCATCGGAGCGTGCGCCGGAGCAGGATCGCGAAGAGCGGGACGCCGACCAGCGCCGTCACGACGCCCACCGGCAACTCGAGCGGGCTGGCGACCGAGCGGGCCAGCGCATCCGCGATCACCAGGAAGCCGCCGCCCAGAAGGAACGAAGCCGGCAGCAGGATGGTGTGCAGTGGGCCGGCGACGCGGCGAATGGCGTGCGGTATGATGAGGCCGACGAATCCGATCATCCCGCACTGCGCGACGGCGGCGGCGGTCAGCACACCGGTCGTGACATAGGCCAGCCGCTTGAGCCGCTCCGGATCGGCGCCGAGGTGGCGGGCGGTCTCGTCGCCCAGAGCGAGCAGATCAAAGTCCCGGGCATGCCACATGAGGAGGCCAAGGGGAATCACCGCATAGGCCGCGAGGATCAGGAGCGAGGGCCAGGAGGCTCCACCCAGTCCACCGAGCATCCAGAGGAAGGCGTTCCGCAACTGCGCGGCGCTCGCCAGCGAGAGAATCGCACCCACCAGCGCGCCGGTGAACGAACTCACGACGACACCGGCCAGGATCAGGACATGCGAGTCCATCCGTCGGCCCTCGACCAGACTCAGGCGATAGACGAGCAGGAGCGCCGTTCCCGCTCCCACGAATGCGGCCAGCGGCAGCGCCCATGGTGCGGTGAGTCCCAAGGCGATCACCAGCACGGCACCGAGCGCCGCCCCACCAGACAGGCCCAGGAGATAGGGGTCGGCGAGGGGATTGCGGATGAGCGCCTGGAGGACGGCACCACACACGGCGAGGCTGCCGCCGACCAGGAATCCCTGGAGGACCCGCGGCAGGCGCAAATCCCGGATGATCGTCGCCTCGAGCGCATTCGTATCGAACAGGCCGTGCACGACCGCACCGGGCGCGAGCCGCACCGCGCCCAGACCGAGTCCGGCGATCATCGCCCCGACCGTCAGCAGCCCGAGCCCGAGCCAGAGTCGCCTCACCTCGGCGCCCCGGCGATCAGCGCTCGCAGTTCGCGCACCAGTTGCGGTGCCCGCGGACCGGGCCGACCGAAGGCCGAATTGCGCAGAAACAGATACCGATGCGCCCGCACCGCCGGAACGACCTGCCACTCCGGTCGGCGGTCGATTCCGGGCAGGACCGAATCGTTCATCAGGAGGAAATCGGGATTGCGGGACGTGATCGCCTCGATGCTGACGGTGCCGGAGGGCACCGGGAGGTCGGCGAAGACGTTGCGTCCCCCCGCGCGCGTGACGAGCTCGCTCTGAAAACTCCCGCCGCCAATCGCGATTGGGGGCTGGTCCCAGGCGAGGATCAGGAGACTGTGACGACCTGGCGCGAGAGTGTCACTGACTGTCGCCGCGGCGAGGTCGCGCTCGAAGGCAGTGGCGAGCGACTCCGCCGACGCCGCGCGCCCCACCAGCGGGCCGAGGAGGCGGGCCAGACGCGGGACATCGCTCAACCGATCGTTGGTGAGCTGAATCGCGGCGATGCCCGCCGAACGGAATCGGGCCGCGGCCGCGGCGTTCTGCGGTGATCGATACAGCAGGACGAGATCGGGGTGCCGCGCCAGCACCGCTTCAATGTTTGGGGGAATCGCGTCGCCTACATCCACGACCGCGAGCGCCTCGAGAGGATAGTCGCACCACCGCGTTCGACCGACGAGTCGGTCGCCGGCACCAATGGCAAAGAGAAGTTCGGTCGTGGCCGGGCTGAGCGAGACCACCCGCTCGGACGATGCGCCGAGGTGAACGCTGTCGCCCGCGTCATCGACCAGGATCGTACGGCCGTCCGCCGGGGATGCCGGCCGGCACGCCACCAGGGAGGCGACAACGAACAGAAGGTGGACCGGGGAGCTGAGTCGCAAAAGAACCGCCCATCCCCGGGGGTACTGGAGATGGGCGGAACGCAGCCGGGAGAGAGCAGGCTCGTTGCGCCACCTACCCCTCCCCCGAGGGTTGTAGTGGTGGCACGAGTCGAGAGGTCTCCTGACTCCGGGCGTCCGCTCGCCTTCCCGGTTTCCCAGTGGCGTGTTGAGCGGAGGTGTGGTGCTGCCCGTTACAGTGGCGGGGCCGTGCCGGATTTTCACCGGCTTCCGAGTATCCCGACTCGCGTGCTGATTGTCCGACGGGGCTAACCTATGACAAATGCTTCTGGCGGGCAAGTTCCTTCGACAAGATCGCCTTGAGCCTCTCCCGCTCGGCCAGGTACGTCACCCATTCCGTCGCGGGTACTTCCGACTCCTTGCCCGCATAGCGCGCGTCGAGCGCCGCGATGCTGTCGAGCGCGGAATGCGAGCCGGGCGCGTTTGGCTGCGCAACAGGGGCGCGACGCAACGCGCGCACCAGCACGAGGCCGAGCAGCAGGGCCACGCCACCCACCAGCGCCGGCAGCACCGCACGATTGGGGCCGCCGGGAAAGTCGACGTCGATTGCGCCGCCGGCCGGAACGGCGCCGGTCCATTGCCGGAAACTCCGCCCTTCGATCGCCTGGCTGTCGCCCCGCACCAGCGCTCCGCCCCGGACCGGCACCGCGAACTCCTCGAGCAGCAGGTTGACGATGCCGATGGAATCCACGACAGGAAAGCGAACCGTCCCCGGCGACGGCGGGAGGCTGTAGGTGAAGATCAACTGCTTGTCGCCCGGGGCCACCGGGGCGAAGAGCATCACGCTGTCATTACGCGACGCCATTGCCTCCGCCGCGACATCCCCATTACCGGGCTGAAAGCCGATGGCCCCGGTCGGCAACCGGGCGGCCCACACCGGATCGGTGGTGTCCCCGGCCACGCGTGTCGCCGAGCCGAGGTTGGCGAGCATCACGATTTCGAGCGTCGATCGGGTGCCGTCGGTGGCGGGCTTGCTGATGACGATGTGCCGGGAGATCGTCGTCACCGGGGCCGTGCTCGACGTATCCGAGACGACCAGCAGCACTCCCGTGTCTGGCAGCGCGGCGTTCAGATGGACCGGTGTCGAGAAGTACTCGATGCCATCGTGGGAGGAGCTGAGGAGATAGACCGACGCGGTATCCGCGCGCCAGCGGAAGCCGAACTCGCCCCGCGCGCCGGTCAGGGTCGAATCAAACGGCCCCTGCACCGCGCGTGCGATCCGGTGGAGCACCACCCGGGCGCCGGCCTCGGCGATCGTGTCGCCGTGACTCAGACGGATCACCCGCCCCGACACCACCGCCGGCTGCTGGGCCGCCAGCAGCCCTGGCAGGAGATGCAGGAGGAGACAGGTACGACGGAACGTGCGACGCAGCACAGGTCAGGCCGTTCAGGGCCGGAACTTGCCGAAATCCTGCGGGTCCATCTTTTCCAGCCAGCTGCGAAGTTTCTCCGCGTCGATCGAGGGATCAGGGGGATCGGCGCCGACCCCGTTGCCGGCATCTTCCAGCAGTGCGTCATCGGTGAAAATCGGGGCCTGCACCCGCAGGGCCAGGGCGATACTGTCGGAGGGCCGCGCATCGAGCTGGAACAGGTGATCATCCCGCGAGAGCCAGAGCTCGGCGTAGTAGGTCTTGTCCTTCACACTGCTGATACAGATGCGTTGCACGCTGGCGCCGAGACCGACGATCGCGGACTTGAGGAGATCGTGCGTCATCGGGCGGGGCGGCCGCAGGCCTTGCATCTCCATGGCGATGGCGCTGGCCTCCGCCGGCCCGATCCAGATGGGGAGCACCCGGGTCCCGTCCCGTTCCCGCAGGATGACCACGGGAGAATTGCTGGAGCGATCCAGCCCCAGGTGCGCCACCGTGACTTCAATCATCGCACCGCGCGCAGCAGGGCCGGCACCTTGTCGACCAGCTCCCAGGGGAAGAACTGCAGCCCACCCTTCCTGAACGGCCTGCGACCGAAATGTCCGTACGCCGCAGTGGGCGAGTAGATCGGCTTGCGGAGATCGAGCGCCTTGATGATGCCCCCGGGCGTGAGGTCAAACACCTTGCGCACGGCGCGCTCCAGTTCCGCGTCGGGCACCGCGCCGGTGCCATAGGTCTGCACCATGACGGAAACCGGTTCGCGGACCCCGATGGCGTACGCCACCTGCACCTCGCAGCGCTTCGCCAGCTTCGCTTCCACGATATTCTTTGCCACCCACCGCATCGCGTATGCGGCCGAGCGGTCCACCTTGGAGGGGTCCTTGCCGCTGAACGCGCCGCCACCGTGACGGGCCATGCCACCGTAGGTGTCCACAATGATTTTCCGGCCGGTCAGGCCGGCGTCACCATGCGGGCCCCCGATGACGAAGCGTCCCGTAGGATTGACGTGAATCGTCGCGCGGCGGGACTCGAGACCGGTCCTGGCCAGCACCGGGCGGATCACCTCCTCGATGACACCTTCGCGGATTTTCCTCTGGCTGAGCTCGCGGCCCCTGAGCATCTCGGCGTGCTGGGTGGAGATCACCACGGTGCGGACCGCGATCGGCTCGGCGCCGGCGTATTCCACCGAGACCTGGCTCTTGCCGTCGGGACGCAGCCAGTCGAGCTGGTTCACATCCCCGTCTCCACGCCGGACGGCGGCAAGCCGCTCGGCGAGACGGTGCGCCAGCAAAATTGGCACCGGCATCCGTTCGCGAGTTTCATCGGAGGCATACCCGAACATCATGCCCTGGTCGCCGGCGCCACCGGTGTCCACACCCTGGCTGATGTCGGGCGACTGATTGTCGATCGCCGCGAGCACCGCGCAGGTGGTGCCGTCGATGCCGTAGTTGGCGTCGGTGTAGCCGATCTTCAGGATGGTCTCGCGGACGATTTTCGGAATGTGGACGTAGGTCTTGGTGGTAATCTCACCGGCCACCAGCGCGAGTCCGGTCGTGACCATCGTCTCACAGGCGACGCGACCCGCCGGGTCGTCCCGCAGGATCGCATCGAGGACCGCGTCGGAAATCTGGTCGGCGACCTTGTCGGGGTGCCCTTCGGTGACGGACTCGGAGGTAAAAACGTGGCGGTGCGCGTTGGCCATGGAATTGGGATGCGGTGAGGGTAGTCGCGGGATGCGGGCCCCGCTGTCAGTCGGGCAAGGTAGCCGCGCCGGTCGAGCGCGGCAACGCTGTGAGCGCCTCGAAAAAGCGCGGTTCACAGTGGGCGCGCAGGATCTGGCGCAATGCGTCGGTGACGTCGGAGGCCCGCCGGGCTTCGAGCGCGGCGGCCGCGGCTTGTTCCGCCACCGCCATGGGCACCGAGCGGAGAATCCACTTCACCTGCGGCAGTGCGGGCGGCGCGACGCTCAGGGTCCGGTAGCCCAGGCCGAGCAGCAGCACGACTGAGAGCGGATCGGAGGCCATTTCGCCGCAGACACTCACCCCGATGTTGGCCTGACGAGCGGCCTCGACAATGGTGCGCAGTTGGCGGATGACCGCCGGATGGTGCGGCGCAAAGCGATCGGCCAGCCGCGCGTTTCCCCGATCCACCGCGAGGGTGTACTGCACGAGGTCGTTGGTCCCCACGCTGAAGAAGGCGCTGACCGCGGCGAGTTCCTGCGCCACCAGGACCGCCGCCGGCGTCTCGATCATCACCCCGACCGGAACCGACGCCGCGGCGCGTACCCCTTCACGTGCCAGATTCCCGGCCTCCTCCTGCAGCAGTGCCCGCGATTCCGTCACCTCCTCGACGCTCGTCACCAGCGGCAGCATCAGCTCGATCTTCCGGTCCACCGCTGCGCGCAACACCGCGCGCAACTGGGGCCGGAAGATTTCGGGATGATCGAGGCAGACCCGGATGGAGCGCCAGCCGAGGAAGGGATTGTTCTCGGCCGGCGCACGAAACGCCGCGGGAAACTTGTCGCCGCCAAGATCATATGAGCGGATGACGACGGTGTGGTTCGGGAACGCATCCGTCACCCGGCGGAAGTAATCGGCCTGTTCGTCCTCGGTGGGGAGTGCAGCCCGGCCGGTGACCAGGAATTCGGTGCGCAGCAGCCCGACGCCATGCGCCTCGAATTTGCTCGCCAGCGCGATCTCATCGGGCAGGTCGACATTGCCCATCAGCTCGATGGCCACGCCGTCCGGGGTGACCGCCGCCTGACCCACAGCGGATTGCAGCTCGAACTCGAGCTTCTGCCGGCGACTCAGCTGGGTCAGGGCCCGGTCGATCTCCGCCCGGGAAGGCTCCAGTAGCACGATGCCGCTCTGGCCATCGAGCAGTAATGTCGTCCCCGGCTTGATGTCCTCCAGGGCACCGACCGCGCCCATCACGGCGGGGATCCCGAGCGAGTGGGCCAGGATCGCCGCATGGGAGGTCCGCGTCCCTTCTTCACTCAGGAGCCCGACGACATGGTCCCGGTCGAACTGAACCGTCAAGCCGGGCGAGAGTTCCCGGGCGACGATGATCACCTGATCGCCATCCGGCAGGGACCAGAGCTCCTCGTCCCCTTTGCCCAGCAGGCGCCGAAGCATGCGATTATGAATGGCGGAGAGATCGGCGAGCCGATCGCGCAGCATCGCGTTGCCCGACCCCTGCCAGGTGTTGCGGACCTCGAGCGCCTTGAACTCGTAGGCGGTTTCGGCGCTCATCCAGCTCTCCCGGATGAGCGCCTCCACCCGACCCAGGAAGTCGACATCGCCCGCCATGAGGATCTGGGCGTCGAAGATGTGCGACTCCTCCTTGCCGGCCCGCTCCCGCACCCGCTCCCGCAATCCGGTCAGGGTGTCGACGACCGCCGCCACCGCCGAGTGCAGCTTCGCGACCTCGACCTCCACGTCGGCATCGACGATGAAGCGATTGGGCACATCGGGCACCTCGAGGCGGATGATCACCGCGGGGCCGAACGCCACCCCGGGCGACACCCCGACGCCCCGCACCAGCCGCGGACCACTCATTTCGGGTCGCCGAATTTCTGAGCGGCGAGGTCGCACAACGCGTCGACCGCCAGCGCCTCATCCGCGCCGGTTGCGCGGAAGGTGATCGTGCTGCCGCACTCCGCCGAGAGCATCATGACGCCCATGATGCTTTTGCCGTTGACTGCCAGCCCGTCCTTCACGATCTCGATCTCGGACTGGTAAAGTGCCGAAAGCCTGACAATCCTGGCCGCTGGCCGGGCATGTAATCCTTCCTCGTTCAGAATGCGGACGTCGCGCTCGATCATCCGATCCTCCAGGCCAAGGTCGCGGCAATGCCAATGGCGAGCAGTCCGAAGCGTACCGCCGTGATCCGGGGTCCCAATTGCCAGGCGAGTCCGAGTCCTGCCAGCATCGTCACCACGGCGAGCACGACGTTGCGCGACGATTCGCCGTCCAGGAGCCAGTCCGCCGCGAGCGGCAGGGCCAGCCCGACGAGCAATCCTGCGGCACGCCCCGCGCGACTCGCGGCACCGGGCAACCAGGAGTTCCCGATGGCGGTCCCGACTCGGGCCCCCGCCTTGAGGCCGGCATTGAGCGCCCAGGCGCCAGTCCACAGCCGGACAAAGTTGTAGGTGACCAGGATCGCCGCCAGCGACCACAGCCCCAGCCCGGCCACCACCGCAACGATCCCCGCGGCCATGAGCGCCGGCACCAGCCCGATCCAGTACAGTTGATCGCCCAACGCCCCCAGCGGGCTGCAGAGCGCAGCCCGCAACCGCGCGATCTGCGGGCCCGGCACGAAGTCGTATTCCGCCCGCACCAGCGCACCCAGCGCCAGTCCGGCGAGATAGGGGTGCGAATTGAAATATTCCGCCGACCGGACGGCGGCCTCGGCGTGACGCGCCGGATCGGCGGATTTCAGATCCTCCAGCAGCGGTTCAGCCGCGTGTCCGAGACCGACCCCGGTCATCCGTTCGTAGTTCCAGGCGCCCTGCACGGTGAGCAGCCGAACGAAGGCACGGAGACGACCGCTGCTCATCGGAGCGTCGCCGCGAGCAGTCCAACCGCCACACCGGCCACCAGCCACCGGAGCCGGGATCCGCGCCCGGCGCTCCGAATAGCCCCGCCTGCCGCCGCTGCCACGCCGGCGCCGATCGCGACGGCCGACACCGGCACAAAGCGCGTGGTCAGCTCGATATGAGTCCGGAGTACCATCGCGAGCGCGAGTCCGGCGAGCGTGAGGAGCAGGCTCCGCACCAGATCCCCGAGGAGCCCCTCCCGCTGCAGGCGCGCAAAGGTGGCGGCGTCACCGGCCGCCAGTCCGGCGGCGTTTCGGGCCAGTGCCCGACCGTTCGCCCGCCGCAACCATTGCAGGCTCCACCCGCCGAGCGCGGCCCAGCCCAGCGCGAAGAGCGCAGCGATCCCGAGGCTCTGCGACCACGGCGTCCCACTCACCAGCACCACCGCCGCCACGACGCCGGGGCCAAAGTCGGGGTAGCGGGCTGCACCGACCGGTAGCACATCCAGCGCGAACAGTTCGAGCAACACGCCAACGCGAAGTCCCGCCTCGGGATCGTTCAGCAGCAGCCCCGCACCCGCGCCCGCGATGAGGGGCCGGGAGAAGAGCCCCTGCAGCACGCTGACCAGGTCCAGGCCGGCGATCGTGCCCCATGCGGCCAGGGCAACGAGCACAACCGGTGACGGCAATGTCATCGCAGCGCCGACAGTGGCACGGGTGGCGTGGTCGGCAGGTCCTGCGCTTCGATCTTCACGCCTTCCGCAGCGAGCGCCTCGAGAAGCTGCAGTTCCTCACCGGTGAGGTAGACGTACGGCAGTCGGGCGGTGCGCCCCGGCTTGTGATGCAGCCCGCCGAGCACGACGCGCTCGACCGGTGGTGCGGCGCGACAGAGTGCCACCATCGTGGCCACCTCGGCCGTCAGCACGATGCTCGGACGAGCATCCGCGCGCCAACCGGGCGTCCGCTCCGCCGCCTGCGCCAGCGAGCAGCACTCCAGCGCGATCTCGGTGGGGACGCCCATCCGATAGAGCTCCTGCTCCCACTCGCTCTCGGCGACCGCGTCATCGACCAGGGCGATGAACTCGATGTTCATCGGCTTGCCCCAGCCAATGACGACCTGCCCGTGGACCAGTCGGTCATCGATCCGATACGACAGCACAGGCATCAGGGGTGCCGGATGGCCTCGGCGCCCTTGGTCGTGGCGCGAATGGCGCTCTCGGCCGGTGGCAGCGTCGGGTGGTTCACGAAATCGAGGAGCATGGGCAGATTGACCCCGGTCACCACGCGGACCTGTTCCCGGCCCCGCGCGAAGTGCATGGCGGCGAAGAAGCACGAACCACAGGGCATGTCGACGAAGAGGACGGCCGGCCCGTCCCCGGCGGCCGCGGCGATTTTCGCCTCGATCTGCTCCCGGCCACATTCCGTGTTGGACACCGCGACCAGGCCTTCCCCTGGTCCGCCGATCCGCTCGGCGGCCTCGACGAGCGCGGCCGCCAGCGAGCCATGGGCGATGACCACGCCCCGAGCGACCTCACTCATAGTCACCCTGCAGGTATTCCCGCAGTCCCTTTTTTTCCTTCATCTTCCGGATCAGTCGTTCGTTAAACGCGGCCGCCACATCCACCCCCGAATAGCGGAGCAGGTGCATCATCGCCACGACCTCCGACACCACGGTGATATTCTTGCCTGGATTGAGCGGCACAATGACCCGCGGCAACACCACCTCGAGGATCGTGGTCTCGTGCTGCTGCAGTCCGGTCCGGTCCGCCTCCTGCGCCGTCGCCCAGTCTTCCAGCTGCACCACGACCTCGATCCGCTTCTGCTGGCGCACCGAACGCACGCCAAACAGCGTCGGAATGTCGATCAGCCCGATGCCACGAATCTCCATGTGGTGCGCCGCGAGCTCGTGGCCCTGGCCCATCAGCAGCTCGTTGCCGCGCCGGGTCACCTGCACCACGTCGTCCGCCACGAGCCGATGGCCCCGTTCGACCAGGTCCAGCACGCATTCGCTCTTGCCGATGCCGGAACGGCCGATGAACAGGAGGCCGACGCCGTACACATCCGCGAGGGAGCCGTGCAGCGTGGTCTGGGGTGCAAAGGCTTCCTCGACCACCGGCTTGATCCGGCGGTAAAACTCCGCGGTCTTGAGCCGGCTGCGCACCAGCGGTATCCCGCGCAATCGGGCAAGATCAAGGAGTTCCCGGGGCACCTCCTGCCCCTTGGTCACGAAGACGCAAGGCAGCTCGAACGCGAAGAACTTCTCCAGCCGGTCCTTGCGTTCCGAGGGATCCAGCGAATTCAGATAACTGATCTCGGTCTCGCCCAGCACATGAAGCCGCCGGGGCATGAACCGGCTGGTGTAGCCGGCGAGCGCCAGCCCCGGCGACGCGACCTCCGGATCCGGAATGGGCCGGTCCAGCCCGAGTTCACCCGTGAGGGGTTCGAGCTGGAGCGGATCACCCTTGCGGGCCAGGAGATCTCGAATGGTCAGCGTCACACTGCGTCCTTCGCTCCCCGCTCGCGACGCAACGCCGTGTTGTCCTTGTCCATCTGGCGCCGGATCTTTTCCTCCGCCCGGTCCAGGGCGGAACGATGGTCCCGGTCTTCACCAGTCGCCACGAAGATTTGATCGCGGCCACCGTTGATCCTGATTTCCGCCGACGCCTGCGGCGCAACGTCAAAGACGACTGTGGCATCGATGGGACTGGGCAGATGATTCGCCAGTCGCTCGAGGACGGTTTCCGCCCGGGACCGCAGTTCGTCCGAAATTTCACAGTGACGTGCCGTGATGCTCGTGTTCATGCCCACCCCCCGAGGTTCATGAGGTCTCCACCAGGCGCTGGAGCCATCGCTCCGTCTGCGCCGCCGCACCTTCCCAGCTCAGCTGCTCCGCAAACGCGCGGGCCTGCCGACCGAGCCGCTCCACCAGTTCAACATCTCTTGCCAGCTCCAGCATCCGGTCGGCCAGGGCCGCGGCATTTCCGTGCGGGACCAGGTAGCCGGTCTCGCCATGTCGGACCGAATCCCGCAGTCCCGGACTGTCCGAGGCCAGCGACGGCGTGGCGCAGGCGGCCGCTTCGACGTTGGTGATGCCCCACCCTTCCTTGGCCGACGGGAAGATGTTCGCCCACGCCTGCCGCAGCAGCCCCAACTTCTCCGGCTCGGAGACATAGCCGAGAAAACGGACCGCCTCCTCCTGCCTCAGTTCACGGGTCAGCTGCTCCAGCCGCGACTGGTCATCCCCCCGCCCCGCGACAAGCAGCCGGATCCCGGGCCGCTGCTGCCGCGCCTGGTCCAGCGCCCGGATCGCGAACTCCACTCCTTTGTAGCGTCGCAGCCGGCCGATGTACAGGAACGTCGGCTCGACGGCCCTGCGGTTCGCCGCGTCCGCACCCGCCGGAGCGGGAGTGAAGTGTGTGGCATCGACCCCGGGGTTGATGACCACGATGTGCTGCCGCGGCACGCCACGCTCGGCCAGATCATCCCGCGTACTCTCGCTGATCGCATGGAACGATGCCCGGCGGTAGGCCCAGGGGATCGGTCGTTCTGCCAGCCAGACCAGCGTCGCCGATGGAAGGCTCGCCTCCCGGAAAACCGTGCTTCCGAACAGGTGCGGAATGATCACGCCCAGAGGCAGATCCGTCAGCCCCGCGATGAACAGCGGCAGCTTGTTGATATCCTCCACCACGACATCCGGCGGCTCGGCCCTGATGGCGCGCCGCACCGCGTTCCGCCCGACCAACGTGAAGCTGTTCCGATTTCCGTGCCGCTCCACCTGGATCCCATCGACCATGGCCGACGGGGCGCCGTCGGGCCAGCCGGAACAGACCAGCCGGACCCGATGCCCGCGTGCCGCCAGCCGGCCGAACAGTTCATGCAGGTGGATCTCGGCCCCACCCGCCTGGGGATTTTCCCGATCCTGCCAGTTGACCAGCAGGATGTTCATAGCCGTCCGACGGCGTGCGCCACTCGATCCAGTACGCCATTGATGAAGGCCGGCGCCTTGGCGCCACCAAACCAGTGGGCCAGCTGGACCGCTTCATCGATGGCGACTCTCGGCGGCACCGCACCGAGCATCAGTTCGTGGATCCCGATGCGGAGGATGTTCAGCTCCACCGCCGCAATGCGGTCCAGGCGCCAGTTGTCCGCCGCACTCGCCGCCTGACGATCAAGCTCGTCGCGGTCCCGCACCACCGCCTGCACCAGCGCCTCGGCCTGATCGTACACCGCGGGATCGGGGCCGGTCAGTCGGGCCAGCCGGCTGACGGTTTCCTGCAGGTCCGCGGTGCCGATTTCATAGGAGTAGAGGATCTGCAGCGCACGCGCACGAGCCTTGGTCTCAGTGCGCAGCATGCAAACTCCGGAGCTGGGCCAGGGCATCCGCCGTGCGGATCGCCGCTTCGGTGGCCTCGTAGCCCTTGTTCCCCGCCGCGCCGCCCGCGCGGGCCAGCGACTGCTCCAACGTCTCGGTGGTCAGCACGCCGAACGCCACCGGCAACCCATGCGTCGTCGCCACGGTCGAGAGACCGCGGGCCGCTTCGCCGGCGACAAATTCAAAGTGGGCCGTCTCGCCCCGCACCACGCACCCCAGCCCGACAATCGCGACATAGTGCCCGGTCCGGGCCGCCGCTGCCGCCGCGCCACCCAGCTCGAACGCACCCGGCAACCAGACCACATCCACCGCGTCTTCGGCGATCCCGGCGGCCCGACAGCAATCCAGCGCACCCTCCAGCAGCCGGCTGGTGACGCGCTCGTTGTACTGGCTCACGAAGATGGCCATCCGTCCGACCGCGCGAAGCCGTCCCCGGATCTCGGCCATGGATCAGTGATTCAGCAGGTGACCAAGCTTGTCGCGCTTGGTATCGAGATAGGCCCGGTTTTCCTGATGCGGGGCCGTCATCAGCGGCACGCGCTCGACGATCTCGAGTCCATAACCCTCGACCCCGACCAGTTTGCGCGGGTTGTTGGTCATGATCCGGATCGAGGACAGGCCGAGATCCCGGAGAATCTGCGCACCAATCCCGTAGTTGCGCAGGTCCGGCGCGAAGCCGAGTCGCTGATTGGCCTGCACCGTGTCCGCGCCGCCGTCCTGCAGGGCGTACGCCCGGATCTTGTTCAGGAGCCCGATGCCCCGGCCCTCCTGATCGAGATAGACGATGACCCCGCGGCCCTCCCGTGCCACCTGGCGCAGCGCCGCATCGAGCTGGGGGCCGCAATCGCACCGCTGCGATCCAAAAACGTCGCCCGTGAGGCATTTCGAGTGCATGCGCACCAGCACGCTCGACTCGCCGGCGACCTCCCCCATGATCAGCGCGACATGCTGGGAGCGGTCGACATCGTTGGCGTAGGCGACGATGCGAAACTCGCCGAACTCGGTCGGCAGCCGCGCCTCCGCGGCGCGGTGCACCAGCTGCTCGGTCCGCAGGCGGTAAGCCACCAGCTGCGCGATCGTGACGAAGGTGAGGCCATGCTGCTCGGCGAAGACTTCCAGCTCCGGCCGCCGGGCCATGCCACCGTCGGCGGTCAGGATCTCGCACATCACGCCGGCGGGGTAGAGTCCCGCGAGGCGAGCGAAGTCGACGGCGGATTCGGTATGCCCCACCCGTTGGAGCACGCCGCCGGCGCGGGCTCGAATCGGGTGGACATGTCCGGGGCGCCGCAGGTCGGTCGGGACCGTCGCCGGGTTGATGGCGACATGCACCGTCTGGGCCCGGTCCGACGCGGAAATTCCGGTCGTGACCCCGAAACGCTTGTCGGCATCGACGCTCACCGTGAAGGCCGTATTCATCGACTCGGTATTTCGGGCCTCCTGCTGCAGCAGCCCAAGTTGTTCGCACCGCTCCGAGGTGAGCGCGAGGCACACCATGCCGCGCGCGTGGGTGATCATGAAATTGACCATTTCGGGCGTCACCAGCTCCGCCGCGCAGATCAGGTCACCTTCATTTTCCCGGTCTTCGTCATCCGCGACGATGATGAACTTTCCGTTGCGAATGTCGTCGAGCGCCTGCTCGATCGAGCCAAACGTCATAGGTCGACCATTCTCCAAAATCGTGTGTCCGGCCAGCCCACCGGGGTGACGCTCACTCCGGCGTCGACCGGGGGCCGCTCCGGATCAGATGCGCCACATATTTCCCGATGGTATCCGCCTCGAGGTGCACGCCATCCCCGGGGGCTTTCCCGCCGAGTGTCGTGTGGCGAAAGGTAAACGGAATCAGAGAGAGCTGGACCACCCCGGGACGCGGCAGCGCGTTGACCGTCAGACTCACCCCGTCGACCGTGATCGAGCCAAGCGGGATTGAGACCCTGGCCACCTGATCCGGGACCCGGACGTCCACCAGCCAGGCATCCCCCTGCTCCGCGATCCGCTCGACCTGCCCCACGCCATCGACATGGCCCTGGACGAGGTGGCCACCCAGTCGGTCGCCCAGCTTGAGCGCCCGCTCGAGATTGACCTTCCGGCCTTTCGTGTAGCCACCAAACATCGTCCGGTCCAGCGAGGTGGAGATCACGTGCACCTCGAACCAGCCGGCACCGTGCCGCTCAACCGTCAGGCACGCCCCATCGACCGCGATACTCTCGCCCCGCTTCAACGCGCGGTACCCGGCCCCGATCCTGAGGGTCAGGCCCCCGGCGGCCAGTTTGGCGCTCCGAACGGTGCCGACGGCGGTCACGATCCCGGTAAACATGCGTTCCTGTCCACGACAAGCAGAGTGTCCTGTCCCAGTGCTCGGCGCTCCACCACGCCCCAGCGCTCCGCCTCCATCAGCGTGGTGCCGGGCAGGCCGACGATGCCGGGCAGGCCGTCATCCCCGAGCCAGACCGGCGACTGGATCCAGTAGTAGCGATCGACCAGATCGGCGCCAAGGAGTGCGCCGGCGAGCCGGCCACCGCCTTCGACGAGCAGCGACGTGATTCCCTCCTCCCAGAGTACGCGCAAACCATCCCCCAGCGAGTTGATCCGGTAGACCAGCACCCCGTGGGCCTCGAGTTCCGCAAGATGCGCGGAGGGTCCGCTCGCCTGGGTCAACAACAGGGCCGGGATCTCCCGCGCGCTCCGGACCAGTGCCAGGGTGGGCGGCAGGTGGCCGGCGCGGTCGAAGATCACCCGCCGCGGCGTCACCCGTGGCTCGATCGTCCCGCGTACCGTCAGGGAGGAATCATCGGTCCGCGCCGTGTGCCCACCC
This sequence comes from Gemmatimonadales bacterium, assembly GCA_039934355.1. Taxonomy (GTDB): domain Bacteria; phylum Gemmatimonadota; class Gemmatimonadetes; order Gemmatimonadales; family GWC2-71-9; genus JADJOM01. Next base: position 52,455 of record JBDTMI010000016.1, read on the forward strand.
ACCCCGATCGCGTCGAAGCCGGCACGAAGCCAGTGGACGTAGTCGCGCGCGTCGTCGCCGGAAATCCACCGGGACCGGCCGTCCGCGTCGGCGATGCGCCCATCGAGCGTGGTGGCCAGCTTGAGCGCAACGTATGGCCGGTTCAGACTCTGCCAGCGGTGCAGAAAGAGGGCGTTGTCCGCCTTTGCCTCTTCCTCCCTGAGCCCGATCTCGACGGTGATGCCGGCTGCCCCCAGCCGCTGCGCCCCACCCTGCGCCTGGGGATTCGGGTCGGCGATCGCTGCGACCACCCGGCGGACACCCGCACGAATCAGCGCGTCCGTGCAGGCAGGTTGTTTCCCCTGGTGGCTGCAAGGCTCCAGCGTGACGAGCACGGTGGCGCCGACGGCGGCCGGGCCCGCCTGCATGAGCGCAATCGTCTCGGCATGTGGTCCGCCAAATTCGGCGTGCCAGCCCTCGCCGACCACGGTCTCTCCCTGCAACACCACCGCTCCCACCAGCGGGTTGGGGGCTACGCGCCCCCAGCCCCGCCAGGCGAGGGTCAAGGCTCGGCCCATGGCATCGAAGTCGTTCACAGGACGTAATCTAGGGGGTGATCCCAGCGAACCGGCAGAGGGAGGACTGCCGGGGATGCGGAAGGCGACGAACAGCGATGCCGGTCTAGAACCGCAGGGCGATACCCGCTCCACCGTAGAACCGACCCGAGGCAGGGTCGACCCGCTCGAAGATCGTGGTCAGCTTCTCCTTGCCCCCGAGCTGATAGCCGCCCTCGCCCCACAGGCTGATCGGCCCGAGCTCGAATGCGGCGTTGAGGGTCGTGATGATCCGCGACGTGCTCAGCTTGACGGCAATCGTTGAGTCGGTCGCCGAGGTCGAATCGTGCCAGCTCACGCTGCCCGCCCCCTTCAAGAGGTCCATTCCCGCGCCGGCGGCGAGGGTCAGGAACTTCACCTTCCCGCCGACCATCAGGCGCACATTGATGGCGGAGAGGTTGGTGGCGATCGAAAGCTGGTCGCCGGCGGCGAGGTCGCCGAAACGGAGGGTGGGCAAGTCGCGCTTGATGACACTGAGCGAGACCATGGGCTTCGGGGCGGGCATCACCAGCGCCGCCCGGACGCCGAAGCCCAGCCCGAGCGCGATCGAGCCGATCTTCCGGGCGTTCTGATCGACACGGTACCGGGTGGAGACCCCCGTCGGCAGGAGCACGGTCGAGCCCAGCAGATCGATCGACGCCGTACCGAGTGCCAGTTTCTTGCTGAGCAACCCGATCGACAGATCCAGCCGCGGAACCGGGATCAGGAGCCGCTTGTCCGCCTGGACCGTGTCACTCACCCCGTCATACGAGGTGGATGGCAGCGTCGCAGTCGCGAAGCCCACCCGTGCCGCGAGGCGGAACTTGCCGAATTTTCCCAGCGCGCCCGCCGTCCCGGGCACCGGATTCCCGCCACCCACCAGCACCCCTTCCAGCGGCAGGAAGAGCGTGAGTGCATCGGCGCCCGCCTGACAGATGCGGGCACTGCTGGTGCTATCGACGGGGCAGCTCTCGACCTGGGCGGCGAGCGGAGCGGCAAGGAACAGTGGCACGAGGACGGCAAGAATCGGCAACGCTGATGGCGCGAATACGCGGGAGGTCATACCTGCAGTATCGGCCGCGGCAGCATGAAGGATGAGGGCAGGGCCACCAACGCAAGGCGGGGTCGACGATCCCGTCGACCCCGCCGGACTGCGACCTGGTGCTGCTAGAACGCCAGTCGGATGCCGGCACCGGCAAACAGGCGCTTGTCCTTGGGGTTGTTGCCTGCGAACGTCGTCGAGAGCGACTGGTCCTTCCCAAGCTGATAGCCGGCCTCCGCGCCGATCTTGAAGATCGGGAAATCAAGCGCCGCGGTCAGAAACGCCATCGTCCGAGTATTGTCGAGCTTGATCCCGTTGATCGTCTGTGCCGGAAGCACGCCACCGTTGGGCACGAAGCCGATGTTGGCCGTCCCGGTGTACTTGTCCCAGCCAATCCCGGCGCCAATGTTGAACACGGCGAGCTTGTACCCTGCCACGGCCCGCAGATTGGTCGCGTGCAGGTCGAGACTGTAGCTGTAGTTGTCGCCGCCGGTCGTCACGTCGCCGTAGGTGATCCGCGGAATATCCCGCCGCATCACCGAAACGGTCAGCGACGGGATGATCGCCTTGCCGGGAAACACGCCGACCCGCGCGCCGTACCCCAACCCCAAGGCAATCGACCCGATCTTTCTGGCCTTCGGGTCGACGGTGAGGTTGTCAATCGCCTTGGTCGGCAGAAGCTGGGCCGAGCCCAGCAGGTCCAGCGCGAGGAAGCCGTTCATGCCCTTGAAGAGACCGAGTGCGCCCTCGACCAGCGGGGCCGGTGCGAAAATCTTGGTATCCTGTGCGACCGTGGTACCGTTGCCGTCATAGTTGAGGTCGGGCGTCCGGAGCTGAGTCGCGTTGACCCGTGCCGTCAGGGAAAAATGCCCCAGGCCGCCGAGGGGGCGGACGCTTCCGAGGACCGGGTTGCCACCGCTCACCAGCAGGCCGGCCACCGGATGAAAGATCTGGGTGCCGTCAATGGCGGCATTGCAGATATTGTAGTCCTGGGGAGTGAACCCGACGCCCTGGTACGGGGCGCACTCGGGGTTCTGTGCCGCAGCCGACGCAGCAAACAGCAGGAGACCAGTGGAGGCCAGCAGGCAGGGACGCAGGATACGCATGGTTTCCATCCTTGCAGTGGTGTGTCTCAGGGACTGAATCGCACCCCCCTCGTCCCGCGGCGGATCTCGCCGAGAATCCAGGTAGGCACGCCAGCGGTGCGAGCGGCATCTTGTGCCGCCGTCACCGCCTCGCGCGGAAGCACGGCAATGAGGCCCACTCCGAGGTTGAAGACATCCCGCATCTCGTCGGTGGAAACCCGCCCCGCCTCCTGCAGCACGCGGAAGAGTGGCGGCCACTGCCAGCTTGCCGACTCGACCACTGCTTCACACCCGTCGGGCAAGACCCGGACCAGATTGCCCCCAATGCCGCCGCCGGTGATATGCGCGATGCCGTGCAGGCGCGAGATGACCGGCATCACCGAGCTCACGTAACTCTGGTGCACCGCGAGCAGGGCATCCGCGACGCTCTGCCCCGTCTCTCCCAGCGGGGCATCCAGTGTGAGGCGCATCACGTCGAAAATCACTCTGCGCGCCAGGGTATAGCCGTTGGTATGGAGGCCGGTCGAGCCATAGGCAAGCAGCACGTCTCCGGGCTGGATGCGATCTCCGTGCAGGGCCTCTTTTTCCTCCACCACACCAATAATCGTCCCCGCCAGGTCAAAATTGCCGGGTTGGTACAGCCCGGGCATCTGGGCCGTTTCTCCGCCGGCGAGGGCCATCTCGTGTGCGCGGCAGCCGCGGGCCACCCCTGCGACGATCTCCGCGATCTGCTGCACCGACAATCCGGTGCCAGCGACATAGTCCATGAACGCCAGAGGTCGGGCGCCATGAACCAGGATGTCGTTGACACCGTGATTGACGAGGTCTTCGCCGACCGTATCGAAACGCTGCGCCTGCAACGCCACGAGCACCTTGGTCCCCACGCCATCGGTGCTCATGACCAGGACCGGGCTCTGCATTCCGGGCGGGACGCGCACCATGCCGCCAAAGGCGCCGACCAGGCCGACGGAGAACTGGGTACGGGTGCCGGCGACGAGCTCTCCGATCCGGGCCTTGGCGGCATCGCTGCTCTGGAGGTCGACACCGGCGGCGGCGTATTGGCGCTCGGTCATCCGATCGGCTCCGCAAGATCGACGTGAGTGAGGTCCCGAAAACTTTCGACCCGGGCCTGCAGCGACTCGCGCGTCACACCGTCAAAACCGCCAATACCGAACTTCGCGACGGCGAACGATCCCATGGCGGTGCCGTACACCATCGCACGACGCATCACGGCGCTGGAGGCCTCACCGGTGCGTGCGATATAGCCCAGGACGCCACCAGCAAAACAGTCGCCGGCGCCGGTGGGGTCGAACACTTCCTCCAGCGGAAAGGCAGGGGCATAGAACCGACTGCCCGGCTCCACCAGCAGCGCCCCATGCTCGCCCCGCTTCACGATGACACGCCGGGCGCCCTGCGCCAGGGCCCAGTTCGCGGCACGGGGGACATTCCAGTCACCGGCGAGCTGACGCAGCTCCTCGTCATTGATGATGAGCAGGTCGACCCGCTTGATGACTTTCATCAGCGCGTCCCGCTTGCTCTCGATCCAGTAATTCATGGTATCGCATGCAACCAGCTTCGGGGCCTCCATCTGGTCGAGCACCCGGAGCTGCAGTTCGGGATCGATGTTGCCGAGGAAGACGAAGGGCGTTTGGCGGAAGCCGGTCGGCAACTTCGGCTCGAACCCGCCGAAGACGCCGAGTCGGGTCTCCAGCGTTTCTCGGCTGGAGAGATCAAAACTGTACTTTCCCTTCCAGCGAAAACTCTCGCCCTTCAGTCGCTCCACTCCGCTCCAGTCGATGCCCCGCGGGCTCAGCTTGTCCAGCTCCGCGACCGGATAGTCGTCGCCCACGACGCCGACGACCTGTACTCCGGTGAGCAGCGACGCCGCGACGCTGAAGTACACCGCCGAGCCGCCCAGGCTGTCGGTCACGTCGCCGAACGGCGTGCTGATGGAATCGAGCGCCACACTGCCTACGACGAGCAAACGCATCCGGTCACATCCGATCAGGCGCGGTAAGGCCAAGCAGTGAGAGTCCGTTGGACAGCACGATACGGGCGGCCCGAGCCAACGCCAGACGGGCCGCTTCGGTCGCTGGAGGCTCGCCCAGGACGCGACAATGGTGGTACCAACCGTGCGAGATGCGGGCGAGGTCTTCGAGATAATCGGTGACCCGATGCGGCTCCCGGGTCCGGGCCGCCTTCGCGACGACTTCGGGGAAGACGGCGAGCTTCTTGAGCAGCTCCATGTCCTGTTCGACCGGCAGCGCCTCGAGTTCGATGTCGCCGGTCGCCGATTCCACCGCCCGGCCCGCGACGCGGAAGATCCCGCTCATCCTGGCGTGCGCCATCTGCACGTAGAAGATCGGGTTCTCGTCGGTCTGCTTCCGGGCGAGATCCACATCGAAGGTGAACGGCGACTGGCCCTGGCGCATGAGGAAGAAATAGCGCGCCGCGTCAAGGCCCACCCAGTCGAACAGGTCACGCAGCGCGACGAAGTCTCCGGCGCGCTTCGACATCCGCACCTCTTCTCCGTCCCGCACCACCTTGACCAGCTGGACCAGCACGACCTCAAAAAATTCCTCGGCGTAGCCCACCGCCCGAAGCGCGGAACGCATCCGCGGGATGTAGCCGTGATGGTCGGCACCCCAGACGTCGATGACCCGGTCGAATCCCCGCTCGTGCTTGTCGATGTGATAGGCGATGTCCGGAACAAAGTAGGTCAGGCTGCCATCGCTCTTTCGCAGCACCCGATCCTTGTCATCACCGAAATCGCTGGTGCGGAGGAACAGGGCGCCCTCCTGCTCGTAGGTGAGCTTCCGCTCGGCGAGGAGCGCGAGCGCGCTCTCGACCTTGCCGTCATCGCGGACCGCCTGCTCCGACGACCAGCGATCGAACCGGACCCCGAGCAGGCCGAGCAGTTCCTCCTGCTCGGCGCGAATCCTGACCGGAGCCACCCGGCAGCGCACCAGCAGCTCCTCATCCGAAAGCGTCGCCAGGTCCGGCTGATCGAGCAGCAGGACATCGGCGAGTTCCACGAGGTACTGGCCATGGTAGCCGCCCTCGGGGATCTCGCCCGACCGACCCAGCTTTTGCCGGATCCGCGCATGCAGGCTCTGGATCACCCGTTCGATCTGGACGCCGGCGTCGTTGATGTAGAACTCGCGGGTCACGGTGTGCCCGGTCCAGTCGAGCAGTTCGGCGATCGCATCGCCCATCGCCGCACCACGTCCATGGCCGACGTGCAGCGGCCCGGTCGGATTGGCGGACACGAACTCGACGTTGACCCGTTGCCCCGCACCGAACGTCTGCCTCCCGTACTCGGCACCGGTATCGATGATGGTCCGCAGCAGCGTCGCCAGCGCATCCTGCGCCAGCCAGAAGTTGATGAAGCCCGGGCCGGCGATCTCGACCTTTGAGACGTCGGAGGCCGGGATCTCGAGCAGCGCGATGACCTTCGCCGCAACGGCCCGCGGATTGGTCTTCTGCTGCTTCGCCAGCACCATGGCGAGGTTGGTGCTCAAGTCACCGTGGCCACCATCGCGAGGCCGCTCCAGCACGAAGGTCGCGTCAGGCGCGTCGAGCGCCGCGGCAACCCGCACCAGCTCGGCGCGGATCAGGTCGCTCACTCCTTGGCCTTCTTGGTGGCGGGCTTGGGTGACGGCTTCTCGGCTGCTGCCGGTTTCGCCTCAGACGTGGTCTCGGCCTTCGCGGCCGGAGCGGCATCAGTCTTGGGGGCATTGTCGGGCTTGGACGGTGCGTCGGCCTCCTTGCGGGGACCCTTGCCGTCCTTGCCATAGTCGGTGATGTAGAAGCCGCTCCCCTTGAAGACGAGCCCCGCGCCGCCGGAAATCTGCCGACTGGCCGGCTTGCCACACTTCGGGCAGCGGGCTTTGGGCTTGTCCGACATTTTCTGGATCAGATCGAAGTGGTGCCCGGCGGGGCAGAGATACTCGTACGTCGGCATCGTTGGCAGTGTCCTAAGAGAAACAAGCGCAAGATCTTAGCGGGTTTGGGCGGGCGATTCAAGCGGGGGAGGTGGGCGATTGGGTTAAGAGGCGATTGGGCGAGTAGGCGGTTGGGCGAGTGGGCGGTTGGACGGTTAGGCGGTGTGGCCGGTGGGCGAGTGGGCGGTTCGCGAGCAGAGAGGCTGAACGCTGAACGCTTTGCGCTGATGGCTGACGGCTCAGTCCCCCGCGCGGATCTTGCGCGACGCACGGTCCAGCGCGATCACAACGTCAGGCGCCACATTGTGCTTGCGGGCTCGTGCAAGTGCGCCCAGCGCGCGCTTTGCCGACTTTCCGATACTGCCCAGGGCGTCGGCCGTTGCAACCAGCAGGTCGTGACCTCCCTCCAGCTCATCGGTGGTCTCGAGGACCCGGATCAGCGCCGGCACCGCCTTCTTCCCAGCCGGTCCCATCAACCTGAGTCCGTGGGCGGCCTCGATCCGGGCGGCCATGCGCTCCGAGGTCAGCGCCTGACCCAGCGCCGGGGCGGCGCGCGCACCGATCCCGGCCAGCGCCGCCGCCGCGATCGCTCGCAGTGAATCACCGCCATCGAACAGGACCGAGAGCAGACTGGGAACCGCGTCGGCGGCGGAGGAACCAATCCGGCCCAGGGCGTAACTGTATTGCTCGACCCGCGCACGCTGCGCCGGCACACGCAGCTCCGGGTCGCGGCGCAACTCCTCCCGCAATGCATTGACGAGCGGCTTGACCGCCGGCTTTGCCTCGGCCCCGAGCCGACCCAGCGCCCAGCCGGCGGAGGCGCGCACCCAGAGCGAGTCGTCGCCCAGCAGGCGGGCAAGTTCCTTCACCGTGTTGCCGCTGAGCCCACCGATGGCTCCGATTGCTTCGGCGGCGTTGGCCCGGACCCAGGGATCCGGGCTCCGCAGGGCGGGCGTCAGCGCGGGAAGCGCGGCCGGCCCGATCGCCTCCAGGGCGGCACGGGCCGAGAGCTGCACTCGTCGCACATCATCGGTGAGCACGACCAGCAGCGCTGGCACCGCTTCCCGTGCCGCCGGCCCGATGCGCCGGATCGCCTCGACTGACCAGAAGCGGACGTCTTCCGTGTCATCCCGGGTTGCCCTGAGCAGCACCGGGAGGGCCGCGCGACCGCCCGGCCCCAGTGCGGCAATCGCCCGCACGGCTTCACACCGCAAATCGGGGATGTAGTGATCGGCCTGGGTGATCCACTCGCTCAGGGGCCGCCCACGACTGTACACCGAGGTCGCCTGCGCTGCACCCTGCGCCGGCAGCCGGGTGACGAAGGTGAGCACCGCAAATGCAATGAGGGGAGCACGAAGAAGGATGCGCATGGGATGGACGCCCCCCAGCACCGCGGAAGGCCCTAAAGCGTGTGACGTCCCATCCCTGGGGCGAGAGTGGCGACTGCGAGGAACAAGCTACCTCTGGCATCGAACCCGTGCCAGAGGACCCTTCCCGGCTGGAAGGTGGACGGATATGCTTGGCCCAAACCAAACCCCACCGGAGCCCTCGTGATCGACCGTCGCCTGGCCCTCGCCACGCTGCTGGCCCTCGCCCCCGCCTCGTCCCTCGTCGCCCAGAACTATCGGGAGGTTCCCGACGATCCCGGCGCCAGGAACTATGCCGGGCTCAATCTGCAGCTCGCATTTCCACAGGGGGAGTTCAAGCAGTTTGTGGGCACCGGTTACGGCGCCAGCGGCGATGTGACCTTCATGCTGGATCGGTCGGGGCAGGCCGGGCTCCGCATCTTCTTGTCGTGGATCGAGTACGGCCGGACCACGCAGCAGGTCTCCTTTCCGTCGCTGCCCGGACTCTTTGTGGACCTCACGACCGCCAACGACATCTTCACCCTCGGCGTAGGTCCGGAGTTCCACCTGACCCGCGGCGCCCTGCGGCCCTATGTAAACGGATTCTTTGGCCTCTCGATGTTTACCACGACGACCAGCGCGTCGGGAACTTCCAACTCCTCACCCTTCGCCGAGTCGGAGAACTTCAACGATGTCACCTTCGCCTACGCCGGCGGCGGGGGGCTCCTGTTCCAGGTATCTCATGGCCGCAAGCCGGTCTTCCTCGACGCCGGTATCCGGTATCAGCGCCATGGCACCACCCGGTACCTGCGCGAAGGCAGCATTCAAACAACGCCGGGCGGCAACGTGATCATCAACCCGATCGAGAGCAAGACGGACCTGCTGGTAGTCCATGCCGGGGTGCAGTTCGCGTTCTAGTCCCGTCACATCCTCCTGTTCAACATGTCCATCGCGCCACCCATCGGGTCGCCGTCGGGCAGTTTCCCCTCACGGCGCCCAGGATACGGTCAGGAATCACCCTCCGGGCCGATACACCCCCCATACCCCACGCAGCGTGTCACTCACCTCACCAAGCGTGGCCCGCGCCCGGATCGCGTCGATGATCGGGGGCATGAGGGGCTGGGCACGGTGCGCCGCGCGTTCGAGTGTACTCAACTCACCCTTCACGTGGGCTGAGTCGCGCCGAGCTTTCACTGCCGCGAGTCGAGCGGACTGGTGCGCCGCCAGGGCGGAGAAATCAGGTCGGGGGATGACCGGAATCGCTGAGCCGTCGGTGAAGCGGTTCACCCCGACCACCACCTGCTCTCCCGACTCCTGGCGCTGCTGCGTATCCCACGCGCTCCGGCCGATCGCCTCCTGGAACCATCCCTGCTCGATCGCGGCTGCCGAGCCGCCGAGACGATCGACTTCCTCGATCAACGCGCGCGCTTCCCGCTCAATCCGGTCCGTCAACGCCTCGATGAAGTGGCTGCCGGCGAAGGGATCCACCACCGTCGCCAGCCCGCTCTCGTAGGCCAGCACTTGCTGCGTGCGCAGGGCGAGGGTTGCCGACTCGGCGGTCGGGAGGGTGAGGGCCTCGTCATAGCCGTTGGTGTGGAGCGACTGGGTCCCGCCCAGGGTGGCCGCGAGCGCCTGGACCGTCACCCGAACGACGTTGGTCAGCGGCTGCTGCGCCTGAAGTGTGACTCCGCCGGTCTGGGTGTGGAATCGGAGCCGGCAGGTCTGGTCATCGGCGTGGAATCGCTCCCGCGCGATCCGGGCCCACAGGCGCCGGGCCGCGCGGAACTTCGCGACCTCCTCGAAGAGATCATTGTGCGCCGCGAAGAAAAACGAAAGCCGGGGACCGAAACGGTTGATCTCGAGCCCCGCCTCGATGGCCCGGTTCACGTACTCGATGGCGTTGGCCAGCGTGAACGCGACCTCCTGCACCGCCGTCGCCCCGGCCTCCCGCATGTGGTAGCCGCTGATCGAGATCGGATTGAAATTCATCCGCTCGTCGGCGATGAAGCGGAAGATGTCGGTAATCAGCCGGAGAGAGGGCCCGGCGGGATAGATATAGGTCCCCCGCGCGATGTACTCCTTGAGGACGTCGTTCTGCACCGTCCCCTGCAGCTCCTGCCGTGGCACACCCTGTTCCTCCCCGACCACCACGTACATCGCCAGCAGAATGGCCGCGGTGGCGTTGATGGTCATCGAGGTCGAAACCTGCCCCAGGGGGATCTCGCGGAAAAGATCGTGCAGATCCTCCACCGTATCGATGGCGACTCCCACCCGCCCCACTTCGCCCTCCGCCATGGGATGATCGGAGTCGTAGCCCATCTGGGTCGGCAGGTCGAATGCAGTCGAGAGCCCGCTCTGACCCGCCGCGAGCAGCATCCGGAACCGCGTATTGGTCTCCGCCGCCGTCCCGAACCCGGCGTACTGGCGCATGGTCCAGAGCCGCTCGGTATACATCCGCGGGTAGACGCCGCGGGTGAACGGGAAGCAGCCGGGCTGTTCCTCCACGCTCAGGCCTCTCCCTGACGGCGCAGCGTGTCGGCGACGTATCCCACATCCTCCCGCGAGCCGATCACCAGCGGCGTCCGCTCGTGCAGATCGACCGGCACAAGATCGAGGATGCGACGTACCCCATCGGTCGCCGAACCGCCGGCCTGCTCCGCAATGAACGCCATGGGCGACGCCTCGTACAACAGGCGCAGCTTGCCCTTGGGATTCCGGGTATCGGCGGGGTACAGGAAGATGCCGCCCGCGATCAGGTTGCGGTGGAAGTCAGCGACCAGTGAGCCGATGTAGCGACTGTTCTTGCCCTTGATCTCCTCGGGCCGGTCGCCGTGGAAGCCGCGGACGGCCCACTGAGTGCCTTTGCTCCACCGGGCGAAATTGCTCTCGTTGACGCTGTAGTACTTGCCGATGCGCGGCGTCACCAGCTTCGGATGAGAGAGGAGAAACTCGCCGATGGAGGGATCGAGGGTGAAGCCGGCGACGCCCTGCCCTGTGGTGTAGACCATCATCGTGCTGGAACCGTAGATCACGTAGCCGGCCGCGATCTGCTTGCACCCTGGCTGAAGCACGTCCGCCAGCCCCCCCCGCCCTTCGGTGCTGATGCGACGATAGATGCTGAAGATGGTGCCGACGGCACCGTTGACGTCGATGTTCGAGGACCCATCGAGCGGATCGAAAAGGACGGTGTACCTGCCCGCCGGGTACTCCGCGGGCACCGGTATCAGTTCCGCGTCCTCTTCCGACGCCATCACGCAGACTCGCCCGGTGTGGTTGAGTGCGTTTTTCATGGTCTCGTTGGCGAAAACATCCAGCTTCTGCTGTTCCTCGCCCTGGACATTGGTGTTATCCGCGCTGCCCAGGATGTTCACCAGTCCGGCCCGCCGGATGCTCGCCGCGATGATCTTCGCGGCCAGCGCAATGTCGTAGAGCAGATAGGACAGTGCGCCGGTCGCCTCGGGGTACTTCTCCTCCTGATCGAGGATGAAGCGTTCGATGGTCGTGACGCGGGTATCAGGGAGCACGAGGGGTTCCTTGGGGTTGGGCACCGACGCCCGCATGGGGCGCCAGGGCAATCGTCTCTGTGGTCCAGCCGGTGTCGAGCCGCAGCGTGTGTCCGTCGGTCCGCACCGAGAGTGGTCCGTCCTGATCGGTGCGCCAGATCCGCGCACCGGCCCGCTGCAGCCGCTCCAGGACGTCGGCGTGCGGGTGGCCGTAGCCATTGTGCCGCCCGGCGCTGATCACGGCAAGCGTCGGCTGCAGTTCCTCGAGCCAGGGCGCTCCGGTGGCGCTGCGGGAGCCGTGGTGCCCCACCTTGAGGAGATCGACGGTCCCGATCCGACCCGCCAGCCGCGCTTCCGCGACCAGCCCCGCATCGCCCGGAAAGAGCGCCCGGAAGTTTCCGTACTCCACCAGCAGGACGACCGAATCCTCGTTCAGGTCCAGCCGCCACTCGGCCCAGGTGGTGTCGGGATGCAGGAGGGTAAACCGCACCCCGTCCATCTCGAAGCGCATGCCGTCACGCGCCGCGCGCCAGCCAACCTCTGTTGCGGCCATCGCATCGAGTGCGCTGGTGTAGACCGGGTCGGCCACCAGTTCCGCCGGCTCCAGCACCTGATCGGTCGGGATGCGCTCGATCACCGAACGGAGCCCGCCGATATGGTCGGCGTGCGCGTGGGAAATCACGGCCAGCGAGAGTCGGGCGACATGCTCTCGAGCGAGAAACGGTGCCACGACCCGCTGGCCCGCGTCGCCCCGGTCATTCCGCGGACCGGCGTCGATCAGGATCCACCGGCCCGCCGGAGTCCGCAGCACCGCCGCGTCGCCCTGCCCGACGTCGAGAAAATGTAACGCCAGCCCGGAACCGGTGTCATGGACGACCTGCAGCCGGTCGGCCAGGAGCAGGCCCCAGACCACGAGGGCCAATCCGAGTGCGACACGACGAGCCGCCTCCCATCGGGTGGTTCCCCCAGCAATGGTCCAGCCCGTCACCAGCAACACACCGAGCCACGGCAGGGCGGAAGCGGCGGCGGCCGGTTGGATCACAACCAGCGCGTCCCACTTCCCACCCCACCAGGCCAGCCCGTCGAGCCCGCCGAGCAGGGCGCCGGCGCCTGCTGCGAGCGGGGCGGCGAGCGGGGGAAGGATCGCTGCGGCCAACAAGGAAAAGAGGATCCCTGGCACGGCCACGGCCGCGAGCGGGATCGCCAGAAAATTGAGGGCGACCCCTGCCAGCGAAACGGTGCCGAACAGCGCCGCCGTGATCGGCGCCGTGGCGAGCGTGGCCCCGACCGAACCGGTGAGGGTGCGCCAGAGCCAATGCCTTCCCAGAGCCCGGTCACTCCAGCGGGTGGCGAGCAGCGCACCGCCAAGCGCGGACGCCGAGAGCCACGCCCCCGCATCCAGGATTGCCCAGGGATCGAGCAGGAGGAGGACGACGCAGGTGACGCAGAGCAACGGGATGGTCTGGGCGTGCCGCTGCCGGAGCTGGCCCTGCAGGACGAGCGCGGCGAGCAGTGCAGCGCGTGCAGCTGGCGGTGGCCACCCGAGAAAGATCACGTAGGCAAGCGCAGTCGTCGCCGCGAGCAGGCTGGACCCGGCGCGCGACATGCCGGCCAGCCGTGCGAGCAACAGCACCCAGGCCATGATCACCCCAACATGGAATCCGGAGATGCTGAGCAGGTGGACCAGCCCGGCGCGGGCGTAACGATTCTTGAGGTCGGCGGGCATGCCGGCTCTCCGGTTCAGGACCAGCGCTTCCACCGTCCCCGCGCGCGCGCCGTAGAGGCGCCCGCTGGTCCCAATCACCCAGCCGCGCACCTGTTCCCCGATGGTCGGTTCGAGCGCTTCGGTGGTGACCGTCTCCAGCAGCAGGATCCCATCAGCGGGACCGATGACCCCGGAATCGGCGGGGGCCCATCGCCCGGTGGCCCGGACCCGCGAGCCAGCGGGCACCACCAGGTGCGCCGGCCAGTGCGCCCGCACTGAACCGGCGCAGGATCCTTCGGTAAGACGGACGGCGGTGACGCGCGCATCGGGCGACACCGGCTCCACGAGGTGCAGCTCGACGTGGACCGGCCCGGATGAGAGTCGGGTCGCACAGCGAGCAGCATCCTGGCTCCGTGCCAGCAAGCCGGCAGCGAGCCCCAGCAGGATGGCAACGGGCCAGACAAGCGCCTGGCGGCGAGTGACGGCAACACCCACCGCGATCAGACCGACACTCGATCCGACGGCGAGGGGTTCCTGAAAATGCGTGAGGCCGGTCGCGAGACCGGCCCCATAGGTCAGCAGCAGCAGGAGCGCGGGTGGCCGGTTCACACCCGTCGCGCGAAATGGGACGCCCTGGCTACTTCGCGGCGCCCTTCCGCTCGCAGCGCGGCGCGAGATTCACCTTCCGGAACCCTTCCATGATGGCAACATCGATCGTCGCGCGATTCTGGTCCTTGTCGAGGTTCACATCCGTGACCACCGTGCCTTCTCGGCCGATCACGTACCGCGCCGGCAGGCGATTCAGGGCGTAGACCATCACGTCCAGGCGACAGGTATCGCAACCGCAAAACTCGGGGAAATGGTGCTTCAGCTTCTCGTACCCCTCGGCGACGTGGGCTTCGACGAGATTGCGGACGGTCGGTCGGCTCATGCGAGCACCGCCAGTTGGGGTCGGACGAGGGTGCCCGTGAAGGTCGAACCGGTCGTGCCGGTAAGTTGCACCGTGTGATACTCGCCGATACTGCGCTCCGGCAGGTCCAGCAGGACCATATGATTGCCACGGGTCCGGCCCAGCAGCATCCCGCCCCGCCGCGCGAGCCGCTCCACCAGGACTTCGCAGGTGCGGCCGACATGCGCGGCGTTGTTCCGCCGACCCCGCTCGCGAACGAGGGCGATGAGTCGCTCGAGCCTCGCGGCGGAGACCGCCTCCGGCACATGGTCCTTGAGCCGAACGGCGGGAGTGCCGTCGCGCACCGAGTAGCGAAAGGTGTAGGCATCGTCAAAGCCCGCCTCAGCCACCAGACTCTCGGTCTCGGCGAATTCCGCCTCGGTCTCCCCCGGAAATCCCACGATGATGTCGGTCGAAACAGTGATCCCGGGCATCGCGGCGCGCAGTCGAGCCACCACATCGAGGTAGGCCTCGCGGGTGTAGCGCCGCAGCATCCGCTTGAGCACCGAGTTCGAGCCGCTTTGCACCGGCAGGTGCACATGCTCGCACACCGCGGGCACCGTCGCCATGGCCTCGATGACCCGGTCGGTGAAGTCGGTGGGATAGGGACTGGTGAAGCGCACCCGCCGGATGCCGTCGACCGCGCCCGTGGCACGGAGCAAGTCGGCGAAGTCGTGGGTGCCATCGTGATAGCTGTTGACCGTCTGGCCAAGGAGCGTCACCTCCGTGGTCCCGCGGGCGGCGAGCGCCGCGACCTCGCGAACCACATCCGCCAAGCTACGGCTCCGCTCCGGCCCCCGGGTATACGGAACAATGCAGAAGGTGCACTTGTAATCGCAGCCCCGTTGCACGGTCACGAACGCGGTGGCCGACATGGGCCGCACCGGCGGCACATCCTCGTAGTGCTCCCAGGACCGGAACTCCGTGTCCGTGACCCGATCGCCCTCGCGCGCCTGGGCGACGAGACTGGCCAGGTTGCGGTAGGAGTCCGGGCCGGCGACCAGATCGACCTTCGGCGCGCGCTCCAGCAGTACCGGTCCCAGCCGCTGTGCCATGCAGCCAACGACGCCGAGGATGGCACCACCCCGCTTGTAGTGTTGCAGCTCGCCCAGCCGACCGATGACTCGCTGTTCCGCGTTGTCCCGCACCGCGCAGGTGTTGATCAGGAGCAGGTCGGCGCCATCCGGCTGATCGGTGGGGAGGTAGCCGTCGCGACCAAGGGCCCCGAGCATGAGCTCGGTGTCGGCCACGTTCATCTGGCAGCCATAGGTCTCGATGTAGACGCGTTTCATAGGGAACTGAAGATAGGGCGGGCTGGGGAGGGGCGGTAGGCGGTAGGTGGTTGGGTGGTTGGGTGGTTGGGTGGTTGGGTGGTTGGGCGACCAGGCGATTAGGCGATTAGGCGATG